>JAUYHA010000191.1 GCA_030690265.1 Dehalococcoidales bacterium | reverse complement strand
CTACTATGAATCGAATATTAGAGAGCATCAAAAGTAATCTCATACTCAAAGACGAGAAGCAACATTACTATGCCGTCAATAAAGAGCCTACAGATTGGTAAAAAGTGGGGGGTCGATTCTTTTTATTTCCGTTCCCTTTTGAACTACTACTATGCCACTATCTGATATTGTACAACCTCTCCTCTTGTCTGCGTCTTGTTCATAACCAATTGAAGCATCATGCCGTATTATGCTTTCCTTGGGTATTGTCAAGTGGTTTGTGTGAAATCTCCTGCAATTAAATTATGAAGAGAGGGCAGATTGTAGTGCACTTTCCCTACAGGGTTTGACCTCCAGTGTAATTCCATCTTTATGCTGATAAAGGCCAGCAGTGTATAACAGGCATTCTCTCCGGCCACTATCTCCATCGGTTTGGTCCGCCGCTTGAACTCCTTGTTCAACCGCTCAATGACATTGGTGGTACGAAGTGAAATCCATTCCTCCACAGGAAACTCGAAGAAGGTCAGGCAGGATTCCAGCGAGTTCTGCAAGCACTTCACAGCAGACGGGACATCCTTCTGCCAGTGCTCGGTGAACTGGGTGGATAGTTCATGGGCTTTCTCTTTGCTGGAAGCATAGAATATGGAACGAATATCATCGGCCACATTTTGTTTCAGTTTCTGAGGGACTTTGGCCAGGACATTGCGCACAACGTGAACCTGGCATCGCTGGACCTTTCCCTGGGAAAATTCCTCCCTGAAGACCTTCTCCAGGCCAGGTAATCCGTCCATAATCCCCAGCGTGACTGATTGACTATCCATGTTGCGACGCTTCAAATCCTTAAAAAGCTCCCGCCAGCTAGAGGCTGATTCCTTATCGCCTGACTGAAGGCCTATGACCTGTTTCTGGCCGCTTTCAGTGACCCCTATCACCACTAGTACCGAGACCTTCTCGATGGTCCGGGCTATGCGCATCTCAAAATAGACGCCGTCACAAAACAGGTACTTGTATTTCAGCGAAGAGAGACTCCGGTTCCGCCACTTCTCTATGGCCTGGACCAATGCGTGGCTGGCCCGGCTCACTTCCCCGGGAGATATCTTGCGGCCGATTAGCCGCTTGGAAATCATAGATAAGGTGCGGGTACTCACCCCGCTTAAGAACATCACTGAGATATCCTGCCTCAATTCGTCCTCATACTGCTTGCTCTTAGGAATAACCTGGGTCTGATACTCTCCTTTGCGGTCCCGTGGCATCTCCACCGGCACTTCTCCGATGCCTTTAAGCGTAAATCTGCGCGTGTAGGAGCCATTGCGATGATTCGGTTCCACCTTTACCCGTTCATAGGGCTTCCTTCCCAGGAAACGGGTGAGTTCCAGCCTCATCAGCTCGCTCAAATATTCCCCCACCACTCC
>JAUYHA010000181.1 GCA_030690265.1 Dehalococcoidales bacterium | reverse complement strand
ACATGTCTGGAGACCTGAACCATACAAAGCAGAAGCACTCGCATAGGATGTAGTCTCAAAGGCCAGAGATGAAGATACACCGGCTGAGCGGATAACGAAGCCGTTAGCACCTATTTCAAGATTGCCTGAGATTGAGGCGTTTAGAACATTAAATTGGCCAGTTAATGTTAGGTTTCCCCCAGTCGCAGTAGTCCAGTTTGGATCACCAGTTCCATCAACCCAAAACCTGACAAAGCCGTCATCCCGCTCAACTTCAAAAATATTTCCGGATGCGCCCGGCGCTTCTTCAATTTTTGTCGCACCTAGAACATGTAATTTTACTTCCGGCCTACTCGTCCCTATCCCCACATTCCCGCCAGATGCAAGAGTAACCAATGCAGTGCCTGCGTTATTTCTAAATTGTAAAGATTCAGAAGCCGTAGTTAATAAATATCTTTGGGAGGAATTGTTGTTTGCGAATAATTCCAGAGATGCCGTACCCGTTGTATTGTAGACTTCTAGTTTATTAGATACGGATGCATTACCCGTAAAATTCCAGAATCCTGATATTGTCTGGTCTGCGGTTCGGGATGCAGGGCCGTTGGTCCAGTCCAGCTTAACAATGACATCCTCTGAATTGGAAGCCGTCAGATTAAAGTGATCAGGATGGAAGGATATGGTAGCCACAGACTGGTCATCAAATGAACCAAGCTCTCTTACTGCAAGGTCTTTAATGGTATCGGTATCAAGGTCAGTTACACAGCTAAATACACCGGAACCCCATTGCAGTTTCTGGGAGGCAGTACATGTAGAGAGGGCTGAACCGTAGAGGAAGGAAGATGAAGCAAATCCTGCTATCTCAAAGTCAGCCGTAGATGAGGCATTAGCCCCAAAGTCAGTCCGGGCATTAAAGGTATTGGTTCCGTTAAAGGTGTTGTTTCCATATGAGGTTAAGGCTCCGTTTAATGTAACCGCTCCAGATACCGAGGCCGTACCTTCCACCTCAAGGTTGCCTGATATTGAGGCGGAGTTATCAAATGCCCAGAATCCGGATATCGTCTGGTCTGCGGTTCGGGAAGCAGGGCCGTTAGTCCAGTCCAGAGCTATCACAGCATCAGTGGCTGAGCCGGCAGAAGCGGTGACAGTAAAGTGGTCTGCATGGAAGGTAATAGTGGCCACAGGAGAGACACTGTCTCCATCCAATTCTCTTATCTGTATATTAGCCGCTCCTCCTCCACCTAGCTGGTCAGCCACACAGGTAAAGGTTCCGCTTCCCCATTGTAATTTGTTAGTTGAGCCGCAATTAGATAATCCTGCTCCCCACAATGCAGAAGCACTGGCATAACTCGTAGTCTCAAAGGCCAGAGATGAAGATACACCGGCTGAGCGGATAACGAAGCCGTTAGCACCTATCTCAAGATTGCCGGAGATTGAAGCGTTAGAACCAAAGGTAGCCTGGCCTGATAT
>JAUYHA010000149.1 GCA_030690265.1 Dehalococcoidales bacterium | reverse complement strand
GGTTACCGGAAAGCCAGTATCCGGCTCTAAAGACCAGCCAGCGCAGGTAACGATGAAACAACTGCCTGATCAAGCGCGAATCCGGCTGGCTCGTCTCCACAATAACGTACCGTCCGCCGTCACTCAATACCCGCAGCACCTCGGCAAGATGGCGCTCCGCCAGCGGGTTCTTATAGGTCAGATTACGAAATGCAAAAGAGATGCCGACGCAATCAAAAGACCCATCAGGGAAAGGCAGGTTACCGGCATCCTCGTGAGTGAACAGGACGCGCCCTTTCCCCGGAACTGACCTCGCCTTTTCCATGGCGATTGCCAGCATCGGCTGACTGTAATCAATGCCGGTCACGGCAATATCATAATCAGCCAGACGGGCAATATTGACAGCCAGATCGCCGGTACCGCAGCACAGGTCAAGCACCCGCTGCGGTTGTGCCGACAAACACTCGAGGGCGGCTTCCCGTCTCCATCTTGAGTCCAGTCCCCAGGTGATGACGTGGTTAATCAGGTCGTAACGGGGCGGCACGGTGGTGAACATGCGGTGCAGCGGTTCGCTATGGCTCACTCCGCTCGTTGCACCACTTGTCATAATAGCGCTATTCCTCCGAAAACACCCGCCAGAATATAGCCCGCACCCAGGAGCATTTGCGTCAGCAGCACCACCTGGACGTTGCTGGCCATCGCCGGTAACAGCCGGGACATTTCTCCAGGCTTCAATGCCCCCTGAATGGACTTCACTGCCAGTGGTAGAGTCAGCAGGGTAACCAGCGACCAGACAGGCATTTGCCGGGCGATAATACCTCCGACTACCCACACATAGACCAGCGCCGTCATGACTGAGTAAACAAGCCCCGCCCTTCTCCTGCCCATGGTTATTGGTAATGTTTTGCGGTCGGCTTTCCTGTCGGCGGTTACATCGGGGAACTCATTGATCAGAAGCAGGTTATGGACTAAAATACCGGAAGGTATTGCCGCCGCCAGCGCCGGCAGGGTATAGTTGCCTGTCTGTACAAAGTAAGCTCCCAGAACAGGCAGAGTCCCCAGCCCCAGCCCGGCCGCCCACTCCGGCCACCGCGTCCTCAGTATCAAAGGCGTATACAGGAGAATACACAGGGCGGCGACCAGCAATAACGGCAGGAGGAGCCAGCCCCGTACAATGACAAAATAGACGCCAACCGGCACTGCCAGCAGCAAAGAACCCGTACCCAGCCAGAAGACCTGCCGCGGTCTGAGCAGGGTGGCCGGCAGGATACCGCTACCGCCGCTGAAAGGAGTCCGCTGTGTCTCCAGGTCTACCCCGCTCCGGTAGTCAAAGTAGTCGTTAAGCACGTTAACGCTGATGTGGGTCAGCAACAACCCCAGAAAAGCGAGCAGCGCGTAACCGGGATGAAAATAGCCCTCGTACCGGGCAACGGCGGTACCGAGAAACGCCAGCACCACAGAGAGAATCAGGAACTGCGGCCTAGTCTCCAGGAACCACACTTTCAGATTCAACAGCCCGCCTCCTTCTGCCGGCGCAGGATGTTATCCGGTTAGCCTACTGCCTTCTTGAGTCCAAAGAAAATGTTCTTCTGCCTCTCAATGTAGCGGTACATGAAAATGGCAAAGCCCACGAAGGTAACACCGATAATAGCAACATAAAGGAACCCCTGAGCGCCGAGCATACTCCAGACAAAGCCGAGGGTGAGCAGCAGTCCGGTAGTCAGGTGGCTGGTCACGGTCAGGGCATTAGCCGGTACCAGGTCAAAGGAGCTGGAATGGTGCTTCCGGGCATACTGTACCGCCCTCACCGCCAGGGGCAGTGTTACCAGTCCCAGCAAAGCGGGCAGGGGCAGGATACCGGCAGCCACCCCAACCACGATGGAGAGGTAAACTCCCGCCATAATCAGGGTATAGAAACCTACCGCCTTCACTCGCCCCAGCCTGACCACCAGCGTGTTCTTGCCCACCTGTTTATCGGCGGCGTAGTCAGGGAACTCATTGATATAAAGCACGGCGGCAATCAGGAGTGATACCGGAACCGCGGCAACCACCGGAACCCAGCTGAAGCTCTGCGTCTGCACAAAGTAAGCTCCCAGTGTCATCAGGACGCCGAAGTTCAATCCGACCAGCAGCTCCCCGTACCCCCTTTTTGCCCAGTTCAGGAGCCCTCCGGTGTAGAACATGGCGGAAAGCAGCCCGATTGCTCCCAGAAGCAGGATAAACGGCCCCCTCGCCCAGGCCAGATAGAAACCGATGAGGGCGCTGACCAAAAAGAAGACCAGACTGCCGGAAAGGACTTCCACCGGAGAGAGAAAGCCGAGCTGAATCACCCGGCTGCCCCCGCTGAAGGGACGGACAAACTCCCGGTTTACCTCGTCATTGCCGCTCCGGTAATCAAAGTAGTCGTTGATAACATTAGCCCCGATATGAACCAGCACTCCGGCGAGCAGGGTGAGCAGGAAAAACCCCCAGTACAGGGTGCCGGTAGTGAACCAGGCGATTGATGTCCCCAGGAGCACCGGCACGGCGCTGGCGGTGAGGAAGGGTACCCTGAGCGCCATGACCCAGCTCTTCACTTTCATCTTGATGAGGTGCCAGTCACTGACCACCTGCCGGTTCTGGGGGAATTCGAGGACGGTGGGGGGCATCCCCTGAACAATCTCGTTAAAGATACGGAACTTCACGGTAACCGGCATCACCTTGACGCAATCAAGCATACCGCTGTTGCCGGTTTCGACAAGGTACTTGACCACGGGGGAGCGTTTTGTCGTCATCTCCAGGGCCTTTTCCCTTTCCTCACGGTCTCTCACGAAGAGAGCCTTACCGGTGACCTCAACCTCCGCGGCCTGATTGATATCGGCCCCGGACTGGTGCATCAGCAACGAAATCGAGGGATGATGGGTCATCTGCACTGTTTTGGGGTCGCCCTTCATCGTCGCCAGATAGATGTTAAAGTCCTCGTCGGCGGCGTGATGCATCATGCGGATTCTGGCGCTATCTCCGGCCGAGGTAGCCACCGCCGCCACCTCTACTTTTTCCATTAATGCCAGGATTTCTTCGCGACTGTGTTGTTCACTCATGTTACCCGTCCTTTACTTTTTTGAACTAAGCGACCCTGATGGATATTATCGCCACAATGATAAACAGCACCACCAGGACAACGGTAAGCTGGAACAGTGTTTTCTCGACACCCCGTCTGGTTCGGTAGACAGTATCCGCCTGGCCAAAGATGCCGCCCAGTCCGCCACCCTTAACCTGAAGCAGGATCGCCATTATCAAGGCTACCGACAGCACAATCTGGATTATGTTGAAAAATGTCTGCACTTTATTCTTCCCTCAGCCTTTTCTTTAATAATTCGGTTACTACCTGCGGGTTGGCACGTCCTTTAGTCAGTCTCATAACCTGCCCGACCAGGAATTTGATAGCCGGTTCTTTACCCACCCTGAAATCAGCTACCGCCTGAGCGTTAGCCGCTATCACTTCAGCAATAGCCCCCTCAATCTCACCGGCATCGCTGATCTGACCCAGCCCCTGTTCGCTAACGATAGCAGCGGCCGATTTACCGGTCCGGAACATCGCCTCCAGCACTGATTTGGCCGTGGCGGCGCTGACCGTCCCCTGCGAGTTGAGCACGGTAAGCTCAACCAGCCGGCCGGGACTGACCTTATCCTTAAACGTATCGATGTCAATGTTGTTCGCATTCATTATACGGCTGACCTCGCCCAAAAGCCAGTTGCTGCCCAGTTTAGGTATTTCCGGCTTCGCCAGGGCGGTGGACTGTCCTTCAGCCACGAATTCCTCTTCGTAATCAGCCAGTGCCTTGGAAGCGGTGAGCAGGTTAGCGTCATAGAGCGACAGGCCGTATTCACTGACAAACCGGTTACGCCTGGTTTCAGGCAACTCCGGCAGCTTCGTCCTTATCTCCTCCACCCATTTCCGGTCCAGTGTCAGCGGCGGCAGGTCAGGCTCGGGGAAGTAGCGGTAGTCGTGGGCAAACTCCTTGCTGCGCTGGGATACGGTCACTCCCCTGTCCTCCACCCAGCCACGGGTCTCCTGTACCAGCCTCTCACCATCCCTGGCTGCCTTCTTCTGACGCTCAGTCTCATACTCAAGGGCACGGTAGACGGCCCGAAAGCTGTTCATATTTTTCACCTCGACCTTGGCCAGAAGCTCCGTAGTTCCCTCAGGGCGGATGCTGATATTAGCGTCACAGCGGAAGCTGCCCTCCTCCATGTTGGCCGTGGACACTCCCAGGTACTGGAGGATGGTGCGCAGCTTCATCAGGTACTGCCGGGCTTCTTCCGGGGAACGCAGGTCAGGTTCCCCGACGATCTCCATCAGCGGCACCCCGGAGCGGTTGACGTCCACCAGACTGTAAGCTTCTTTACCGGAATTGCGGTGCAGCAGCTTGGCGACATCTTCCTCCAGGTGGACGCGGGTGATACCCGCCCTCTTCTCCTCCCCGTTAGCCTCAATATCAAGCCAGCCGTTGCAACCAACCGGGGCATCATACTGTGAAATCTGGTAGCCCTTCATCAGGTCGGGGTAGGGGTAGTTCTTGCGGTCAAACTTGGTGTATTCAGAGATGGCGCAGTTCAGCGCCAGCGCCGTCATTATGGCATATTCCACGGCCCGCCGGTTGATAACGGGCAGGACACCGGGCATCCCCAGACATACCGGACAGACATGGGTATTGGCCACAGCGCTGGCATAGTCAGCGCTGCAGCGGCAGAACATCTTGCTCCGGGTGCGTAGCTGAGCATGCACCTCCAGCCCGATGATGACCTCATAAGTCATAACCTGTGTTACCATCTGCAACCCATTCAGTATAGCAATATTATGGCTGACTGACAAGGAAGAGATATGTATGATCACCGGGGTAAATGTGAGGATATAGCTGAGGTGGGAGAGCACCTCCTTTGTGTGGAGGAGGGGAGGGGGTTCGAATCCCCTCAGCCCCACCAAGTGCTCGCAAAAATATGGCAGAAATTAGTCAGCCGTTAGCAAAAGGTCACTTGATGTTGGCATCTTTCAACGTCTTGTGTCTTTGGTGGCTTGAATGGAAACGAATCCAGCTGATGGCTGATAGCCAGAAACAGGGGATTCGCGCTGATAAATGCTTTGACCGGGCGGTTGAAAAAGGGTAGAGTAATAATCCAGCACTTTGAACCCACATACTAGAAGTAGTCTCTCCACTTCGTCTTTCGAGAGGAATTTGGCTTTACTATATATCGGGTGTCCTTCTCTGCCCCTGCCGGCATAAAACTCCGCCCATGGGCTGTTGCGGAGTATCAGGCCAAGCACAAAGCCACCTTCAGGCTGGAGAACTCTCCACGCTTCCTGAAGGGCTTTTTGTGGGTTATCCAGGAAACAGAGAGTGAGTGCCATCAGAATTCCGCCGAACATCTTATCTTGAAAAGGTAATTCCTCGCCGGTGGCTTTAGTAACCTTTACTCCCTTGTTTCTCGCCATGTGCGCCAGGGCTGGTGCTGGCTCTACCCCGTACTCTATCCCCAGCGCCTGGGCAAAGCGTCCCGACCCCACTCCCACTTCAAGAAAGGGTTTGTTATACCTGTGAAGAAGCGGCTTGAGGCATTCCACTTCCATGGCAAAGATAACTTTGCCCACCTCGGTATCGTACCAGGCGTCATATTCACTTGCGTGGTGGTCAAAGACCTGGTATGTCATCGTGAACCTATATTGAGTAATCGATAGTATTGGCACTTCGCGAGAGGAGCTTTGCTTGCTTCACGATTAGCTCTGCTGCGGTATCAATCTCGTCATAAGTGCTCCAGCGACCCAATGTCAGGCGCAGTGCCCCAAGAGCTAATTCACGGCTGAGTCCCATTTTCAGAAGCACGCTTGATGGCTCGGTCGAGCCGGCGTGGCAGGCAGCTCCTGTTGAAGCGGCAATCTCCGGAATTCGGTTGAGCAGCTCGTCACCCACAACGCCCCGGATACTGATGTTGAGAGTATTCGGCAGCCTTCTCTCAGGGTGACCGTTGAGGTGAACCTTATCTGCCCCAAGACCGTCAACAATCCTTTGACATAGCTTATCTCTCAAATCTTTGACCTTTGCTCTAGATTCCGAAAGAGCTTGCCCGGCAAGCTCGCAGGCTTTCCCCAGTCCCACCATGTAAGGCACGTTCTCGGTACCAGCTCGCCGCCCCTTCTCCTGTCCGGCTCCGTGGATAAGTGAATCGATTTGTATACCCTTTCTAACGAACAATGCCCCAATTCCTTTAGGAGCATATAGCTTGTGCCCGGCGATAGTCAGCAAGTCCACTTTTAGCTGGTTAACGTCTACGGGGACCTTACCGCAGGACTGGGCAGCATCGGTATGAAAGAGAATCCCGCGCTCCCGGGCTATCGAGCCGATTTCCGCAATCGGCTCGATAGTGCCAACTTCGTTGTTGGCATGCATGATAGTAATCAGAATTGTCTCTTTGGTTATAGCCTGGCGGATGTCACCCGGGTCAACCAGTCCATATCGGTCCACCGGGAGATAGGTGACCTTAAAGCCGAGCCTTTCCTCAAGATAACGGCAGGTGTTGAGCACGGCCGGGTGTTCTATCTGCATAGTGATAATATGTTTCCCCTTATGCTGGTTCGCCAACGCCGTGCCGATAATAGCCTGGTTATCGCTCTCGCTGCCGCCGCTGGTGAAAATGACCTCTTCAAGCGTAGCCCCGATGAGGGAAGCCACCTGCTGCCGGGCACGTTCCACCGCCTCTTTGACCGGCTGCCCGTAAGCATGAGTGGTTGAGGGATTGCCGAAGTACTCTCCCAGATAGGGGAGCATCGCCTCCCGCACGGCAGGGTCGATGGGAGTGGTGGCATTATAGTCAAAGTAAATCGGTTTAGTCATGAGGCTTCCTCGTAGGCTTATTCGTACTCTTTCATCCCCAGGAAAGGACCATGCCAGGTATGGTACCAGACAGCACCGGTGTAGCCATTGACACTGAGCATTCCCTCAAGCTTACCATCCTTCAGGGTATGTAGCGTGTAGTAGCCATAGAAGGTGTCAACTTCAGCCACGGTAAGACCCGCCAGGTTAGCATCCAGGTATTGTTGGGCTAGAGTTTTTGCCCGGTCAGGAGTCACAGGCATATTGGCTGTAGGCGAGCCGCCCCCATAATTACCCATCATCCCGCCCATCGGACTGTACTTGGTGTTCCACATCATGTTCGGGCCCATCTCCGGGGAGACTCTGCCGGTGTATTTGTCAATGAGAAGCTCCATCGCATGAATGCCGGTATCTTCTTCTTCTATCTCGGCATAGTAGTTCCAGGCGAAGTCCATTACCTCTGCTAGAACCAGGTTTCTCCCGTAAGCATTTAGGTACAGCCGCACGGCATCGGCAGCTTGGTCAATGGTAATAGGTTTGGCATTGGGGTCAGGGTTATAGTTACCCCAACCTCCTCCCATCATCCCTCCACCACCCATCATGCCACCTCGGCCTCCCATCATACCCGGACCCATCCCGCCACCTGGCCCGTACGGATACGGCTGTTGACCTGGTGCCGGACCACCAAACGGGAAGGGGACACAGGCAGCCAGAACCACGAGACTTATTACTGCTATGGACAGAGCCACTAGATATAGTTTCTTCATTCCCCACCTCCACAAGTGTCTAGGATTATGTTCCCTTACACCAATGCTTCCAATCGTTCCCGCTCAAGTTCTCTGCGCTCTTTCAAGAAGTGTTTTGAAGGCGGCTCCATATAGACACGGGGCGCCGGATAACTGTAAAAACTTCCTGAACCATAAGCCGCCATTTCATCGCCAGTCTCCAGGTAGCAGGAGCCGGTACCATCGAACTTGCTCGCATTGGCGTCGGCCAGAATCTCGCTGGCGATATTCCTCGCTACGATGCGCGCCTCCTCGTCGGCAAATACCCAGGCTTTGGGTAGAAAGAAGCCTGTAGGATTAGGCTGGCGAATGGAGGTAATATCTCCAATGGCGAAAACGCCGGCGAATCTCGTTTCGAGTACCCGGAGGTCAACCGGAATCCATCCAGTCTCATCAGTAAGACCGGCATCCTTAGCGATACGGGGCGCAGCGTGCGGTGGCACACCAACTAGCAGGTCGAAGGAAGCCTCTCCAGCCTCAAAAATAACCTTGCGGGCGTTGCTGTCTATTCTCCGCGTTTTCTGCTGGGGATGGAACTCGATGTTGCGCTCCTTGAACATTGCCAAAACACCTTCACCCATGACTGTGCCTGTGGAAGGTAAAGGCCTCGGTTCCGGGGTGTAAAGGTGTATCTCGGCTGTGTTACGCGCCTGCCGGCCGCGGAGTATCGAGTCCGTGAGGAAAGCTGCCTCGTAGGGTGCTCCGGGGCATGAAAACGGCGTTGTGCAGCAAATGATGACAATACGGCCCCCATGGAAGTTCTGGAGAACTTCACGCAATTGAACCGCGCCGGAGGCTTCATAGAGGTTGATGGCTGATTCGGTGAAGCCGGGTATAGCCTCGGGACGCTTATCGGCTCCAAGGGCAATAACCATGTAATCGCCTTCCAGGATTCCTGTCGAAGTGTGCACTCTTTTCGACGCGGGGTCTATCCGGTCGATCTCGGCATGAACCCAGTCAATGTCTTTCCGCCCCAGTTCTGAGAGCTCCCGCTGGCCCTCACAAGGGTCTTTCATCTCTCCGCTGATCAATTGCATGTTGAAGGCATTAAGATAGAAGTTGGTCTTCTTCTCAATCACTACAATGCGGTGCTCAGGCGGAAGCAATCGCCTGAGATGCTGGGCTGCCGCTAGTCCCCCAAAGCCGCCACCCAGGATAAGAACTTTCTTACCAGTCATGGTCTTTATCCCCCTTTTTATGTTTGCCCTGGTTTCTTCAGACCAGGTCTTTCTTCCTTTCCTCAAATTCCTGTTTGTTTATTTCGCCTCGGGCATAGCGCTTCTTGAGTATTTCGATAGCGGACTCAGGATGCGTATCAGACTGCTCGGATCCCGAAGCATGGTTCATGTCGTGGTCCATGCCACAGCCCATTGGCATGAGAAGGTGTGATAAAACGCACCACATATCGTTTGCCTCCGTTATTTGATTTGTTTGTTAAACTAAATCTTTCTTTCGCTCTTCAAATTCCTGTTTGTTGATTTCGCCCCGGGCATAGCGCTTTTTGAGGATTTCCAAGGCCGATTCTACCGTCCGGGACACAGTATCCGAATCTCCGGGTCTGCGGACGGCTGCTGCCACAGCCCAGACAATTAACCCGATCACCACTATCCATAGAATTGGCATTAAGAACATAGTACCGTAACCTCCCATCATTCCGGGGCCCATCATGCCGCCATATCCCTGCCATCCCCAGATAAGTCCTGGCACGACGGATAGGATGACGATTACACCGATGACTATACCCCCGATTATTAACGCTGTTTTTAGACTCTTATCCATTGGTCGCCTCCTTGGAGTATCCCCCTTTTACAATGTTCAGAAAGAGATCACATGCGGCCCACAACATTAGCCAAAGGTGACCACTTTATCTGAGTCAGCAATCAGTTGTACCAACTGAGGCATGGTAGAGACCGGGCATACTCCTGATTCCTGCTGTCTCACTTTCAGGCAGGTCCCACAGGCAAGGAGGTTGCCCTTGTCTTTAACAAATTTGCCCAGGACTTCGGGCACGTTAAATTTCTCGCTCTTGATTTCCTCTACCTCCACCCCACTTCCCATAAGAAATACACTTGCCTCATGGCCGGCACCGAGAGCCGTATTCCCGAGACGCAAAGCATTCCATGCCGTTTCAGGGTCGTTACTGTTCAGGATAATACCAAGCTTCATTTCCTTTTCTCCTCTATACCTGCTATTTTTATACCGGTAGTTGCGTCAGCCGAAGGTCACTACCTTATCTGAATCGGCAATCATTTTTAACAGGTCGGTCAGATTGGACTTAAGGATGATCCCGGCTTCATCCTGATGTCTTAGCCCCATACAGGTGCCACAACCCAGGAGACTCACTTCTTTCCTGGCGAACTTCTTCAGGAGTTCGGTTACATTGAATGTTTCGTCCCTAATTTTTTCTATCTCAACGCCGCTCCCGATAAGGAATACACTGACCTTGTGTCCGTCATCAAGCGCGGCACTCCCCAGGCGAAGCGCATTCCAGACAGTCTCCGGATTGTTGGTGTTTATTATGATTCCCAGTTTCATCTACTTTTCCAAATGTGAGATTAGCTAATGTGCCTTGTTATTTGGCCTTGACTTCAAGCAGCGCTGCATCCTGTCTGATTTGTTCAAATAACATTTCACGCATCATATCAAAGCAGCGAATTAGCTTGGGATTAGCGATGCGGTAGTAGACCATATTCCCTTCTTTCCGGGTGAGCAGAATATGACGCTCTTTCATCATTGATAGATGCTGCGATAGGTTACCTATGGTCAATTCCAGTTTCTGAGCCAGTTCGGTAACCGTCATTTCTCCATCTCGCAATACATCGATTGCCTCTAATCGCTTGGGGTGCGAAAAGACCTGGCACATCTCCGCGTGATATTGGTAAATCTGGTCTTCCACATTAGCCTCCTGTAGACGTATACAGTATTATAGATAGTTCTATAATAATAGATTACTATAGGACTGCTATGTTTGTCAATAACATTCTGTTTCAGATTTGGACAGGATCATAAAAGGGTATTGACATTCCAGTTACTGGAAGGTATATGCTATCTCCAGGAAGAGTAAAAGGAAGGGAAGCGCTATGAAGGCAGGAGTGACTATCGGTGAGTTGGCGAAAGAACTTCATCTCAATCCAAAGACTATTAGATATTATGAAGAGGTCGGTTTATTATCCAAGCCACGAAGGAGTGAGTCCGGCTATCGGCTTTATTCAATGCACGAGATAGAACGCCTGCGGCTGGTGACAAGGGCAAAACTTCTTGGCCTATCGTTGGCTGAAATCAAGGAGCTAGTAGAATACGCAATTGACGGGCGCTGTAATACCCTCGAACAGAGGCTACTCGCCCTCGTTGAGACAAAGCTTGGCGAGATCGACCAGAAGATACAGGACCTCACTACGTTCCGGGAAGAGCTGACGAGATACAAGCATGACCTGTCGAGTAGACTGTCATCGGTCTGTCACGAAGAAGATACACCATCGATTTCGGCTTCATGCAGTTGTATCGGGGAAGAGGTGGATGCCCTCAGAAAGTAAGAACAATGAAAACACCAAGAGCCTTCTTCTGGGCCCGGAGAAGGTGATTAAGAAAGGAGGAAAAACGATGGCGGACAAGAGCAAGAAGGAACCAAAGTCCACAACCTCTCAAGGGAAGTGCGGCTGCGGGTGTAGCGGCATTCCAGCGAAGAAGTAGACGGGAAAGAGAAGGAAGGAACTGAAGGCCTGGTTCCTTCCTTCAGCACTTCTTGGGAAGCGTGAAACCCAGGTCATCAGCTTGGACAAGCAACTGTTGAAGTGCTGGAATCAATCCCTTCTTCTCAAACAGGAGTTCGGGAACTGTTCCGAATGGCCCACCAAAGGGGACGATACCTAGAACTCCCAGGAAATCTAAAACAGATTTTTCAGGGAGAGTCTTTTTCAATAACCTTCCCATGGCCTCCGGGAGTGAACACAAAGAGTTAACCCATTCTTCCAATGGGCACTAGAGACGCCACGGTTCGAATCCTGTCTAGCCGGCCAATTAAGAAGCTTTCCTAACTTCTATTTGAGAAGAAATTCTTAATTCCCGCGCTTCAGCAATTGGACCGAATCTCTTAAATCTCTTTTAGTCATTATGTTACGTTTGGGGCCATACGCATCGACCTAAGAATTGGGTGTATTTGAAATGTTCTCATCTGGCGGCAGTTTCCCAAGAAGGTGAGCGAACTCTGCATCAGTGATAGAGCCAAGAAATGGCGAATAGTCGGCAGAAACGATTTGAAAGCGGGGCTTCGGATTTATAATGGCAAAGGCTGGTTCTCCTATTCCAGAATCGTTGGCAACCAGACTTTTGTAAGCAGAAAAACGAGAGGAAATAACGTGCGATGCTTGGTGAAATAACGAATATGAAAGAATACCAACCCGCCGCCGCAAATGAGCTAAAAGTAGGTCAGAAGGTAAAATATCATCAAACTGTACTGCTCTATAAATGCTGGTCGTGTTCCCGAAAACTGAGGTGGACCCCATCGTTAGGACAGGAGAGGGGCCGAGTTAAGGTGGGGTCCCGCTAAGCCAAAGGGCTTCGGTACCAAGGATTCTACCATATCTCCTTTAATGGTTGCTACAGGGGTAGGGGCCAGGGGATGGGGGCGTGGGCTTCAGCCGGCGTTTTGTAACCCAATGCCTGATGGGGCCGTTCGGTGTTGTAGAAGTGGATGTAGTCAGCCAGGGACTGCCGGGCCTCCCTGCCGTTATGGTAGGCTTTCAGATATACCTCCTCGTACTTCACGCTCCGCCACAGCCTCTCGATGAACAGGTTGTCGTTGTAGCTCCCCTTGCCATCCATGCTGATCCTGATATTATGTTTTTTCAGTACTTCGGTAAACTCCTCTCCGGTAAACTGGCTGCCCTGGTCGGTATTGAATATCTCCGGCTTGCCCTTCCGGAGCGCCTCTTCCAGCGCCTCGATGCAGAAGCCTGCATCCAGGGTGTTGGACAGCCTCCAGGAGAGCACATTCCGGCTGTACCAGTCAATGATGGCCACCAGGTAGAGAAATCCTCTGGCCATGGGGATGTAGGTGATGTCCGCCTCCCACACCTGATCCGGCCGGGTTATGTTCAAGCTTTTCAGCAGGTAGGGATATCTCTTGTGTCCTTTGCCCGGCTGGCTAGTCCTGGGACGGCGGTAGATGGCCCGGATACCAGAAGTTCCATCAACCTCCGGACACGCTTTCGGTTCACTTTTTTGCCCTGACCCTTCAGCTGATTACA
>JAUYHA010000170.1 GCA_030690265.1 Dehalococcoidales bacterium | reverse complement strand
GCAGACGCGGCTTATAACGCCGCCAATGAGAAGCTGCATTCCCGAACTGGTAAACAGCCCTACACAGGTAGCGCTGATTGTATCTGGAGCATCCCCATAGATGACCTGGCTTTTGAACCGAATATTGGCGATGAGGTATCCACGCCTACCGAAGGCGGCTTCTTCATCGTTGACTATCTCAAGACAGCAGGGGCCTGGGGCGGAGGTGGGGCTGGTGATACGGCTACAATCTGGTTAAGAAAACCAGGGGATGCAACTTGTGGGATGGCAGGCGCCGAGGTTTTGACCAATGTTACCCAGGCTAATATTATTGGCAACACGACGGCCGGGCCCACCGGCAGGTCAGTTACCATCAGTGCTAGCCGGACACTGGCCGGCAACATCGGTGCCGGCTGGGGTATTTTTAGTATATGGCCACTATCAGCTGTACAGCTATTATTCTATACGGAGTATGCTGGAGCAGACAGCCAGACGCTGGTGGGGAGAGGTATCGTTGACAAGGTCGGTGGCACGGGGTTCAACGGTGAGGTTTCAGGGTTTAACACAGCCGATACCAACATCGGTGTCAATGGCAGTGGAGCCGGCACCGGTGCAAACGGCCTTACTCCCATCGCCTACCGCGGCATCGAGAACCTCTGGGGCAATATCTGGCAGTTCATTGACGGCTACGACGCAGTGGATGGAGATGTAGGAGCTACAGACGTTAAGTATCGTCTAATCAAACGAGATGGCACGGGAGCCTTTGCTAACCCGATGGCAGCAGGCAACTACGAGGAGTCGCTGAACTTGACTAATCCTGTTGGACCGGCTGATGGTTATATCAGGAATATAGCGTATGGAGAGCTATTAAAGTTCGTATTCTTTGCCTCTGATTGTGGCGGGTCCTCCAGTACCTATCTCTATGATTACTGGGGTGGCCACGACGCCGCTGAGGTTAATATCCTGCTGGCCGGGGGCACTTGGCATTATGCCGTGCTTGCGGGGGTCGGCTTTCGTTATTCGAATAACGTTGCGGCGAATACCAATCGTAATAATGGCACACAGCTCGAGCTCAGGACTGGCGCGGCCCTGAACAG
>JAUYHA010000165.1 GCA_030690265.1 Dehalococcoidales bacterium | reverse complement strand
TAACACTGGGACTATTCTGAAAAGAATGGAGGAATATCATCGCACGGATATCGAAGAACATAGACAGACCAGATTTAAGCTTTGGGAAATCTCAGAGAAAATATCAGAACAGATTGGTAGGATTGAGAAATGGCTGGAAATCTTCGGATCCGAAGTTCAGAATGAGAGAGAACTGCAATCCTTGGCGGAGGAACTGTCTAAACTAAAGTTCCCCCTGAAAAAAGTAAAAGAAACAGGAAGGAAGTAGATATGGTCACAAAGGCTGGAGAATGCGCCGTTTCTGGCTACATTGTAAGAGGAACCCCGAGTAGATCGAATGCCCGACGCTGGAGGATAGTGGGGATGGTTACAACATCAAATTCTAAAGCTCTGTCAGTTCCAGTAAGGGGTAGCCGCGGCTGCACATGGTTCTTCACAATTGTAGCCAGGTCCTTCAGCAGTGTCTGGAAGCTATGGGCTGGCTCTCCCTCAGCGGTACGTTTTGTCCTGGCCTTGCGTTCCGAGGCGGGGCTGCGTTTGGCCGGCGAGACCACTGACTTGCGGAGCGCCTCGGCAACATCATGGTCCTCCTCTTCAAAGAGCATGGGGGCCAGCCAGCGGCGCATGTGCCATATCACATAGTAAGCCAGCATGCAGAGCAGGATATGCCCCCTCACCCGATTCGGAAGCCTGTGATAAATGGGGCGAACCTTGAGATCCAGTGACTTCAGACTGCGGAATGCCTGCTCAACTGCCGAGAGGTCTTTGTATCGGCGCACGGTCTCCTCAGAATCGAGAGTACCGGCAGGTACGCTGGTGCGGATGACATAGATACCATCCAGGGCCGCCTCCGCCGCGATCTTCTCGCTGGCCCGTTGATACGAGAAGCCATCATCAGTTATCTCCAGCTTGAAGTGCTTGCCCACTTTGAAGCGGTATAGCACCCTCCCAGCACACAGGCCTATTTTCCCTTTACCCTTAAGCCGTCTCTTCTCCCTCTGTGTCGCCGCCACAATCTTGTTCAACTCCTTCTCTGTAGACTGCAGGAGTTCTTCTCGCTTCCTTGCCCGCTCCGCAGCCAGCAGAGGATTGCGGCAACAAATCAGCCGCTCGCCAGGATAATCAGGAGAGGTAATCTCCACCAGGTCACGCTGGTCAAAGAGCGAGAGTTGAATTGACCCTTTTTGTGCCAGGTCTCTGATAGCTGACCCACGCAAGGCGCTGATCCAGTACAACCCTTCCACAGGAGATAATTCTTGTCGGATACGCGCCTCGGTGATCATACCCCGGTCTCCCACGAGTATCACCCGCTTCAGACCAAATCGCCGGCGCATCTTATCCATTTGAGCGCTCAGCGTCCTGGGGTCTGCTACATTGCCCTCAAACACTTCCACGGCTACTGGACACCCTTCCTCATTACATAATAGTCCGAACAATATCTGCGGGAATCCTTTCTTCCTATCCCTGTTGTGTCCAAACTTTGCCAGTGAGCAATGCCTCCCGGTATAATATGTGGAGGTTACATCATACAGCACCAGGGAGCCGTCGCTCAGATGCCGTTTCGCCAGTTTCTTCTCAATATCCTGCTGGCGCATCGCCAGCCAATCTATGCCTGCGTACAGATCGTCCTCGTCCACCAAGCCCAGATCCAGGGTCTCGCCTAAGGAGGTGAACCGGGTCTGATCGCGGAAGCCTCGACTCGTGGCCAGTTCGGATCCAGGATCGATAACCTGGCTAACAATCATGGCCACCGCCAGGTCACGCTGCCGTGAGGGGCGCGTGGCTAACAGACGTTCCATATCGAGTTTACGCAGGGCGCCCAATACAGCAGCCATATGGCCGTGAGGAAGGCTGCGCACAACATTAAAGGCTTCGGAGGCTGGAATAAAGGTCTCGCCTCGTAGCGCTCCCTTGATCAGGTCGATGATGTGCGGAGGAAGATGAGAAATATTGCCCAGCGTCTCATGCTTCACCTTGTTGCCATCTCGATAAGTGCGGCGCAAAAGGTGGGTCTGGTAAACCTTACCGTGGTGAGTGCTATTTATGCTGGCTACATGAACTGGGCCATTCTTTTTGGACCTGTACATGCCATAATAATATCTCTATTTATATGGCTTGTCAAGAGGTTTATCCCCATTATTACTGGCTACTTTTTGCACCAAAATCAGATACAGTTTAGATATAAAAGTGAGGGGGAACTTTAGACTAAGCAGGCGGCTTTTGCTAATGGTGAGAAGTTGCTCTAGTAAAACAGTGCTATTTTCTGTTAAACCACTC
>JAUYHA010000142.1 GCA_030690265.1 Dehalococcoidales bacterium | reverse complement strand
ATTTTCGGTTAACCATACCGACGAAAGTCGGTATCCAGACGTGTAGGCTCATCCGGTATCGCCTGGATTCCGGCTGGAGTTTATCCCGTACCTGATACGGGGCCGGAATTGGGGGGCTGTAGCTAACGTTATTTTGAAGACACGACACTAGTTACCCGAGGGAAATATCGTTGGCAATCGAGGAAATGTCCCGGAGCCTGAAAGAAAAAAACATGGCTGAAATACGTGGGGTAACGGTCTGATTAGAGAGTAACTGTCATTCCAGCCCTGGAGTTTTTACCTAAATACTCCTTGAAATATGAGGGAGGTAAGACGGAACATGTTTGCACGAGTGAGCATAATAGAGGGGTCGCCAGACCGGCTTGACGAATCTATCCGCCAGACGCGAGAAGAAATCATTCCTGAAGCTAAGAGGATGCACGGTTTCAAGGGTTTATATGATTTAATAGACAGGAAGACGGGGAAAGGGATGGTTATCACGCTCTGGGAGACCGAGGCTGACCTTAATGCCAGCACGGAGGCGGCTAATAAACTTCGGGCACAGGCAAGCGAAACATTGGCGGCTACTCAGCCGCCAAAAGTTGAGATATATGAGGTTGCCCTACAGCCTTGAGATTAATAATGCAACAGCTTGCTTATTGTCACCCTGAACCCTGGCCTGATGCCAGAGCCGGCTTGTTTCAGGGTCTCAGTATCTCAAGGAGATTCCGAAACCAGTTGCTCCGAAAATGTCATTCCGGCCCCGTATCAGGTACGGGATAAACTCCAGCCGGAATCCAGCCAGCCCACCCCGCCTGGATTCCGTATCAAGTACGGAAAGACACGGTTATGAAATCATGTTTTCATGCTTCGTGGTGTCTTTGATAAAGACATGTGTGTTTCGGAATGACTTCGAAAATTAACAGAGTGTAATTGTTTCGTCCTTCCCGGGAAGGACGAAACAATCCGGGTGGGGCAAAACCCCTCCACCCAGATTGCCACGTCGTCCTTTCAGGAAGGACTCCTCGCAATGACAGGTCATTTTTATACTTCTTGAGTTATCAACAGCGAGACAGGCATTCCGTGAAAATTCACGCCGGCATAATGCCGTGTTTTTTGGCGGGGTGGTTTTCTACTTTATTCAGTGTCATTTCCAGGGCTCCAATCAGCCTGTGCCTGGTCTCCGCCGGGTCAATTACATCGTCAATATGTAAGTGCTCGGCCGCCCGGTAGGGATTGGCGAACTCTTTACGGTATTCCTGGATTTTTTCCTGGAGCAGTTCCTCAGGGTCTGCGGCTTTTTGCAGCTCCCTGCGGAAGATTATCGGGACGGCCCCCTCCGCCCCCATCACCGCCAGCTCGGTTGAGGGCCAGGAGAAGACAAAATCGGCACCCAGGTCTTTACTGCACATGCCCAGGTAAGAGCCGCCGTATGCTTTCCTGATGGTCAGGGTTATCTTGGGCACCGTGGCTTCCGAGTAGGCATAGAGCATCTTTGCCCCGTGCCTGATGATGCCTCCCCACTCCTGCTCCGTCCCGGGCAGGTAGCCGGGAACATCGACCAGGTTAATAAGCGGGATATTAAAAGCATCGCAGAAGCGGATAAAGCGGGAAGCCTTGTCACTGGCATCGATATCCAGGCAGCCTGCCTTGGACATCGGCTGGTTGGCGATGATGCCTACCGTCCAGCCGTTCAGCCGGCTGAAACAGGTAATGATGTTGGTGGCAAAGAGGGGAAAAAGCTCGAAATAGTTCTTGCCTTCCTTTTTCTGGTCAAAGATAACTTCAATTAGCTTGTGCATATCGTAGGGTTTGTTTGGCGCCACGGGAACGATGTCAAAGAGAGCAGCGTCCTCGCGGTCAGGCTTATCTCCCCAATCAATCTTTGGCGGCTTTTCCCGGTAGCTGGAAGGCAGATAGCTCAGCAGCTCCTTTATGCTCTGAAAGCACTCCTCTTCGCTCTCCTCGGAGCGGCAGGCAACCCCGGCTTTTTTCTGCACCACCGTCGCCCCACCCAGCTCTTCCTCGCTGACCTCCTGTCCCATTGCCGCTTTGACCACCCTCGGTCCGGTGATGAAGGCGTGACTGATACCTTTGACCATAAAAATAAAGTCCATCAAAGCCGGAGAATAGACGGCACCCCCGGCATTGGGCCCCAGGATAGCACATATCTGGGGAATTACTCCGGAGGCTAAAGTATTGCGGTAAAAAATCTGGCCGAAGCCAGAAAGAGCATCCACCCCGTCCTGAATCCTGGCTCCCCCCGAATCATTTATACCGATGATGGGGCAGCCCTCTTTCATAGCATTATCCAGCAGGCGACAAATCTTTTTGGCGTGTATCTCTGATATTGTTCCTCCGGTGCTGGTGAAGTCCTGGGAAAAAATATACACTCTCCTGGCATCAATTTTCCCATAGCCGGTGATAACGGCATCGGCCGCCACATCGTCAACAGCCCCCCGGCTCCGGGCGGAGATACCGATTTCCCGGAAAGTGCCTTTGTCCAGCAGGATGTCTATCCGCTCCCGTGCCGTCAGCTTGCCCTTCTTTTTCTGCTCCTCCACCCGCTCCTCCCCACCCATCTCCAGGGCTTTCTGCCGGCGTTCCTTTAGAGTCTCAAGCTGTCTGGCTTTTATTTCCGCTTCCGACATTTACCTCTCCACTGGTTCTGCTACCAAATTGTAAGTCTAGCTATTCTTCTTTGCTCCAGTTCTGCATCATTTCTTTCAGGCGCTGGGCAAGTTTGGGGCTGTTACGCAGGCGCTCGATAAAGACCGGGCAGCCTTCCAGCAGGGAGTTCTGAGCCGCCGTTGCCATACTTGACAAAAGGTTCTGCATATTAAGGTCAGCCTGCAGCGAGGAGTTCATTCCCGGCGAGCCGGCTTCCATCTGGCGGCGGATATCCTCCGCCGTAAACCTCATCGGCATAGCACAGGACTTATACCAGGGACACTCCTTGCACTGGACTATTCCATAGACTTCATCTAAAGCATCATTCATCTTCAATCTTCCGCCTCCTTCCTCTATCTTATCATAAACTAAACAATCTGACCTTCACCCCATATTTTACTTCCCAACCAGATTCAATGGCAACTCTTGTTCGAAGCTGTTTAGTAACACTATCAGACTGCTGAAATAGTCATTTTGAACCCCCTAAATCCCCCAGTCTTGGGGGATTTTATGTCTGGGGGACACCCCCAGACCCCCGAAAGGAGGTATCCTTTACCTCTTTTTCGGCAATCTCACTATGTCATTGCGAGGAGTCCTTCCCTGGAAGGACGACGTGGCAATCTCTATAGATTATTCGTATCTTAATTTTGAACAAGGCTATTGCGCCCGACATCTACCTCCGGCGCCAGGGCGATGGCCCGGTCTAAATCTGCAGGAAAATTAATGTTGAAGAAGGACAACAGTTGAGGGTCGAATTTCTGGCATTCTGCCCTTTCGAGATATCTGACACGCACCGCGTTAAAAAAGGAGTAAGTTCTCAACTGGTCCTGTTCCAATGTGGCTCTTATACTATCCAGACACTTCTTTGAATATATGGCGTGAAGTGGTTCCAGCATTTCGCCATCCAATCGAGGCACAACGGCGTCAAAGTCACGGGACAGCTTGACCATATAGCCCAGCAGTCTGGTGTTCAGAAAAGGCATATCGCAGGCAACGACAATGCAACGTGAAGACCGGGAAGCCGTCAGGCCGGTATAGATACCACCAAGAGGGCCCTTGCCCGGGTAAATGTCTGCCAGGATTTCTGCCTTACCTGCAACCGGCAGGTCGACTCCTTCCCGGGAAGTTACGATAAGAATCCGGTTGCTCAAGGGACTGAGCCGTTCTATAACCCGCTCAATGAGGCTCTTGCCGTTAATGCTCTCCAGGGCTTTGTTTCTACCCAGCCGCAGGTTCTTACCGCCGGCTAAAATAACCGAAGTTATCTTCATGATAAACTCTTTATTAATTTCCAGGTGAGAATTTCGCAGAGCACGGTTATATCTTCAGTGGGCAGATAGTCGGGAATGGTGGCATCAAAGAGTATGTTACCCTCAGGGGGAAACTCATCATCGCCCCGCCAGAGGACTATGGTTATCGGCACCCGGCTGAAGGCATCAATGGTTACCGCCATATCACCGTAATCTGTCTTAATGCCTCCGAGCTTCTGGCAGATTTCCAGCAGGCGCTCCGGTTCTTTACCGAAGTTGGTCAGGAGAGGCTGGATGGTCCTCTTGGCGAAAGTCGGCGAGTAGACGGTTCCTTCCGGTAGTTCCCTGAAGGGAATCAATTTGCCGGTAAGGGGCGTACCTTTGGCTGTGAGGAAGTAGTGAAGTATCAGCAGCCTGTCTCTTGCCGGCACTTCCCCGGGGCTATCAAGCGGTGAAATTTCAACACCAGGCAGGGTTATGAGATAGGACTGGTTTAAATAGCGGATGGTGATTACCTTTTTGGCATCTATTACCTGATATTGAGAGTTGCTCTTGCGGCACTGCTGCTCAATATCGTCAATCCTGACCAACTGTTCACGAGCCAGCTTATAGGCAAGCGAATAGGCTCGTTCATAATTCTTCTGCTCCGGTGAGGTAAAATGCCTGTTTTCCATCTGAAACCTTGTCTGTTATGCGTGGCAATCCATAAGATTTATTGAGATTGCCACGGGCTTCAGCCCTCGCAATGACAATAAAAATTGGGGAGCCTTAAAGTCCGGCGGCGGCCAGGATATCCGGCACCTTTTCTTCTTTGCCGATAGCCATAATATGAACCCCGTCACAGATAGACTCTTCTTTGATAGTCTTAATCATACGGCCGGCAATCTCAATGCCTGTTTGCAGGGCTTTGCCTTTCTCGGCACCTGCCATCTCGTCAATCAGGTTCTGGGGAACAAAGATACCGGGGACATTGGCATTCATAAACCTGGCCATTCCTGCCGAGACCAGCAGCACAATCCCGGCCAGGATTTTAACCTGGAACTGGCGGGCATACTCCATAAAGTTCCTCAGGTTATCCAGGTCATAGACCGCCTGCGTCTGGAAGAATTCGGCGCCGACAGCCACCTTTTTCTTAAACTTAAGCAGCTGCGGTTCAATGGGATGAGCTTCCGGGGTAACGATAGCTCCAGCACAAAAATCTACCGGGCTGTCCAGCTCATTACCCCCAAGGTCTTTTCCTCCCTCCATAATGCGGATTGTCCTTAAAAGCTGAACGGAATCAAGGTCGAAGACCTGCTTGGCTTGCTTGTGGTCACCAACGGTTATGGCATCACCTGTCAGGCAGAGCACATTTTTCACTCCTCTTGAGTGGGCGAAAAGAAGGTCAGACTCAAGAGCAAGACGATTGCGGTCGCGACAGGTCATCTGCAAAATAGGTTCTCCACCCCGCTCTTTGATTAAAAGGCAGGCTCCCAGCGAGGGATACCGCATCACCGAGCTCTGGTTATCAGTGGCATTAATGGCATCTACCTTGTCCTTAAGTAAATCAATATGATGGGTCATTTGCTCAATGTTGCTCCCCTTCGGTGGTGCTACCTCACAGGTGATAATAAATTTTCCGGAGTTAAGGACTTCTTTAAAAGGTGTTACCATTGCCTCTCCATTCTACTTTACAGTGATTTTACCCGGTCTTACCACGGCTTGATAGTTCTTGGGGGCCTGCTCTTTCTCAAAGAGGTCAAGCCTGCCCTGCTTCTCCAGACGATTATATATTAGAGTCCAGGCACAGTCTTTTTCCGGGTCAACCTCGCATTTACCCTCGTTGGTGCCTCCGCAGGGGCCGTTCAGCAGTCCCTTGGCGCAGGCAGTCACCGGACAGATACCACCTGTCCAGGCAAGAACGCAGTCACCGCACTGCCGGCAGACCTCGGAAAATTCCCCCGGGGTATATTCAGCACCGATAAAGAGGGTATTTACCGCAGGCAGAGCCGGTTTGTCCGTCCACTGGCTTACATTCTGTACTCCGTAGGCACAGGACATCACCAGGAGACAGTCAGCCGCTTCTATTTCCTGGTCATTCTCTTGCAGGGCGTATTTGCTCACTTCATCACAGGCGGTAGGTATCACCATCCAGCCGGCAATCTTTTTACCGGCGGCTTCGAGTTTATCCTTCATCTCCAGCACCTCAGCCTTACCACCCGTATGCAGCATGGTAGTGCAGGTGCCGCAGCCGACAAGATACACCGCCTGACATTTATCGAGGGATTGTAAAATCTCTTCCAAAGGTTTTTGCTCAGTAACTGATATCATTGTTTCACCACCTTAGCTTCCTGAATTCGCTCCTCATAAGCTCTGCGGAAATGCTGCAGGCTGTCCGTCACCGGAGTAGGTGCCGCTTGCCCCAGCCCGCATAACGAGGTGAGCACCATAGCACTCGATAGCTCTTCCAAAAGCTTTATATCTCTCTCTGCAGCCCCCCCTCCAGCGAATCTCTCCATAATTTTAACCATTGCCACGGTCCCTTCCCGGCAGGGAGAACACTTACCGCAGCTTTCTTCGGCAAAGAACTCCATAGTCCTGGAAACAATATCTATCACATCCCTGCTCTCATCAAAGACTATGATGGCTCCGGCCCCGAGCATAGTTTCAAAAGACAGAGGGGTGTCCAGCATGGTGCCGGGGATAATTCTGCCGCTGGCGCCACCTATCTGAAGCAGCTTGACATTCTTAGCTCGGGCTAGCTCCATTACCAGTTCCCTGAGCGGAGTACCCAGAACCAGTTCATAGACGCCGGGCATGGCGACGTCGCCGCTTACCGAAAAGACCTTGGTGCCCTTGCTCCGTTCCGTCCCGATTTGATTGAACCAGTCAGCTCCGTTAAGGATAATCCGGGGGATATTCATCAGGGTTTCCACATTATTGATGCTGGTTGGTTTTTGCCACAACCCTTCGGTGGGCGGGAAGGGGGGTTTATAGCGAGCCTCTACCCGTCCCCCTTCAATGGAGTTCATCAATCCAGATTCTTCGCCGGCGATGTAGGCGCCGGCACCTTCCCGGATTTCAATATCCACATGCTCCAGGAAGCCTTTTTCTCTAGCCTGGCTGATGGCATTACTTAGCTGGTCAAGCAGGAAATGGTATTCAGCACGCAGATAGATATAAGCCTGCTTTACCCCGATGGCATAAGCGGCAATGGCTATCCCCTCAATGAGACTGAAGGGGTCGTTTTCTATGATATACCTGTCCTTAAAAGTGCCTACCTCGCCTTCGTCGGCATTACAGATAAGATACTTTTCGTTCCCAGCAGCCGACCGGGTCAGTTCCCACTTTAAGCCGCAGGGGAAACCAGCCCCTCCCCGACCTCTCAGCCCCGAGGCTTTTATTTCTTCTATTACCTGCTCAGGGGTCATCTCAGTCAGGGCTTTAGTCAGGGCTTTGAAACCGTCCTGAGCCAGACTGGTATTTATCTCCTTCGGGTCAATAAGCCCGCAGTTTTTCAGGATAATCCGCTTCTCCGGCACTGAAAATCCCCCTCTATTTATACGCCTTCAAAATTTCTGATATTTTCCCCGGGGTCAGATTACCGTGAACATCATCGTTAATCAGCATAGCCGGAGCCTGGTCACAGGCGCCGATGCAGTTGGTAAGGGTAAAGGAAAACCTGCCATCGGGAGTAGTCTCACCGGGTTTTATTCCGATTTCATTTTTAATACTTTCAGCTATGGTCTGGTAGTTCCTGAGATAGCAGGGCAGGCTCTGGCAAATCTTGATGACATTTCTGCCCTGTGGCTTGGTGGAGAGAAAAGAATAAAAGGTAGCCACTCCATAGACATCACTTAGAGTCATATCGAGGGATTCAGCTATTTCAGCCATAGCTTTTTCAGAGATATAGCCGGCTTTATTCTGGGCTTCTTTTAGCAGCGCCAGCAGCCATTTATCGTCTTTATTCCGGGTGGCTATTCTATCACTTGTGTTACTCATTTTTCCTCTCAACAGGCAACCAGATATTTAGCCCTTGATAACCAGGGGAGTCCCTTTCTTCTCCTGATGGATATCCTCCGGGGTACGCAAGGCTCCCGTCGGGCAGTAGGGAATACAGATACCGCAGTCTTTGCAGGCTTCCGTATTTATGGCTTCATCAAAATTGACGATAATCTTGGAAGCAAAACCACGGTAAGCGATGCCATAGACATGTTTTTTGGCTATCTCATTACAAGCCATGACACACCTCCGGCATAGAATACACTTGGTTAAGTCGCGGACAATATAGGGACTTACATCTTCCATAGGATAGTAGCGCCGGCTTGTCGGAAAGCGGGGAAGCCCTACATCCAGGTCAGCAGCAATCTGGCGCAGCTCGCAGATGTTGGCTTTTTCGCACATGTAGCAGCTGCCGCAGTGACTTGCCAACAGTAGTTCTACTATCGCCCGGCGAGCTTCCAGAACCCTGGGAGAATGGGTCTGGATTACCATTCCCTGGGTAACCGGCATATGGCAGGCAGCTATCAGAGTCCGTGGGCCCTCCACCTCAACGACACAGACGCGGCAAGCCCCGGTAGGAGCAAGCTCAGCTATATAGCAGAGAGTGGGAATATCTATGCCACTTTCTCTGGCGGCTTCAAGTATAGTCACACCCTCATTTACGCTTAGCTGGGCACCATTTATTGTTACGTTGATATTAGCCATCTTTTGTATCTTTATATCTTAAGCCAGGAGTGAGAGTAGAGAGATTCTCCGGTAAGAACCCTGACCGTTTTCACATACTCTACCTCTTTCTGGCTCAGTAATTTCAGGTCAGGTCTTTCGCCATCCATTGCCCGGTATACCAGGTCGACAATCTCCGGCATCTCCCCCCTGGCTATCTTGACCAGTTCGGTGTCAAAAATATCGACGATAGCTGAATAGAGTCCGTATCTCATCAGCATTATCAGGTAAGTCCGGTTAAGATAGGGTCTGAGGTGAGCCGGGGTGCCATTAGAGATATTGGAGAGACCCACCGTAGATTTACATCCCGGAGCAACATCTCCCAGCATGCTCATAAACTCAACGCAGGCTTTCACCTGGTTTATTTCTACCGATATCGGGCTGGCTATAGGGTCTATCCAGATGCTCTCCACAGGGATACCCATTTCACCGGCTTTGTAGACCAGGTCAACAGCCAGCATACATCTCTCGTTAGCATCCCGGGGCATTCCTTCCGTACCCCACAATAATCCAATCATGTCAGCATTATATTTGGATACCAGGGGTAGTTCCGCCTCTAACCTGTCAGGCTGGAGGGATATAGAATTGATTAGAGCTTTAGTTTTACAGGTCTTTAATCCAGCCTCCATAGCCACTGGATTGGTGGTATCAAGAGACAATGGCAGGCCAGTAACCTCCTCTACCGTCTTGACTACCCACTTCATTAATTCGTCACCGCCCCTCCGGGCGGGGCCGATATTGATGTCAAGATAATCGGCGCCAGCCTCAGCCTCGGCTTTAGCCATTTCCTGAATGGGCCCGGGGTTTCTTTCCCTCATTGCCGGGCCAAGAGTTTTAGACATGATGTTTATGCTTTCTGCGATAAGGTTCATTTTCTCTCCTGCTTATGATTTCCAGGTTTTAAGATAGGCGGGAATGAGTGCTCCTTCGCGAGGACCAACCAGAATCTCCCAACCGGGCAGTTCTTCCTCCAGTCCCCCGCTTTCGGCAGCCGCATACCCCGGGATTACCAGTTTTTTGTGGTTGACCTTTTCCATAATGCCACTCTTCTTAACGAAGGGCCCGATAGCGTCAGCAACAAATTTGCCCGCTGCCCATGAGGTCATTACCGAGAGTCCTTCGGTATCCATAACCAGAAGGTGGCTGGGTACTTTGCTGGCTTCTACTTCCCCTGAGACAATGAAGAAGGTGAGCGAGAAGTTGGTGGTAATCAGCACCGGAGAATTCTCATCAGGACCCCCAATCTCATAGATACCCTGGGTGGTGGCCAGTGGCCGCTGAGGGTCGGTATAGATATTCAATCTCTCTACCAGCAGAGGAAACAGGCTTTCTCCCTGAAAATCGGAGAGCACGATAATACCAGCATATTTAGCGACAAACATCGAGGCAATTACTGCCTCCTTCATTGGGTCATCAGTCATCTCAGCAGGGAAAGTAATGGTAGGAAAACCTAAGGGCTTAAACTTCTTGGTTAAGGCGGAGCTTCGGATGATTACCTGGTCCTCGAATGCCTGACGGACGCTTCTTGAGCCGGAATCGATAACGATGTCATTTATTCCGGCTGTATTCAGTTTGCTGGTGAGGTCGGCGGTTTCTTCCAGACTGGAAGCTTTTACCGCTACCGGACAGGAATTCTCCTTAGCCAGAACCGCTACCTTATCCAGGTTATCCTTTGTAGCCGCATAAATCAGGGGTTTCCGGTCGGCACAGGCTTTGACACCGGCCGCCAGTATATCAGGGTTTTCGCTCATCAGGATAATGCTGGCATCACTATCCTGCTTCACCCTGGTGACCAGCGCCTCAAATTTAGCAGCGTCCCCTGATTCATTCTTGACAGCAATCATCTCAGGACGGAGAATAAGCCCGACCCGGTCATACTGAAGGAGCTTGAATCTCTCCAGCCTGGCGTTGACCTCAGCCTCATCCATAGTGTCTTTGATGAGCATAGCAAAGCCGGGAGGGTTCTCAAATCTTTTTTCGTGGCGAAACATAACCGTCTCACCACCAACTTTTAATGCCCTGTCACCAGTACCGATGGTGACCAGTCTGACGGGTGGGGCTGCTGCTTCCTGCAGCTTTTCCTTTGACTCATCAGAGACATGGGGACAGGCAGTTAGTTCTGCTTTCCCGGCGGCTAAACTCATGGCAAAGGCAAGGCAGGTAGGCACACCGCATTCTTTGCAATTCGTCTTGGGCAGCAACTTAAATATCTCTATTCCGGTAAGTGGCATAAACTCCCTCCCTCAGTTTTTGTAATTTAAGAATATAATCCTTCCAGGGAAGGACTATCTGAAAAACTCCCTTCCTAACCCAGCAGCGGGTCCATGGTAAGAGCCGGGTGACCTTTTTCCTCCAGGAAGGGGAGAATTTCCTCTTCCGTAGTGCCAATAGTCTCATCAGCAATCCGGTCAAGCAGGTCAGGTATACCCAGCTCTGCGGCCCTTGCCTTCAACCGGTCGCCAATCTCCTCTTTAAGCATCTTGGGCATCCAGACCATTCTTAACAGCCCGCCATCACCGGCGAGGAATTTTCTCTGCGTGGTATTATACTTGCCGTGTCCGACAAAGCCCGGAGTGCTCAAACCGCCGCCGATAGTCCCGGCCAGGGTGGTAAATTTCATCCCGCAAGGAGTATCGCCGGAATATTCTCTATTCACCGTCATGATGCCGTTACAAAGGGGCAGGATAGCGGCAATACACTCACAGCAACCACAGGTGGTCATCGGGTCATTGACTATACTGTAGAAGTTATAGTGGTCTAACTTGCCCCGAGTAGCCTTGAAGACAAACTCGTTCACTCCTTCCCACTGTCCCAGCTTGGCGTCAATGATATCCCCTTTTGCTACCGGTTGATTGGGTCCGGTAGGGTTAATCTCAGAAGAGGCTTTACAGTCCATCCAGTTATAGGAGCCGCATAAGCCGGTCCTTTCCGGGCTGATGACGCAGACATGGGTGGGAGCAAAGGATTGGCACAAGGTGCATGAGTAGTACATATCGGTAGTTTCATCGGTCATACCCTCAATCCGGGTATCTCTTATCGCATATACTGCTTTGGCTAGCTCTACTATTTCCTTTACTTTAGCCTCTTCAGTATAGAGCTTTACCTGAGCCTTATCAAATATGCCGCCGAAGTCTTGATGCAGCTTGGCATGAAGAATAGTCCCGATATGTGACAGGCGGAAGCCTTTCTCTACCGTCTGCTTGCTAATTCTTATCCAGGCAATATCCCTCTGCCCGATGTGCATCGCCCCCTGGACATAGTTGATAAGATGGTGAATTTGCCTCTCCAGGATGGGCTCATAGTCCTCCTGCAGGTTTCTGCCGGCGACTTCAACATTGATAGCCAGAGGCAGTCTGGAACCAGCGGGAACATCGGTTAACTCAGGCCCAATAAGTTCAACCTTGCCATCCTCCACCTCATCCATCGGCTTACTGGTAACCCACTCTACCATTGAGGTTCTGCCCCCGCCGCACTCCAGGTAGATATCTTCACCCCGGACTCTCTCGCCCTCAAAAGCGGCACCATAGGCTACCGGAATTGGCACTTCAGCCACGTTAACCTTGAGCCCTCTCACCTCTATCGCCTTAGCTACGATATTATCGTGGGGGATGTTAGAAACAACATGCTCATAGGTGCAGATTCCGGTGGGCAGGACTTCCGGTATGGGGGTATCAGCAATTACCGGGAAACCCCAGTTGATTGCCCCGGCGGCATTGGCGTACCACTCCTCAGTAACATGGCCCAGTGGTAAGGCAAAGGCGAAGACGCGGTCTTTATTATAGATAAGAATTTTACGGAACTCGCCGGCTTCAATACCACCGAAAGACATAGCTGCCCTGGTGGCGAAGCCCATGGCAAAAACCGTGGCGCTCACATCAGGGCCAAAAGAGACCAGACGGGTGGGCCAGCCAATTTGTACTCCTGCCTCTATCAGCTGTTCAGAGAATCTTTTTCCCTGGTATTCGGCAGCCATAAAAACATAGATGTTCTTCTGCTGGAGCTCCTGAGCTATCTGGACCGCTATCTCATTGGTAGGTGCCGCACCGAGAACGGCGGCAAAACCGGGGGCGGTACCATCGACGAATTCAATACCCCGCTTTCTGAGGATTACATCGTCAGCGGCACCCAGCCAGATATTACCGTCAGCAACATCTTCCCCCTTGGTGTAGAAATCAGGCTGCTCCAGGTATCTTATCGCTTCAATAATTTCCTCGGCAAAGAAGGTTACCATACCGGCATCAAGAGCCGGTGCCAGATAAGGGAGCGGGTGGGTTTCTCTTACCATTGGTGGTAATATCGTCTTACACTTTTTTAATATCTGCTCCATATCGCCAAGCTTTTCTACCTTGGTGCCGAGAATACCGTAAATTATGGGTAGATAATAGGCGGTATTGGGGAAACCAACCGGTTCGTTGGCTCCCCATTTATCCATTGCTTCCTGCCACTTCTTCTCAGCCTGGCCTACAATCTTGTGAGCCCCTCTGATTGCTGCCGAGGCAATTATCTTGGACATCTCTTATCCCTCCCGTTATACTTTTGTAACTGTATCAATATTATGACGCTTACACCTTGTCCAGTTCCCGTCTCATTTCCATATCGTAGAGCACTCTTTCTCTGGCTTTGTCAATACCCAGAGCTTTACGCTTCTTGTCAATATGGTCAATCATGAGACGGGCGGCTTTAGTCGGGTCTGGCTCAAAAGCCCACATTGCCCCAAGCTTCTCTTCAAAGCCCTTAAACAGGTAATCACTTACTTCTTTGCTACCTGAAGTGGGCCAGTTAACCCCGAAGACGGTGAAGATTCCTGAGCCAACCACATATTGACCGATAGCCAGTGCCTTTTCGCTCATCCACTCGGGGGCAGCCCCGGCTACGGGCAGGTCACTGATGTCATCGCCGAGACCGCCGTCCTTCACCATTGCCGTGGCAGCGGTAAGTATACGGCTGTTATCAATGCAGGCGCCCATATGCAGCACCGGCGGGATACCCACCGCTTCACACACCGAGGCGAGCCCCGGTCCGGCATACTTGGCGGCCGCTTCAGGAACCATCAATCCCGCCTTGCCGCTGGCCATAGCCATACAGCCGGTCTGTAGCACCAGGACATCGTTTTTGATAAGCTCCTTAACCATATCCAGATTCCCAGCGTCATGGGGGGTGCGGGGATTATTGCAACCAACCACGCCGGCAACTCCCCTGATACGACCGTTAATAATATTGTCGTTTAGCGGCCGGTAGGAAGCACGGAACATACCGCCCATCAGGTAGTTGATGGTTTCATGACTGAAACCGGCAATCATGTCTGTCTTATACTTGGGGATACGCACATTTTTACCCCTATTGACGAAGTTATCAATCGCCGCCTTCAGTATTCTCTTGGCTGACTCAAAAGCATTACGCTCTTCAAACTCCATATGGGTAGCCCCCTGGATTTTGGCTCTAAAGTCAGTAGTGATAATTTTGGTGTGGTAGCAGTTAGCGGTATCAACCAGGCCCTGCATAATACACTGCACATCCACCACCATTGCTTCCACAGCACCGGTAACTACTGCCAGTTCCTGCTGAAGGAAATTACCAGCAATGGGGACGCCGTGACGCATCAGCATCTCGTTGGCGGTGCAGCACATACCGGCCAGGTTTATCCCTTTAGCCCCTTTGGACTTGGCATATTCAATCATTTCCGGGTCCTTTGCAGCTACAGCCATCATCTCAGCAAGCTGCGGCTCGTGACCGTGTATGATGACATTTACCTCGTCTTCTTTGAGCACACCCAGGTTTATCTGGCTCAAGAGCGGTGCCGGGGTGCCGAAAATAACATCCTGGATTTCTGTGGCAATCATACTGCCACCCCAGCCATCAGCCAGAGCCACCTTAACACCAAAATCAAGCAGGTCATGGTACTCCTGGTCAGTCCCCATATGAGTGCGGTGCATGGCTTCAGCCACTTCAATATCTATACCACGGGGGGCAATCCCCAGTTCCCGCCACAGCTGCTGGCGCTTCAGTGGTGCTCGTCTCAGGAAAAGTAGCTCGCCTTCCTGCTTGCCAAACTCGTTTAGTAAGAGTTCAGCAATGTTGACAGCTATCTCCTCGTTGCTGCGGTTACCGATTTCAACACCCAGGTCAAGGGCTAGCTGCAACAGTTTTTGTTCATCTTTAATTGTGTAGCCGGGAGCTTCACCTTTAGCCACAGCCAGGAAAAACTTTGCCATAACACGCCCGTGGTCGCCGTGGGATGCCGTTCCCGCCGCTATCTTACGCACGAACATGCGCGCCGAAATAGTCTCGGGTGTGGCTCCACAAACTCCAACTCTGCGGCGTCTTTCTTCGGCTGTTTCCTGCTTGCCCCGAGCCACCATTACCCGGCAGGGACCCATGGCGCAGATATTGCAGCAACTGCCCTCTTCCCCGATAGGACAGGCTCTGGTTGTCTCAGCCCGCTGAAAAGCCGTTAAAGCTCCGTCACTGGCGGCTTTCTCTATCATCTCAATGGTAGCCGGGTCAATACTTTTAACTTCTTTTTCTGGCATCTTGCTATCCTCCTCCTTTTAGCAAATCTGAATCTGAATTACTTTTCTGGTTATCGTCATATTCGTTTTAAGACTGACAGTCTTTGCATAGCCCGTAAAATCCCAATTGATGGTGGAAAACCTTGAAGCCGTTTTCACGGGCTAACCTGTTATCAAGCTCTTTATTTACCGGCTCATTCACATCAAAAATATTGCCGCACTGCTCACACTTAAAATGATAGTGATGTTGAACATTGCCATTGAACCGGCTCAAATTATCAATAAAGTTCAGCTCGGAAATCATTCCGGCCTGTTTCAGCAATTTCAGGTTGCGATAAACTGTCCCCAGGCTGATATTGGGTATTTCTTTTCTCACTTGCTCATAGACCCACTCAGCAGTGGGGTGGGAGTTTGCCTCCCTTACTGTCTCAAAGATAGCCTCTCTCTGTTTCGATTTTCTGGGCATAGAATCTAAAATATTACCTTGTGGAGTAGTAATAACTATCATTATCAATTATAAAACATTCTATTCTGTTCGTCAAAAACCTCTGCTGCTCTTCAGTATTAGTCCGTCGGGGCGCTTAGCTCGGCTATCATCTCTCGGACTAATTTGATTGATTCCGGGTGCCGCATAATCACCACATCACCGCCAGCCAGAAGCAGAACCACGGCTGACATTGCCTCCATCAAAATACCTCTCTTTTTAGGCTCCCCCAGCGTAGGCTCCTCTGCCTCTGACAGTTTAACTTCCTTGGTCTTCCACACTTCCTTAGCCAGGTTACAGATAATGGGGAACTGGAGTCTTTCATCCTGCTGGGTCAAGCCGGCCATTCTCATTCTCTCCATTACCGAGTAAGCATATTCAATACCGTAGCCTATGCCGGGGCAGTTTATGGATGCATCTATGATGAGAAGCTGGTCAGGGACCCCGAGAGTGCCCAGCAGAATGTTAAGCTGCTTTCCCAGGTTTATATCTATCGGGCTGGAAGCGATTACGGTATGCTGATAGCCGATGGCGGTAGCCCCAATCCTTTTATGATTTCCCTGCTGGACGGCTCCAATAACAAGATTCTTCCCCTGGCAAACTTCAGCTACCTTGGCCAGAACCGCGGTATCTTTTTCTTCATTATTACTGCCCCAGACAATGAGGGGGACATCAATAGCATCAGCTACCTTCTTGACTACCCCGGCAGCTTCCTCCGGGTCTCGGTCAAGCCCGTTGGGGTCGGTGCTTATCAGCTGCAAGGCAATCATCTCGGCTCCATAATCATCAATACACTTTTTCGCCCAGGCAACCGGGTCATCGGTTACCCCGGCAAAAGGCTCAAGAGCCGCTTCAGGCCATTCTTCAGGCGGAGAGTCCCAGACCTCCATGGCTATTTTAGGCAGATTGGGCATCTCGCCTTCAAAGAGGTAAAAGGGATAGACTGTCTCTCCGCCGACAGTCACCGTTTTACCCCCTTTGCCCAGGGTTATCTCTTTGATTTTACCGCTGTATGCTGTTTTGGGAATCTCAACTGCCATTTTCACCTTCCTTTACATAACTAGAAAAACGATTCCTTAATTAGCTTGAATCGTTTCCCTCCAAAAAATTTAAGCGGGATTCTTTCTCTTCTCACTGCCGTACCAGTCTTTTCCGTACCAGTATCTTTCGCCGGTTTCCAGATACTTCAGCTTTTCCGCCCGGCTCCCCAGCTTCTGTCGCCATTTTCCCATCTCCGTGCCCTCAGGTTTACCTTCTTCAAAGGTTGCCCCGAGCACCTCTATCTTCTCTCCCGTTTTTTCAGCTTTGGCCGGAGCTTTCTTTTTCTGAGCTTTTTGTTCCATATCTTTCCCCCTCTCTTAGGCTAGTCCTGCCGCCAGTTTGGCGGCTTTTACAGTATTCATCATCAGCATGGTAATGGTCATCGGTCCTACCCCGCCGGGTACCGGGGTAATGGCTTTAGCTTTCTCCTTGACGGTATCAAAGTCAACATCACCGGCAAGGATTCTCTTGCCATCCGCTGTCGTGCCAATCTGGTTCACGCCCACATCGATAACCACCACACCTTCCTTGACCATATCAGCAGTAATCGCTTTCGCTTTCCCGGCGGCTACTATCAGTATATCAGCCCGCCGGGTATGAAAAGCCAGGTCTCTGGTGCCGGTATGGCATATAGTAACCGTGGCATTAGCTCCCGGTGCCTTCTGCAGCAGGATATTGGCGATAGGTTTACCGACAATATTGCTTCTGCCGACGACAACCACCTCGGCCCCGTCAATCCGGGTGCCGGAGCGGATAAGAAGCTGCTGGATGCCAGCCGGGGTGCAGGGTAGATAGTCGGGTTCTCCAATCATCAATTTACCCAGATTAACCGGATGGAAGCCATCAACATCCTTCTTGGGGTTAATAGCATAGAGCACTTCGGATTCTTTTAAATGCCTGGGCAAAGGTAGCTGCACCAGGATACCGTTAATCCTGGGGTCTTTATTGAGCCTGTCAACGAGTTTCATAAGCTCTTCCTGGGTGACATCTCCCGGCAGGTCGTGTCTCTCCGAGTAGATGCCCAGTTCTTTTGAAGTCTTCTCTTTGGCACCGACATAGACCTGCGAGGCAGGGTCAGCACCGACCAGAACAGTAACCAGACCGGGCACTATGTTATGCTTTTCCTTAAGGTCGGCAATCTCCTGTTTCAATTCTTCCCTAATCTGCCTGGCAACTTCAGCGCCTTTAATCAGTTCAGCTGTCATCTTGTTACCCCTTTCCTGAACTCACTGTTTCTGCTCTCTTATTACTAAGAAGCTCGGTCATAAAATCATTAACTACATTCACTGCTTTAGAGGTATCGGGCAAATCAAGAAGTGGCTTAAGCTCAAGGTCGTATTGATATAACTGCTCATCCTCAGGCACTAAAAGCGGGGATTCAATTCCCAGTCTGTCCAGCTCCTGTCTAACCATTGGAGCCAGCTCGGCAGGAGCAAAGTTGATAATCACCGTTTGATGACCCACTACCAGCTTGATCTCAGAGACCAGGTCTTTTATCCGGGCAATGGTGCGCACCCCTCTTACCGAATGGTCAGAGACAATGAGCAGCTCATCAATGTTCTGGGTGCTTCTCCGGCTGAGATGTTCCATGCCTGCCTCATTATCCATAACCACATAGGCATAGTTTTGTGACAGGGTATCAATCATCTTTCTGAGCATCGTATTGGGATAGCAGTAGCATTCTGCCCCCTCACCCCGGCCCATGGTCAGCAGGTCAAGCCCCTCGCCCTCAACAATAGCCCCGTTTAACTTGTATTCAAGGTAAGCCTCTTTGGTCATTCCCGGGGGAATGCTCAGTTTTTCCCCCTGGAACTGGTTCAGTATGCGGCCCACTGTCTCCGGCACTTCATATCCCAGAGTTTCAGCGAGATTGGCATTCGGGTCAGCATCAACCGCCAGAATCGGTCCCAGCTTATTATTTTTTAAGTAGCGGATTATCAAACTGGCTAGTGAGGTCTTACCGGTGCCACCCTTGCCGGCTACTGCAATTGAGAAACTCAAACAGTCACCCCCCGCTCTGATTTACGGGATTTGGCTAGCTGTCCGGTCACCGAAGGAAACTCGTTAGCATTAGTATGCGGCAGGAACAAAGCTGCCATATAGTTATTCATAAAATCAACATTGGTACTCAACTCAAAGTTGGTCATCAGGTCAGCCACCCTTCTCATCTCATCAATAATATCGGTAGAGAAGGCACTCAACCTGGCTCCCATCAGCGAGCCGTTACCGATAAAGACGAACCTGTCCCGGGGAATGTCAGGCAGCAGACCGATGGTAATCGCCTTTGGCACATTGAGATAACTGCCGAAGGCACCGGCGATGATTACCTGCTCAATATCCTCGGCGGTCAGCCCGACTCCTTTCAAGAGTGTCTGATAGCCGGCATACATCGCCGCCTTGGCACGCATCAGGTTATCAATATCAATCTCAGTGATAACAATATCTTTATCTATTTGCGTTTCCGGCGCCCAGGCAAGAACGAACTCGTAGCCATCGCTGCCCTGCCTGATTCTCTTGCTGGGCAGGTCGGTATTGAACTTGCCCTTTTGACTGATGACGCCAGCTTCCAGCAAGCCGGCGACAATGTTTATCAAGCCTGAACCGCAGATTCCCTGCGGTTTTTTATTCCCGATAGTGCCGATAGTTGGCTCCAGGCTCTGCAGGTCAATATTAAATTCTTCGATAGCCTCATCAGTGGCAAGCATGCCGTGCTTTATCTCTCCACCTTCAAAAGCAGGGCCAGCCGAACAGGCTGCTGTTACCATCCAATCAGAGTTCCCGATTACTATTTCCCCGTTGGTGCCGATGTCAATATAAAGGGTCAGTTTTTCCGTCTGATGTATCCCGGCGGCGACAACACCCGAAACAATATCACCACCAACATAGCTTGCCACCATGGGGAAAGCAAAAAGGTAAGCCTGCTCCCCTACCTCGATACCCAGGGAATGAGCCTTAACCGGCGGAATGAAGGTAGCGACCGGTGTATAGGGTTCCAGGCGGATATACTTCGGCTCAATACCAAAGAAGATTTGAAGCATGGTGGTGTTGCCGGCAACCATCAGGTGGCCGACATCGTTACGCTTAACCCGGCTTTGCTTTAGCAGACGGGCAAGAATCCCGTTTATGGTAGCTACCACTGCCCGCTGCAGCTCGGGTAAACCGTTTGCTTTCTGGCAATAGTTAATACGGGTGATAACATCAGCCCCGTAGCTAACCTGCCCGTTATAATCGGCACCCTCGGCAACAACTCTACCCTTATTCAGGTCAAGCAGCTGTGCTTTGACCGTGGTGGTGCCGATATCCACAGCCAGGGCATAGTGATTTTCACTGGTATCACCGGCTTCCACATTGGTCAATCTAGGCCGGCGTTTGGTTTCGACCTGAGCCTGGGCAGCTGTTACCAGCGAACTGACTGTAACCTTCCAGTCCCTCTCTCGCAGCACCGAGGGCAGCTTCTTGACCACATCAAAATCAACGGTTATGTTACTCAGTTTATATTCCTGCTTTAAGCCTCGCAGCAGCCGAGAAAGGTCACTGACATTGTCATCTATGGTAGCAGGGGGCAGCTCAAGGTAATATTTGCTCAGGGGAGAATTAAAGCGCCAGCCTTTTGCCAGAGTCTCCGTCCCTTTACGGCTGCCAGCCAGCCCTTTCCGTTCCCGGAGCAGGACCACCGTTTCCAGCCTTGATTCCACCGGAACATAGACCAGCAAATCGCTGACCACCCGGCTCTGGCAGGCTTGCCGCAAGCCCTGCTCAAATTCCTTGTCCGAGACTCTGGCGGTCCGGGTGGTCTCAACTTCACCCTCTTCAATCTTCACTTTACAGGTGCCGCAGGTACCGGCACCGCCGCAGGCAGCAATAAGACGCACTCCGGCTTGAAGCGCCACTTCCCTCAGATTGGCTCCAGGCTCAACAAGAACGTCAATATCTCCGGGCTGGAAGCGAACTCTTCTCTTCTTCACAGTTGAACCCTTAGACATTTAATCTCCCATATTCATCATATACCACTGGGAAATACTAGAAAAGTCCCTGCACCCTGCCGGTCTTGGTATCGACATCTACCCTGCGAAAAGCCGGGTCAGAACTGGTGCCTGGCATCAGGGTGATTGCCCCGGCACAGGGGCAAAGGAATTTTGCCCCGGAGTAAACAAGCACATCACGGATAGGCAGAGTCCATCCCTTGGGGACACCTTTAAGGGTCGGGTCATGGGAAAGACTGAGATGGGTCTTCACCATCATCGTGGCAAATGAATCAAATTGAGGGTCGGCCTCAAGCTTCTTAGCCTTCGCTTCAGCATCAGCACTCCAGGAGACGCCATCAGCCCCGTAGACCACCTTAGCGATTTTTGCCACTCTTTCCCTCAGTTTCATCTCCATCGGATAGAGGAACTTAAACTCGTTTGTTTCTTCACAAGCATCCTTAACAGCGTCAGCCAGTTCCAGGGCACCGTCACCGCCGTTAGCCCAGTGGGTACTCTCGGCACAACGGGCTCCGGCGGCTTCCGCCGCTCTTTTGACCAGGGCAACCTCGGCATCGGTATCAGTATGGAAGCGGTTGATACATACCACCGGGTTAATGCCGGACTCCCGAATGACACCAATCAGGTGTATCATGTTGGGCAGCCCTTTTTCTAACAGACCCAGATTCTCTTTGGTGTATTCGTCCGATAGAGGAAGACCGGCAACCACCCTGGGACCGCCGCCGTGCATCTTCAGAGCCCGGATAGTTGTGGTGAGCACAGAAACATGCGGTTTCAGTCCGCTGTAGCGGCACTTAACATTCCAGAACTTCTCAAAGCCGATATCAGCAGCGAAGCCGCTCTCGGTGACATGGTAATCGAACATCTTCAGGCCGATACGGTCGGCAATAATAGATGACTGACCGACGGCAATATTGGCAAACGGCCCGGCGTGGACCATAAGAGGCTGGTATTCTACCGTGCTGCACAGAGTAGGGTTGACAGCATTGCGCATCCAGGCCGTCATGGCTCCACCTACTTCAAGGTCACCGGTAGTAACCGGACTACCCTTCTTATCATAGGCAACGGTAATATTGTCCATACGTTCCCGCAGGTCTGCCAGGTCCCTAACAATGGCCAGCATTGCCATTAGCTCAGAACTGACGGCGATGCCAAACTTGGACTGCATCAGGAAGCCATCCATACGGCCACCCATACCGATAACAATGTTGCGCAGGCTCTGGGCACAGAAATCCAAAATCCAGCCTATCTCTACCCGGGTGGGGTCAACATCAAGACGGCGCATTTTGGTCAGCTTTTCCAGACGGGCGTCATCGTAGTTGCGCTCGTGCTGCATTCTGGCAGTGAGGGCTACCATCGCCAGATTGTGGGCATTCATGATGTCATTAATATCACCGGTGAGTCCCATAGAAAACTCGGTCATCGGGATAAGGAGGGCATTACCACCGCCGGCGGCAGTTCCCTTAATATTCATCGTTGGCCCGCCTGACGGCTGGCGCAGGGCACCACCTACGTTTAAACCACGTTTACCCAGGCCCTCAATAAGGCCGCACGATGTCGTGCTCTTTCCTTCGCCCAGAGGCGTAGGGGTTATAGCCGTTACTTCAATATACTTGCCATCCGGTTTGTCCTTGAGGCGTTCCATAATTTTCAAGAAATCGAGCTTGGCAATTCGCCCGTAGGGGAGAATCTCGTCCTTCTCCAACCCCAGTTTTTCTCGCCATTCTTCCGGGGTCGGCATGTTCTTTTCCGCCGCTTCGGCAATCTGCCAGTCCTTCATTTTTACCGCGTCGTAAGCCACAAGAACCTCCTTTTATTTTGTTTTTTTTGGCATAATTAAAGCTGAGACTTCCGTGGGAAAGCACTCAGCTTACCAATGTTCTTTTACCTTCTGCTTACCCGAAGTAGTATACTCTATGTTGGTGGGAAAGTCAACCAATATCAAGGTTAATTATCGACTCTTGCCCTTACTCCACAGTTACGCTTTTAGCCAGATTCCGCGGGAAATCTATTGAGCAGCCTCTCTCTCTGGCAGTGTAGTAAGCAAGTAACTGTAAAGCTACTATATTAACCACAGGTGAAAACAGGGTATCAACCTTCGGCACGCTAATGACCGAATCAGCTACTTCCACAATATCCTCATCCCCTTCTTCGGCTACCGCTATCACCGGTGCTCCTCTAGCCTTGATTTCTTTGATACTGGTCAACATCGCTTCGTAAGTGTTATCCTGGCTGGCAATAGCAATGACCGGAGTGTTACTCCCCAATAAGGCAAATGGGCCATGTTTTATTTCTCCGGCAGCAAAACCTTCGGCGTGAAGGTAAGAGATTTCCTTCAGCTTTAAAGCTCCTTCCAGAGCCACCGCCATGTTTATTCCTCTGCCGATGAAGAAAGCATTTTCGTACTTTGCCAGGGATTTAGCATAGTCAATAATCTTAGCTTCATCATCCAGTACCTGTTGAACTTTACTGGGTAATTGCCTCATCTCCATAAGCAGACTGGCTAATTTTCTGGTCTCAGCCTTAGAATACGACATCGCCAGCCAGTATAATACCATCAGTTGAGCCATAAAGCTCTTAGTCGCCGCCACGCTTATCTCGGGGCCAGCCCTGGTATAAATAGTCTGGTTGGCGATGCGGCTGACGCTGCTACCTACCACATTGGTAATGGCTATTACCCGGCAGCCCGTCTCCTTCAATTTTTTCATCGCTTTTAAGGTATCAGCCGTTTCACCCGATTGGGTGATAGCAATAGCCGTAGTCCCTGGCAGGATATGATTGTGATAGTTAAATTCGGAAGCAATCTCGGCTCTAGCCGAGATATTGAGCAATTCCTCAAAAATAAATTTCCCTATCAAAGAGGCATAATATGAAGTCCCACAGCTTACCAGGAGCATTGATTCTAAAGCTCTTTCCTTCATTTCCAGTAAATCAACACTTCCCTCACTGTCCCGGGTAAATTCGCCAAGGGTATTCCGTATCACTCCAGGCTGCTCGTGGATTTCTTTAATCATAAAGTGCTCATAGCCTGACTTCTGGGCATCTTCCATACTCCACAGCACCTTATGCTCTTCGCACCTCGCCTCTATTCCGTTTCTTTTTATCCTTACCCCATTCTGGCTAACCACCCCAATATCACCGTCCTCTAAATAAATAACTCTATCGGTATAGTCCAGTATTGCTGGCACATCCGAGGCAATAAAATTCTCTCTGTCTCCCAGGGCAACAACCAGCGGACTATCTTTTCTGGCAATTACCAGTTCATTTCCAGCGGCGGCCAGGACAATGATGGCATAAGAACCCTCAATCTCATTCAAGGCAATTTCTGTCGCCTCTTCCAGGTTGCCGCTGTAGTGCTTCTCGATAAGGTGAGGTATGACCTCGGTATCGGTGTCGGAGACAAAATTATGCCCTTCGCTAATTAGCTGCTCTTTCAACTTCTGATAATTTCTTACTACACCATTGTGCACTACGGCGATTTTGCCGCTGCAGTCAAGGTGGGGGTGAGCGTTGACCTGAGATGGGGCACCGTGGGTCGCCCACCGGGTATGACCGATACCTGAAGTCCCTCCGAATTTTGGCAAACTCTTCCCAAGAGCTTTTACCCTGGTGGCATCCTTAAAGACTTTAATACCATCAGCCGCCACGGCTACACCACAGGAGTCATAGCCCCTGTACTCCAGCTTTTCCAAGCAGCTAAGCAGTATGGGCTGAGCCTGTTTTTCTCCGATATAACCTACAATGCCGCACATAGTTCCCTAATACACAGAACTCCTATCCGGCAGCTTACCGTTAATCAGCTTCATCGGCTGAATCCGGCTGTAGTTACCGATGATAACACCCGGCTGGGCTACCACGCTATTGCCTATATTACAGCTTACGCCAAGCAGTGCCCCCACTCTTACCTGGTAATGCTCGTCATTCACCCGGACCTCAGTTTCACCACTACAGGCAGTGAAGCGTCCTTCAATAATACAGCCATCATCAATAACCGAATCCTCGATGATGGAACTGGAGCCGATATTAATATCATCACCGATAACGCTATTTTTTATTTCACTGAAAGGCGAAATAACTACATTTTCACCGATACTGGTAGCCGGGGCAATGTAAACATTGGGGCCTATATTACAATTCCTGCCGATAATTACGGGGCCAACAATATAGCAATTGGAGCGTATCACCGTGTTCTCGCCTATTGATACCGCTCCTTTTAGAGAAACCCCTGCCTCAATAGTGCCCCCCAGACTCGACGGAACCTGGCGGAGGATAGCCCCGTTCAGGCTCAATATATCCCAGGGATAGACAATATCAAGCCAGGTGCCCTCCGTTTCCTGAGCGCTGATGACACAGCCCTGAGCTATCATGCTGTTTATGACATCAGGAATGCCCAGCTCATTATCAATAAAGTCAAAAATCTCCCGGCTAAAGGCATAGATACCAGTATTAACCAGATTACTTTTGGCTTCCGCTGGTTTTTCTGAGATATTTTGCACTATATCTCCCTCAGTAGTCACCGCTCCATATCGGGTCGTATCTTTAATTTTTTTCACCAGTAAAGAGTTTGGTTTCGCATTGACGAACCGGGCAATGGTACTGCCATCAATAAGGTTGTCACCGGGTAAGACTAAAAATTCGCTTTCGGCAGCTCCTTTTACCTCCAGCAAGGCATTGGCGGTACCCAGTTGCCTTTCCTGTATTATGTAACTTATATTGGTGCCAAACTGCTCTCCGTCACCCATATAATCAAATATCTGCTCTTTCCTGTAGCCAACCACAATAACTATATTACGGATACCGTTCTGAGCCAGTGACTCAACCACGTAGGCCAATATTGGTTTGCCAGCTATGGAGAGCATTGTTTTTGGCTTGGTGACAGTAAATGGTCTCAGTCTTTGCCCTTCACCGGCGGCTAAAATTACGGCTTGCTTCATTTTATTCATCCCTATAATATTATTGACTCCGGTGAAATAACCCCGCTGACCACGGCTCCCGGGCCGATAAAGGTTTTATGGCCAATCATACTGCCGACATTAATACAGGCATTAATTCCGGTCTTGACTCCGTCTCCCATAATAGCTCCCAGTTTCCGTCTGCCGGTGTTCTTGCCGGCTACCGTTATCTGCCGCTCATCAAGCCTGAGATTGGCAATCTTGGTGCCAGCACCAAGGTTACAGTCTTCACCAATAATACTATCTCCCACATAATTATGATGGGGGATATCAGTATTTTTCATAATTATAGAATTTTTAACCTCAACTGCACCGCCGATACGGCAACCATCGCCAATAGCGGTATGAGGACGAATATAGCAGTTGGGACCAACTTCACAATCCTCCCCGATTATCACCGGGCCGATGATATATGAGCCTGACCTGACAATACTTCCCTTACCAATGCTGACTGCTCCCCTGGTTACCACATTTTCTTCTATTTCACCCAGGTTCTGCGATTCTGTCCCTGAGAGTAAAGATTCGTTAGCTACCAGCAGGTCCCAGGGATAGCTGAAATCGAGCCAGTAATTAATTTTCTGATATGAAACATGATGTCCCCGGTCTATCAAAAGTTGTAGAGAATCGGTTATCTCATATTCACCGCGTGGTGATTTTAAAGTTTGAGATACGGCGGCGAATATCTCCGGGGTGAATAGATACAGGCCTGCATTTGCCAGATTGGAAGGAGCTTTCCCTACCTTCTCATAAATACGAACCACCTTATCTTTGTTTATTTCAACCAGACCTAAATCCCCCGTATTCTCCACCTGAGTTAAACTCATGGTGATATTCTCACCGGCGGCTAATTTTTCAATGTCCTGATAGCCAATAACAGCATCCCCGTTTATCATCAGGAAATTCCCGTCTACTGCACCTTCAACCATTCTCAGGGCATCAGCCGTGCCCAGTTGTTTTCGCTGGGTTGAATAGTCTATCTTTACGCCCCACCTGCTGCCGTTGCCAAAATAGTTACGTATCTGTTCATCATGATAGCCGACAATAAAGATGAACTCTTTAATACCGGCTTTTTCAGCTTCAGTGATTAAATGTTCCAGGATAGGCTTATTGGCAATCGGCAGCATCACTTTGGGTCGGGTGCAGGTAAGAGGGTGCATTCGCTTCCCCTCACCGGCGGCTAAAATGACTGCTTTCATCCTGTTCTCACCTGCCTGCTTTTAAACTTCCCTGATTACTTAGCGCCCTCATCAGGTCAGTATCCCCTGATAAATAATATCTATTTTACTCCACATCCAGCCAAAGGTGAAGTTCCCGGTAAGGTTCGCTCTGTCCCTGTTTATAGAGGAGAAACTCCGCTTTTTGCCCGTCCCCCGCCTTCTCCGGCGTAAAAGTGACTATCTCCTGCCATTTCCCCCCGTGTTCCAGCGTCACCGGCTCCACCTCCTTACTGGTACCCTCTTCTATTCTCATCTCCAGCCGGTAGCCTACCGTTTCATATTCCCGGTTGACAATACCCACCACTACCTTTCCTTCCTCACCGAGCGATAGCCGGCCAGGATAGTCTTTAGCCTGGCCGCTCAAACCGAGCAGGTAAAATTCGGTGAACGGCTCTTTAATCGGGCTGGCTATGGAATAGCCAAGCATAGCTAAACCACCCAGAAGAGCCAGGGCCAGGATAAATGACAATGCCCTGCTCCAAATACCTCCAGACTTACCTCTGTTTTTACTTTCCATACATCCTTTTTATCTAGCTCAAGTTCAAAGTATAATCCAACCTGCCCTCTAAAGACAAATCGAAATTTTGTCCCTTGACTGCCGGTTATGCTAAAATATTATTATTCGGAAAAAGATGTCTGTTGACGGAGGGCTGGTATGAAAGCATATCGCTATTCTGAGTGGGATGGAAACCAGAACATCTTCAACATGGATGCTGACCAGCTTATGAACGAGCTGGACAGTTCGTTGATGAGGCACGGTGACCTGCCTGAGGCATTGCGTGACCTCTGGCGCCGGGGTCTTAGAGACAACCAGGGCAGGCAGTTGCCCAGCCTGGAAAAGCTTCTTCAGCAACTACGCCAGATGAGACAAAACCAGCTTGACAGGTATGACCTCGGCTCGGTTATGGACGAGATACGCCAGAAGCTGGATAAGATACAGGAGACGGAAAGGCAGGGCATCCAGAAGCAACTGGATGAGGCAAGGGAAAAAGCAGGGACGGGTAGTGAGGAACTGCCTCCGGAGCTAACTGAAAAGCTTAAGCAAGCTGTCGAAAACAGGTCGGCACAGAACCTGGAGAAGCTTAATAACCTGCCCTCAGATATCGGTGGGCAGGTGAAAGAACTGATGCAGTATGATTTTATGGATAATGAAGCCCGGGAGATGTTCCAGGAGCTTTTAGACCAGTTGAAGAAAAACGCCATGCAGGCTTATATGCGTGACCTGACCCAGGCGCTGAAAAATATGGATGCCAGTAGTATGGCCGGGATACGCAACCTGGTGGAAGGGATTAACCAGATGCTGGAAGCCCGGATGAGGGGGGAGGAGCCGGACTTTGACGGCTTTATGGAGCAGTTTGGCGATTTCTTTGGCTCTGACCGGCCCCGGAACTTCGAAGAGATGATGAATAGATTGCGGGAGCAGATGGAACAGGCTCAGGCATTGATGGATAGCCTGTCCCCGGAAGACAGACAGGCTCTGGATGAACTGCTTAAGTCTATGTTTGATGAAGCAACCCAGCAGGAGTTCGCCAAGCTGGGGGCTTATATGAACAGGTTGTATCCCAGCCAGAAGTGGCAGAGAGGCTATCCTTTCTCCGGTGACGAATCGGTTTCCTTCAACGAGGCGATGAAGCTGATGGAAACGCTCCAGAAGATGGACGAGCTGGAAGAGCAAGTGAGAGAAGCCCGGATGAGACCTGACCTGGATAATATCAATAGTGATTTGGTGAAGGAGCTTATGGGGGAAGAGGCAGCCAGGCAGATGGAAGCCCTGAGGGATATGGCTCGCCTCCTGGAAGAAGCGGGATATATCCGGCGGAAAGGTGACGGATACGAACTGACTCCCCAGGCGATACGCAGGATAGGACAGAAAGCTCTGAAAGAAATCCTGGCTCACCTGAAAACAGACCGCTCCGGCCCGCACACCATTGACCGGACCGGGGCCGGTATCGAGCGGATAGAGGAAACCAGAAAATATGAGTCCGGCGATGATTTTCATCTCCATGTTCAGAAAACCATTATGAATTCAATTCTTCGCCATGCCGGCTCTCCTCCCGTCCGGCTCGATATGCAGGATTTTGAGATACTGAAGACGGAAGAGTCAACTCGCTCTGCCATTGTCTTACTCTTGGACCAGAGTCATTCCATGTTCCGATATGGCTATTTTGAAATGGCAAAACGGGTAGCCATTGCTCTGGAGAACCTTATCAGTACCCGATATCCCAAGGACAGCTTATTTGTCATTGGCTTTTCAGGCATGGCTCACGAGATAAAGAGGGGAGACCTGCTTCAGATGCCTTTCCCGTACTTTGAGCGGGGCACCAATTACCAGCACGCCCTCTACCTGGCCAGGAAATTGCTCTCCAAACAGAATTGCGCCAATAAAGAGATACTGCTGATATCTGATGGCCAACCGACCGCTTTCTTCGAAGGTGGCGAGGTTTATCATCAGTATCCTCCGACTATGCGGGCTCTCCAGATGACTTTAAAGGAGGTCAGGAATTGTACCCAGAAAGGTATCGTGATTAATACCTTCATGTTTGATGATTCCCCCTTTTTCACCGGCTTCGTCAGTCAGATAGCGCAGATAAACAAGGGACGGGTCTTCTTCACCAGCCCGGATGGATTGGGGAAATACCTGCTCCTGGACTACCTGGCAAAAAAACGCCGCAGATTGATGTAAATCTCAGCCGTCTAACCAGGTTGAACAAAGCAAGGGGCTGTTATTTCACCGCTCGCACCGTAACCACTACCTCAAAATCGGGGTGGCGGCAGTCAAGCTCTTCCGCCTTGAACCCATCGGCCGATAAGCCGCACAGGAAGGCCGCCGCCGCCAGCAAGTTCCCGTAGGCTTGTGCTGCCACCTTCTGAGGCGGGAAGACCTCCGAAAACAGCCTTTTGGCTGACTGGGTGGTCAGACGCCAGTATTCACCCCAGTGTTCCAGGTCGTAGCGGCTAATATAAGCAATACCAGGTACCGTTGCCAGAACTACTCCGCCAGGCTTCAAAATGCGGTGGAGCGTTTCAATCGCGGCCGGCAGTTCGTATATGTATTGTAATGTCTGGGTCAGAATAATGCAGTCGAATGTGTCCTGAGGAATAGGGCCGGCACTAGTCAGATCGGCGACGATTGTTGCCCCGGGATTATCCTCTGTGCGGTGTAAAACATCGCTTCTGATGACCTGCTCAGCCCCGAACCTCCGGGTATAGGTATCGTCTCCAATTTCCAGGACATGTCCCCGGATATCCGGGATATGGTCAGAGAGAAACTTTTCTATATAGTAGCGGTCGATACACGAGCCCTGGTCAAATCCCAGGGCAGCGCCGACTTTCCGGAGGCGCCGCAGGTATCTGAGGCGCTCGGCATACACCGGTGGCTGTTTGTGTCCCAGCTTCTGTCTGATAAATGCCCGGCATTCCGTATAGAAAGAAGAAATCAGCTTCACCCGTTAAACCCTTCTATGTACTAAGTTATAAAAAAAGGCAATTACAACAAGACCGTTCGCCCCTGTATCAAGTACAGGGCAGGCGCTGAGCCTGTCGAAGGGCAGCCGGCACGAATTTCATCAAAAAAGGGGGTCTTTCCCTGTTCAACCGAAGCAGCAGCATAGAGATACATAGCGGCTGACCAGGACTGCCAGTCTTCTCCCCGTGGGCTACCATCCTGAGCACGGAACCATTCGTTGAAACCAAAATCAACCTCAGCATCACGGGAAGGGCTGACCAGTTCGGTCAAGGCGATTAGCTTTTTCTCCGCCAGGCGGAGCCTGCCACTGGTGACCAGGGCGGCGATGTAAAAGCCACAAGCAAAGGGCCAGACTCCGCCGTTAAGATATTCCCCGGGATTGTTAAACTTCTGATACCTGGGATGCCAGTCCGGGTCTCCCGGACGTATGTAGGGGAAGAAAATGGGAGGCAAATCAAGCACCAGCAAGCCCTGCTGTCTCAGTGCTTGGCATTCACGCTCAATCCAGGAAATCATCTGTCTGGCTCTTGAGGGATGTGCCAGGCCCGATAGTATAGCCAGGCTATTTCCCAGGAGGTCAAAGCGCTCATCAGCGTAGACCTTGTATGACCAGGTGGCGAAGTAAGGTTTGTGACGTAATACCAGCCCTTCATGGACATGACGATGAATAACATCGCCAGTAATGGTGAACCTATCCGTCATCTCTTCCAGGCGGTCAGCTCTTTCAAATTGACCGTAGAGTCGGAGGTAACTATAGACTATGGTATTCACATAGAGGCCAAAGCCAAGAACCCATTGCTCGTCCCGCCAATCGCTGGTCGGCAGTTGTGCCACCAAGACACGGTCGGAAGGGCTCTGGTACTCCATCCAGGTCATCGCTTTTTTTACCGCTTCTTCAAGGAAATCATCTTCACCGGTGAACTTTCGGAAAAGACCGACGGCAAGAATAAAAAGGGGAGTGGTATCGCTAGTGGCTCTTTCATCAGGGTCATGAACAAGGCCGGGGATGAGACCCAACCGGCTCTGATTCTTTGCCAGAGTCACCAGCACCCGCCTGAGACTGTTGAGAAGCCTTTCATTACCTGAGACAAAAATACCCAGCGATGAGATTAAAAGGTCACGGGTATACGGCTCAGGATAGCCCCATCCGGCGGTGCGGGGGAGTGAGCGGTAGGGACCGTGAGCATTGCGTAACAGCACCTTAATGGCGGCTTCTTTAGCCTTATCTATTTGTTCCAGTTGTTTTGCTTTCATGCTATGAAATCCCCAACCTTTCCGAGACAATTTCCACAAACTTCTTGGCTACGACCCGGTAATCGTAGTTCTCTACCACCCGTTTTCTGCCCGCTTCTCCTATTTTCTGCCTCAGTTTGGCGTTCGTCATCAGGTCCATCAGGTAGTTGGCGATGTCATGAATGCTGGCACGGTATTCAACCGTGTGAGGATTTTTAAAGACCACCCGGTGTCCTTTTTCCCAACCAGACTCTTCTCCGACGGTGGTCTCTCGTAATACCACCTCGGTGCCAACGCCGGCGAGAAGTGCCGTTTCACCGTGAACCAGTGTCTCTTTCATAGCCATAGCATTGATACCCAGCACCGGTTTGCCTGAGGCTCCTGCCTCCACCTGCGGCATGCCAAACCCTTCCAGACGGGAAGGCGCTGCATAAATATCGCAGGCATTAATAAGATAAGGCATGAAGTTCCGGGAAACGATATTGGTGGTGTATATCACATTTTTCTCAATTCCCAAAGAGTTGGCTAGCTGAAGGTCCATCAGGTTTTGCTGCAGTGTCCTGGGCTGTGGCCAGACCTTACAGACATATTTCCAGGGAGGGGCTTTAGCATCAATAATAGCTAAAGCCTGCATCACCTCCTGGGCTCCTTTGGAGGCAGCATCACCTCCCACGGTGAGAATCATTATTTCATCCGGGGCAACTCCGAGAGCCTCTCTAACGCAGCTCACTTTGGGGTCATTCTTATCCCGGGGCATAAAATAATCGATGTCCACCCCTACCGGCAAAATCTCTATGTTACCCCCGTGGAGCCCATCGCGGATGTAGACATCCTTAACCCACAGAGAGGTTGTCAGAATAAGAGGCAGGGCATCCAGAATTTCCTCATAGTTAGCTACATAGCCGTCAGCCACCAGCCAGGGCACCGGTTTGACGCCATACCGCTGGGGATGAAGCACCAGGTCCGGTGTGTGCCCCCAGTAACCCACTCCCACCACCACATCGGGCTTAAACCAGCGGTAATACCACTCTTTTTCCTGGGCAGATTCAGGAGTGACCGGATAGGTATCTACCCCTATTTCTTTGAGTCCCCAGTAGAGCAAATCCCCCTGAGTAGCCAGTCCCCCGGGGGGAGGTGGATACTCGTAGAGAACCAGCACTTTCATTGCTCTCTCCTTTCAATATTGACTAACCATTTATGAAATTCACCGGCAGAACGAAAGCGCCAGAAGGCTTCTTGCCTCAGCGTGATATGAGCCTCATAACTTTCAGAGCTAAAGCCATATATTTCGGTGATAATACGGCGCTTTTGCTGCCAGATGGTCTCAGGTAGGCTAATCAGCCGGTGGGCCGTCTTGATGACCCCGGGCAGGTCGTCTCTGCCGCCTCTTCCGCTGTCCCCATAAGCGAAGAGCCACACTTCGTCTGTCCTGATAATGTCTTTCTCCCAGAGAGCGGTAACGGCGGCGCTTGTTTCTTCATGGCGGCGGTGGCGGGTATATTCCCCGCACGGGCTGTGTGTCAGGATAAGGTCAAAATTTTGTCTTGGTAAAATAGACAGAAGCACCTGCTGCACCTCCGTCACATCAAGAGGCGGCTGGCCCGGCTCGTCATTAAGGTTGCCAATACTTGCTGTAGCCCCCAGTTTCTGAACAGCCCGTAAGAACCTTGGCGCCCGGTCAGGGTCATCCCCCCGGGTGAGTGACACTACCATCCATTGCCAGTCCGGGTGCATCAATACCGTGCCACCAGCCCAGAGAGTCTCATCATCCGGATGAGCCACCACTATTACCGCAGTGACTGATTGTTTAGTCTCCACCTCATCATCTTCTTGCTTCTGTATAAGAGTCAACCACCTGCTCTAGTCAAAGGTAAGCCGTGCCAGCAGATATGAGATAGTCGATTCCGCTCCCTGGTTCAGATTGATGGCAGTTCTGCCGACTCCATCATAGCAGCCACCGGTTGTCCGGTCATAAATAACCTGGTTGAGGCTATTTTCCCCCAGAAACCAGTTGAATGCCTGACGCATCAGTTTGGAATAGTATTCATCTTTAGTTACCAGATAACAGGTATTTAAAGCGCTGACCGTGGAAGCAACTTCTTCCGGTTGCTGGTCAAACTTACTCCGCTTACCGTTCTGGTAATGCCAGCCATGATTCCCGACAGGCATATACATACCGTTATTAAAACTCTTCTCGAGCAAGAAATCTAGTGCTGTCTTACCTATCTGGCGATATTTGCTGTCCCCGATAATACGGTAACCCATAAGTAAGGCTTCGGGCAGAACCGGATTAGAATAGGCCAGATAACTCTCAAACCACTGCCAGTCAGCCTGGCTGCTAGATTGGTAGAGTTCAACCAACCGGTCACAGTGAACTCTGAGTGCCTTCTCTAGGTCAATTCCCTCTATTTGCCTCTTCCCGCCTATCAAAATACAGAGGGCTTTTATGCAGTGAGCCATCGCCCGCGGGGAGTCGAAAGAGATGCTGCTCTCCAGCCTTTTTTGCAGGAGGTCAAAAGCCTTCTGTCTGACGGTCCTGGGGAGCGAAGCGGTTGTCACTGTCAGAGCCAGGGCATAAAGGGCTCGCCCATTAGCTTCATCGAGGTCAAGCTGTTCATTAAGCGGGCTTAAGCTTTTATCGGCATTGACAAAATTCTGAAAGGGACCGTCAGGCCTGACAACGAAGGCAATAAAATCCAGATAGGTGTTAATCCGTCTCAGCAGCTTACCTTTTTGCCTCTCAGTCAGAGCCTGTTTTGCGGCGCCAAATTTATTATAGTAAAGAGCCAGAGCAGCCAGTGCCCGGGCGTTATCATCAAGGGTGTAGCCTGAAGAAGTATCGCGCCTGTTCAATTTAGCGAACTGGACAATGCCAAAACCATCCGTGAGATAAAGCAGATGGTCAAGCCTTATCCTGGGGAGGCTCTTCTGTTCGATTACCCCGTTCAGACTCGGAGCATGCTCCGAGAAAACTCTGGCGTACTGAAGGGCAACATTATCCCAGGTCATATAACGGGTCCGAAAATAGGCGTTTTTGCCGAGTTGTAACCTGAACTCCTCGTCCTCTAAAAGCTTGAGGATGGCTTCGGTATATGCTGCCGGATTCTTGAAATCAACCAGTACGCCTACTTCATTGCCCAGTACTTCTTGAGCGTGGGAAAAAGCTGTGGAGATAACCGGCCGGCCTGTGCCGAGGGCATAAGAGAGGGTGCCTGAAACCGCCTGGTAGGGGTCAAGCGAAGGAGAAATATAGATATCCGTTGCTTTTAAGAAATGAAGTAGCTCAGCCAGGGGGAAGTATTTGTTATAAAGCTTCACATGGTCATAGAGACCGAGGTCAAATATCTTTTGGATGAGAAGGTTTCGGTAACTTTCCCCCTCATCCTGCAGCACGTTGGGATGAGTGGCACCGAAAATAATATAGACAAAATTGGGGAATTTCCTGACCACTTCCGGTAGAGCCTCAATAACATATTCCAAGCCCTTAATTCTGCTTAAGAGCCCAAAGGTGGATAGAACCACCCTATCCGAATAGCCAAGGGTCATTTTGGCTTGCTTGCTTGAGGTAAATGGCTGGTGGTGTATCCCGTGGGGAATCACCTTGATTTTTCGGGAGCTGATGCCGTACTGCTGGGTGAGTATCTTTTTGGATAGATTGGTCATTACGATGACGGTGCTGGCATTTTCGGCGAGAGACCCCACAGTAGTGTAGAGTTCTTCATCCGGGTCAGGTAAGACCGTGTGAAAGGCTATTACCAGCGGTTTTCTCAGCATCCTGACAAAAGGAAGCAGGTGGGAGCCGCGGCTACCCCCAAAGAGGCCAAATTCGTGCTGGATGTTGACTAGCTGGACATCATCCATCTGGTTTATTCTTTGGGCGGCTTGAATATATTCTTCTTCACGGGTCTGTTTTATCTGCATGATAACCCGGTTCGGGTAATGGTAGCTTATCACATCGTGGGGGTTCATAGCTACAATCTGGGATTTAATCACTGGTGACAGCATCTCATCCATAGCGTGGGTAAGGTCCCGGGTAAAGGTGGCAATCCCGCACTGGCGGGGTGGGAAACTGGAGAGGTAAACCACGGAGAGATGGCCAGTTTTTTCCAGACTACTATGGCTATTTGTCATCAGCTTATCCTTTGCTCAAGTTACGGTAGGCGTTTGATAACGAATTGTCCAGATACTCACGGGGAATCAAGTCACCCAGTTTAGCTCGAGCCACGCAAATCACTGAATCGGCTGCTCCATAATAGACCAATAGCTCATCCTCAGCATCAAGCATCTCTTTCCCGTCTGCTTCGGGCACAGCCCCGCAGGTAAAGACCACATTTGGCACCCAGTCTGTACCCGGTTCGCCTTTCTCATACTTTTCGGCTGGTTCAAGGATGGCATTGGGTGAGCGGTAGAGGACAACCGTCGGGTCAAGCAGGTCGAGCAAAAAAATACCCAACCGGTAGATTCGGAGGTAGTCCACACCGTGGGTTATCAGCAGCCAGCCGTATCTGGTCTTTATGGGCGGAGCACCACCCCCAATTTTCTTCCCATCCCATAACAGGCCGTATGTTGAGTCAGCCAGTATCTTGTGTTCATACCTCGGCCAGGGGCAATGGAGATGAGAGGAAAAGGTTATCCAGATGTGAGGGTCGACCCTGTGGAGCATAGCATACTTGCCATTGAACATTTCGGGGAATAAAGCGCCATCCTTGTCAGTGAAGCCGGGGAAAACCATGCCGTGCCTTTGCCAGTGCCACTTGTAGCTCAGGAAATCATTTACGGCTATGGAAGCCATACCAATCTGAGCCACCGTGCCGCTGTAAGCGGTATAAACCATGAAAAGACGCTCACCAATCAGAGTCAGCCGGGCATCCTCGCATCCTTTTTCTTCATTTCTGCCCACTGGTTCAAATATCGGCTTTGCCAGCCTTTCGGTAAACTTAACCCCGTCTTCACTGACCGCCAGCCCGAGACGAGAGATATTATCCTCGCCGAAGGCCCGGTATACCATATAGACCTTGCCGTTGAGCCTTATAGCCGCCGGGTTGAGCACATACTTTGTTTCCCAGGCATGCTCTTTTATCGGCTTGAGCAACGGGTTCCCTTCATAGCGTACCAAGCTCCCGGCAGAAGGCAGCCGAGGTGGAGCCGGCTCCGTTTGAATTATGGCGTCAGCTTCTTTGGCGGTGCCGAGCAGGATAGGGGCCAGGTCCATCCATTCTTTACCCTGCTCCATAAGCTCTACAATCTTCTCATCTATGGCTTCTTCTCTGCCTCCGGATGCCTTGAAGTACTCCACCAGGAAGTCACGCGAAGACCAGTCCCGCTCAACATGCAGCGAGAAGGGCGTGGGCAGTCCCACACCCCCTTTAGCGCTGTAGCTTGCCCAGGTCCAGGCAGAACAGGGAACAAATGTCCCATCAGGCAGTGTCAGTGCCAGATGATAAGAATAAGCCAGTTTCTGGAGATTTTCAGCTAAAGCCAGACGGGGGCTATCATTACCGGCTGTCTCAGCAAGCCGCTGTGCCAATTTTTTCAGCCTCTCTGTAAATATACGTTGATGCTCGTTCTCAAAGATATTGTGGGCAGAGAGTGGCTCTCTCCCCCAGTGGCCCTCTATAGAATTTACTATCCTGTCTTTTAGCTCTCTTTTCTCCTCAGCCCACCTCCGCCAGATACTGCCCCACCTTTCCATTTCAATAACCAGCTTGGCAACGGTGGTAAAGTAGCGCAGTTTAGGAAACTCGCCGCCAGCACCCTTGCGCAGATTGCTGACTACCAGCCGACCGGTTAGCTTACACAAGCCGCCACATTCCCCCACCTCTAATAGTGAGGGAAACTGCTCGTAGCTGACTATTATTGGCTGCAGATTAGTAGCTTCGAAATGCTCCGGCTTAATAGTCCGGCGGAGCAGAGCCAGCACCTGTGCTTCATACTCTCCTTCTTCAGACCAGTTAGCCAGTGCCAGTACCTCATTTGGCTCATATTCTCTGAGCAGGGCAGGCCAACTGGGATAGCCCAGCCGGGTAAGCAAGCCGAAAGGAGGATTCTTGGCTAAAATCTGGTATGCCATCCCTGGATTAAGAACGAAGGCATCCTCTTGATGAAAGTAGTTGATAATTATCTCAACTACCTGCCGTGTTCCCTCAACGGTCAGGAGGTCGCCGGGCAGCAAGATGCTATCCAGCTGACTCTCCACCTGATGCAGGTTATCACGAATCCGCTGGACTATCTGTGCCGAGTCAGCATTACGGGGAGTACCCAGCTGTTTGTAAATGAAGTCATCAAACTCTGCTTTATACCTGGAGAAGATTGTTTCATAAATGCCGTTGGCGCTGACCGGGTATCCTTCCGGGCTGGTGACTTCCAGGGGCACTACCAGGTGGACATTAGGGATGAACTCGCGATAGGTTACCTTGGGCACCGGAGGCTTAAGCATCTCTTCACTGGTCTGCCACCTGGCCAGGAGGTCCTGTCTCCAGAGGAGGAACTCATCTACCAGCCCTTCAATCTGACTGTCCGCTTCAAGGGCGAGCAGTTCCTGAGCCTCCCGGCGGTTTATTGACGGCAGCAGTTTTTGCCATAGCGATGATGTTGTAAGGATGAAACCGGCCAGGCGCCCCTCAAAAAGGGGGACAATGGCGCTGATTAAGTCGCCTTTGTCAAACTCTTTACCGAAGGCAAAGGCAAGTAAGAAATGGTAGATAGCCCTCACCCAGGAATTATCAGGGATAAGGAAACTGCCGGCATCACTTTTACCCAGCCCTTCCAGTTGCTGGCAGGTGTCGTCGGGCAGAATAGAAGTGTAAATTTGGTGAAACCGATTAAACCCGCGCTGATACCTTGACAATAGCTGCCCGATGTTTATTTCTACCCATCGGGTTCGCCCCATCTGTTTGGGGCCAAAGGTAGCCAGTCGATGCCGCAGAGGTGTTTCTACTGCTTCTTCCTGTGCCCACCACTCCCGGTCGGCGATAATCCGTTGAAATAATGTTTCGACAACATGCCGCAACTTGAGTTCCATTTTTCGTGAGGCACCGGGAATCTTCAGCCCCAGATTACTTTCACATATCCTGACACCACCTGTCACCGCTTTGGTTGCCAGCCAGATGTCAATACCATAGCCACCAATCTCAGCGCTTTGCTGAGAAGCAAGGCTCTGCGCATAGGTACGCACCAGGCGGTGGGAAATTCCCCACTGTCCTCCCAGGACATCATGAATAGGGCAATCGTAAATGGCGGTCAGCAAAGGGTAAACCAGCTGACTGGAAATAGGTGATTCAAGATAGTGACGGTTGAAGCGAGAGGCAACCAGGTCCATCCCCTGTCCCTTAATTGGCTCAAGCAGAAGATAGAGCCAGTCCGGGATTAGTCCTTCAATTTCACCATTGCGTTCCTCAGTGACCAGGTCAGCTTCAAGGACAGCCAGGTCAGCCCCGGCCATCCGGGCAATTTCTATAGCGGCACGGATAGCCCAGCCTTTGCCGCTGACTCTTTCATCATCAAGTAGAAAGGAGATATGTCTTATCGTCTCACTTTCGGGGACTTTCCTGAAAACATCACAGCATTCGCTGCCTGCCGGTGAGCCAACGGCGACAATGATTGCTTTCTGCCCCGGATAGAACTCTTCCAGCCCCTCTCTTACTGTCCGTACCACTGAAGCTATGGTATCAGTTTCATTGTAAAAGGGGATTCCTACCACAATATCTACGGCGCCCATTTCAGCAGCCCGGGATAGAGGCTCTTCCATCATCTGCCGGAAAAGCTTCTCCGCTTCTTCGTCAGGAACAAGTTTAACTCTCTCGCTAGTTTTTTCCACTTGTCTTATCACACCGGGCAATAAAGTTCGGTTTCAGTATCGCCTCCTAATTCTAGCATAGTATTCAAGCCAGTGACCAGACCAGCAGGCAGAAGTTCTCCAGACCGTTTATGCCTGACGACCTCAAACGGCTTTGCTTGACATTAAAGCAGAACTTTGCTACCTTAGATAGCAATATGATAAATACTGCTGATGTTATCCTTGTTATTGTTACCTATTCGTAATCGGACGGCTAATTCGTTCCAGAGGGGCCGTCTTGGTAAAGGCGGCTTTTTTATTAACAATGAGGGGAGATAGTAAAGAGAAGAGATGAAAAGTGATGCCATCAAAAGAGGTGTAGAACGGGCTCCTCACCGCTCTTTATTGTATGCTTTGGGTTGTTCGCCGGCTGAAATAGATAAGCCTTTTATCGGTATCATTAACAGCTTCAGTGAGATTGTCCCCGGCCATATCCATTTAAGGGGCATCGCCGAAGCGGTTAAGGCTGGAGTCCGCAGCAATGGTGGGGTGCCTTTTGAGGTTAATGCCATCGCCGTGTGCGACGGTATCGCTATGAATCACTCAGGAATGAAATATAGCTTACCCAGCCGGGAATTAATCGCTGACTCGGTGGAGACGGTGGCTGAGGCTCACGCTTTTGACGCCCTGGTGCTTATCCCCAACTGTGACAAGATTATCCCCGGGATGCTTATGGCTGCCGCCAGGCTGAATATACCTGCCATCTTCATCAGCGGCGGCCCGATGCTGAAAGGGTGCCTGCCAACCGGCGATGGCTTTGCCGAAGTTGACCTTAGTTCCGTCTTTGAAGCAGTGGGTAAGGTAGCCAGCGGACAGATGACCGAATCAGAACTAGCAGAACTGGAAAGGTCAGCCTGTCCCGGTTATGGCAGCTGCTCCGGAATGTTCACCGCCAATACTATGAACTGCCTGACCGAGGCACTGGGTATGGGACTGCCCGGTAACGGCACTATTCCGGCGGTTGATGCCAGGCGGAAACAGCTGGCTGAGGAAGCGGGACAGCAGATTATGGAGTTACTGGCTGGCAATATCTGCCCCCGGGATATTATAAACAAGGATTCCATTCATAACGCTTTTACCGTGGATATGGCACTGGGTGGCAGCACCAATTCTATTCTACATTTTACGGCAGTGGCTCATGAGGCCGGTGTGGATTTCCCTCTGTCGATGATAAACGAAATAAGCGAGGCTACTCCGCAGCTATGTAAGCTGCGGCCGGGGGGCGATTATCACATTGAGGACTTGGACCGGGCCGGGGGCATCGCCGCGGTGATGAAAGAGCTGGAAGGATTATTAAAACTGAAGGCAAAAACAGTGTCCAGGAAAACGGTGGCTGAAATTATCGCTCAAGGAAGGGTTAGGGATAGAGAGGTTATTCGCTCTATGGCTAATGCTTATTCACCAAGCGGGGGTACTGCCATCCTTTCTGGCAATCTGGCCCCGGAGGGGGCGGTGGTGAAAAGGGCAGCCGTAGCTCCGGAAATGATGGTTCATCAGGGACCTGCCATAATCTTTGACTCTGAAGAAGAAGCAACCCAGGCTATAATGAGGGGTGGTATAAAAGCGGGGCAGGTCATAGTTATTCGTTACGAAGGGCCTAAAGGAGGCCCCGGGATGAGAGAGATGCTCACTCCTACCTCTCTCTTGAGCGGTATGGGGATGGATAAAGAAGTAGCCCTGATAACTGACGGGCGCTTCTCCGGGGCAACTCGCGGGGCAGCTATCGGGCATGTCTCCCCGGAGGCCGCCAGCCGTGGACCTATCGCTGCCTTAGCCGATGGGGATATAATCAAGATTGATATCCCAGGGTGTAAGCTTGAGGTAGAGCTCAGTGATAAAGAGATATCCGCTCGTCTGGCTAAACTGGCTGAGTTTGTGCCTAAGGTAAAAACAGGCTATCTCAGGCGCTATGCCGAGATGGTTTCTTCAGCTAGCAGCGGAGCCGTGTTTAGGTAACAAGGAGGGATTAACGGACATAGAAGAACAGCGTATCATATAGACTGACCATGCCCTTGGGCGGATGTCAGTTAGAGGAATCACTAAAGAAATGGTGAGGGACACGCTGGCTAATCCTGAGCAAACAGATGCAGGATATAAAAGCAGATTACTAGCTTACAAAAGTTTGGGCAACCGGAAAATTAAAGTTGTATATAACAAAGAAGATGAAAGGTTCGTTATTATCTCTGTGATTTGGGATTAAAAGAGGGGAAATGCAAATTACATATGACACAAAAGCCGATGCTATGTACATAAAGTTCTCTGATGGTGAGTTTGTCGCCAACAAAGAAGTTGAAGAGGGGATTATCATTGATATGGGCAAGGGAAATACCCTTCTTGGGATTGAAGTTTTGGAGGCAAGTACCCGCTTTCGACCAGAAGACCTGGCCAGAGTGGACATTCAGATGCCTTTAAACTTAGCCGCCTAATCTGAAAGAGGAAGGGAAGCCTAGATTATGAAGTTGACTGGTGCTCAAATTTTATGTGAGAGCTTGCTGAAAGAAGAGGTAGAAGTGATTTTCGGTATTCTTGGCGGGGCTGTTTTGCCCCTCTATGATACCCTGCCTCAATATCCCGGGCTGCGCCATATTCTGGCCCGTCATGAGCAGGGTGCCGCTCACGCTGCCGATGGTTATGCCCGGGCTACGGGAAAGGTGGGGGTATGCTTTGCTACCTCCGGTCCGGGAGCAACCAACCTGGTAACCGGGATTGCCAATGCTTACCTTGATTCCGCTCCCATGGTGGCGATAACCGGTCAGGTAGCCAGGCCCTTTATCGGTAAAGACGCTTTCCAGGAGGTGGATATTACCGGTATCACTCTGCCCATTACCAAGCATAACTATCTTGTTCTTGAGGCAGGTTCGTTAGCCAGAACAGTTAAGGAGGCATTTCATCTGGCAAGGACCGGACGTCCCGGGCCGGTGCTTATTGATATACCGCGGGATGTCTTCCAGGAGGAAGTAGAATATCACTACCCGAGCAAAGTTAACCTGCCCGGCTATAAGCCAACGCTCCAGGGACATCCGACCCAGATTAAGAAGGCAGCTAAACTCATTAATGAAGCCCGGCAGCCTCTCATCCTGGCCGGCAGGGGAGCAATCATTTCCGGAGCCTATAACGAGCTAAAACAATTGGCTGAGACAGCCCAGGCACCGGTGGTGACTACTTTACTGGGTATCGGCTGTTTTCCCGAGAGCCACATTCTGAGTTTCGGCATGCTCGGGATGCACGGCATGGCTTATGCCAATATGGCGGTTAGCGCCTGCGATGTTCTTATTGCCATCGGGATGAGGTTTGATGACAGAGCTACGGCTAATGTAAGTGGCTTTGCTCCCGGGGCTCGGATTATCCATATTGACATAGACCCGGCAGAAATTGGTAAAAATGTGGCGGTGGATGTGCCGATAGTTGGCGATGTGAAGACCGTCTTGAAGCAGTTGAATAAGCTGGTTACTCCCGCCCAGGATATTGATTGGCTGAAGCAGCTCAATACCTGGCGGAAGGAACACCCCTCAATAACCATCAGGGATAGTGAAAGCTTGCTGCCCCAGTTTGTCATTCGCAAGATTTACGAAGTGACCAGGGGTAAGGCAACTATTGTTACCGGAGTAGGACAGAACCAGATGTGGGCGGCTCAGCATTACTGGTATGATAAGCCAAACAGTTTTATCTCTTCGGGTGGACTGGGGACAATGGGTTTTGGCCTGCCGGCGGCTTTTGGCGTTAAGGTAGGCTGCCCTGATGATATTGTCTGGTGCATAGATGGGGACGGCAGTTTCCAGATGACCGTTCAGGAGTTAGCCACTATAGTTCAGGAGAAAGCAGCCGTGAAAATAGCCATTATCAATAACGGCTATCTGGGAATGGTGAGACAGTGGCAGGAACTTTTTTACGGGAAGCGATATGTAGCCACGCCGCTGAGCGGCCCGGACTATGTGAAGGTGGCTGAGGCATATGGCATTCCGGCTTTAAGAGTTAAGCGCCGGGAAGAAGTAGTCCCGGCGATTGAGCAAGCCATGGCGGAAGAGGTCCCCTTCCTGATAGATTTTGTTGTGGAACCTGAAGAAAATGTTTATCCTATGGTGCCGCCAGGAGCAGCTTTGGGCAAGGTCATTGAGGAACCCAAGAGAAAAGTAAAGGCTCTCTCTGATTCGGCCAAACTTCCGATAAGTAATATCTAGTCTCTTGAAGAGATGAGAGGTGAAGTATGGCTCCAATGAAACATACTATAGTGGCTCTGGTAGAGGATAAGCCCGGGGTGCTAAATCGGATGGCAAGTCTTTTCCGAAGACGTGGCTTCAATATTGAGAGCATTGCCGTGGGGCATAGTGAAGTTCCACACATATCACGGATGACTATTGTTGTTGATGGAGCAACCACCAGAGTGGAGCAGGTCAGAAAACAACTGGATAAAATTATAGATGTTGTCAGAATATTTGAGATTAGCAGCAATGATATGGTCAGCCGGGAACTGGCACTGATTAAAGTAAAAGCCACTTCGGTCACTCGCAGCGAGATTATGCAGATTGTGGACATATTCCGGGCAAATATCGTTGATGTCGGGGCCGATTCGGTAACTGTTGAGGTTACCGGCGACGAGGATAAAATTAATTCACTATTTAACCTGCTTCGTGGTTTTGGTATCAAGGAATTAGCCAGGACGGGCCGTATAGCTATGGTCAGGGGAGGTCCGGCTCAAGTAACAGTGGAGAAAGAGTCAGCCCGCACCAGCCGGAAAAGCTGACAACATAAACAGAGTGCAGATTTTTCGACAGTCTATTCAAATTAGGAGGAGTGATAATGGCAACAATATATTATGACAAGGATTGCGACCTGAAACTACTGGAAGGCAAACTCATTGGCGTTATCGGTTACGGCAGCCAGGGACATGCTCAGGCTCAGAACCTCAAGGATAGCGGCTGCCAGGTGGTGGTTGGCTTGCGTAAAGGGAGTAAAAGCCAGGCTCAGGCTCTGGCTGACGGGATAAAAGTAGCCGAAGTGGCCGAAGTTGCCAATGAAGCTGATATCATTATGCTGCTGGCTCCTGACCAATCACAGCGGGAAATATATTATCAATCGCTGGAAAAAGGGCTGACCCCGGGTAAAACCCTGATGTTCTCTCACGGTTTTAATATCCACTACGGGCAGATAGTCCCTTCCCCCGATATTGATGTTACCATGATAGCTCCCAAGTCCCCCGGTCATATGCTGAGGCAGCTTTACACCGAAGGCAAAGCACCGCCGGCAATAATTGCCGTTCATCAGGATGCTTCCGGTAAGGCAAAGGGGAATGCCCTCGCTTATGCCAAGGGTATCGGCTGCAGCCGGGCCGGAGTGATAGAAACAACCTTTGCTGAAGAGACTGAGACTGACCTCTTCGGTGAGCAGGCGGTCCTCTGCGGAGGAGTTTCTGCCCTGATAAAGACCGGCTTTGATGTGCTGGTTGATGCCGGCTATCAGCCAGAGATAGCTTACTTTGAAGTTTGTAATGAACTTAAGCTTATTGTTGACCTGATTTATCAGGGCGGTTTGAACTATATGCGCTACTCGGTAAGTGATACTGCCGAATATGGTGATTATAGCCGGGGCCCGCGGGTTATTGACGATATGGTTAGAGCCGAAATGGAGCAAATCCTGGCCGAGATTCAGGACGGCACCTTTGCCAAGGAGTGGATACTGGAAAACCAGGCGGGCCGCCCGACCTATAATGCCCTGAAGCGGATAGACTCCGAGCACCTTATTGAGGAGGTCGGTGAAGAGCTTCGCCAGATGATGCCCTGGCTAAAGAAGTGACAGAACAGGTAAATATTCCGGTTGATATAAGAATGTCCAAACGTATGATTAGCCATTATACTAGTTGTTCCTTCAGGGAGAGAACAAAGCTCATCCTTACCATCCCCTCTCCCGTTAATGTGGAGAGGGGATAAACCTGTTTGACTTAGACTATTTCTCCCGAGGAGGAAACTATGGATAGAGTAATTATTTTTGATACCACATTAAGGGATGGAGAGCAGGCGGCGGGGGGGACACTAAATATTCAGGAAAAGCTGGAGATAGCCAGGCAGCTGGAGAGGCTGGGTGTTGATGTTATTGAGGCTGGCTTTCCCATTAGCTCGCCGGGTGATTTCACGGCTGTAGAAGCTATTGCCAAAGAGGTGCGCACTCCGGTAATTTGCGGCTTAGCCCGTGCCCATCCTGATGATATAGATAGAGCCTGGGAGGCGGTGAAAGGGGCTGAGCACCCGCGAATCCATGTCTTTCTCTCATCTTCAGATATACACCTCGTTTATCAACTGAAGAAGAGCCGCCAGGAGATTCTGGAGATGGCTCGCAGCATGGTGGCTAGAGCCAGGAAATACCTTGATGATGTTGAGTTTTCCCCGATGGATGCCAGCCGGACCGAGCCTGAATATATCTACCAAATCCTGGAAGCAACCATCGCTGCCGGAGCTACCACGGTAAATATCCCTGATACGGTAGGCTATGCCACCCCTGAAGAGTTTGGCGGTCTGATTGAAGGAATTTTCAAGAATGTGCCCAATATCGGGCAGGCTGTGGTCAGTGTTCACTGTCATAACGACCTGGGCCTGGCGGTAGCCAACAGCCTGGAGGCGCTCAGGCGGGGAGCCCGTCAGGTGGAGTGTACCATTAACGGTATTGGGGAGAGGGCGGGTAACGCCTCGCTTGAGGAGATTGTTATGGCTATTAAGACCCGCCAGAACTTTTACGACCTGACTACCGGTGTTGACAGCACCCAGATTTATAAAACCAGCCGGCTGGTGAGCGAGCTGACCGGTTTTGCAGTGCAACCCAACAAAGCTATTGTTGGGGCTAATGCCTTCCGTCATGAATCTGGAATTCACCAGGATGGCGTTATCAAGATGCCGATAACCTTTGAGATAATGGAACCTAAGACTGTGGGTATACCCGCCAGCAAGCTGGTGCTGGGTAAGCTCAGCGGACGGCATGCTTTTAGGGAACGACTGGCAGAATTAGGCTACACCCTATCTGAGGAGAACTTCAGCCGTGCCTTCGCTGCCTTCAAAGACCTTGCCGACAAAAAGAAGGATGTTACCGATAAGGATATCGAGTCCCTCGTTGCCGAAGAGAAACGCACCGTGGCTGAAACCTATCACCTGGACCGCCTTCAGGTAACCTGTGGCAGTGGTATTCCGACGGCTTCGGTGGTGCTTACCGACCGTGATGGTAACAGCCAGGCTGACACGGCCCTGGGTACCGGCCCGGTTGACGCCGTCTACAAAGCGATTAATAAGATTGTCCAGGTGCCTAATGCCCTTACCGAGTTTACCGTTAAATCAGTCACGGAAGGTATTGACGCTATCGGTGAGGTGCTGGTAAGGATAGAGAATGAAGGTATAACCTACACCGGCCGGGGTGCTGATACTGATATTATTATTGCCAGTGCCAAAGCCTATATGAACGCCCTGAACCGGCTGCTGGCGGCTAAAAAAACCGGCTGAAGGTTTTAAGAAGGAGAGAAAAATCCATTGACCATAGTTGAAAAGATACTGGCGGCACATACTGGCAGGGAAAAAGTAAGTCCCGGTGAGTTCGTTAATGCCCGGGTTGACCTGATTTTAGCCAATGACATCACCGCTCCGATTGCCATAAAGGAGTTCCGGAAAATCGGGGTAGACAGGGTCTTTGACCCGAAAAAGATAGTCCTGGTGGCTGACCACTTTACGCCGAGCAAGGACATCCTTTCCGCTGAGAATGTTAAGCTGATACGTGAATTTTCCAGTGAGCAGGGCATTGCCTTTTTTGACGTGGGACAGATGGGCATCGAGCACGTGCTGTTACCGGAGCAGGGACTGGTCATGCCCGGGGATGTGGTTATCGGGGCAGATTCCCATACCTGCACCTACGGTGCCCTGGGGGCTTTTGCCACCGGCATGGGCTCGACCGATATTGCCGCCGCTATGGCTACCGGAGACATCTGGATGAAGGTGCCGCCAACCATTAAGTTCGTTTACCAGGGAAGTCTGGGTAAATGGGTGGGAGGCAAGGACTTGATTCTTTATACTATCGGCAATATCGGGGTGGATGGGGCTCTTTATTCAGCCATGGAGTTTACCGGCAGGGCGGTGGCTAGCTTGCCTCTGGACGGGAGATTTACCATGGCTAATATGGCTATTGAAGCCGGGGCTAAAGCGGGTATCTTCAGGGTGGATGGCAGAACATTGGCTTATCTCAAGCTAAAGGCAAAGCGTCCCTATACCGTCTACGAGCCGGATGATGACGCTGAATACTCACAGGTTATCGAGTATGATGTTTCAGGTTTGGAACCCCAGGTTTCCCTGCCCCACTCCCCGGCCAATGCCAGACCGGTCAGCCAGGTGAAGGGGATAGAGATTGACCAGGCGGTAATCGGTAGCTGCACCAATGGCCGCCTTGAAGATTTAAGACTTACTGCCCAGATATTAAAGGGAAGAAAGGTGCACCAGAGAGTGCGCTGTATTATTATCCCCGGCTCCCAGCAGGTCTATCTCGATGCCCTGAAAGAAGGAATCATTGAAATCTTTATCCGGGCCGGGGCGGCGGTCAGCACTCCCACCTGCGGCCCCTGCCTCGGCGGTCATATGGGAGTCCTGGCGGAAGGGGAGCGCTGTATCTCCACCACCAACCGCAATTTTGTCGGCAGGATGGGCAGCACCAAATCAGAGGTCTATCTGGCAAATCCTGCTGTCGCTGCCGCCAGCGCCATAACGGGCAGGATTACCAGCCCGGAAGAAGTTTGAAAGGATTGAAATCCCAAGCACTAAACACTAAGTCTAACACGGCTGAAACATAATAATTTATGAAGAACCAGTATTTTGGCGATAACAAGGACTTGTTTACCTATGACCTGGTTTATCATATTATGCAGGCAGGGCTGGTTAACCATTTTACCTTTATCCCGATGCTGACCAGGAACGAGGTTAAGGGTCATGGTTCTAAATACGACCGTGATAAAGCCGGGATAGGGACTCAAAATAAAGAACTGGTGAGCTTTCTGGACGATTGTATCAGGGAGAACAGGCGGGATATCAAACAACTGGCGAGCTTCTTTGCCCGGTATGGAATTAAAATGGCAATCTATTCGGGAAAAGACGAGTATTTTTCTCACCGTAACAGGCGGGAGTACTTCGCCCAGATTAAGGATGAACTCTTAACCAAATCCCTGATTTTCGTTGACCCTGATATTGGTCTTGGGGTCGCCAGGTCGGGAGAAAAGCACCTGCTGTTAGCGGAAGTCCAGGACCTGTTTCAGCGTATGGGGGAACATTCAATACTGATGCTCTTTCAGCATTTTCCGCGTGAAGACCACCACGAATACCTGCACCGGCGGGCTGAAGAGCTGGCTGATAATGTTACCGGAGACGAGCCAATCTGTATTTACGATGATGAAATAATCTTCTTCTTCCTGACCAGAAATGACGCCATTGAACACTCCCTGACGGATTTAATCGGAGAATACGCAGAAAGGTATAGTTAATGAGGATTTTGAGCAGGCTCTGGTGGAGGTGTGATAAATTGATACATGCTCAGGAAATTTGGGAAATAATCCAAAGAAATATGCCAAGAGGGCAATGGGTGTCCCTACAAGATATATATCGGATTGTACAAGAAAATTCAAATTTAGACGCTGAAGATTTTGAACCGGAGTTCCGTACTTCGCATGTACCAAAGTGGCATCGAAACGTGCGTAACGTCCTTCAACACAGGAAGATGACGGACGAAATCCGATGGAATGGGGCAGCGGATTATTCGTTATTTTAGCTAAGCCTATAAAGACGTGCTATCTGATGCTAAAAGGCAAGGTTTATAAATACGGTTGTATAGTAGGGGGATTGAAAGGGCTTCGCCCTTTTAAGAAATTTTTGTCCCCTTCCCCTTATCAAGGGGAGAGGGTTCATCCTGAAGGTTCACCGTTCGGCTGAGCTCAGTTCTGGTGACAGTTCTGGTGACATCACTGAAACCATCACTGGAACCACGGCGAAGCCCTGAAGGGATAAAGGGCTTGCCCTGAACGCAGTGAAGGGGTGAGGGGTTAGTAGCTAACTTTCAAATTAAAATTGAATACCTGATTATATGAAGGTTCGTGATATAATCAAGATGATTGAAGACGACGGCTGGTATCTTGTTACCACTCGTGGCAGTCACCACCAGTACAAGCATCCGACCAAGCCAGGTCGGGTTACTATTGCTGGTAATCCAAATCACGATGTAGCTCCTGGGACACTGAATAGCATTCTGAAACAGGCACAACTGAAGAGGTGAAGTTTGAAAAAATATCTTGTCATCTTTGAAAAGGCTAATGACAACTACTCTGCTTATTCTCCGGATTTACCCGGATGTATCGCTACTGGAGCTACCCGCAAAGAAGTGGAAAAGAATATTAGAGAGGCTATTAGTTTTCACCTTGAAGGGCTGAAAGAAGATGGTCTGTCTGTTCCAGAACCATCTTCTTTCACTGAATACATAGAAGCCTAACATGCTGTTCTTACGCTACCAAAGACCTAAAATGAGGAGATTCTTTTATGCTAAAAGGTAAGGTTCATAAATACGGGGCGGATGTGAATACGGATGTGATTATACCAGCCCGGTATCTTTATCTATCCGACCCTGACCAGCTGGCGGGGCACTGTATGGAGGATATTGACCCCGAGTTTCTGAAAAGAGTCCAGCCGGGGGATATAATGGTGGCAACCACCAACTTCGGCTGCGGCTCGTCAAGGGAGCACGCCCCGCTGGCTATCAAAGCCTCGGGTATCTCCTGTGTAATAGCCAGGAGCTTTGCCCGCATCTTTTTCCGCAATGCCATCAACATTGGCTTACCCCTGCTTGAATCTCCTGAAGCTGTTGACAACATAGCAGCAGGTGACGAAGTGGAGGTTGATTTATCCGCCGGCACCATTAAAAATCCAAGTAACGGCAGGACATTCACCGCCAAGCCCTACCCCCCCTTTATGTCCGAGCTTATTGCCGCCGGCGGGCTTATTGAACACACCAGAAAGAGACTGGCGGCGGGGAGTAACCAATGAAGTTCAGTCTGGCAGTTTTACCCGGTGATGGTATCGGCCCCGATGTAACCGCCGAAGCACTCAAGGTCCTGCGGGTGGTGGCTGAGAAATTCGGACACCAGTTTGACTTTGAGTACGGGCTGGTAGGGGGAATCGCTATTGACCATAGCGGAGAGGCGCTGACTGAAGATACCCTGAAGATGTGTCAACAGGCTCAGGCAGTGCTGCTCGGTGCCGTGGGCGGTCCCAAATGGGATGACCCCCAGGCTAAAGTCCGCCCTGAAGACGGTCTGCTGGCACTGAGAAAGAGCCTGGGTCTCTTTGCCAACCTGCGTCCGGTGAAGGTTTTCCCGATGCTGGTGAACTCCACCAACCTGAAGCCGGAGGTTATTGAAGGGGTAGATTTTATTTTTGTCCGTGAGCTTACCGGTGGTCTCTACTTTGGCGAACCAAAGAAGCAGTGGCGAACCCCGCAGGGCAGGCGGGCTGTTGATTCAATGGCTTATTCCGAGCAGGAAATCGAGCGCATCGTCAGGGTCGGCTTTGAGCTTGCCCGCACCCGCAGCAAGAAACTTATCTCGGTGGATAAAGCCAATGTGCTGGAATCTTCCCGCCTGTGGCGCCAGGTGGCGGTGGAGGTGGCCGAAGATTACCCGGATATAGAGCTGGAACACATGCTGGTTGATGCCTGCGCTATGCGCCTGATTCAAAATCCGAAATACCTTGATGTGCTGGTTACCGAGAATACCTTTGGTGACATTCTGACTGATGAGGCATCGATGCTGGCTGGCTCGATGGGTATGCTCCCTTCAGCCAGTCTGGCCGGGGTGCCGCGGGAGGGGGTGGCTATATTTGGTCTGTATGAACCCATTCACGGCAGTGCTCCCCGCCACGCCGGACAGAACGACTCCAACCCTATCGCCACCATCCTCAGTGTTGCCATGATGCTGCGCTACTCCCTGGACTTGCCTGAGGAAGCCGGCACTGTTGAGAAGGCCGTTGAAGAGGTGTTAGATGAAGGCTACCGCACCTATGATATAATGTCTGAAGGCAAGACAAAGGTGGGGACAAGGGAAATGGGAGAGTTAATTGCCCGAAAGGTGAGAGGCAAATAATTGTCATCAGTCCAGCTTTATGATACCACTCTGCGGGACGGAGCACAGAGAGAGGGCATCTCTTTCTCGGTGGTGGATAAGCTAAACATTGCCCAGAAACTGGATGGGCTGGGTGTTCACTATATCGAGGGCGGCTGGCCTAACTCCAATCCCAAGGATGGCGAGTTCTTCAGCAAAGCAAAAGCTCTGGTTCTTTCCCGGGCGATACTGGTTGGTTTTGGCAGCACCAGGCGGGCTAAGACTAAAGCAGAAAAAGATGCCAACCTGCTGGCTCTGGCTGATGCCGGGGTAAAAGCGGCTACCATAGTCGGTAAAAGCTCGGCTTTACAGGTTACCCAGGTGCTAGAGACCACCCTGGAGGAAAACCTGAGCATGATTGCTGACTCTATCGGCTATCTCAAGGCGAAGGGGCTTACCGTTTTCTTTGATGCTGAACACTTCTTTGACGGCTTTAAGAATAACCCTGATTATGCTCTACGCTGTCTGACAGTTGCCGCTGAAGCCGGGGCTAGCTATTTGGTGCTCTGTGATACCAACGGAGGCACCCTGCCTCACCAAATAAGGGAGGCGGTTATCGCTGCCAAGGGGGTGACCAAGGCGCTTTTGGG
>JAUYHA010000144.1 GCA_030690265.1 Dehalococcoidales bacterium | reverse complement strand
ATGAATCCACGTTATATATCGGGGGGTATTTTAATATAGTCAATGGACAAACCAGAAATCATATTGCTGCCATAGAAACAGCCACCGGCAATGTCACCACTTTTAATCCTAACGCGGACTCTGATGTTTTATCCATGGACTTATCCTCCGATGGTGTCTATCTTTACGCCGGTGGTTACTTCGATAATATTGGCGGTCTGGCAAGGCAGAGGGTAGCCAAAATCGAGGCGTCCTCCGGCAATGTTGTAGCTTCCTTTAACGCCGGTGGTGATGGTAATGATGTCTACTCCGTCACTCTCTCTCCTGATGATTCCACGCTTTATGTCGGGGGGGTCTTTGATAACATCGGCGGACAGCCAAGAAGCATCGTGGCTGCCCTGGACACTGCTACTGGCAATGCCACCTCCTTTAACACTTTCTTTACCCCGAACGGCAGTAATTATGCCCAGGTGGTTTACCTTAATCCTGCCGGCACCACTTTGTATGTCGGGGGGGTGTTTCAGACTGACGATCCGACCCTGGACCAGATTGCCGCTTTCGAAACATCAACAGGCAATCTTAAGAGTTGGCATCCGATGGGGACATCTATTGATACTTTTGCCCTAAATTCCGATGAGTCAGTGATTTATGTGGGAGGAGCAGAAACGGAGCTCACAGCTATCACTATCGGAGAAGGGGTTATGAGAAGAAAACATCTTGCCAAATATATTGTAGCCACTAATACATTTGATCCGGATTTTGCGCCCGACCTCTCCGATGCATCATCTTCGCATTTTATTGTGTCCCCTGACGAATCCACTATTTATATCGGGGGAGATTTTACCACGGTGAATGGCCAGCCAAGGGACCAGCTTGCCGCCATTGATGCCGCCACCGGCAGCCTTAAGCCCTTTGATGTCGGAGTTTTTGGTGGTACTGGACCGGGAGTGGGTGGTTTGGGACCCCTGGCTTCTTCTCCCGACGGTTCAATCCTTTATGTGGGTGGTAAGTTTACCTCTGTTGGCGGGCAAACCAGAAGCAACTTGGCTGCAGTTGATGCTGTGACCGGCAATGTCACCTCTTTTGATGCGAACGTTAACGGTCAAGTGCACGGTTTGGCTCCCTCTCCCGACGGTTCAATCCTTTATCTAAGTGGTACTTTTACCTCTGTTGGCGGGCAAACCAGAAACAATCTGGCTGCAGTTGATGCTGTGACCGGTAACGTTACTTCTTTTGACCCGAATGTTAACAATGACGCGAGCTTGATTCTTTCTCCCGACGGTTCAATCCTTTATCTGGGTGGTAAGTTTACCTCTGTTGGCGGGCAAACCAGAAACCACTTGGCTGCAGTTGAGGCTTCATCCAGCGCCCTGACCTCCTTTAATCCCGATGCTAACGGGGATGTTATCAATTTATCAATGCCGGCTGACGGGGCTACTCTTTACTTTCGGGGGAGTATCAGCTATGGCTTCACCACTATCGGTGGGCAATGGAGAGTTATGACGGCTGCTGTAGAAACAGCCACGGGTAATGTTACCCCTTGGGTTCCTGATTTAGGTTGGGGTGCCTCTATAACTGATCTCTCCGCTCTGGCGGTTTCTCCCGATGGCAGGGTTTATTTAGGGGGTTGCTTTTTCAATCATTTCTATGTTTTTGCCTCAGAAGTGGAGCCAACCCCAACACCGACTCCTACACCAACACCTACACCTGCTGATTCCCCCACTCCAACTCCTACCCCTACATCTGCCCCTTCCAGTGACTCGGGTAGCTCAGGTGGCGGCGGCGGTAGCAGTAGTGGTGGTGATAGTGGTGGCGGTACTCCGCCTGCCACGTCTGCACCGGTAGTAGTGCCTAAGGCTCCTCCTAAAACAGGCCGTTTTATTTAAAATATGTACAGAACGTGCGCTTGACTTCACTATTCATAGTAGGATAGGATACTTTGAATATGTTGCAGCAGACTTTAATTATAATTAAGCCCGATGGGGTTTCCGGCGGCTTTACTGATGAGATAATCAGGAGGTATGAGGCAGTCGGTTTAAAGGTGGTCAAAAGAAAAGATATTACGGCTCCTCTTCCCATAGTAGAAAAACACTACCCGATGGAACCCGCTTACCTCCGTTCTATTGGAGAAAAAACCATTGCTGCCGGCCAACAAGTCAAAAGCGCAGAAGATCAGGGCAGGAAAGTGGTTACCTGGCTTCGCAAATTTATTACTTCCGGCCCGATTGTGGTCATGGTTTTGGAAGGGGAGGATGCAGTAGCTGTGGCTCGCAAAACCACCGGCTTTACCGATCCTGCAGCGGCTGAAGTCGGCACTATCAGAGGAGATTTAGGGACAGATAATATCTTAGATGCCAACCGCGAAGAAAGACCGGTTTGGAATTTAATCCATGCTTCAGGAAGCTCCGAAGAAGCTGCAAAAGAAATCAACCTTTGGTTTGGGGAATAATTTTGGTCTTTTAATTTAACTTTATTCTAATTGGTCCTTGAATTCTGGTGGTTCCTTTGAACCTGACATCCTGAGAAGCGGTTATCGGATGGGTTAAAATTGTTTGATAGCGGACTCTCGTAGGGCCGTAGCGGTTTTCCGTCCAGATTGCGAAAAGCCCGGCAGGGGTATCGGCAACCGAGGCATAGTTAACGGTGGGCATGGCAACCATCATCACTCCCGCCGGAGTGATGGTAAAATCGGTGATGACTCTGGCCCGGACATAATAGTAGGCTGTGCCTTCACCGTTAATTTGGGTGGTTGCCCAATCAGTATGGGGATTAAAGGAGATATAGCCGCCGTCACCCGCGAATAAAGATAAGGCTGTATCAAAGTAAACGTTCAGCGGCATCCAGGCAGAACCGTTGTAGTATTCCCAGGCAATTATTCCGCCTTCCCCGTCGGTGTATAATTCAAAGGCAATAGCGTCAAATTTTTCATCCATGCCAAAGTAGATAATGTCTCCTGTTACCGCGGGCATGGCTACATCGTTTGAGCCGGTATCCCCGGCATCGGTGGTATCGTCAGTATAAGCAGAGGAGATATAGGTCCAGACCTTGTCAAAAATGCGATGGTAAGAAACAACCCGGGTTGAGTTGGCGTCAAAGTTGGCGGTGGCAAAAGGAGCCACGCCTTTTTTATAAACCAGCGTATTGTAGTCATATGCAACCAGGAAGGCTGACAAGTCGGTGGTTTGACCGTAGACAACCCAGACGCTGGTGTTGTCTGTTTCCAGGGAGACATATTGATCAGAAGCAGCAACGGAAGAAACCGTAGCCAAGCTCGACCAGCCGGAGCCGTTATAATAGGTAAAGTAGACAACTGTCCCGTCATTGACGGCCAGGTAGATATTATTGGAGGTGTCGCTGACAGCGGAAAAAGTTGGATATATGGCGGAAAAAGTAGTGCTGATGGTAGCCTCAGCGTTCCAGCTGGTTAAATCGTCTGAGTCTGCCCGGTAACGCCACTTCAGGTCTCCGCCTGATCCCTGGTCGGCATAAATTATGCCGATCTTGGGTCCGAAACGGACGATAGTTAGTTTGTGGTAATTACTGCTGGCCCCGGCGGTATCTAAGGAAGCGGCCGATTGGGTCCAAGTCGGCGCATCACTTAAATCCCCGGAATAGTAAACCTGGATCTGGTAATTGGTGCCGTCAAAATATCTGGTGGCCAGCCACAACCTGGTGGAGCCTTCCAGCTCCATAACAGAATAGGAATAACCGGTCGTGCCGGAGGTGGAATCAAGTGCTGTTTGCGCATTGCCGACCGTCCAGGAAGCCCCTGTTCCTTTGGTTAGTTTCCTATAGAAAACGTCAAAGCCGGTCCCGCGGTAGGTCACTCCGGAATAAACCACATAAATATTGTCGGAGGAGTCAACCCTGGCATCAGCGTTTGGGGCGGTGCCGATAGTTTGATTAGTATCGGTATCGGTGGATAATTGCCCGCCGCAGGTCCAGGTCGCGCCCGAATCCGTAGAATAGATCCAGTTAAGGCCGTTGTTGTTATT
>JAUYHA010000119.1 GCA_030690265.1 Dehalococcoidales bacterium | reverse complement strand
CAAATATTGGCAAAGCTTAAACAGTAGACCAATACTGTAAGAAAGGAGGTGTTACTATGTTCAAGTGCGTAAACTGCCAGTTCAAAGATACCGAGTTCAAGGCCGAGGTTGCCGGCAGCTCCCAGGGTGCTTTTACCTTTCGCGCCAAGTGCCCGAGGTGTGGCAGCCATATGGTCAATATCGAACCCGGCTCTAAGGAACAGCAGCTCCGGGTAAAAGTAACCAGGTAACAGTATCCCGATACTGTTAGAAAGGAGGTGATGTAAAGTGAAGCTGGAATATGTTGTACCGAAAGGAATGCACCGTAATTCTCGTACAGGGTTAGGTCGGGGGACTTACCGAGCCGACCATCATAATAACGAGTGAGGCCATGACAGTACTAGACTACCGTCGAAAAGAGAGGGCCTGGGGGATATCCTCCCCCAGGCCCCTTTTTTGTGCTAATTCCACTTGGCTTCCTGGGCCAGAAGCAGCAGGGCACAATTTAAGGCGGTTACCTCAAGAAGCTGCTCTGTCCACTCCGGAGGGGAATTGTAGAACTTGATCCTGCCGGCGGCGATATCGTCTTTAATCTCCTGCATCCTTTGACGAAAGGCTGCCCTTACCGCGGCATCGGACGCCCGCTTCATCAGACCTCCAGGGGCATCATCGGCTGGTCGAAGATTACCTGGCTCTGGCAGTTGTAGCAAAGGTCTTCCTCTTCGCTCTTGTTGCCGAACATCTTGGCAAAAGCCTGGTACGCCTCCTCGACCTCTTTCTGTGAGCGGAGATACACCCGGTACTCGGCCCCGCACCGGTCGCACCGATGATATTCCACATAGATGCTGTTTCGCGGGTCCTTCTTATCCTGTTTCCTAATCGCTATTCCCAGCAGGCTCATCTCTTGCATCTCCCCTGTCTTCATGAGCGTCTCCTTTATTTCCATTCAAGAGACGCCGGATAATCGTGCTATAGGTATCGCCCCATTTCCCCAGGCCCTGTAACTGTGCTGCAATTGACCTTTCAACTTGGATCGTGGTCATTGCCTTTTTCTCTTTCTTTACAGTTCCCATAGCCATTATTCCCTATTATAACAATTATAGCGTCTCTTGTCAAGTGTTACTCTATTTCCGGTATGTTATGATTACATTTCCCTGGCTGTCTGAACTCTCCATGAACGGGCTGTCTATTGACGTATATACTTCCAAGTAATTGGTAGAAGTCTGCTTACTGCACTTGGCATAGTGAGCAGCTCTGGTGATAAGGTCTTTCTTCTTCTCGGAACCTTCCTCTCTCATTATCTGGTGTACCCTAAATAACCACCTCTTTAGAAAGACCTTATGGGCTTGCATCTCTGGAGGCCCATACTCGTACGTTATTTCATCCTTAAGGATGGTTTTCCAGGTTGGTAGGTTCTCTCTCTCTCTCTCTTTCTCTACCTGGTCACTATAGTCTTGAAGCATGGTCGTTCTGGCTTTAACGGGCATTTCCCGCAACCTGCAGTTGTCTCGGTGGCAGACAAGGTGAAGATTTTCCCAATTCCAGTTCATTGGGTCACCATCAGCATGGTCTATTTCGAGATTGACATTAGGTGGCCCACGCCTGACTTTTTTCTCTATCCAGCATATGATACACCGCTCGCCTTCAGCTCGAGCTATTTTTTCATACCGATGTTGTCTTTGGGCATTTGTCTGATATTTGGGCATCAGTAACCACCTCCACTGGTCACTCTAGCTTCAGGGTTGAATACCAGCTGGTCACCATAGCTTCGTTCCGGTAGCTCCTGCCTTAAGGTTGACATGTCTTCCCAGTACAGGTCATGATCCTCGACTGGCCGGTCCATGGCCAGCTTATAGAGGTTATCTTTCAGGAAGACCGGTATGCCGGCACCATCGGCAGCCTGCACGATATCCTTCACCCACTCCAAACGAGGCAGCAGGGTCCGCTTCCGGCCAACGGCATCTAGCTTCTCAAGCCGCAACTGAGGATATCGTTCCTCCTGGAGCTGCAGGAGCTTACCCTTGCGCCCGGTCATAGCGCCGATGATGACCCAATCGAGCCATTTGGAATATTGCGCTGCCCAGATAACATCCGGGTTTATGTGCTCCAGTAATGGCTCGAAGGAGATAAAGGTGGCCTTCGCCTCAATGTCGTAAAGGCCGTCAAACGCGGGTTTGATCATGTCATCGTTGGTGACAGATACCCCAACCTCACAGTTCCTGGGGAAGGGTGACCACTGAGGCAGCTCTTGGGGCTGCTTGGTAAGGAATATGAAGGTATGTTCCGGATAATGCCGGCATTTCTCGAAAATTACCGGTAACCACTCAGGGAACAGGAACAGCTCCATGGTGCTGCCGACAAATATCCGGCATGGCTTCCTGGGAATGTCGTCAAGAACCTCGGGGCGGAAGCGGATACCCGGGTCCCACTTATTTTCATCGTAGATTGCTCGGGCGTAGCAATATGGGCAGGCGGTAGGGCATTTGCCCTTGATGGGATTGCGCGTGATGTCAGTCCACTCGATTTTACTCATCAGGCTATGACCTCCCCAGTCTTGAGATTGATCGGCGTGATTTTCAAGTCCATCTCGGCCTGGGGAGACTCGATGACAGCATTGAGCAAGTTAGCGGTTCCCTGGAGGTATACCAGCTTTAACATATCATGGCTCGGTAGAACTTCAAAGGATATTCTCGCCACTCCCTTTTTAAATGAAATGCTTAGCTTGTCGATGTTCTGCATCTCTACTCGCGGATAGTTAGCCATTGCTTTCCTCCTTTCTTATTTCAGCATTAGGGTTTGGGTGGCACCGGCCGCAGAGCCACCCACCGGGGCTGATTGACTCAAATATCTTACGCGGCTCACGGTACCACCAAGTAACCGAACCACAGTTTCTGCAAGGCAGTTTTGTCCATGCCGGCCTTTTGACCTCTTCGCTCATGGTTCTATAATGGCTCGACGTACAAAATAAGACGAGTACCTTCTTCCCTCGGTGCATCAATGCTCGACTGATGAAACCCAACCTCAATCAGCCCATAATTGAGGTGAGCCTTCAGCCAGTCGCTGGCTTCCCGGAATAGCTCAGCGTCTGCTTCGACCCCAAGCTTTTGTATGTCTTCCTCCGAGAGGACTTCCGAGAAGATGACCTGATGCGTGCGTGCTAAGTCCTGTTCCCTCTGTTGATTGCCATAGTAACTTACCTCCTTTATAGTACCCTTGTACTGTGTATTTAATCACTCAGTAGCTTAAGCCCCAACATTATTACCAAGACGATAGCCGCTGCTATTCCCATAGCTAGCGGCCCAGCCCAATTCGGGGCACCAGGCACAATCCAACCGGAAAAAAATATTCCGAGAAATGGCAGACTTAATAATAACCATCCGATTAGCCGCTTTAATATTTTCATCTCAGCTCCCTCTGTTCATGTGCTATTTTAGGCATTTCCTGGTGGCAACATGGGCAGGACTCGTAACGCTTCATTGGTCTCTTGATACGAAAACCCTTATGCTCAAGGTACCTAATGATAATAGAGCGCGGTATCATTTTCAGTCGCGACACCATCTCTTGCCCCTCTGTTGGTGTTATTATTCTACTACCATGTTTAGTTTCCATTTTCTCACCTCAAAAGTTTATGCTTACTAGGGCTGGTGGGCTTCCTGCTAGCTAAGTCCTGGTCGCCATAGTGATTATTCCAGTTTATCCTCCAAAGCATCACTTAGCTATAGCAGTTTTATCTCACCATTAAGCATGTCCCA
>JAUYHA010000143.1 GCA_030690265.1 Dehalococcoidales bacterium | reverse complement strand
AAAGTGACCTGTACGTATCCTGTGTCGGCGGTGAACGCTGAGGACGCTCTCTCGACTGTGCCACGGGTAATACGGATGAACTTCATCGGTGGAACCGCCGAGGGCTTAACCGAGATTATCGACGCCGGCTCTGGGGAAGTGGTGCTCAAGGCTGCACTGAACCCGGTGAAAAGAGAGGCGAAGGTATGAATAGGTCATGTGATACCTGCTACCACTTCGTCATGTCCCGTGGACTTGTCCCTCACTACGTCTGCCTCGAAGCCGATATCAAGCCGGAGTTTATCCAGGAGAGCATCAAGCATAACGGCCGGGACTGCCCCTACTGGCGCCACAAGGTCCGGATTGTGAGCGATACTCTAAATAATAGGAGGTAATATTTGAAACGGAATAAGGAACTGGAGAAGGGCATCTCCGACATAGCGGGTGTCTTTACGGACCCTATTATTGTCATGCCCGGGGGATGGGGAGACACTTTGCCGGATTGGCTGAAACAGGCGATTACCCTGGAGAGGCTGACCGAGAATGTCCGGTCTCTCCGGGGAGAGCCGATGACCGGCACCGACGCGGAAGCCTGCGCCTATCTCTGTACGGCGGGGCTTACTGCGCCAATGGACGGCGACTGGTCGGAGATATACTTGTATATCAGTACCAAGGTGTGCCGGCGTCATAAACAGGTCGATATGCCCGCCGATATCGCGGTCGAGTCTCTCAGCGACTATCGCATGGGGAGGCTCCTGGACTTGAAAAGGTGGATTTTCAATCGCCGTACGCAGATAAGACAGGAGCATGACCGCGCTGACAGGCGTGAGCGAAAAGAGCAGGAGCTGGCCCGGCAATCTGCGGGGCAACCGGCGCTGTTCAAGTTTTAGGAGATTAATATGGATCAGGATAGGGAACTGTTTCGCTTCTACTCCCCCGACTTTTTGCCAGAGTTCGGCTTCATCATCACCAAAGCACATCTCAGGAAACGATGGTGTGTTTTATTCTGGTGGCATGCCCAAAGGCAAAAGGTTTTTAAGGTTGATGGGGAACACAATGTAACTCACAGCTTTTGGCTCCAGTTACGGCTCTGGTGGCCACCGGTGATGGTCGCCTCGGGATGGACGGACTGGAATTCTTAGAAAGGAGGTAAGCGATGGCCAAAAAAGCGAAGTGTGACAAGT
>JAUYHA010000106.1 GCA_030690265.1 Dehalococcoidales bacterium | reverse complement strand
GTCAAGCTCTCAATTTTAGCCTCAAAACGGGTATATTTTAGCCTCAAAACAACGTCAATTCATACCATAAAAAATAAAAAAATAAATGGGGTGGCAGTTATCTACTGTTCTGGTAGCCAGGTAAAACTCCGTTCCGGTATCGCCGGGCCGGTATTTATGACCGCAGCGGGCCGGGTTCGGTAATGAAAAATTTAAGGGGCTGTAAAGGGATAAACGAAAGCGGACCGGTTCAGCGGGTCGGGTCCAGCGGCATAACTGCATAAAAAAGCAGGACGTACCCTGTCTGGGCGCATCCTGCAATGGCATTGTGTCCATTCCTGTCACCGGAAGCTAAATGTCATGTCCAAAGTGGTGGCAATTTATATGTTGGGGTCGGCAGTCGTTTAACGTCCTCTTGCCAGGCGGACGAACTTCTTGATTGGCCGGGTTTTCCAGTTGTTGAACTGGGGGTTGTCTGATTCCTCTTCGCGTCCGGACGGTTCGACGACCCCGGCGGTAATGAGCTCCTTCACTTTCTTGAAGAATGAAAAGTACGTAGGGTGATGGTAGAGATACTTTCGCCGGCGGTCGCGGGCGAGCTGGTCGAGGGCCTCTTTATACGCCTGGTGCAGACCGCCGTAGTAATCCTCTCCGACCCGGGCAAGCCGGTCGATGATAAACTGCTTTACCGGAATTGGATGCCTGTTCCCACCGGCAGTTTGGCGTAGACGCATATTACTTACCATGTTCAGCTCCCTTGTGTTTCTATTTCATTAGGCCCAGGTCTTAAATCCTCTCCACACTGGATACAGTAGCGATGGTCACCAGACTGGTTCCAGGAACATGCAGGGCAGTCGATCCGGGGCGTTGCTATTAAAAGCGTCCCGCAATCAGGGCAGTAAATGGCCAAGGATAAACCCGTGTTCTTCTTGCACTGTTTACAATAGCTGGGCATTTTCCACCTCCTGTACTAAAAACATTTCTTAAGAAATGTTTTCCCGGGCATATTTACTTGTCATCACCATCTGTTAGACTGTCGTAATATTCTTGGACTTCTGCGCCCTTCACCTTGCGATAGTTCATCGTGGTGTTAATGTTAGCATGTCCCAGGATTTCTTGCAGGAGCCGGGCATCGTCGAAGGTGGGTTTCCTCTTCATGGCATTGATGGCGAAAGAATCCCGGAACTTATGGGGCGATACGTGGTGAAGCTTATCGTTCTTGGGGTTTGTGAGTTCAAAGAAGCCCGCCCGCTCCGCGCAAGTTTTGACGATCTGCCAGGCCCGCTGCCGGCTTATGTTGAAGAGCATCCGTTTTCCGGACATCTCTGTTACCCCGCCTTTTTTGATGTAGAGTGTGATTAAATCCAGGGTATCCTTGTCGACGGGTATTTTGCGAAGATTGCGCTCGAGGGTGGCTTTACTGACGGCATCTTTAACCGTCTTGCCACATGTCGGGCAGAAGGTGGCCTTTTTCCCCAGACGGGTGTTGTTACCGTCCGCACGACAATAGGGGCAAAATAGGGCTATCCGCATTTTCTCGTGTTCTATCTTCACCTGGCGCATAGTGTAGTCGATGTGTTTTTCCTCCAGGTGTAGGACCTCACTGACACGGCAACCGAGCCTACGAAACATGCGGATTAGCAGTTTGTCACGGAGGCTTGTCGCTGCATCTTCTATCGATGAAGCCTCTGATGCCTCCAGGTATTCTTTAGTGGTAGCTGCCTTGGGTGTTTTCGTCTTAGCCGGCATTATTCTCATCCCCTTTATTTACTTTCGGCGTACTAGCCGGGTCATACTTTTCTGTCCAGCCATGCCCGCAGCGGTCGCATTCACAGAAATGTATCCCGTGTTCAACATCGGCGGTAGCTACAACATCTCTGGAACCACACTGGGGGCAGACCATCTTTACCTTCTCTCTTTACTTTAGTAGGTTTAGTAAACGATGTAAGAGTAACTGTAACACGGCTTAAAAGACTTGTCAAGCCCCTCGTGTTAGCCTCAGTTAGAATCAAACACGGCTGGGTTATTGACAAAACTATTATGTCGGGGTTACACTAGGGGCATGGATGGAAACACCAAGGCGCAATTGTTCCAGCAGGGTGGCCAGATTATCAGTGACCTGGCGCGGGCTTTGATCGCCCGGCCTCCAGCTCCCCGTAAGGAACCTGAGCCTCCCGAGTCTCCCATCCACCGCCCGGCCGCCGAGCTAGGAGCCAAAACCTCGAACATCTCCATGCCTACCTCCGAGGAAACAACAGAGGAACTTAAGCGCCGGCTGGCCAAAGAACTTTACCGCATGGAGCTGGACCTGGCAGCTGGTTTGAAGATAGCAGGGAAACCGTGTGACTGTGGCAGCAACAAACATACTCTCATGCTCGAGGCGGCCGCTGAAGAGCTTATATCTCAAGACCCCGGCAATGCTTCCGTCTACCAATCTATTATCAACTGGATTCCGGCAAACCGTTCTAAGATTATTCCTGAGGCTATTCAGACCGGCAAATACGCGTCTGAATATCCCCGGATGGCTAACGAGTTTAAGATGTTCCGAAAGGGAGTTCTGGGTTCGATAGCGGAACCTGTAGAGCAGCCTGGGGAAATGATGACGCTAGAGATGGCCAAGAAGCTTGCGTCGGAAGAGGCAGCCAAAGAAGTAGAAAGAGCTTGGCGCCTGGAGGAATAAGATGGCTTACCGGGTCGTAGATTCAGAGTTTAACCGTGCGAATTATGCCAGTATCATTGGTAAGACGTACGATGCTCCGCCCCCATATGCTCAGGTTGTCGAGGTTAAAGGGCCAGGGGAATGCGGAGAAGTCGCCTCTGGAGTGTTCAGGGTTTACGCGACATCAGAAGCTTTAACCACGGGATGGGACCGCATACCTCCAGACATGAGAGCCGAATACCTGGGGAAGATAGAGAAAAGGATAGAAAAACTGGTTAACGATAAGAAGGTTACTACGGAAACGAGTAAAGATGTTCTCGATACGCTCAGAACATTAAAGCAAGTCAACGAAGGCACGGCGCAGATATCTCTATCCCCTGAAGATAAACTGATGCCGAGGATTGTTAAAATGGCAGTGAGCTCCATCGGCGAATGTGTTTGTGGCACGAAGACTGAGATTATCCAGAACAAACCCCCTACCAGGGATACGGTAAAGGTTGATGTATGGGAAGAAAGAGACCGTCTGATAATCAGCATCGAGGATAAAGAGAGTGGTAATTCGTATGCCACCTGGGTCGACGAAGACGCCCGCCAGATGTTTGAAGATGGGTTTTTTAAGCCGGGTCGATATCTTGAGGACAGCGTTCTTACTTACGCCGAGGAAATGGGCATCCTTACCAAATAAACGGAGGCTCCATGGAACACATTAACGAATACAAGCATATCGGCGATAAGGTAGTTAACAAGTACAACATCATCGGCACGAACCTGGTGGTTTACAACGCGTGGGAGCCTTCCAGTATCACGGGTAAACACAGCTCCATAACTACGGTCGATGAAAAATGGTATGGGAAAATAGGGACTAGTCATGTGCCTCCTGCGCTTGATGCCCTTCCAGCTGGTAGCGACGAAAGAATTAAAGCGGTACATGCTTATTTTGAAGAGGAATATGCCGAAGCGTACCGGCTTATAGTAGAAGCGTTCCCGGAAGCCGCTACTGGTACCCGCGATATGGGTGACATAGAAATTCTCCACAAGTAACTGAGGCATGCAATGGAATCTCCCACTAAAGAAGATGTGGTCCGGATAGCCAAAGAAATTGCCAAAGAAGTTATCAAGGTTGTCCGTGAAGAGCACCTTAAGTTTCACGAGCCGGCCAGCATAGAACAAGGCCTCCAGGAAAGCATGAGCGAGGAGTTAACTGCGTCGGCGTGGTATCAGCTCCGGGCGAAGTCCGCTGCAGAGCACGGCGACCACAAAACCGCTAATTTATACAATCACATTGCCTCAGAAGAGGCCCGTCATTACAAGGAATTCAACAAGCGGCTCACTGAAGTAGCGGTCGTTAATATTGAGGCTTCTTATGCCATTAACTCCCGAAGAAATTAAGGCCATTGCCATCCGGTCTGCGAGTTCAGTGATCGACAGGCGGCTGCTGGGCAACGCTCCACCTAAAGGGGAAGAAACTCCGAGAGAGAAAGCACTAAGAGCAGATGGAGAAGCAATCACTCTTCAAATCGACAACGGGGTGACGTATCGAGGCCCGTGGTTGCCTAACGGGCCTGAAGGCGAACTATTAGGGCACCTCTTCCAGGATGATGCGTCCACCAAAACGTCTTTCGTTTGCCAAGATGTTGAGGACTGTAAGAAACAACTGGTTAAGGTCAGGAAGAATTTTGACGTGGATCCGCCGGTGTTTATGCGACAAGAAAGCCCTCGCGAATACTGGGATAAATATCTGGAGCATAACCCTTTGCGAACGATGCCAGACGGGCAAGATACCAATGCCGGCGCTTTCCTGTCTAATCATCTGGAAGGAGCAGGGGATATTTTGCGGGAGTTTAGCCACACAGAATACATTGATAGAAACTACATCTTTGAGAAGTTTAACCGATTCAAGAATAACCTCGACTTTCGAGATTGGAAGGACCCTTTGAGCGCCACAGAAATACAGAAGGTGGATGAGACCAAGATACTGTTGGCCGGCTTACCCGTTGAAGATGAATTCGGGCAATTCCTTAAAGATATAATGTTCGATACTCTTAACCGAGATAGGCAGGCGATTAGAGATAAATTGCCTGAGTTTCGCAAGCTCATAGAAGACAAGCTTAACAAAACAAGCGCCTCTTATACCAAGAAGGAAGCCGAGCCGCCGGTGTTTACAAAACAAGAGAATGTTAAGCCCTGCCCCAACCTGCTGCCGATGGCCGAGTGGATTAAGGGCGAGACTCCGGGCACCTGCCGCCCATGCACTTTGACGCCGGTTGTTCAGTGGTACTGGTCTGAGCTGAAAGAACGGGGTTTTGAAAAAATAGCTGCCGAGCTTGAGGCCGAAGTTGAAGTCCTGGAAGAGGATAATGTCGAGCAGGTCATGGCGATATGCAGGGACCTGGATAAGATAAAGAAAGCCGCTCCGGAAGACTTAAGAAAGCGCCTCGAGGAGTTCGACTGCGCTATCCAGTCGTTTGACCCGGCCGAGGTTTCCGGTGAAGAACCGACCGCGGGTTAACCATATTGATTTCAACCTCATGCCCGCACCCAGGACAACTGATAGCTATACCAATACTGGCCTTTGCCGCCAGGGCGCCCAGGGAAAGAGCGCATATATAGGCTCCCCAACTAATCTTCGTTTTGGTAAAACCGGTAAAGAGCTCCTTACTTTCAGCAATCAAGGCGTACTCTTCGGTTGTTACCCAGATAGTTTTACCCTTCTTAGCCATTTTAGCCTCGCTTCTATAGTTATCAAGCCTGTAATCTGGTGGTTATGTGGAATAATCTTACAAGGGGGGCTATACTTTTGTCAATGGTGGATACAGCAGGGCGAAAGAGAAGAGTTCCCGGCCCGGGGCCGAATTTAGCTCCGATTAAAGACCTTCTGGAAGCTCAAAGAATTCACACCAAGTCCAAGAGTAAAGTGGCGAGAGAGGAAAGCTTAAGCCTGGTATCGAGGGCCATCGGGTCGGATAAGCCGCTTCCACTCCTGCGGGACAATCTGGATAAAGTGCTGGATGGGGAAAGTACCCTATCGGAAATAACGATTCATCTGGCTCTGGTAGAGACCAGGAAAAAATAAAAGGGAGGGTAATCTAATGAAGCTCAATTTACAGGGGATCGAAGTCAAGGCAGCCAGGGTACTGGTGGGAATGAGGGGTCATCGACCGTCGGCCAAGAACGCCTGCGTAGGCGCCGCGCTGAAAGGTAAGACCTTCTCGAAACCGCCCGCCGGCATGGGTGGACGCAATAACGTGGCTGTTCGCCAGGCTTTCTATGATGCCGCGAAGGGCTGCGGCTTCAACGTGAAGAAAGCACGGCCGGGATAACCAAAGACAGGTTGACGCTACCTATTGCAGAGGGGAGGGTAAAAACACCTCCCCTCTCTTTTTGTCTAAAAATAGTTGCCTGAGCCTATTGACACGATGACACGAATACAATAAAATAGGGGCAGTAGTGTCCCAGGAATATCGTGTCATGGTGTCACAGGAGACCAGATGGCCGTAAGAACATTCCAGCTGAATGAGAACAAACCCGAGATTGTAAAGCTCCTGAAAGATGGTTTGACACGGGAAGAAATCGTTAAACGCTTCCCCATATCCGAGAGAACAGTTCGCCGGTATGAGAAAGAAATTGGTGAAGAGAAAGCCAACGGTGGGAAAAGCGCCAACCTCAGTACTTCAAAAGTAGCCAAGGGCGCTCAAGAGATGGCGGTTGTAACTTCCAAAGCTCCCGCCCCGATCATCTTCCGTATCAGCGACCAAAACATAGATATCAAGCCCGGAGACCTGTACGATGCCTTCCGGTATTGCGAAGACATCAAGCGCATGGACCCATCCATAGATGACGATTTTTCCACAATGGTAAAGACAGCCTGTAAACACGTCTGGGAGGTCTTCTCCGAAAGAGAAGTCCGCAGACTTGGAGTAAATGTAGAATTAGTAGAGGAGGTAGGATGACGAGCGAACAAGGAAGCAAATCAAAACTGGAAGATGTACTTAAGGGCGAAAAGGGAGCAGGGTCAAAAGCAGGGCAAACAGGGTCGGTCGAACTGAAATCGGCGCTTGAGCGGGAGTTGGGAGCGGTAGACGAAGAACTAGCCAAGGAACTTCAGCGAACCAGGGCCGAGGAGCTTATAGAGCGGCGGCGGATGGCCATAGAAAGAATGCGCGGAGGCCAGGCAGCTGCGGATGCCGGCGGTGGTAAACCAGAAGGGAGAGGCAAAGAATGGCTGACCGATATGGCCCAAGGGCTACTTGAAAGAGGAATGGAACCCGCGGTTGTAGGACGTACCATCGATTACCTGTTAGGCAATAACTCCTTCCCATCAGTAGGGATGCCCGGCAACGGCGCTCCTCAAGGCGGTATGTCTTTTACCGATATGAAAGAGCTTTTCAAGATGGGCCAAGAGTCTAATAAGTCCGACCCTAATCTTGCCATCCTCCTTGAGAGGCTAACCAATAAGATCGAGGCGGTGGAGAAAATAGCCTCCGCGCCTCGTAATGAACAGGCCAGACCAAGAACGGCTTTTATCGTGAAATCTGACAATACCCTGGAAGAAGTTCCCTTAGACAGACCAATTCTTCTTGAAGCGAAACCAATTGCTGGGGGTAAAAGTATCGAGATGTTAAAAGAAGAAAACCGGCATGCCGAGGAAGTTGAACGTCTTAAAACAGAGAGTAAATACAAGGTCAGCGTTGCGGAGACCCTCGCCTCAATTCCTGAAAAAATAGGCCGCGGTTTAGCCAGTCAGGCCATGGGTGAAGAAGAGGAGGTGGTGGCAGGGGCCAGGTCTGCCGCAAAGACTATTGAGACGGAAGTATTCAAATGCACGGACGAACAGTGCGGGAAAGAATTCAATATAACTAAAGGAGCGCTGAAGGTCCAATGCCCCTATTGCGCCACTATTTACACCCGGACCGAGGACAAATGAAAACCCCCGACTGGGCGGAAAGACTAGGCGGTAGACTAGGCGGTATACTTGTCGGCGGCTTCGGCCCCGAAGTTGCCAAAGGGCTTATCTCCAAATATCTTGAGAGAATCTCTCTGGGACAGTGTCAGGTTTACATCCAAAAGAATCACAATCTCCTGGAGCAGGTAACAGATAAACAATGGGGAATGCTCCGGAAAGCGGCCGGCGCCAGCCAGATAGACCTCAGTTACGCAGAGGTCGTCAATCAGCTCAGTAACAACCGCCCCGATATCCTTGCCGTTATTACCTGCACGGATGGTGGGGTGAGCTGGCTGCGGCAGCAGGTGGAAGAAGCAAAGAAACGTCTTGCCGCTTGACAATTACATAATTCCGTTTTAACATAAGAGGCGAGGTGGGAACATGGATTATCCCGCAATCGACCGCTTTATGAAGAAAACAGGCCTGGCTAACGAGCCAGCCTTCGAATTCCTCCACTTTCTTACTGAACCAATCCCCGCCGAGAAAAACCGGCGAATACTCGGCCTCTATTTCCCTGACGGAGACCTTGAGAAAGACGGCGCTGGTTATCTGCCTCCTTCAACAATCATCCTTCCGTCCGATGCCAGCGAAGGAACATTACTCCATGAGTTGGGCCATCGCCACGGCCATTTCTACTATAACGACCTCTCCGAGCTATATGCCGAGAACTATCGCATAGCTCAGGAAAAAAGACTGTCGCCTATTTACGCCGGTTCGTACGCACGCATGGAACTATCCGTGAGTCTTGCCTCAAAATACCAGGTAGGCGACATATTGCTGATAGGTACGTATGCGGCGGAGTACTGGGTCGTCCTGGCAGTCAGCCCGGCCGGTAACCCTGGCCAGTATGTCTTGCAGGGGCACCTGCTACCTGGGGACCAATTAAACGGAGTACCGTTTGCACTAGATATCAGCTTTGTCGATAACAATCCGGACTGGCATAAACAGACCGAAAAGACTGCATGGCTTACCAATCAAAAGGCCGTCGTGATTGTCGGAGTTCTCGCGGTAGGCATTCTTCTTTTCAGCAAAAGGTAGGTGACATGTGGCCTGGCAATTAATTAAAGAGGAATTCACTAGTAAGTCGTTTACTTATCAAGGCCCGGCGGAAGAAGCCGTAATTAGCTTCTCGGCAGGTCCGGAGCAACTTGATTTCATCAACAACTTCTTTGTTAATCAGCTCGTTGCGCAGTCAAAGCAAGCCGTAGCGGGAAACGCCCCCGGCGACGAACTTATGTACCTGTCCTTATACAGGGACACATCAGCTACCTGGGAAACCAAATACGAGTTGCACCTTCTGGCTACCGATATCACCGGAAATGCGTTGCCATGGCTTCTTATTATCGGAGTGGCCCTGGCCTTAATCATATACTGGCTGATTGTCCGCCCTGTGGTTCGCCAGATAACGGCTTTAGTCTGGGGCACGCCTACGCCCGGCGAGGGAGGGGACCCCGCCAAAAAGCCCTGGGAAAATCCTGTTCTGATATTAGCTTTGGGCAGCGCTGCCCTGATTGGGATCGCTATGTTTAAAGGCACATCGGTTAAGGGGGCAGTGACCGGAAACCGGTAACATTTCTTGAGAAATGTTCTTAGGGGCTTGACAAGTAAACAAAATAGATTTACATTAGTGTTAATTGAAGAGGGGAGCGAGTTACTGACAGACTGAAAGGTTCAGGGTTCGCTCCCCTCTTCTTTTTAGTCCAAAGTAACCCGCTCCCTAATCAAGTAACTTCCTGGGGAACCAGAGAACGAAAAGTGTTCCGGGGTCGAACCAGGATAAAGGTATCCACAGGAGGATAACAACATGACAAACTGGACAAAAGTCGGAATGGACCTGGGGGTAGGCGGAGTCGCCGGGGTCGTCGACCAGTTGGCACAGAACTCCGATGAAAAAAGAGCGCTCGCCGAGAGAGCTGCCGGGAAACTCGCAGCCAACCAGAAGATGCCCTTGATGAAGCAGTACGGGACCTATATCAACTATGGCGTTCCGCTTCTCGCTGTAATCGGGGTAGCGATGGATATGGTAAAAGGTGATATGGCAACCAGACTGGTAACAGCCGGTGGCCAGCTCGCCGGCAGAAAAGCCACCCATCAGTTCACCACGGGCGCAACATCAGCTACACCATCCGCGGCTTATACCGCATGGCAACGGCAGGCAGCGATGGCTGCGGCCGCCGCACGGGGACCGGCAGGGGCCATTATTGCGCCGGAAGGCGCATATCAGCTATTTTAATCTCAAACTTAGCTGAACCAACACCTGATTGAGAAAACAGTAAATCTGGCCGTAACAGGCCAAAAGGAGAAAAGAGAATAATATGATTAGGATGAAGGTTGTCATCCCCGATTCTGAGCTTAGCCTCAGTGACATGAAGATGGCCAAAGAGATGGCCATCAAGAAGGGTATCGAAAGAGCCCTCGCCAGGGGTATCGCCGGCAGCGAGAACGAACTCATTGCCAGGCACGCCCAGAACATCGCCGACTTCGGCACCGCCATCGAGCAGTGGAACACCGCCGCCTTAGCCGTTGTAGGCACCGCCTACACCGTCTTCCAGGCAATAGCGGCTCCCGCTCTGGCAAACAACAAGGTCGCCGTCTTCTATAAAGCCGGCGTGGAAACGCCCGGCCAACCGGTATCGCTCCTGAACTTCCGTCAGGGCGCCGGCGGCGGGACGACTTACGCCGTCTTCGACCTGGAACAGCTGATCAACCAGAACGGTCTGGGAGTCGAAGGCTGGTTCTCCGAGCCGGTTCTTTACGATCCGAGCGAAGTGATGAACATCACAGTAACCGCCCGTATCGCGACCGCTCTGCTTGCAAGAGTGCAGCTGGGCTGCTTCATCATCGAGCCGAAGGGCCCGACCATCTCCGGATAACATGCAATAAGAGTCTTCGCCGGTTGAGGCTTCGGTCAGCCGGCACCTATACTAGGCAAGTAACCCCAATATGGGGAGAAAGGAGAAAAGGTAATGCCATTACGTGGAAATATTGAAGCCCTTTATAACGCCATCCTGAACGGTCCTGCCGTTCAAATCACCAGGTATCCTGCCAATGCGGTCGGTTCGACTGTAACCGGCTCCGGTATGACAACCGGCGCTTACAAGTACGCCGCCGCCGGCGCGAACCAGGTTCAGATTGTCGCTGCAGTCCTCAATACCGCAGGTGTGTGGATAGCAGGCGCCGCTCTGGCGGCCCTGAGCATCTTCGCAACGGAAACAGCCGTCCTGTGGATTGGGCGAGGTACAATTCCTGCAGCTGTCCGGGCTGCGGAGTTTAACTTCACCAGCCAACAGGTAACAGCTGTAGGTCAGATTGACTACACGACCCAGTTCCTGCCTATCCCTCTATTCGTCCGGGCAGGTATCGCTCTTGCCGCTGACTTAGCGAACAGCTCAGCCAACGACATCACCGCCACCGCCGCCGTGTTCTTGTACACCGGCCTCGGCAACTAGGCCAAAAAGGGAATAAGTTAGGCGGGCGGGTACCAGCAATGGTATCTGCCCGCCGAAACCAAAGTAGGGAGAGAAAGACCGAAATGGATAAAATATCAGTCATAGGTGCGAATAAACAGGATAACTTACTTAAGATCATCCGGCCCCTTCAGGAAATAGAGGGTCTCTACCGCGCCATCGATATGGCGGAGAAAGTTCTTACCGACTATATTGGAATCCCCATCTGTCAAGAGCACTGCGGAAAGTGCTGCGAGCTTACCACCCCCGATGTCTGGGAAGTAGAAGCCCGTTTCATGGTGTCGGCCTTCGCCGGCGATGGCGGTACCCGCCTTGAGGCAATAACGAAAGCCTCAGAAGAATGGCTGCTCGACCGCAATCCAAACTTAAAAACTTATGGCAACCCTTTCGGTATGCGTAACTTGACCGATGAAGAATGGAGAAAGTTCCAGCCGGAAGTCAACCATTTACTACTGGAAAGCCCCTGCCCCTATCTTACATCTGATAAACTCTGCATTATGCATGATACACGCTCTCTCGCCTGCAGATGTTTCGGTGTCACCCGGATGCCCGGGCAGCTTTGCCCCCGGCCAATATCCAAAATTGAGACTCAAGATTCACGGGCACACATCGGCCCTAATACCGCTTTAGGAATTCAGCTCCGGAAGATGCTCATGCACACTCTAAAAGAGGCTAATAAAGTAGATTGGGCGTGGACTTATTTCCTGCCGACTATTCTCTTCAAGATAATGAAGCCCGAGAAATTCGAGGCTTATGTGAATGATGGCAGAATAGCGACTGCAAAGCTGACCCGGCTTCGAACCAATACCGCTATCCTGTTTCAGGACCAGCTAAACGAAATGTGGGCGCGAGATAGTGCGCTAGTAAAATAGGAGGAACACCCATGCTCAGTTACTATGATCCTTACCAGGCCGGCCCGATTGCCCCAGTGGTGCAGATGAAGCAAAATGTATCCGTGTTTACAGCTCAGAAATGGGAGCACTACAACATGGACTTCATTGAAGGTATGCCGCTCGGCAGCCAGTCCATCATCGATATGGTGAGCGTTGCCGGGGCGACGACTATTGCCGCTAACGGCACACTAGCCAAACGTGTCATTACCCAGCTCCGGGTAAACCTGAACGAGATGCTTCATCTCAGGTTTAGACCCCTGGAGGCCATCGAAGGTATTCTCTGGGAGCAACCCAACAAGAGCCGGTTCGAGTCGCGGGCACTGGCCGCCCGGGTAGACTGGCGTACCGGAGACCATGATCCGAACTTCGCATCGACCACGTTCATGGTAGTCGGCGCCAGCTCCGGCGACCGGGATTTCAACTTGGAAGTCCGCAATCCTCAAGGTTTCGCTTATTCCTGCGCCAGGTTTGAGTTCTGGGGCTACCGGTATATTCTCAGGCCCATCGATATCCCGGCGGCCGATAAAGCGTCCATGGGCAACGGCGACCTGGATACGATAAAAAGGCTGATGGGAGCTACGACATTCGTAGTCGCCGAAGGTAAACAGGCTTAATCTAACCCATACTAATTTAAGGAGAGTAGGACATGAGCAAGATTGTTTCAACTGGATTGCAGAGTATAATCGCCGTTGGGGCCGGCGTCGGCGGCGCCATAGCCAATGCCATACTGGCGATACCGATGCCGATAGGCAACCCACCGCAGGGTATGGTCAAGATGGTTATCAAGAAGATAGCCTGGTACAGCAATATGGGCGTGAACGCGACCTTGCTGATTGGCTACGGAGACCGCACCATCGCCGGCAGCCTGTTCCGCCAGGTGCTGCCGACCATCACGATGATCAACGGCTTTAGTGGCGTATGGGACGATGTGCCTATTGCCGGTAATATCCGGGAAGGGTTTATGATAGACATGACCGCGGTGACCGGCACCCTGGGCGACATCTACATCGAGTGCCCGACGGTTGGTATCGGTGCGGCGCCAAACAACGTGTTCGTAACGATGGATGTGGAGTTATCCTAATGGCTGATTTGACAGAGGAACAAAAGAAACAGATTGCGGAGGCCGTAAAGGCCGCTCAGTCTACTCTGAAAGCGAACAACACCGTTCAGGTGATTGTACATGGCAGTGGTCTTATAACGGCTGATAATCCGCGCTTCCGAATAGAGAAGAGGGTGGACTAAAATGAGCTCCTTAGTAGAATATTTATCCGAACAGACGAAGAGCGACGGGGAGCCTCTTACCCAACTGGTAGCTTCAGGGGTGAGCGTACCGGTCTTCCCGCCTCAAACGACATCCACCTTCATCCTATCTCCTGCAGAAGGTGAATTCGCTCTTCTGTTGTTTAATATCCTCTATGATAACGCTAATGTGCCCGAGTCGTTCAGCATATATGCTCAACATAGAGGCATCCGCCCGTTAGACGGTATAACCAGTCAGGGGTGGGCCAGTATTGGCGTTCAGGGATGGCTGGTAATAACTGAAGCTCAGAAACTGCTTATCCGGGTAACCAGTCGTTCCAACATGAACCAGAGGTTAAACTATGGGTTCCAGCTGCTGGTTGTAAAAACGAGAGAGGATTTCAACCTGGTAAACGCCCTGCTTGCGAAATACTCGTCCTCGAACAAAGATGAAATAATGAAGACCAACGCCCTGATCGCGCAGATGATTAGTAACATAAAGCCAGGGATGCCAAGACCGTCCCTATAGTGAGGTACTATGGCTGTCATAATACAGGTTCCGTCAGTTATCTTGCCGAATGTCCCGATAATAACAGGGGCAGAAACAGAGACCGTTAATGACCTGGTCACTCATGTCTCTATTGAGATGGACCTGTCTGGGGCGTTTGCATTTTTACGGGATAAGACCATTCATATCGTGGCGACTGAGATAGTGGTGGCCGGCGTCCCAGGGACGCTGCAGTCCTGGGTTGAAGTTTCGCCTTATCCATCGTCAGTAAGCGCCGCATATTGGGCCGCTATCGGGGGCGGAGGCGGGGTTTTGCCGCCGGGCGCTCCTACAGTCGAAGCCGCACTGGGCGTCAACCTTACCGTTCACACACTCATGCTTGCATGGCAGATTCATAGCCCCTATGCCCGCCTGGTGGTACAGACGCCGGTCTCGGCTACTCCATTAACAAGTTTTTGGCTGATACAGGCGATGATATCGGGGAAGGGGTGAACCAATGGCCAGTAAAGCCGGAGTTATATTAGGTCTGGCGGCGGCGACCGGAGTTATCTTTCTTGCCGGGAAGGCTATCCGTAATCAATCGTCCGGGATGCTAACCGAGAATGCCGTTTTAGCGTCTGCCGACTTGCTCGACCTGGATGCCAATTATGTGACCATGAATCACCTGCTCATTACCGGCCAGGTAGACCGGCCAACCTATGACCGGTTGTATGCGGCCTATGTTACCCGGTTCTACCAGCTGGTTGGAGGTTAAGATGAAAATTCCCTCTGGCTTATTTCTCGACAACCCGGCCTGGCCACTCCTCCAGGCCCATATATCGTACTTCGGGACGACGACCGCTGCCGGCAATGCCGGCGGTACCTCTTTAATTTGTGCAGGACTGGCTTTAGAGCCTTCTTATGACGGCCTCTCTGTTAAGATATTAACCGGAGGCGCAGCTGGACAGGTTCGCACCATCCAGATCCATGGCGGCGCAACCATACTGGTTGGAGTAGGCTTTACAGATTCAGCGGGAGCCGCTCAGTTAATAGCTGCCGGGACAGGTTTCGTTATCTTATCCAGCATGGCGGGTGGCGGTGGTCCCGGTCCCTCCCCTGAAGAGAGCCTGACGTATTATGGTATTGTCGACGCGGTGCCCGGAGCGAACCAGTTCACTATATCCGGCTTGGCCGGACTGGGAGCGGGTAAGTTCGCCGGGGCCACTAATCCTTACCAGGCTTTTGTATTACGTGATGCCGGCGGGGCGAGTGCAGCTCCCCAAGGTCAATTACAGGCGATAACTGCTTATACTACAGCCACTGGCGTATTTGCTACCCCAGCTTTTACCGCAGCAATCGCTGTAGGTGATGAAGTACTTATTATCCATCCGTCACTGGCGGCCGCTATTCTTGGTGGCGGTATCGTAGCTTCCGGTGTTTTTGACACTTCTAGCGCTACTGTTCCCGCCGATAGTACCCGGGCAGAGGGAAATCAATATTTCCGCGGGCATTTACTTGTGCCGTTGACCGGTGCACAAGCGCAGAGGGCGACCCGTATCGTGGATTATACCGGAGTAGGCGGAATATTTACTGTTGACCCAAGCAATCCTTTCACTGCGGCTACCGGGCTAGTATCATACGTTGTCATAAGGGACCAGACAGAGTTCGCTCCGGCAGCCGGTTACGGGAATAGCCGTACTCCCTCCGACGTCATCGGAACCAAGACTGATGGCCCTAACTTCAACACCGACAACGCCAGTATTATCTATTCTCTAATGAGCTGGCTACGAGGAGTTGCCCGTGCCGAGATGGTCTTGACCGGCAATGCGGAAGCTGGCAGTACTGCATCAAATATTGTCTCCGTAGCTAGCCTTAATCAGGCAGCGGGGTACTGGATTGGGCAAAGTGTATTGATGGTGGACGGCAATAACATACGTTTAGTCCGCCCCATAGTAGCCTACAACGCCGGCACGAATACCATAACTGTAAGTCCAGCCTTCCCCGCCGCAGTCGCCGCACCGGACCAGTTTGTTATCCTGAGTGGCTACCATGACCCTCTGGCCGTAGCCGATGCCGCAACCAACTTGAAGCCCTCCGATGTTATCGGGAATAAAGCGGACGCGGCAGTAACAGCGGTGGGGGCGGTAGCTAGTATAATAGCTTACATCAAAGGTATATTGCTGGGCATAGCTGCTGCCGCTCATGGTTTTCAGGAGCAAGCCAGCGTAGCGGTTAACATTACAGCTATTTTAGCTGCCGAAACAAACGTGTTTAACCTGGCTACGGCGGTCACGCGGTATCAAGTCCGGAGTCTGCGTCTGAAATGCGCCGACCCGGGAGCCAATACGGTTACCGTCCGGCTTTACTCATTGATAAACGCCGTATCAACGGTAGTAGCCACTTTCACTATTACGGGAACAAATTTTGGCAGCTACCACTCATTGATGGACATGTTCGGAGTGCCTCACCTGGCTGGGGACAATATCAAGATTACCGTTCAAGCGACAGCGGCGGGTCCCTTTGCCGTAACGGGCCAGTACAGTTATGCTACGGCTACATAGGAGGGTAAGTCATGCCTACTTGGATCGACCGCATATTAGAAGCCATCTGGCAGGTTCCATCGGTTATTGGTGTTGAGTGGAACCAGGGCACCGATACCTGGCGCCGTATAGATGAATACGGCAACGTAGTAACCGTGCCTGCGGGCTACTTCGATCGTCATCCTGTCTGGGGCGGGATGAGAAGGTGTACCCTGGCGGCAGCCGGCACGGTAAACCACTATGGAGCCAACCCCCGTGGCGATGGCCTGGACCTCACTGGTGTTGACGGCAGGGTTATGGTGCAGATACCGAAGTTTTACGTTAAAGGCGAGAGGCCCTCGGCCAATGTTTATCGCTGGTGGATATCGCCGTCAGCCCGTCCCGGCTACGTGGTTCACCCTGCGTTTGTGCAAAGGGGTGGTACGGAAAGAGCCCAAATCTATGTCGGGGCTTACGATGCCGACTTCGAGTACGACGGGGACAATCAAGTCTACAACGCCGCCAACCTGAAACTTAATTCCCGAACTGCCAAGCAGCCCTATACGGGTAATGCTGATTGTATCTGGCGGGTGGATATCGACGGCTTGCAGAATCAGCCCGCCATCGGTAACTCCCTCTCTACGCCCACCGAAGCCGGGTTTATTCTTGTTGATTACGTCAAGACGGCGGGAGCCTGGGGTGGAGGCGGAGCTGGCGATACCGCTATTCTCTGGGTAAGCAAACCCGGAGATGCTACCATAGGATGGGTGGACAATGAGGCTATAACCAACGACACTCTGGTCAACACTCTGGCTGGCGGCGCGGGGTTTGGAGTCAATGGCGCTTCGGCAGGCAGGGTAATCACCGAGGCCGACGCCCGGACGCTGGCAGGGAATATCGGAGCCAGCTGGGGTTTATTCAACATCTGGTCTCTATCTGCTGTGCAGCTATTATTCTACACCGAGTACGCCAGCGCAAGCAGCCAGACGCTGATTGGGCAAGGTATAGTTAATAAGGCTGGGGGCACCGGGTTCGCCGGTGAGGTCAATGGTTTTAATTCATCAGACACCAACATCGGCGTCAATGGCACCGGTTCTGGCACAGGCGTAGACGGAGTCACTCCCATCGTCTATCGGGGCATCGAGAACCTATGGGGCAACGTCTGGCAGTTCATTGATGGCTACGATGCACTGGACGCAGGTTATCGCATAATAAAACGAACCGGCACTGGTGTATTTGCCAATCCTATCGGTGCCGGTGATTATGAAACTTCTCTGGCGGCACCCATCGTCGTAAACGGCTATATCAGCAACATAGTCTACGAGGACTTGCTGAAGTATATCTTCTTAGCCGCAGCCGTAGCAGGGTCTTCAGCAACCTACCTGTATGACTACTGGTATGCCCATGTAGCTGCCCAGACCAACATCCTGCTAGCCGGCGGCCCTTGGGATAGTGGCGTTGCTGCGGGGGTCGGCTTTCGTTATTCGTCTTACGTTGCGGCGGGTGCCGATCGTACTGTCGGCGCGCGGCTCGAGTTCATCGGCTAAAAAATAAGGAGGAGCAAGGTTAAAATGCGAAAAAATGTCGCAATCCTGCTAGCCGGCAGCAATTGGAATAATGGCGTTAATGCAGGGGTCGGCTATCGTAATTCGAATAACGTTGCGGCGAATGCCAATCGTAATATCGGCACACAGCTCGAGCTCAGGACTGGCGCGGCCCTGAACAGCGTTTTAACCTGACCGTAAGGTCGAATACACTACTATGAGAAGGGGGTGTCAGTATCGATGAGAGAACGCTCTCCCCTCTCACAGGGATTAAGAAAATGAAAAGATACGGCAATCTATACGAGCAGATAATCGACCTCGGGAATATCGCCCTGGCGCATCATAATGCCAAGAAGGGCAAGGGGCACTATTCAGAGGTAAAGATGGTGGAGAGCGACAAGGCTTACTACCTTGGGCAGGTCCGCGAGAGACTTAGCGAGAAAACCTTCCACACCGCGCCCTACAGGAAGAATATCGTCTTCGACTCGGGTAAGCTCCGTGAGATTTACAAACTGCCCTACTTCCCCGATCGCATTGTCCATCATGCGATTATGAACGTTCTCCAGCCGATATGGGATAAGACCTTCATCTATGATTGCTACTCCGCGGTCCCGGGCAAGGGAATACACGCCGGACTGGCCAGACTGCACAGCTTCATGAAGGACAAGGACAACACCCTGTACTGCCTGAAGTTTGACATCCACCACTACTACCCTTCGGTACGGCATGATACCCTGATGAAAATTATCAAGGAGACAATCAAATGTAAGGATACCCTGTGGCTCCTCGAGGGTATTGTGCGGAGCGCCGGCGGGACGACTAATATACCTATCGGCAACTACCTTTCTCAGTATTTCGCCAATATTTACATGAGCGGATTCGACCACTGGCTCAAAGAAGACAAAGGGATGAAGTACTACATCCGCTATAGCGATGACGGGGTGATTCTCCACGCGAGCAAGGAGACGCTCAACAGCCTTATGGTTGAAATCAGGGAGTATCTTGGTACCCTATCCCTGGAACTCAATCCCAAGACTCAAATATTCCCGGTGGATAAGCGGGGTGTGGACTTCCTGGGTTACAGGAGTTTCAGGGACTATACTTTACTCAGAAAGTCCTCGGTTAAGAATCTTAAGGCAAAGATAAAGCTCATCGAGAGGGATTATGAGCACCTTAGCCCCATCTTCGTCGTAAGCTCGGTCATGTCTTACTTGGGCTGGATCAAGCACTGCGACGGCCATAACTTACTCTTAAAGTATGTCCTGCGGAACGATAATTTGCTTCGGGCGATGGATAGAGCGTCCGAGAGTCTGGATATCAGAAATCCACTGGGAGGGTTAACGCATGGTTAGAAGTATGATTAGTCCGGATACCATCTGGCTGAGGAAGACGGAGTTAACTGACGGAGTTTTGTTCCTGGTTCTCCGGGTTAGGTCAAATATAAAGCAGGTAACGGTCAATGATAGTCAAGGGGGTAACCACGTCGAATACGAATATGATGAAGTTGAGACAAAATACCAGGCCCCGGATACACTGTCTTCAGCTGCTGATGTAAAGAGCCTGCTTACAGTACCGAGCGCTGATATTCTCCTGAAAGCGGGCAAGGAAAAAGCATGGGCGGAAATTAATGCCAGGCCAATTGAGGAATTAAGGCAAACGACGATAAAAGAGATCATCTAAGAGAATGGATCAGATGGATCACCCGCGCTTTGGGGATTTTGCGGGAGAGAAGGGGCCGCTTGATGGTGAAAAGAAGAAACTCAGCGAAATATTGGATAAGCAGATACTGGTACTCGCTTTTCGGGTGGGCAAAAGTAAGTTCAAGGATAAGAACTATGTTACGATACAGTTTGAGAACAGCGGCAGCCGATACGTGGTCTTTACTGGCTCGGAGGTGCTTACGGATCAGCTTATGAGACATCAGGAGCAGCTCCCGTTCTACGCTACCATTGTGAAGAGGTTTAATTACTATTCACTGACTTAGAGTAATATGGTAGACTATATTCATGAAGACGGCATGTGTTAAAACGAAGGGGAATCTGATATGTGTTTCTCTAAGATAACTAATTTATTCAAGAAAAAAACGGTGGCCATACCCGAGAGTGAAACCATCGAACTCCAGAGGGAAGAATTTATCTCCCTCATGAAAGCCCGGGGTATCGAGTGCATGAACGGGAGCTCTCCGCTGGATAGTTCTGTCCGCCTGGCTTCCAAGGCCGAGCTTGACCGCATAGCCCCGAATCTCACCTACCCTAATGCCTGGTATATAAAAGACCTGTGGGATTGTGATGATTTCGGCCTCCAGGCACAACTGGATGCGGGAAGGCTCTTTGAGGTAACAGTCAGGTTAGGGCTAGGCAATATGCCGTCCGGCTACCACGGCTTCGCCATTACGCTGGACCGGGAACTTAAACTCTGGCTGCTTGAACCCAACGCCGGCTGGCCGTACGCCGGCAAGTGGTTTGCCCCTGGGGAAAATGGTTATAAACCGGATAAGGTGTTCATATGATTAACCCATTCAAGCATTTTACGGATGATTTTGGTATCACTGCCTGGGTAGCTACCTTAATCATCATCGGCACATTCGCAATCCTGTTTAAGGTGGCGGACAGGATTAGCCCGGAGGCAATAGTAGCCCTGGTTGGCGGCTGGGTAAGCGGAATACTCACTGCTTATGGTATGCTAAAGTCGGCGAAGAACAAACAAAAGGAGCCTTAAGCGATGGACCCGAATGTTATCCAGCAGATACTCGTGAATTTAGGTTTTGGCGGCGCCATTCTGATCCTATGGTGGGTCGATCGGAAAGACAAAGAGAAATTAGATAAACAGGCCGCTGCTGAACGCGAGAAGAAAGAAGAGGGCGCCAGGGAAGAACGCCGGCAAGAAGGCACCCTTAACAGGGAAGTCTTGACTAACCATTTGAGCCAGTTGATTGGGGAGGACATTAAGAGCCGTGAAAAGCTGGCCATTGCCCTTGCCGAGCTATCAAAAGGCTTAGATTATGGGCAGAAAAATTGCGCCGAGATTCGAGGGCAGTTCGCGTCCGAGGTGAATCGGATGAAGACGGAGCTCGATAAATAATAGGAGGTCTCCATGGACAAGAAAAAAGGGATCTTATCGCTACTTGGAATAGGTGCGCTTGTAGCAGTGGCCGTTGCTCTGAATAAGGAACAAGCTGGCGCTGGCGGGGGTGGTGGAGGTGGTGGAGGAGATAACTCCATATCTCTTGTTATTATCCCGGCTGGGATGGCGAGAGTAGGTGAAGGGTTTGGGGCTATTACGCCGGTTACCCTGCAGGCAAATTCGGTCGGAAATACCGCCCAGGTAACGATAACGAACAACACCGTCTATATCGGAACGACCGTACAGGCATCTTATACGTTTAACGTGAAGGTATCCATTACGGTTCACACCAATGCCCCCGACATACCGGTACTCGTCCTGAATATAGATGAGCAAGTCTCGTTCGCTCCCGGGGAAACGAAGCTTTTGTCGTGGCTGTTCAGCGTACCGGTTAATGCCGCAAGCCCTTGGGCCGCCCTGGCCCGTATGCTCACCACGGATAAGGCAACCCTGGTGAATTCAGCCACCGCGACCGGAACTGTTCAAGGCTTAGGTGTGACCCCGGGCGGCACGATTAGCTTCTAAAGGAGAACCACGATGACGAGAGAATGGTTTAATAAAGAGTCGTCCGGTATCAGTTTGAAGGTGGGCAGAGCAGTAGGTTCTGTTCAGGCTAGTCTGATGCAGAATTCCGTCGGCAATGTCGCGCAGGTTACGGTACGAAATGCCAGCGTCTTAACCGGGACTGGCATACTGGCTCCGTACACCTTCAAGGTGCATATTAAAATCACGTCGAATAACATAGTCTTGCTGGACGGAGTACAGGATCTGTATCTGGGTGCCGGCGCTACCGGAACGGTGAGCATGACATTCAACGTTCCGGGAGGCGCCTGGGTTAGTTACTCCGCATCGGCATGGTTAAACTCAACGGATGACAGCCTTATGATTGTGGTGCCGGTATCGGTTTCAGGCCCTATCAACCTTTCGCTGGCTAATGTAACGGGGCACGTGTACGAGAGCGCTCCGGTCTACCCGGGTCCTGCTATTCCAGGGGTAACAGTATCTATTGCCGGCATGCTAACCGTAACTGACGCAAGCGGCGCCTTCGGCTTCGCAGGTGTCGTCCAGGGTGACTATACGATGACATTTACCAAGACTGGCTTAGTAAATGGGAGTCGGGCAGTTACGGTTGGGGAAGGTACCACGGTCGTCGACCAGTCGATGTATCCTCCCAATGTGACCATCTTCGGCAAGGTAAGCGCCGCCGGTGGGCCGGCTCTGGCAGGTGTGTTACTGCAAATAACCGGCGGTCCGTCTGCTACGACTAATGTCAATGGAGACTACACGATGGTACTGGACTATGCAAGCTATACCCTGACTGTGACCAAGACCGGCTATGTTACCCAGACGCTAAACATAGTCATTATGCCTATCGGCGGGAAAATACTCGATATTAGTATGACTCCACTTCCGCCCCCGCCGCCTCCTCCGGCACCGAGCTTTACTATGGCTCGCCCATCCGTAACACTGGTACCGGATGATTATGCCCCGGCATGGTATGTGGCTAACGTCGCCATGGTGATATCCAACCCGACATCAGCCCCGATAACCCATAACCTTATCTGCTATGCCGCGTATGCAGGAGGCTCGTTCACTCGCCAGTGGGGGAATAACGTGGATGCCATGTCGTTCACCCTGCAGCCTGGCCAGTCGATGACCATTGTAAATCCGGGCAATAAAGGTGCGGCCGGTAGTAACACTCCAGGTTACAGCACTCAGGAAGTAGCGAGATACAATGCCGGCACCAGCTACTGGTGGTATTATTTCGTGGACGAGATAGGCGGCAGGTCGCCAAATTCCCCGACCGGGCCAGGGTAGTCTTTACAATAGGTCATAATGTCAAACGTCGGGGTAATTAAGTGGAGGGGGTTTATCGGGGGCGGGCTTCTTACTCTGGGGCGTCTCAAGAGGCTCCTGGCGGGCTTTTAGCCTTTCTTCGATGCAGACAGGACAATATCCACAGAGCCGGCAGTAGAGATGCCCCTTCTTGCACGGTACCAGGTCGCAGGCATGCGCCAGGGGGGTCACGGCCCTTTCTCCCGGGCGGTCTTTATGGTTAGCTTTACGGTCATGAACCTCACCTGTTCCTGAAGCTCCCAGAGGATCTCTTCATCGGTCAAGCCGGCAGCTCTCCCCCTCCGGATAGACTCATTAACCAGGTTCTTGAACTCCTGTAGCCTCATAGCCATGCCTAGATTATACACCCAAAAATAAATATAGCAAAACCGCCATTTACCCCTTGACAGGCCTAAATAGCGGTGTTATGCTGTGAATGTTGCTAAGGTTGATGACGGAGAATAATGGCTAAATACGACAGTTTGCGGAAGACGGACCGGAACAAAATGCTTATTGATTTTGCCAAGAGCCATGGGAATCTATCTCAGGAAGAGATTGGTAAACAGTTCAATATTTCCGGCAGCAGAGTTTCCAGGATTCTCAACGGTAATCGGAAAGCCTTAACTAAGGTAAAGTAATAGAGCCGCCCAGGAAGATGAGCGGCTCTATTATTGGAAGAGGAGGTATGAGCGACCTCTTTGCTGTCTAGTATAGCAATGTCGCCGGCCTCTGTCAAATAAGAAGGAGGGATTCATGGTAGACGCAATCATAGAAAAAGAGGCATCCATTCTGGTAACTCTCGTCCCGAACGAACTGGTCGATGATAACCCCTATAATTCCCGGCAGAAATACTCTGAGGATGAAATAAAGAGCATGGCCGAATCCATCAAGCAGAACGGCTTGCTGGAAGCTCCGGAAGGCCGGCGCACACAGGACGGCCGGGTTCAAATTGCTTTCGGGCACAAGCGGCTAAGAGCTTACCGCTCGATCGCCGAGAGTGTTAGCGCCGAGAAATGGAAACGCTTCCCCGTCTTCATCGTTGAGCTCACTGATACGCAAATGCTCGACAAGGCTATTGAAGAGAACTTGCAGCGGTCGAACGTCACGCCTATGGAAGTAGCCAGAGCGCTGGCTAAGTTCAGCGAAGCCCATCCGGACGTAAAGGACAAGGATATCGCCAAGAAACACGGCATGTCCGACAGCCAGATATCCAACATGAAACGCGTTCTAAGGCTCCCTACGGTATTTCTAGAAATGATTGACTTGGGGGACCTGAGTTTCACTGAAGGGCGGGAGCTATTGACACTGGGAGGGCTGCCGAATGAAGAAGGAATGATGATGGCAGCTATTACTGCAAGGGCACAAAATAGCTTACCGCATACCGTCGAAGGTCTTAAAAAGGCTATCCAGATTGTTAACCCGACTCAGAAAAAGGGAGTAATCCACGACCCCGCTGCTCAATCGTCTGCACCCGGGGCAAGTGAAGCACTGGCAGATTACAACAAAACTAACCAGGAGGCAGAGCAGACTAAAGCTCCTGAAAACATTTCTCAAGAAAAGTTGGTAACAGAACCCGAGGCAAAAGCAACGGAAACGGCTCAAACTGAAACGAAAACGCCCGAAACTGTAACAAACGCAGCCCAAAGTGAAACGAAAAGCACCATCAGGCCAGCCAGGACCATGCTGCTTGAAGAAAACGGGAAAAGGGTTAATATCTCATTCTCTACCGCGAAGGGCGGTTTAATCATCCGGGGTGTGCTAGGAAATCTCGACACAGTATGCGCCTATCTGCCGGCTATCCTCGAAGAAATGATGGCCGAGACAAAGGGCGGTAAAAAATAAAATGGGCCGGCAGAGGCGTTGCGATTGGCGATGCCATACGGCTAAAGGCCCGCGTTGCCTCTGCTGGTGCGGTGGGCACTTCCATGGCTCCGCCGGCGCCATTAACCGAGACGCCTTGCATAAAGGCTTGGTGGATATCCAGGAACACGGCTTTGAAAGCGGTAAGACCGAATATCGTGAGCAGATGAAATTACCTTTGGAGGTGTCGCATGGTTAAGAAATACAAGCTCTGGCAGAAAGTATGGGTTGCGGTATTTGGTAGCGTTCGTCTGGGACTCCGCCAACCAGCAGGATTTCAGGCGCCGACCGTGTTCTACCTGGCCAAATGTAAAATCCATGGATACTATGAGGGTTACTGGGAAGGGGATGGTCCTATCCTGTCTATGCCATGCCCGGTCTGCCGGAAGGAGGCTAAATAAGATGGGCAGAACAGTTGACGCGAACCGGACTAAGAATGAGCTGAGACACATGTTCGACCTGTGGGGAATCGACGTGTTCAGTATTCAGCGAGAGCAGGAAGAGTTCGTCGGCGGCAGGATGAAGAGAGGCGAGGGCGTTACGGTGCAATATCTCCGTAAGGGTGAAATGCAGACCGTGTTTTGCAACCACTCGGATTACGGCACGAATGTCCGTTCCATCTTCCTCTTTCTAGACAGGGTCAGGATAGCCGAAAAATCCGGCATCAGCTACCAGGGGCTCAGCTCGACGAAAGACCTGGTGAAGAGTACCGCGCCGAATGCTAAGACAGAAGAGCAGGAAAGTCTAGAAGATGCCTACGATGTTCTCGGGGTCGAGGAGGGCTATACTACCGAGCAGGTTAAGAGCAGCTACAAGCTGAAGGCTAACTTTTTCCACCCGGATAAGCCCGGTGCAAATGAGGAGAAGTTTAAGCGTATTCAGCGGGCTTATGAGGCCATAATGGCCCACCGGGGAGAGAAACCATAATGACTTATTCAGCCGTCTGTGAACAATGTAAGCGTCCGACCAATGTTATTTACCGTTGCGATGAATGTGGTAAGGGAGTTTGCGTCAACTGTCTTGCGACCAGGTCATTCAACACGCCGGCGCTTTGCCGGAAGTGCGCGGACGCAGCGGTAAACCAAGTGACAGGGCGTAAGGCGCTCAGCGGATATGCGGAATGGTTTTGGTGTATGGCCAAAAACTATAAAGACGTGGAGAATAGGGACTGGTCCATGTTCAGGTACATCCCGTTCTCACAGCTCCCAGTCCGTATTTATCTGCATGCCAGCAAGACTAAGACGCCGATTGACGAGCAGCTCGTTATCAAGAAGAATCTAACACCGGAACAGTGGCTGGAGTTCTGTAAGGTCGACTGGGACAAATACCGGGGGCAGATCATCGGGGAGATAACCATCATCGGGCAGATAAGCAGCAATGATGTCGGCACAAAGTCAACGCGCTCACCGTGGTTCTTCGGTAAGTACGGCTTCCTGGTGCAGGACGGGGTGCTCTATGATAAGTTCATCCCGTACAGCGGACACCTCGGGTTCTTCGAAGTAAAAATGGAGGGCAAGAAGGCATGAGCAACGGTTCATATGACCCTAAGTGGGTAGTTACTGCCGGTAGGATCGGTCAGATAATACATTCGGTCCATAAGGTCGGCAAACACCTCGAGACTCATTGCGGCGATATGATTGACCACAGAGACCTGCTGATAGTGAAGCCGATGCCGGATAAGATAACCTGTAAGGAATGCCGGGCGTACCTGCCCGGGCTGCCTTTACTTTAGTGGCTTTTGTAAATAGGAGGGGATATGCCAATCACCATCGACAAGGCTATTAAGAATCTGACGGCAGCGAAGAAAGACGCTGGCATGGTTCCGGATGAGGAATGGAAGCCGACTATAAAGCTTGCGGTTGAAGCTCTTAAACGAGTTAAGAATAGGCGCGACCGGCAATTCCCAATACTTGGGGACGAATTACCTGGGGAGACTTTACTGCATTGACTACCCAAAAACATAGCCATAACTTTCAGCTACGCAAAGAAGAGTTCGGCATCTCCAAAGGGAGTTGTGGCTGCGGGGCGGTCAAGTATTTCGTCGATGACCCGGGTGATACAGAGGTTATGGAGCGGGCGCTGCTCCTCAATAGAAAACACGGTAAGGAGGGGAACGTCATGGTTCAGGCATCGAGTGATAAGGCTACGGAGAATACTACTGAAACCAAAGGGGTACCGGTTGTCAATTCTGAATTGACAAAGGACCAGAAAAAAGCGATCGCCGAGGACGCCGTGAAACGTGGCATCAAGCTTGTCGCTTCGGAACATTCTCTCGATTGGCAAGTAGTCAGAGGCTGGACGCTTACCTACACCGACCGCAAGGTCAATCTGGAAATGTTTGATAAAGACAAGGAAGCTATCATCCATGATTACCAGACGGTGAAATTAAAGGACCTCTTCAAGAAATGGCATTTCTACTCATCCACGTGGTTAAAACTCAAAGAGCGGTGGAAGGTTAAGGGCAAGCGACCAGCACAGTCGGTCCTTAACACCGAGAAAAAAGCCAGGAAAACAGCTGGAGTCCGGACGCAGTCAAAGACCATCCCTCCGGTTGTCAATTCAGAATTGACAGAAGAGGAAATGGCGGCCATTTGCATCAAATGCGAGCACATAGAATCTCACAACGGCAAGATGCACTGTGCTTACGAGGTGTGCCCACTGGGGTATACACTAAAAGCAGAAAAGGGTGTTTCGACAACGGAATTGCCCCTCTCGATAGCAAAAGAGACAGTTCGTGAAACAAAAGTCCCTCAAAATATTCCAGAAAATATGCCTCGCCTCATTCCCCTGGGAACGTTCACGGTTGAAGTTGCGCCTAGCTTGCCAGCCTTGCCCGAGTTCGACCCGCTCTGGCCGTCCGACGTGAAGATGAAATGGCTGGATGTGTTCGGGAAAATGGCGACGGGAGGAAAGAATGAGAAGATTGATGCTCTAGTCGAGCTGTTGAAGAGCCAGGAAGGGGCAGAGCCCGATTGGGACAAGGTGGTTCCTATAAAGGGGCACGCCGCTCATGGTGACCAGGCGGTAACTCTCCTGGAACAAGACATGATGTTCGTATTCGACCCGACCGGTGAACATTTCTTGGGCGTGGTTAATTTCAAGGAATAACGGAGGAACGATGGACATCAGTACTCAAAGAATCATAGATGGCACTCGACTACTCGGGTACATGCGAGAAATGAAACATTTTGGATTGATAGAGGTCGAGTACATAGAAACAGACAATTGGGAAGACTGGATGGAATATGTCTGGTCTTTACAATAATAGGAGATATCGATGGAGAATAAAAAAGGAAAAGTTAGACTACCAAAAACGGTTCGCGGAGATTTCCCTTTTAACCAGACGAAAGCGGAACCCGGTGTCTATGATGCCTACATTAACCCTCATGGTGCCGTCTCCGTCATGGCTTCCAATGGTGAACTGCTTGGGGTAAAGCCCGGTGAATTTGAGTGGGTAGAGAAATGAGACAAGGTACTGTTAGCGTGTTAATTGGCTGCCATTCTCCAGTGCATTCGTACTACGTCTGGAAGGCTTGGCGTAAACTGTACGGGAAGTGGCCCTCTTTCAGGGAGACGGGGTGTATTGCTATCCACGATATCGGGCACTGGGGCAAAGACTACCTGACAGATTACGAGCAAAAGAAACGCCACTGGGAATTAGGCGCCAGGGTAGCGAAACGACTCTTTGGTGAGTATGGTTATCGAATGGTAGCAGGCCACTGTGAATATGCCGGCATTCCGCTAAGCCCTTTATACAAGGCAGATAAGTATTCCTGGGCGCTGGCTCCGTACTGGTGGCTGATGACTCACCGGACGACTGAGCCTAAGTTGGCCAGGTCTAATATGAAGCGAAGTGATGATGTCCGCAAGTTCATGAAGGAAGTCCGGGAGAATGTGGAATCAGGCACATGGGCTTCGACTCATAGCATTTGGATGAGGTCTCAACACGTAGAGTAGTTTACAATAATGGAGAAAGTAAATTTTACATTAGGCGGGAATGTAAAGAGAGATTAAGGCAGAGTAGATGGTAGAAGTAACCGGTCAGATGAACAGGCTTGGGAGACGTGAACGAGAGGCTGGAAAACGCCATAGGCGTGGGTCGGTTTGGTGTTCCAACTGGCCAGCGGGTTCCGAACCGTTGAAGCTCGGTCACAAACATTCACTCAGGGCGCTGCGGATACCGGTGGCAGACATCGAAAAGCCCAGGGGCGGTAGGACGTAATGAGTTCGGGACGAAACCGCTGCCCCGCTTATGTATAGGGAGTTTGACAATCCGCGTGAATGTAAATAAAAGGAGAGGATAGATGGCTAGTGAAGAAATAGCGACTTTCGACGAGTGCCCGGTATGTGGAAGTGATAAGAGGATAGGCGAGAAGACTATTGTAAAGCTCAAGGAGTCCGGAGTTCTAGGTAAAAACGCCGCGGCCAACCTGGTCTTTCCAATCCCCATGGTAGACCAGGAGAAGTTAAAACAGTCCGTCTTGGTTGCCTTGGCGGCTCAAGTCACAATAACCAGCATGAATATCTGGTGGGATATCTGTGAAATGTGCGGAACGATGTACTGTATTAGGGCAGAAATCGTCGAGCAGACGGTTCCCCTTCAGATGCAAGCGAAGAATCCATTCTCTGTCCCGCCTGGCGTTCAGCATGTTAACTTGAAGGTACGTTAATGAAAGCAGAAGACATGGACACATTAATTCATTTTCATGAGAGTATGCTGGAGCACACGAAATGGCTGATGATTCCGGAGACCATATATTTCGAGGAAGCCACTGTCAAGGCGCTCAAAGAGCTTAAGGAATTGAAAGAGAAGAAACCCAATGGCTAAGTTCGCCGGTAAAATTATCGATGAGAATGCTTTCAGGCGAGTTCCCGGGTTCAAGGATATTGTCGCCATCAAGGTAAAGTGCGACGTGGACCATCTGTGTACCGGTTGCAGCAATCCTATTAAGAGTGGCCAGGCAATGTGGTTCTGCGACGGGCAATACCTAAAGTCCGGCAGAGATGGCCGTTGGCATGATAAGTGTCTCTAAAATAAAGAAGGAGGTGCCCCCGTGTCTGAAGAAAAGAAATATCCCGTAGTAGAAATAGACAATATCGAAAACCTGAAAGTGTCGACTGGAAAGACTGGCATTAAGGTATCGTTCGAGGTGCCGACAACCGTGCTGGGGCCAGAAACACTGAAGCTCATCTGGATGTCCAGCATGGGGCAGCTCTTAAATGTAACCATCGAATCTCCCCTGTCTGAGGTTGATTTGAAGATGACTGTCTTCGATATCAAGACTGGCCAGGTGAAGGAATAAATGCCGAGACGCATGACTGTCAGGCAGCACGAAACCCTCTACAAGTTCATCGTTGCCAGGGACGGCGAGCAATGTTTGATTTGTAGAAGAAAGCCCCTGCCGGGCGAACCGCTGGAAATCGACCATGCCGATAGCGACCCTGAAAACTGGGATCCTGATAACCTTCATTTGCTTTGCAAAGATGACAATTTAGACCTGCGCGGCTTCACATCGGCTGAGCACAAACTCCTCATAGAACAGTGTAGTGCCTTAATTGTGTGTGAGAGATTCAAAGAGCATGGGTTATCGGCTACCAGCATAGTCAAAGACTTCGTTAACTATCGTAGTGGTTCCCTGGAGATGCAGGCTAACTCGTACTTCGAAATAGCCTACAGGGACTGGATACTTACCGAAGTAAAAAGATTGGGATTCATGTACGAGGTGGATGCAATAGATGGTGGGGCAGAAGAGTTTGGGTCTTCGCCGGAAACCACAAAGAGATATCTCCGTAAGCTTACGAGCTACAGGGGGCCATTAGAAGTGGCCAAGGATGCCATAGGGAACAGGATAATCCGCTTTAGGAAGTAAGTAATGACAGTCCTAGTTGACAATGGGCGTTATAACTGTTATAGTAAGCATGAAGGTTAGGCAGAGATGGCAGAGAGAAAAAAGAATCCAGACATGACTACCATCCCTGTCAGTAAGAAACATGCCGCAGCACTAAGGGAGCTCGGCACTATGAATGATACTTACGATACGGTTATCGAGCGCCTCATCAAAGGAAACGGTCATAAAAGGGAGACGCTCGGGGAGGATGAAGATGTTGTTAGGAGTAGCGCTCACTAAGAATGTAAAAGGCAAGGAAGGATCGCTCTTCGTCGAGTGGCATAAGTGCGACCAGTGCGGTGGGGAGTACCGGGTGTACCTGAACTCGGTGGCGGCTGTCGAGGAAGCGTTCCAGCAGTTTGCCAAGATGTTCAAGAATCGGCCTGAGCACAAGGACCTGTGCCAGGAATGCCAGACCGGTGTGATCCTGAGCCAACCGATGATGCCTTTAGAAGTGTAGGGTCGCTTGCGTAGAGCTCCTTACACTTCGGGCAGGTAATCTCCTCCGGACACTGACACAGCAGCAGAAGGTCTTTCTTGCCGATATCCTCCCCGCAGCGGGTTTTAAACAACCGTCCGAGTTTCCTTGTCACGTGGACTAATCCATCTAGCCGGCCGGCCGGTATTGTCCGCCGCGGATCTGTTAAAGTATCGATATCAGACATTTTCTATCCCCCCTTTCTCCTATTTACAATGAATCTGAAAGTAAAATCACCCCAATAGCTCCCGCGGCCCGGGACCGAATCCGGCAAACCGCTGCTCGTTATTAACCTTCAGTTCAGTTAATTCGTTATCGCTGTCGTAGTAGTAAAGCTTGCGACCGCGGATCGGTGTGATCGAATTCACCATAGACACGACGTCATCTGCAGCGTTGGTGATCGTCCTAAACCTACCCCAGGGGCCGAGGTCCTTCAATAGAATGTACTTCGGGGTATCCTTTTCTATTCTGAAATTAGCACAAATTGACATTATTGGTTTCCTCCTTTCTTTACAATAGAACAAAATGTAAAATGCTTTCCGTAGCTGGCTTACCAAAGTATAACGAAACGAAACGTAGCGGGCAAGATTGCCCCTGTTCAGACTGGAACGGCACTAGCCATCTGCTTAACTATCGCCATCGGTATACGGGCGTCTCCGTTATCCTCATCCTCTTTTGTGTAGCGTACGCCGGCATAGGACTCACCCGGAGCGAAGGAAGTAAAATTCAGCAAACGCCAGGCATGATGGCTGGCCTGCTCGGAGTCGCCAGACCCGAAAAGGCCGACCGTATTTTCTCCGGTATATGGTACACGCTGCAGGACGCACAGATCTCGGGACACTTGTTCCCTGAAGCTTAACTCTCCCTGCCAGGTTTCGGCGTACCGGCGGTTTGTATGGATATAGTCGGCGCCGAAACTTACCATCTTGGCCGAGGGGTGTGGAGCATCGCTAACAAAACCCGGCACCGAGCCGCCGTAACTATCCGGCCGGTAAGCAAGCTGGGCTGAACCATCGGGCAAGAGCCAGGAGTCCTGATTACTCTGAAGGTCGTTCATCCCATCAAAGGAAGCGCCTTCAAAACCTCCTACGGCCTGATCGACCTCTTTCGTTGTTGGTCCCAGCAACCAACCTATGGATATTGACGCCCCCATGCTATAAGTACTGGAACGGACAGTGAACTTAACCCCCGGGAATTGTTTCTTTAGAGTAGCACGTACCAGTTTAGCGGTTTCTGCGCAGCTCAAATATTCTTTAGGCATAGGCCCTCCTTTCATGGTATATTATTTACTAAGTAAGTTTTGGGACGGCAGGGAGTCAGTCTTCCCCGCCGTCCCCAGATATCTAAAACTATTCCGTTGGTACCGGCACCTCCTCGCCGGCTTTGACCTCTTCAGTAGCTTCTTCCTGGTCAACAGGTTCGCTTGTTTCGGCCACGGCTGGTTCTTCCGCTACCACGGCTTCCGGAGCTGGTTCTTCCACCGGCTCATCACCCCATTTTACCTGCATGGGCATGATCAGGATTTTCTGCGGGCTGCCGGCCTCGCATACGATAGGGCCGGTATCAGTATACCGTGAGAGGGAAACCATTCCCCTCTTCTCTGCCAGGAATTCGATGAGGTACTTGACGTTCACACCGAATCTACTTGGCTCGCCCTGGGTGAGTACCGTATCGAGAGCGGCCTTGATTGACTTGTCCGCATAGCTAGCAGATACGGCTACTTTGCCTTCGGCGAATTCCAGGCGGACGACGCCGGAAGAATCCTTGGCGATCGCCCGGACTCTCTTGACCGAGGCCTCGAGCTGGGGAGCGAAGATCTGGGTTACCATGATGGGCTCTTCCTTGGGGATGAGCTGGATGAAGTCGGGAGAGCTGCCGGAGGTCAGGTTAACGATGACGGACATGGTACCGAAGTCGAAGCGGGCTTTCTTCCTGTCTTCTTTCCCCAGTAAGGTGATATAAACCTGCTTCTTGGCAATGAGTATCGGTATCAGGGTATCGGAGTCCGTCGGCGGAGTCCTGGGGGTCTTCGAGAAGACGTATTCAAGAACACCAACGCTCCGGTGAGGCAGGATAATCCGCTCTTCCACCGGAAAGGACAGCGGGAGTACCTGGTGCGACATCCGGAAGCCGTCGCCGGCCGCAACCGCTACAGGATTGCCCAGGGTCACAGTTACGCCGTTGAGCACCGGGCGCTCGGATTCAGTAGCGGCGTAGGGCAGGGCGGCGCCGATGGCCGCTATGAGCTGGTCGCCGTTAAGCGAACCCTCGCCCATGTTGTCCATTTCAGGCAGTACCGGGAAGTCCGCTGCGTCCATGGTCGGGTATGAGGCGGCTCCGTCTGGCCAGGTCAAGGTGAGCATTTTGTTTTCGACTTTCAAATCGAGCTTGCAGTCCGGGATGTATTTGAGGGTGTCGGCCAGGTCAGCGTACGGCAGGCAGATTGGCCCCTCGGCCTCCGGGACGGCGGTTATAACCATCGTCTCCAGATCTGTCACTACGGCCTTGCCTTCGCCGAGCCACACATACTTGACGCAATCGACGACACCTTTCTTGAGGATGACCGGCTTCAAGAGCGCAAAGAGGTCTATGAGTTTCTTGGTTTGAATTTGCATGTAGTCTTTTTCCTCCTGACTAGTTCATTTTCCAGAAAAAACGGGCACAAAAATATCGTCTAATTCAATCACCTCGGTTGCGGCCGCTTATTCAACTTCTAGAGGCCAGGCTAAAAGCGGGGTGGACTAAACTTGAGCAATTCAGCAAATCTAGTCCACCCTGAGGCTAAAAGGGGCGGGCGAAAAGTTAAAAGAACTTGGGCTGGGCTTTTGGAGCGGCTGCCGCTACCTTGGTTTTGGTAGCGGTCGACCTGGAAGATGTTGAAGACGTCGACGCCGGCCGCGGGGCAGGGGCAGGCGGCGCCGGGAGATCCGCTTTCGGATTCCGCTTGCTGGTCGCCCATTTAGCCCGGGCATTGTCGACGGCGATGTGGGAATGAGCTAAGATTTCGGAAAGGTCTCCTTCTGCCGTTTCGAATACAGGGTCACAGTCCGGGGCCTGGACGCCGATCGTCGCGCGGTTGTCCTTTATGACAATGACAATCTTCAGCTCATCAGCCTTAGGTTTAACGGCGACCGGCGCTGCGGCCGCAGCGGGTTCTTCGGCCTTGACCTCTATAATAGATTCGGACGCCGGCGCTGCAGCAGTAACTTCTTCCTCGTTCCCTTCAACCTCATCATCACCGCCGTCTGCGGTCTCTTCTTCCTCGGTTTCTTCTTGTTCATCAGACATAATTGTTACCTCCTTTCTAATGGTCTTGACATTTTGCCAATATGACACATGGGTTCTTCTGGCCGGATAAGCGTATCGACCTTTAACGCTAACATTCTGGCTATAGTTTCCGGCTCGGCCGGGACTGGCGTAGTCTGTAAGGTATCGAGGTCAATATAGGCGCCCATCCATGGTAGCCTTTGCTTGCTAAGCAGGTAAACGAATTGCAAAACGAGCGTGGCCATAGCCTGGTTGATGACAGGGCTTTGGTCTTCGGTCTCGACCGCTTCCGCACAATCCACTTGAGGGGCTTCCTTTACCACGGGCATCAACAAGGACGGGGCCTGCAGAGTCGGCATAGGCAGCTTGTCAACAGTTCCCGCCCCTTTATCGAAGCCGCTTTGCAGGTTTTTGATATCCTTGACATTCCCGATAAGTACCTGCCCTGAATGATGGCCGTTGCCGGCATCAATCAACCAGTTACCCTTATAATCATCCAGGCAGTAACCCATCAACCGCCGGGCATCGGTGCTGTCGTCGACGCAACCTATAATCAGGTCATGCTGTATCGTGTAAGAAGACATGCCAGCTCCCATCGGGGTTTTCATTTCAGGGTCGAACGGAAGGATACTATATCCTATCCGCCGGCCATATTGCAGAGCAAAACGCTCAGCCAGCGCCTGGGCCTTGAATTTGCCGATATCAGGTTTGTAAAAGTTCTGTCTCTTCAGATTATGCTCTTCAACGCGGTCCATATCGATTAAGAGGATATCGGGCCCATTACTACCGAAGAGCCTAAGCAAACCCTCAGCCACAAACCCGCCGGTACCACCGCATCCCACGACTATGATTTTCGTTGGTAGAATCCGGCTCGAGTTGTCCTCCCACCGTATCGTGTATGTCATCTTCCATTACCTCCTATTTGAACCATTTACTCCACCACATGCCATTGCTACGTACTTCGGGTTCCTCAAGAGGTCTCTCCACGCTGTCGTGTACGTCATCTTCCAATACCTCCTCATATTCGGGTTCCCTGGCCACATACAATGTGCCGTCGAACACCTCTTTCCATTTCAGATAGTAGAAGTACCCGTAGACCCCTACTCGCAGAAGCACAACGGGCACCTTCCTTAAATCACCGACCACCGCATATAGCTGGAAGCCGGTCTCGTCCTTGTTATCCTGGGGACTGAAGAAAGCATGCATTGTGCCGTGAGAATGGATATCCAGGATAACCGAGCTGCCGACGTCGTAGACTACCTTGTTTTCCTCCTGCTGCTGTGGAGGCACGTAGAAGTTATAGCCGGCATCGGCGGTCACCCCAACGTAGTTTTCCTTGTCCGGAGCAGCCAGGAACGTATCAAGCGCCAGGTCGAAGAAACGCTGTGGGATGCTTCCGTAGGTAAGCGTTATCCTCGGCTTTAACGGCGCCAGACCACGGATTGGGCAATCGCTGACCGGGATCCTGGCGGAGAGACTTCGATTGGAAGCCTCGATGAACAGACCGTTGCCGGCCAGGATATAGTTGAAAAAGATACCACGATCCCCTTCAAGCCCGGACGAATAATTCGTTAGATATCCAACCTGCTTATTCGTCTTCGTCCTCGTCTTCAGTAGCCATACCCAGGAGAGGCGCCCCAATGAACGCATCGCCGGAATCAGCAACCTTGTAAGTCATAAGGTCTCTGATGGTGCCGTGAGGCACCAGGTCTTCCATAGGATACTTCTTCTTGCCGTTGAGAAAGTCCCACAGCAGCAGAACATCCTTGGGATACTTGACAGACCTTTTACCACGATCGCCGGCCATACTGAAAAAGGCCATGAAAAAGGATTGTATCATATCGGCAACGCGGGACGGATACTTATGGCTGCCTGGACAAGAGCGTCCGTTATTATAGATATTCGCCAGCGGCGCCTTATAGATGATATCCGTCATCTTGGTCGGCTTCTTTTTCACCGCGTAAACCCATGGCGCCTGATTGGGCGTCAGTAGGAATACCAGCCCGGGTAAAGGCAGCACGAAACGCTTTGGCGGCTTACCGGGTGCTACCTCAAGCGCAATCTTCCAGACTTGAGGCTCGGCATACAGGGCGGTCACCGGACCGCTCTTAGTATTAGTCCACCATAGAGCGCCTTCAGGAAGCAAACCGGTACCGAAGGTCATGTCGCTGGCCAGGGCATGAGCTACATCAAGAGCGTCGACAACCCTGGTAGTAACTGTATCACCTGCGAAAAAGGTCATGGTCGTCGCCTGGTGAAAGAAATCCAACCTGAGCCTTAGCTTATCCGGCGGGACTCCCAGCTCTTCAGGCACCGCCCAGGAAAGCCCGGGTGTATCATTCTTATTATTCGTCAAGGTATTCATCCTCCTCTGGTGTTTCTTCTAATTGAACGTAATGTTCCAGCTCGTCATCATCGGGATGCAGCTTTTTGAGCTTCCGTTTTACGGCCGGCTTGGAGCGCAGCAGTTCCAGGAGCTCGCTGAATCTGGCAGCCGGATCCCCCTCGATAAACTGCACCACGTTATCTATCTTCTCCCTTATCTGCCTGACTTTAGGCTGCTCTTTAGTCAGGATATTAACGTTGGTTTTGCTCCAGGCGAAATGAGGATCCATGTCTCCTTCTGTGTAGGAGCAATCCTCATAATTAGAGTCGAGCACAGTACAGCCGGTCGACCTGAAAATCCAGTCGGCGAAGTCCCCGGCTCCGTCATAGACCGTGCCGTCCGTTAGTTCGTGTATGTGCTTCCAGTCCCAACCCTGGGGCAGGATAAGACTAGCCACTTCCGGGCCAACTATCTGCGTAGCCGCATCGATCAGAGCTACCCTGGCGCCATTAAGCTTTTCCTCGGCAGTCCTGCCGTTCCGCTTGGCCTTGATTTTAATGCCGGCCTTTTCCGCGACTATCGTAGTACGCAGCACCATCTCTCTTGCTTCGAGAGTATCTGCGGCTTCCACAAGCTCAATTGTATTAACGCCTCTTTTCACCACGTTGAAACCAATCGGGGCGATCCATTGTCCGCCTATACCCAGGCCTGCTACCAGTTCTTTAAGCCATTTGATATCACTGGCAGCCGGCTTATATGTTCCCGCTCTTAAGTCCATGTTCTTCATCGGGTCGAACGGGTTAAAGGGAATCTTGTCGTCTTCCGAGTCCCTCTCGTCGCCTTCATAGGGATAAATTAAAAGAGACAACAGAAGGATATATCCCGGGCGGAAGTTCAGGTCATGGTAAGCGGAATAAGAGAAGCCCAGGAGGGTAACCGGCATCGAGTGAACAAACTCATCAATAGAGCTATCCCAGGCATAAACGGGAAGCTGGAAATACTGCCGGCCGAAAAGCTGACAAAACCTGTAGAGCCTCTGATTACCGCGCTCTCGAAGGATATCGGTCTCATGTTCCGGCAGGTACCGCATGATTAGTTCCAGGAAGCCACACATGACCTCGACACTGGTGAACTGGTCCAGCAGGGCCGTAAGCAGCGGAGGGCCTGTTCTAAGCTTCTCGGCCAGCACGGACAAAGACCAGTTCGTAGGCTGGGGGCTCTGGACAACTTCAACCCGGAGCGTCGACATCATCTCGTCCAGGGCATACTGATTATGCTGGGAGATAATTGCTCCTATATCCCACATGTTACGTCTCCTCTTCCTTTGGCTTCACACGGCGCACTAGTAATTCCACCGCCTGGATTGTATGCGCTCCATAAACCTTCGCTTCCGTTTCAGCCAGGGTAATTTCCTTCTGCTTCGCCTGCAGGGTAGGGATATCGAGCATGCCGTTCTTTATGGGTATGCTGTTGGCCAGCTCGATGATTAACAACTTCTTCTCCGGGACGTTCTTGAGGGCTTCTATCATCGCGTCAAGTATCTTTTCATCTGCCAATGTTGCCACCTCCTGTCTTAGCACCCCATCCGTCCGCAACTATCTTTTGAAGTAGCTCGGTGGATTGCTGAGCGCGGCATTTAAGTACCTGGCTGAACCATACGACAACTTCTGCAGGCAGCAGGCCATAATGGTCGGCAATCACCTTGGCGACATCAGCCAATGTACCCTCTTCGATACCTGTCTTAAGGATATCGAGAGCATTTTCCCGGTTACAGGTCCCCTTATGCAGGGCGTTATCGACCTTTTCAAAAATGTTCACTAACTACCTTCCTTTCGTGCCGGTACGTCTCTTGAATTCGAATGTATCGTCTTCCAGAGCCGGGTTCTCTTTAGTCTTCCGCTTACCGGACGTCGTATCGGCGTTGGCCAGCTCGGGGAAGAAATTGACCATAGACTGACGTACTTCATCGGCCGTCATCTTCGGGTCGGGGTCCGGGAATTCTCTGCCGTCATAAACGAATATTCTTGCCATGTTTCACCTCCTTTCTACCTTTATTTTTCGTGGCTGCATAGTCCACAAAACATTCTGAGTTACGCTATCCCTCGCGTCCAGTAGCTTGTATTCAAACGCCAATCCCTTATCGGGCATCTCCCAGACGAGTACCTCTCGGAGCTTAAGCAATACCTCGAAAGGCACGCCACAGGATTGAAAATGGCTTAATACTCTGACGGCGGCTTTCTGCCTGGGAGACAGGTTAGTGGAATATATCTCTATCTCTGTTAGGCTGGCTAGGTGCTCGATGTCCTTGAAGTCAGAAGTATTACATTGTCCTATGATTCTACGAGACATAAATTAACCTCCTTGCGTTTAGCCTCACTACGATGAGCATGATAGAGTATCGGCCGCGGGTCGTTCTTGATAAAGTAATCGATGGCGCTCTTTCGGATGACGTATTCGCCGAGCCCGCCTGCACCAGGCTTCCTCTCAGCCTTTATCCAACCTCTTCGAATGTACCGGTGTACGGCATTGGCATGTTCATCATGCAAACCAAGAAAACGCTGAGCTTCTACGCAGCTATACCAGGGGTCGCGTTCCCACTCCTCCCTTACGAGTGAACGGAAGTAGCTCTGAGGCATTGAATCAGGTTTTACAAGCCACGGACGGCGCCGGAGGCATTTCATGATATCTTCGTATTCGAAGTGATAAACCCGATTCCTGCCATAGCAATAAGGAGCTCGTTTACCTTTAAGAAAACCCCTCTCCATCCAGGAGACGATTGTCTTAGCTCAGGGTATACCCATCTCGCCGGCGGTGGCGGTAGCAGTATAGAAGTTGCTCCGCTGGTTCACTCCCAGCTTACGGTAGGTGATTATCTTCAAAGCATTAACGCTTCGCCCAAGCCGCTGTCCTATAACTGCAGCAGGGATGGTGCCATAAGTTTCGGAAAGATACTCCAGGTCTTGAGGGGACCAGGCCGGTTCTTTCTTGGCAAGCTTCCTGTGCCTGTTGGCCCATTGGTAAGCTATGTCATGGTCTGCGTCGGAAAAGAGTACGTTATGGGGCCACCAGGTTGTTCGTACTCGCCAGACCTTATCCTTACCTTGAGTGATGCTGAGATGGTTGACCTGCCTATATTTGACGTGCTTCCCAGTCAAAATATCACCTACTTTCTTCTCTGTTTACGTCGTCGCTCGGCGCGATTCGGTTTGTGTATGTCGAAGGCTTCCAGGGTCGGCTTCTCCATCACCGGATCTGCCAGGAGTTTCATCAGCTCACGAGCCGGGTTCCCTTCGTGGCCGATGCCGATTATAAGTATTTTCTTATCCATGGCCAGCCCCTTTACTAAAGTATATTTTGTAAACTGGCTATTCTGGATTTGGGCAGGAGAGGAACTTGATACATTCGGCCTCCTCTCTATATTCCTCTTTTGAGACGTTTAATAGGCCACACCCTATATCACCATCTTCGCTTTCCCACCAAAAAGGACAGAATGAAACTGTAGCAGGATTACAATATGTCCCGTCTGGTATCTCTACCTCGACTTTGACCTTTGACATTTTCCTACCTCCCTTTACTTTAATAGTTATTGTAAAACTAAAACAACCTTTTTAACCTATCGATGCCATTTAGCAGTATCTGAAGATAGTCTTTGAAAGCAGCTGCATAACCGGCCTGCCAATCCTGGTATCTCTGATTCGGAACCTTGACTCCGCTGGCCTCATCCTCAACAAACTCCGGGAACGGATTCTTAGTCATGAATGACCTCCTTTACCTTAAGTGCTATTGTAAAACTATCCGACAGTTTTGATTACTGACATCGGGTGCCTGATTAGATACGAAGCGTCGTAGTGGCAGTTGCCGATACAGACCTTTTTACACCGGGCAACGGCCGCATCTCTCCGGGCCTTATACATACCATTCAGATCGCCGCGAACCAGGTCAAAGATACTGATATTCTCCGGCTGCAAGCCGCAACAGAACTGAATACGCCCGTCCACATCCACCGATATCGAGTACTCGCCGGCCGTACAGTCCCAGTCTTTCAGCACACCTTCCATGAAGCTCTTGACGTCCCGGAAGTACTGGGGCGGATCAATAATCTTGATGCCTGACTTCCTTAGCACCTCGATATGCCTGAGTACCCCGTAAAGAGCTGCTCTTTCCTTGGGCGTATTGAAGAAGAGGCTCTGGTCCTGAGGGACGGAATTGTACGTGTTCTTTACAATCGGGCAGATGGACACCGGGATATCGTAATTCCCCAAGGTTCTAATAGTCTCCAGCGCCGAGCCTACATTCTGGCTGGTAAGAACCATATTGACGGCCATCACAAACCCGAAATGGTCTCTCGCTATAAGCAGGTCCTCGAGCACCCTCTTACTGTGTGCCATATCTTTCCGCGAAGTATCGAGTACCGAGTCAACCGACAGATTGATGATATCGATGCCGGCACCCGCCAGGCGGTCGATATACTGTTTATCGAGTTTCGTCCCATTCGTCGATACGTGGGTAATCATTCCCTTGCTGCAGGTATACTTGACCAGCTCCGGGAAGTCCTTACGTATTGTCGGCTCACCGCCGTAGAAAGATATGATCCGGACACCAAGATTGTGCAGGCGGTCGACAACCAGCTCCATATTGGCTAAGTCCAGCTCATCCTTCGAGTTATCTTTGATGAAGCAATACGGGCAGCTCAGGTTACACTTCCGGGTAACAAAGAGGTGAGCCCATAGAGGGAAAGATCTGAACCGGGACTTGATTACGAGTGGTGCCAGGACCTTGCCGAATTTAAGATTACGCTTTATTTTCGTGTCCAATTACTCCTCCTTTACTT
>JAUYHA010000105.1 GCA_030690265.1 Dehalococcoidales bacterium | reverse complement strand
CAAGCCGCTGGATTTCAGGTAGTAGGTTCTTGAGCCGTCTACCCAGGCTATCGGCTTCACCTGCCAACCGAGCTACCTTCCGAGCCGTTACTGACATCCGTCTTAATGTCGTTTTTCGATAAGCCATCAATTACTCCTTTCCTTCTTACTATACAATAGACTATTGTAGCATATACATAGTCTATTGTCAATAGGGTAGAGATTATTTATTATTAGCCTTCAGGTTGCCGGTATTTCTTCTGGCGGTCGTAATCGGAGTATTGATACTTTGACCAGTTAATAATACTGATAATGCCCTGGCTGTCTACTTCGATGCGTCCTGACTGCACAAACTTCTCGATGCTTTGATTGACCAACTGCTCTGTGATATTAAGAATACCGGCAATCCTTTTTATCGGTATTGGGGTGTTTTCGTTGGCACAGATGACTCCCGGTATCCGAGAATTGCCCGCTAACAACAGAAAATCATACCAAACTCCCCGCTCCGCAGCCGTCAAATCTTCCCTGATTGTTCCTATTAACGACTCCTTAATCCATAGTTTTACCCAATCCCGGTGCTTTGGCTCCGTCCCTGCCATTGCTTTTTACCTCCTATATAAATTATCTTGTAGTGAGCATAACAGGTTACACCAATTTTGTCAATACTTTTTGTCATTTATTTTGTAATATAGGTTACACCAATTCTTACTGTGAGAAAGTTACAACGCCCTCTATATAGAAGGAGAGATATATATACTAGAGGTATATGTACCAGAAGAAGAAGTAGAGGGAGATTGTTAAGAGGGGGTATTAAAAAACCTATCCCCTTTATCCCCCTTCCCTTGAAAAGGGAAGATGAAAATAGCCTCAACTATTGACAAATCGGTTTTGTGAGGTTAATATATTATTATTATGGAAATGAAGATAGCACATTTTAGGCAGTCATCGGCAGACGATATATCGAAAGTCCTTAAACGGGACGGCAATATCATTATCACCGTTACCAACCAGCCCCGCTTCAAGGTGGAGGCTATCGGTGCTTTAGCAGAAAATAAATCAGAGGAGGCTCAAAGTGAAACTGGAACTGAAGGACGACAAAGGCTTAATCGGAACGATGGAGTTGCCGATAGAGGAATTGAGGGCGGGTCTAGGCTTAGACAGCGCATCGGCAGAGAACGCTAAACTCGCTGAAGAGGTCAAAGGACAGCTTGCCGAGAAAGATACCGAGATAGCCAACCTCAAAGAGGAATTAGCCGAGGCTAAAAGCCCGACAGGGTTAGAGGATTTGATTATCGCTACTCTTAACTCGTTATCACCGGAAGGCAGAGCGAACTTAGCCGAAGAAGTCCCCGGCTGGACATACCAGGAGGCAGAACCAGAGCCAGTGATTGAGGAAAAGGTTGCCGTTGTCGATACTCCACCGGCTAGGCGTATCCGGTATGTCATTAAAGCCAGAGGCTAGACTAAAAGTGAGGTGATTTATGGCAGAAGATAGCAAGCCTAGAAAAAAGAAGCTCAACCTTTCAGAAGTGCTGTCGGACCCGGCAAAGGTCATCGGTGAATTGCTGGAAGACCCCGATGTTGCCGATAAACTCGCCCTGGCAGTATCTAAATTGCCACCGGCCGCTATGGATGTCCTGGCTCAGAAAATAGCTGAGTATATGCCGAAGCCAGCGACGGCCGATGAGATAGCCGAGCGGTTAGAGGTAAGGATGCCAGAAGAGGCGGCCACCCCCGGTAACAACGGCGACATCGCTGAATTAAAGAACCAACTGGCTGATATGGTGATGGACTCGTTTACTAAACTCCAAACTCAAATACTCCAGATGTTGGCTCAGGTAAAGACTATGCAGGATGAGCAGCCCGCACTCATTCAGAATAATGTCGCCAGTATTTTTAACCAGGAATTAAAAATCTTTGAAGAGAAGGCTGCCATCGCCAAACAGGAATTATTGACTCGTGCTGGCAATGGGAATGGTGGCAATGGGGGGGGTGTAGCAGTAGCTACAGGTGCAGAAGACCCTCCTCCACCCCGGGGTCAGGGATTGATTCTCGGTCTTTCTCTCGACCAAATCCTGAGTACCGTTACAACCGTAGCGGACGCCTGGTCAAAGTTTAAGCCACCGGTGGCAGCCTCTCTAGCTGAGGACAAACTGAAAGCGTATGCTGTTGGCTTTGCGTCAGGCAATAAAATGCGTGGCGGAGTTGTCGGTCCCGATGAGGTAGCGAAAGAGATGTTGCAGATAGCAGCTCCCCCAGCCCCGCAAAAGTAAAATGACGACCAACAAGGTTAAACGGACTGGCGATAAGGCGGCGGAGCGTAAGCTCTTGCGGATGAAGGCAAGGAAACAGGCTAAATCATTACGGAAGGCAAAGGAACGGGAATTACAGTTTGTTCACAAAAGCACCGAGGAATTGTTTGAGATTATAGGTGTGGGGGATACGAGATGAAAAAGACTGATTTCGCTTATGTGGCGGGAATTATTGATGGGGAAGGAAGTATCTCTATTTATAGAATGTTATCGCGGTCATCCAAGCGCCGTATGAGATATTCTCTTTTGGTCACAGTCACAAATACAAACGAGTGGTTGATTCAATGGCTAAAAATGTCCTTCGGTGGTAGTATCTGTAAAGTAATACCCAGGCAAACAAATTGGAAACCTCAGTATCGCTGGTCTCTGTCTACCCGCCAAGCAGCCGACTTCCTCAAACTTATAAAACCGTATCTTCACCTAAAAAGACCCGAAGCGGAAATAGCTATTGCTTTCCAATCCAGGATGAAACAAGGGGCCGGCTTATCCGATGAAGCTGCGGTATTACAAGAGGCTGATGCTATTCTTATCCGTAAATATCACGCAAAGGGCAAAAAGGTTACTTAAATGCGGTCATCATCGACTATTTTAGAGTGGCAGTATAAAACTCTACTGGGTGAAATCCAGCAAATTGAGCTCCACGAGACTGGGGATTGTCCGTGTATTCTAAATGACCTTGAACCCCAAGAGCGGTGCCTCGGAAAACATCTTTTGAACATCAGTACCCTCAGTTCTGAAACGGCGAATATGGACAGCAAGAGCAGGGATTGGTTGTTAAAACTAGCCGAAGAAGCAACCGAGCGCCATGAGCAATTCAGGAGTTTTATTTGCCATGAAGAAGATTTACCCCTACTGGCAGATTGGGCTAGGGACTGGCGCAAGAAACATGTCGAGCCCATATATTATAGCTGCGATGTCAAGCTGAAAGAGGATGTCAAGCTCTTTGAAAAGCCCAGGACAATCAGGATAACAGGCACCAAAAAAGGCGGTGCTTATAACTTCAAGGTTTCTCATACCGCCAAGACGGAAGCGGTAACTCACTCTATCGATGAGCTACCAGAGACTATCAACGATATCCTCCGGCGTATCAGTGAGAAGAAACAGGAGGTCAGCAACCGCACTTTCGCCTTCGGCACCACCGGGCTTGTAAA
>JAUYHA010000103.1 GCA_030690265.1 Dehalococcoidales bacterium | reverse complement strand
AGGGAGGTGATAGAAGACTGGAGAAAGGATTATAATACCGTCAGGCCTCATAGCGCGTTGGGTGGACTGGCACCCCAGGAATTCATGGCACTAGACGGAAACGCTAAGATGCAGATGGCACTAAGACTGGGGTAAGGTCATGATTGCTGAACTTTCAGATTTGTTTGCGAACAATAAAATATTCATTAATACTGACTATCAACGCGGAGACATCTGGACACCAATTCAAAAGGTAGAATTAATTGAGTCCATAAATAACAGATATTCAATTGGAGTAATCGTACTCTATTTAAACGATAATGGCCGATTTGAAATACTCGATGGTCAGCAACGTTTACTAACTATATGTCAGTACATTAATGGTACTCTTGATCTTATGAACTCAAACATGACCCCATACAGTGGTTTAGATAAGCAAGAAAAAGCTCTTCTAGATGCTTACTGTATATACTACATAAGATTAAAGAGCCAAGACCCTGATAACAAAGAAGAAGACATCATCCAAACGTTTTTAAGACTGCAGGAAGGAACGCCACTAAATAAAGCTGAAAAATTAAACGCTTATCGTGGTAAATTCAAAGATACGTTTCGCGAAACAAGGGAAAATCATCCCATTTTTACTTTCCTCGGAAAGGAAAAAAGATTTCGATGGCGTCAACTTTCATCTGAAATGTTAGCATTGGAACTTGAAGGAGACTTTAAAAATAAGATATTCCCAAGTCTTGATCTCACTTCTATGAAAAGCATAGTCAGGAAATACGAAAAAAACATCTCACAAAATAAGATACAAACCTTCAAAGCAAATCTTGATTTCCTAACCAGTAGTTTAAATATTATATTGACAGGTTTTGACTCTCGTGAGTTTATTTCCTTTTATTTGTTAGCTTCTTACTTAAGAAAATATAAAGCTAATAATGCTAATTTAATTAACGAATTTGCGGAATTCGCGGTAGAATTCTTGAAGAACCTTCATCTATTTTCAATATACGATACCAAACCTCCACTTGGTATGAAAAAGAGGATATTTGACACATATAAGAACTATAAACTTGAATCAAAGGTTATGACTACCTCAGAATCGCTGAAGAAAAGACTGGAAATCATGCTACTCGAATACGACAGGCTAAATACCATAATAATAAAAGACTCTCAAAGACTTTTTGATGTTGCGCAGAAGAGGGATCTATATTTTCGGCAAAAAGGCTTATGCGGATACTGCGGCAGGAAAATGATCTTCAGACTAGGTACGGGTCACCATGTCATAGCCCATTCCGAAGGAGGGAGAACAGCTGATTTGGATAAATCTGTGCTATTACACGAGAATTGCCACAGACAAGTAGAAAAACTGATTCTTAAGGCGAAAGAGCCGGTTTTCCTGTCCAATTCCGTTTAAATCATACTAATCAGGGGCTTTTTATCTTCAGAATTGCTAGAGCAAGTTGGATTCGAACGGAGTGTTTAGAGGGGCGAAGCCCCTCTTTCCTTATTTTCCCCTTCCCTTGATGATAAGGGAAGGCTTCGCCGTGGTTCCAGTGATGGTTCCAGTGATGGTTCCAGTGATGTCACCAGAACTGAGCTCAGCCGAACGGGGGTCAGGGGTTCACCCTGATAGGGTTCACTCTGACGATAATCGGAACGAGTTCTCCCTGAAGGGGATAGGTTACTTAATAACTTATACCGGCAAATCAATCTGGTATTTGCCTAAAGTTTCCCTGATAACGGCGGCTGATTTTTCATCAGGCTCGGTGAGGGGCAGGCGCGGTTTTCCGACACGGAAGCCCACCTGGTTAAGAGCATATTTCACCGGGATAGGGTTGGAGAGAATAAAAAGGGCGTTAACCAGAGGTAACAGGTGACAGTGTATTTCAGCGGCTTTGTCTGTCTTGCCGCTAACGAAACTATCAATCATCTGGCTGATTTGCTTGCCAACCAGGTGAGAGGCAACGCTGATTACACCGTAGCCGCCTAAAGCCAGTATGGGCAGGGTATCGCTATCATTACCACTCCAGACGGTAAAATCTTCTCCGGCCTGGCTGATTATCCGGGCAATTTGCTCCAGATTACCGCTGGCTTCTTTGATGCCAATAATGTTGTCTACCTGGCTTAAGCGAAGCACGGTCTCAGCCGAAAGGCTGGTAACCGTGCGAGAAGGCACATTATAGAGAATACAGGGCAAACTGGTGCTCTGGGCAATAGTTTTGAAGTGCTGGTATAAGCCTTCCTGGGTAGGTTTATTGTAGTAGGGCACTACCAGCAGGCAGGCATCAACTCCGATTCGCTCAGCTTCCCTGGTTGCCTCCAGGGCTTCAGCGGTGCTGTTGCTCCCCGTGCCGGCTATCACCGACCCCCGTTCACCGACGGCTGATTTTATCTCTTTGAAGAGATGCAGTTCCTCCTCACGGGTAAGGGTAGGTGATTCCCCGGTCGTGCCTACCACCACCACTCCTTCACTCCCTGAGTCAAGCAGAGCCAGGGCTAAATTCTTTGCCCGTTCATAATCAACTGCCCCTCCAGCATCAAAGGGGGTGACCATCGCGGTCAGTAGTCGTCCTAACCTCTTCATTTGCCCTCTCTTTTGAATGTAACCAGCCTCTGTTAATCATTTCTTCGGCAATCTGGACGGCATTTAGAGCCGCTCCCTTACGCAGGTTGTCAGCTACAATCCACATTGCTAAACCCCGGGGATGGGAAGCATCCTGGCGAATACGGCCAACAAAAACTTCATCGCTGCCGGCTGCTGACCACGCCTGAGGATAGAGACTGACCACCGGGTCATCCAGCACTTTAACCCCCGGAGACTGAGCCAGAATGCGCCTTGCCTCGTCAGGAGATATGAATTGAGAAAACTCTATATGAACCGCCTCGCTATGTCCGATAAACACCGGGACCCGGGCACAGGTAGCGGAAACAGCCATATCACCAGTGTGCATTATCTTCCTTGTTTCCTCAACCATTTTCCACTCTTCTTTAGTGTAACCGTTATCCAAAAAAACATCTATCTCAGGTAGTATATTGAAAGCTATCTGGTGAGGGTAAACATGGGGAACGGTGCTCTCACCCTTTGCTACCTGCCTGGCCTGTGTAGCCAGTTCCTCTATCGCTACTGAGCCGGTGCCTGAAACCGACTGGTAGGTATCGACGATAATCCGCTTGATGGGGTTAACCTTGTGCAACGGGTACAGAGCCGTTACCATCTGAATGGTCGAGCAATTCGGATTGGCTATAATCCCCCGGTGCCACTCAATATCTTCGGGGTTGACTTCGGGTACTACCAGCGGCACCATGGCTTCCATCCGGAAAGCGGCACTATTATCAATAACTACCGCCCCGGCTCTGGCGGCGATAGGTGAAAAGTAGCGGCTTACTTCAGCACCAGCTGAAAAAAGGGCAATATCTATTCCAGCGAAAGAGCCCGGGGTGGTCTCTCTGACTTCAATCTCCTGATGTGAGACAAACATCTTCTTGCCTACCGAACGGTCGGAAGCAAAGAGGGCTATCGACTCCATAGGGAAATTGCGCTGCTCCAGGACTTTGATGAACTCCTGGCCGACAAGCCCTGTAGCACCAACAATAGCTACTTTATATCCTTTCATCACTCCCCCGATAAATTAAGCAGTTTCTCCAGGCCATAGATAAGTCCCTGGCGTTTAACTACTTCCTTGACAGCCAGTATCACGCCCGGCATATAACACTCACGGCTGATAGTATCGTGCCGGATACTCAATATCTGCCCCGCAGCACCCAGGATTACCTCCTGATGAGCCATCAGACCGGGCAAGCGCACGCTGTGAATGGCAACCCCTTCAACTCCCATTCCCCGGCTGTCTGATGGCTTAGCCGCTTCCGGAGGTCCAGAAAATGGTTTATCTCTGGCTTCGGCCATCGCTTTAGCTGTCGCCAGGGCGGTCCCTGAAGGCGAATCGGCTTTCAGGTGATGGTGTAGCTCGATAATTTCCGCATAGTCCATATATCTGGCAGCTACTTTGGCAAGGTGCATCATCAAGACTGCCCCCAGGGCAAAGTTCGGGGCAACCACTGCCCCAATCCGGTGAACCGCGGCTAACTGCTCAATCTCAGCAATGTCATCCGCGGTTAATCCGGTGGTGCCTATTACCAGGTTAATACCCTTTTGGGCGGCTAAGCGCGCCGCCGGCATTGCGGCCTGAGCAATACTAAAATCCACCATTACATCGGCGGAGCAATCATTGAGAATGCTCAAATCGCCGGAAAGAGGGACTTTACCCGAGCCATCAGGCAGGGGAAGAAAAGCCTCAGAAGCCTTGAGGTCAATGGCACCGATTAGCTCTGTTTCCGGCTCCTGACACGTGGCTTTGACCACCTCCTGCCCCACTTTACCCAGCGCTCCGTGAACAACTACTCTTATTGGTGACATTACTCTAGCCTTAATAACGCTGTCTTGGCCGGGGAGCACCGGGACGCCGTGGAGGATAAGCCTCCCGCTGCCTGCTGGGAGGACGGTTAGTCGCAGTTGAAGAATCCTTTGCCTGGCTACCCGGGATTTGAGCCGCTGGCTCAAGCACGGCCCGCCTTGACAGGTTTACCCGTCCAAGATTATCGATATCAACCACTTTGACCGTAATTTCATCGCCCACTTTAACAATATCCTCGACAGATGCTACCCGATAGTCAGCCAGCTCACTGATATGAACCAGCCCTTCTTTACCGGGCAGGAATTCCACCATAGCTCCGAAGTTTAGGAGGCGGGTTACTTTTCCGGTATAGATTTCACCGACCTCCACTTCTTTAGTTAAACTTTCAATAATCAGAATTGCTTTCATGGCAGCCGCCTCATCAGGCGAGCCGATAGTTACCGTGCCATCATCCTCAACATCAATGGTTGTCTTGGTCTCACTAATTATAGACCGAATTGTTTTACCTCCGGAACCAATTACGGCGCCGATTTTATCAGGAGGCACTGTTATCTTATGCATTCTTGGTGCGTAGGGGCTAAGAGCCGAACGGCTGGAACTGATGGTTTGATTCATCACGTCCAGAATAAAGAGACGGCCATCCCTGGCTTGCATCAAGGTCTTTTCAATGATTTCCGGAGTCAGACCTTTGAGCTTGGTATCCATTTGTACGCCGGTAATACCATCCGCAGTACCAGCCACCTTGAAATCCATGTCGCCATAAAAATCTTCCATACCTTCAATATCGGTCAGAATGGCAAAATTACCTTCGCCATCGGTGACCAGACCCATAGCCACGCCGGCTACAGCTTTCCTTACCGGTATCCCGGCATCCATCAGAGAGAGGCTACCGGCACAAACACTGGCCATAGAAGTGCTGCCGCTGGAACTAAGCACTTCAGAGACAAGACGAATGGTATAAGCGAATTCCTCATCCCTGGGTAATACCGGCAGTAGAGAGCGTTCTACCAGAGCACCATGCCCAATTTCACGGCGGCCGGGGGTACCAATGCGCCCCGTCTCGCCAGAAGAGAAGGGAGGCATATTGTAGTGATGAATAAAGCGTTTGGTCTCCTCAATACCCAATCCGTCAAGCTGTTGCTCTTTTCTGGTCGAACCAAGAGTAGTGATGGTCAACACCTGTGTTGCTCCACGAGTAAACATGGCTGAACCGTGGGTGCGGGGTAAGAGCCCAACCTCACAGCTAATGGGGCGAATCTCGGTCAAGCCGCGGCCACCGAGGCGCTGTCCTCTCTCCAGAAGACCAGCTCTGAGTTCAGCTTTAGCTTTTTTATCAAAAGCGGTAAGTAACTCTTTCTCAGAGAATGACTCTCCCAGCCGCTCAATAACTTCTTTCTTTAGCTCGGAGAGAGACTGTTCACGCTCCCCTTTGTCCGGGTTGCTTAAAGCCTGAGCGAGTCTCCCTTCGATGATTGGCGAGATGGCATCCTCCCCGGTTTCTTCACTCCGGGGGACTTCTATTTTGGGTTTACCGTAAACCTGCCGGAGTTGCTGCTGCAGGTTGATAATAGCCTGGTTTGCCTCGTGACCAAACTGGACTGCCTTGATGATAATATCTTCGGAAACCTCTTTGGCTCCCGCCTCCAGCATGACAATTTCTTTCTGACTGCTGGCAACTACCAGGTCAAACTGGCTGCTTTCCATCTGGGCTAACGTCGGCTGTAAAACCAGCTCACCATCGATATAGCCGATACGGACAGCACCTATCGGGCCGGCAAAAGGAACTTCTGACATCGAAAGCACTGCCGACCCGCCGATAACTGCCAGAATATCCGGGTCATTCTCCTGGTCGGCAGAAAGTACGGTAATTACCAGTTGAATATCACGGCGCCATTCCTTGGGTAAGAGGGGACGTATCGGGCGGTCTGTTAGCCGGCAGGCTAAGATTGCCTCCTGACTGGGACGACCTTCCCTCCGGATAAAGCCGCCGGGAATTTTCCCTACAGCATACAGCCTTTCTTCATAATCAACTGTCAGAGGCAGAAAATCAACTCCCTCCCGGGGTTTCTCACTGAGGCCGAGGGTAACCAGAACCACACTATCTCCGTAGCGGACAGTGGCGGCGGCGCTCGCCTGCCCGGCAAGCTTCCCCACCTCTATGACAAGTTTTCTACCTCCGATTTCACATTCAAAAGTTTGAGATTTCAGCACTTTTCTCCCTCATTTCTCTCTTTTACTTACGCAACCCGAGCTGGCCTATCAAGGTACGGTACCGGTTGGCATCGTCTTTCACAAGATAAGCCAACAGCCGTTTTCTTTTCCCCACCATCTTGAGCAAGCCATATTGAGTATGGTAATCATGCCGGTTAGCTGCCATATGCCCGGTCAATTGATTTATTCTTGCCGTCAATATGGCTACCTGCACTTCAGCCGAGCCGGTATCTCCCTCATGGCGGGCGAATTTTTCTATGGTTTCGGTCTTTTTCGCTTTGTCCAAGTTATACCTTTCTCCTTTTTTGTTTTATACTGGGATAGTTGTTCTAATTTTCATAAGTATATCACAAACAAAATATAGCACATACCGTTGTTAGTGTAAAATAATGACATTAGAAACGACATTTTAGGAGAACTAAATGGCAGAAGCGATAAAGACGGACAGTAGCAAAAAAATCTGGGGGCTTCACCCCAATGTCTTCTTCGTCGGTCTGACCAGTATGCTGAACGATGTCAGTAGTGAAATGATATTTAATCTCCTGCCCCTTTTTCTAACCAATGTACTGGGGGCACCGATGGCGATTGTTGGTCTGGTCGGCGGCGTCTCTGAAGGTGCCGATGCCATTTTCAGGATGCTGAGCGGCTGGTTCAGTGACAGGATAGGCAAGCGCAAGGTTCTGGCCGTATCCGGCTACACTATTTCCACATTGGCTAAGCCTTTCCTGTTACTGGCTAATGCCTGGGGAGTGGTTCTGGCCATCCGGTTCTCTGACCGCCTAGGCAAAGGCATCCGCTCCTCATCCCGCGATGCCCTGATTGCCGATTCTGTTTCCCCTGATGTCAGGGGTAAGGCTTTCGGCTTGCACCGGTCTATGGATACTTTCGGGGCTTTTCTGGGTCTACTCATTGCCGTCCTGGTCATCTGGGTGGTACTGGGTGGCGGGGCGCTGGAACTCACCGGTGGAGTCTTCCATGACCTGGTATGGGCAAGTATCATTCCGGCGGTGACCGGGGTAATACTACTGCAGATTTTTGTTTATGATGTAAAGCTGAAACAAGACCCTTCTGATACTGGCAGGTCCTCCCTATCAGGAGGCAAAGGGGCTTTCTCCACCCGCTTCTGGCTTTTTCTGGCTATTGTAGCCGTATTCAACCTGGGCAGTATGCCTCACAATTACTTTGTCATCCTGAGAGCCCAGGACCTGGGGGCACCCCTTCTCCAGGTAATGTTAATGCTCGTCCTGTTCAATGCTGTCTACGCTGTTGCCGCCTTGCCGATGGGGATACTCTCGGACCGGCTGGGTAGAAGGCGGATACTCGCCCTGGGCTGGCTTATCTACACCCTCGTCTATGTGGGATTCGCCCTGTCATCAACTATCTGGCAGATATGGCTGGCTTTCGCCTTTTTGGGGATTTACGCTGCCATAGTAGAAGGCGTGTCCCGGGCTTTTATCGCCGACCTGGCACCAGCCGAATTGAGGGGCACCTCTTACGGTCTCTACTGGAGCGTGGTTGGCATCTCCGTTTTGATTGGGAGCATCATTGGTGGGATTGTCTGGGACGCTATCGGTCCCGCGGCAACTTTTTACTTCGGCGCCGGTGCCGCCTTCCTGGCAATGCTGGGAATCGTTACCCTCGTCAGGGAATAGTCACCATGCTTAATCCCAAAAAAGGATACGGCCACAACTGCTACAGCGCACCAGATTACCGCTCCTTACCCGCTGTAGCTCGGTAATCGGTATCGAAAGGCGGCAACCGTAGCATATTCCCTGCCCTACCCTGGCTACGGCTGTTCCGCGCCGTTTTTTAAGTTCCTGGTAGGTCTCAATTGCCTGTGGGTCAATCTGCTCTGCCACAAGTTCCCGCTTTTGCTTAAGGCTGGATATAACCGCTTTTACCTTTTCCAGGTCAGTATGCAGCTGTTGCTGCTGGTTCTGCCACTCAGCCTCCAGTTTCTCAAGCCGGCCACCGAGTGCAGCCACATCCCCGGTTGACAGTTCGACCTTCTCCATTACCTCTAGCAACCGGTCTTCCAGGTTACGGCGCCTGGCTTTCAGGCTATCAATCTCCTGCTGCAGGCTGGTCAGCTCCTTGGGATTGCTTATCCTGCCGCTGTATAGCTCTTTTCCAGCGGCGGTGAGCTTGGTGGTAAGGTCATCTATTTCCCACTCCAGGGAATGCTGCTGCTGAGTTAGTTCTTCCAGATGCCGGCGCTCCCCCGCCAGCATGTTCCGAGCCTCAATTACCGCTTCGCTTTCTCCAAGCTGGCTGGTAATCTGATTCAGAACCTGCTCGCTGGATTCAAGCTCGAGGTCAACCTCCTGCAGCTGGTAAAGCTGTCTGACAATACTCATTTTCCCTCCGTCCATTTTATACCCAACCCCGCCAGAATATCAATTCTGGTTTTAAAAGGGTGACAAAATCTGGTAGTCATAGTAGAACAAAAGTGCTAATATTTTATTGGGAAACGATTCAAGCTAATTAAGGAATCGTTTTTATAGTTATGTAAAGGAGACGGGGAGATGAGGCTATTGAGGTTAGCCGTAGAAACCAAGAGATGGGACCTGGCAGCCCACACTATTGTTCTAGCCACGGCCAAAGTGTTGAAGAATGGAGATAGACCACATGCCAAGAGAGAAGAGAAAAATGGGCGGACAGCCAGGCAATCAGAACGCTAGGAAACACGGTTTCTATTCCAAGGTGCTTGATGAGGCAGAGCAGCTTGACCTGGAGCTAGCCACCGGCGTTGAGGGCATTGATAATGAGATTGCCCTGTTAAGGGTAAAGATAAAATCACTCCTAGAGCATGACCCGGAGAATATCAAGCTTATGATGCAGGCGACCAGTACCCTAGCGGGGCTGGTTAAGACTAGCTATAACATGAGCAAGGAGCAGAGGAAGGGGCTGAAGGAAGCAATAGGCAATGTCCTTAGAGATGTCGCCCTGCCTCTCGGTATCGGCATCGGAACGGCAATGAAAAAGTAGAGAAAAAATAAATACCAGATAACAAAGCTCAAATGGTCAAACAGTGGAAAGGAAATTTTTTGACATTTGGATTTTGATATTGTTTGGCATTTGGTGCTCCTTCAGGGGGTGAGGTTTATAAATAGTCCACAGATAAACACTTTGCGTCCTTACCAGCGGGAGGTTGCCCTGGCCGTGCTGGACAGTGTTTTCGGCAGGAAGGGGCTTACTTTCTCCGTCGAAATCGCCCGGCAGGGGGGCAAGAACGAGCTATCGGCCCAGCTTGAGCTTTTACTTTTGACCCTCTATATGGCGGAACCACGGAACCTGATAAAGTGCTCGCCAACTTTCAAACCCCAGACCGTCATCTCGATGAGTCGTCTGAAGGACAGGCTCAATGATGCCGGCTTTGACGCCATCTGGACGGCTGAGCTGGGCTATATCATCAGGCTAGGTAACGCCAGGGCCGTCTTCCTTTCGGCTGATGAGTCGGCTAATGTGGTGGGACACACCGCCCACCTCCTCCTGGAAATAGACGAAGCCCAGGATGTCAGCAAGGAAAAATACAGCAAAGAGTTCAAGCCGATGGGAGCGACAACCAATGTTACCACCGTCCACTACGGCACCACCTGGGATGATACCACCCTTCTGGAGGAGATAAAGCAGACCAGTAGCGAGCTTGAGAAGAAGGATGGCATCAAACGCTGCTTCCGCTATGACTGGCAGGAGGTATCAAAATACAACCCCGACTATCTGGCTTATGTTGAAGGGGAAAGGGGACGTCTCGGGGAGAACCACCCTCTCTTCCTGACCCAGTACTGTCTACTGCCTGTCCGTGGGGGCGGGGGATTTCTTTCGGCCCAGCAGAGAGCCCAGCTCCAGGGGGAGCATAGCCGGAAACATCAAGCCGGACCTAAAAAGGTCTATGTCGCCGGTATTGACCTGGCCGGAGAAGCTGAGGAGGTGGAAGGAGCCCGGCTGAGAGCCATCAAGCCGCAGCAGGATTCCACGGTGGTCACCATCGGCGAAGTGGATTTTTCAAGCTATAGTGGAGTTCAAAAACAGCCCACCGTCAAGATTGTCGAGCACTACTGGTGGACGGGCAAAAAGCATACCGAGCTTTATCCCCAGCTGGTTGATATTCTGAAGAATGTCTGGCAATGTCGCAAGGTGGTGGTTGATGCTACCGGGGTTGGCCAGCCGGTAAGCTCCTTTCTCAGGCAGGCACTGGGTTCAACCGTTAACCCCTTCACCTTTACCCAGCAGTCAAAGTCGGAGCTGGGCTTTAACCTGCTGGCGGCTATCAATTCGGGAGGACTGAAAATGTATACCGGGGACGGTTCCGCCGAAGAGCAGGAGTTCTGGTCCGAGATGGGGAAAGCCAGGAGCCAGTACCGTCCCAGCCAGACGATAAACTTCTATGTTGACCCTTCCCGGGGACACGATGACTTCCTGATGAGCCTGGCATTACTGGTTGAAGCTGCCAGGCAGTACCAGCCGAGGGTGGGGAGGGGGAGCAACCTTTGACATTTCCCTCTCTATGGCTATAATATTGGTCTAGCTAGTGTCCTGTCAGGCTAATCACTGACTCATTTCCCATTGTCATTCCGGACTTGTTCCGGAATCCAGGTAGGGTGATGCGGCTGGATTCCCGCTTTCGCGGGAATGACACATTATTTACCTGACGCGACGCTAGAATCTTCTACCAGGAGCTTCTTTTCATGTCAAAAACAAAGAAAATAGCCGTTATTGGTTTCGGGAATATTGGCACGGGGGTGGTGGAGCGCCTTTATCAAAAGGGAGTTGCCGGTCTTGAGCTTGTTAAGGTCGTTGATATAGACCTGAAGAGAAAGCGCCCCGTTACCCTGCCGTCAAGCTATCTTTCCACGGACTGGCGGCAGGCTGTCACCGACCCTGAAGTTAACATCGTGGTTGAGCTCATCGGGGGCATTGAGCCGGCGAAAAGCATTCAGATGGAAGCCCTCAAACAGGGCAAGGATGTGGTTACTGCCAACAAGATGCTGCTGGCTAAAGAGGGAGAGAGTATTTTCCGTCTCGCCACTACCTTAAAACGCCGCATCGGCTTCAGAGCCAGCTTTGTCGGCGGTCACTCGCTCATTCATGAGCTGGGCCAGGCAGGCACCGCAGCTAAAAAATTCAAGCGGATTTACGCCATCCTGAACGGCACCTGTAACTATATACTCTCTACCATGTCCCGAGAAGGAAAAGGATTTGAAGAGACACTTAAAGAAGCCCAGGGAAAAGGCTACGCTGAGAGCGACCCTTCAGACGATATCGACGGGATAGATACCGCCAACAAGATTCGTGTCCTCCTCGGTCTCATCAGCAATTCCTACCACACTGCCGGAGCTTTTCCTGTTGAAGGGATTAGAGATATTACCCTGCAGGATATCCAGTATGCGGACGAGCTGGGTTACGCGGTAAAACTGGTCGGCGTCATTGAGCAGAAAGAAGGCGTTTTCGATGTCGCCGTGCATCCGGCACTGGTGCCCAGGGTATCCCTGCTAGGCTCTCTTGAAGGAGCCTATAATGGCACCGAGCTCGAGGATGAATTCGGAATTATATCCGGGCTGGTAGCCCCCGGCGCCGGGGCCTATCCCACAGCGGACGCTATTATCAAAGACCTGCTGGATATAGCCGAGGGCAGGACACTACCTATGCCGGGTTTGGCAAACACCATCACGCTTGGCTCCAAAGAGGCTGTGGAAAGACGCTACTACCTGAGATTCAGCGTGGTTGACCAGGCAGGGGTCCTGGCTCAGATTACCAATATCTTCTGGAAATACAATATCAGTATCGCCGCCGTCATCCAGAAAGAGTCAGCTTCAAAGGAGTTTGTTCCGGTGGTGGTAACAACCTACCTGGCAAAGGAAGGTGACCTTCAGGCAGCGATAGCCGAGGTTGACAAACTGGATGTTGCCAAAGCCAGGACCAGGATTATCCGCATCCTCAGTGCTGATACCTAGTACTATCAGTAATAGGCGGTTCTTCTACCCAGCCAGAAGCCGAAAATACCCAGGAACAGGGCTCCAACTCCAATCAGAATGTAAATGACCGGCTGGGATAGACCCAGAGAGGTACCGACATAAAATGACCAGGTACCTGTCCACTGGCTCTCATTAGCCGCCCCGTCAACCGCCTTTACCCGCCAGTAGTAAGGAGCTTCCTTACTAACCGATTGAAGCCTGTCGGCTTTTGGAACGGTAAACTCAGAAGAGCTAATTCCCGCCTTCTCCAGGACAATAGAGTTTGACGAGAAGTCATCACTGGTGGCAATCTGGAGGGTATAGGTTACCCCGCTCGGGTCGGTAACATCCGCCCAGTCGAAGTATGCCTCTGACTTGGCTTTAACATCCATTTCCGGCTTTTGCGGCTGCGGTACTTGCGGTGCCGTTGATTCCATAATAAAAGGAAATTGCATCGTGTTTGTCCCATCGGTAGCAACTATAATATGTTCTCCACGGCTACTCGCCGGCGCATTGAAGGTGGCAGAGAAGCTGCCATCAGTATTAACAACGGCTGTGGTTACCTGATTACCTTCATAGGTAATCGTTACTGTTCTACCCGCTATAAACCCGGCACCGGTTACGGTAATCGGGGTGCCGACATTGCCCGGGGAGGAAGCGCTTGTCTCAGGGCTAATATCACCACTGGTGGAAATGGTAAAATCAACCTCTTTTGTGTTAGTACCGTCGGTAGCTTCCACTGTATAGGTATCAACACCAACATTTTCCGGCACGGTAAAACTGGTGCTGAAGTCACCATCCTCATCCGTAGTATCAGTAGCCACTTCAATGGTATCAAAGGTAACAGTTATTGCCGTCTCAGCCAGAAAACCGCTGCCATCTACGCTAACCTCCGTACCCATCCTGCCGGTGGTAGGGGTGATTTCAAAGGTAGTAGTGCCTACACTGAATTCAGCCTCAGCCTGGTTGTTATCGCTATCCTCCACCTCTATGGTATAGTCACCTGCTGTTTTCAATGGTATGGAGACACTAACTTCAAAGCTGCCATTTCCATCTGTTTCATCATCACCACTTTCAATATCCACTTCATCACCATCAAATTTGATGGTAAAATTGACCATATCACCAAAGCCGGTGCCGCTGACCGTTACAGCGCTGCCGGCGGCGCCTGATTCCGGCGTGATGGCTATTTCTGACTCCACGGTGAATTCAGCCTCAGCTACAACATCAGAGTCAGCCCCGGTGATACTGATAGTATGAGAACCGGCGGTACTTGACGGAATTTTTACTTTAGTATTCTCAAATTTCCCGGCACTATCGGTTTTGTCATCACCACTCTCTATGTCTACTTCATCACCATCATACTCAACACTAATATTTTCCTCGTCACCGAAGCCCTGACCGTTTATCTCCACCTCAGTCCCTACCGTCCCATTATCGGGGTCAAGAGTAAACGAAGCCACCGCCTCCACAGTAAATAAGGCTCTGGCTACTATCTCCTTAGAAGAGTAATTAACAGCGTAGACATAGTAAGTACCGCCGAGAACTGTTTTTACATTCTGGCCGTCTGTCAGCCTTCTGGGCACAGTGAAATAAAACCCTTCGAAAACGCTGGTGCCGATAGTAATTCTCTCTGAACCACTAACACTCTCTAAACGTTCATAATTAAGCAGGTCATCATCAACAACCCCGCCCACAGAAACAAAACTATCTGAAAAGTAGAGCTGGTACTGGTCGGCTTCAAAATTATTACCATAAGCTTCAATAGTATCGCCGACCTCCCCTGACTCTAGGTCCAGCCTGAGGTTCTGAGCAAGAGCAGGTGCCGGAGGCAAAAGGGCAATTGACAGGGTAAAGGCGATAAGCAGTATCCCGAAAAATTTCCTGTATTTCATCTATTTATATTATAATACAATGTAAAGGAGAAGTGTTAAGAAACTATTAAATTCTGTTGTCTGGTTTTAACTATCAACATCATAAAGTCAGACCTGTCACTATGTCAATCCGTAATCGGCTCTTTAAAGGTCATTTAAGTAATCAAACGACTCTCACTGTGACCCGTTTGGCTTATCAGGGATTGTCCCTCGGATGGTTTGACTAAAGTGGCTGTCCGGTCTACCATAACCGCTATCAAGACAGGCTTAAAATAAATGGATAATAAGAAATTGATTCCCCCCGGTCTAACTTACATCGCCGGCAATATTACCTCCAAGGACAACATTCTAGGCGCCTCCAAAAAGGCAGGAGCCAGGTGGGCTGAAGACCTCAGTCTTTCTAGAGAGGCGGAGACCATTTTCTTTGCCGGATGCGGATATCAATACAGTAGCGACCTGGAATCCCTGATGTCTCTAATACGCCAGGTAGACAAGAGTGCTATCAACACCGAACTGACAATGAATCTGGCCAGCTTCCAGAAGAAGCTAGGCATTGATGCTGCCGGGATATACCGTAAAATAATGAGCCGAGGGAATGAAGCTGACGCTCAACCGCTGAGGAGTGCGGTCAAGGTGCTCAAGCATCTTGGTATTGACTTTGGCTATCTGGCTGATGAGGAACCGTGCTGCGGAGGGCCACTATACTATACCGGACTGCACAAGGAATTTACCCGGCAGGCTCAACAGGTATATAACGGACTGAAATCCAGGGGAGTAAAGCAAATAATCAGCATCATCCCTTCCTGCACCTATACTCTTGGTCACCTGATTCCTGATGCTATCAACGGAGACGGTTTGGAGGTCAGGCATTTTTGCCAGGTGGTCTCCGAAAACCTCTCCTCCCTCAAGCTGCGCTTCCCCAGAGAGGTCAAGGTTACCTATCATGACCCGTGCCAGCTAGCCCGCTACCTGGGACTGGTAGAGGAGCCGCGCCGGATACTGAGAGCCATCAAAAACATTGAGCTTGTGGAAACTGACTGGACAAAAGGGGAGTGGACAACCTGCTGTGGAGGCGGGGGAGGCTTTGAGGCAGTCTTCCCCGAACTGAGCCAGATTATCGGCGTAAACCGGGTAAAAGAGCTGATTGAGACCGGAGCCGGGATTATTGTCACTCACTGCCCGGGCTGTCTTCTCCAGCTGAAGAGCGGAGTCAAAGAACTGAAAGCAGACGTGGAAGTGCTTGACCTGGCTCAGATTGTGGCTATGGCAATGGAGGTATAACAGGAATGTCGGTCTTTTCCGAATACAAGAAAGAGATAATGGCGGCGGCTCATAACGAGAAGATAAGGCTGGCTTTATCTCGGGCAATTGCCAGCTACCGGGGAAACACCAACACCGCTCTGAAGAAATTCCCTCACACCATCAAGATGGCGGAGGAAGTTAGAGAAATAAAAGCAAAAGCTATCAAGGAGATGGAAAAGCTGGCCCAGCAGGCCTGTGAAGCTATTGAGTCCAATCACGGCAAAGCTTACATCGCCGCGACGGCTGATGAAGCACTGAAAATTATTGCTCACCTGGTTGGCAAGGGCAAGCTGATTGTCAAAGGTAAAAGTATGACCGGGGAGGAAATCGGTTTACGGGAGCACCTGGAAGAGATGGGTAACGAGGTCTATGAGACCGACCTGGGTGAATTTATCATTCAAAAACTTAACTCCAGACCAATGCACATCCTTTCGCCGTCAATTCATGTGCCCAGGGAGGATGTTGCCCAGCTTTTCTCCACAATTACCGGCGAGAAGCTCTCGCCGGAGGATATTGAAAAATTGGTAGCCACTGCCCGGAAATTGCTCAGAGAAAAATTCTTCCAGGCAGATATTGGCTTTAGCGGAGCCAATGTGGTGGCGGCTGAAACCGGCACTCTCTTCATTATTGAGAATGAGGGCAATGTCCGCCTGGCTACCGGAGCGCCGCCGGTTCACATTGCCCTGGTGGGTATGGAGAAACTGGTTCCTACCCTGAGCGATGCTTATAAGGTCGCCGAGGTAACCTGGAGATACGCTAATTACACTGTCCCTTCCTATGTCAGCATGGTATCCGGACCGAGCAAGACCGGTGACATTGAGAAGGTAACTACCTACGGAGCTCACGGACCGGGGGAGTTTCATGTTGTCTTCCTGGACGACGGAAGGGTTGAACTGGCTAAACACCCGATATTATGTCAAGCACTCTACTGCCTGAGATGCGGCGGCTGCCTTTATGAGTGCCCCATCTTTGCCGTAACTGCCGGGCACTTCGGCGATAAGTATTTTGCCGGCGTTGGTGCCGTCTGGGCAGCAATGATTAGCCAAAATATGGAAAAGGCAGCAGCTCTCGCTTATACCTGTCTTACTTGCGGTCGGTGTAAAGTGAGATGCCCGGTGGCGATTGATGTGCCGGAGATGGTAGTTGAGCTTAGAAAACTGATTGCAGAGGGGGAGCAGTAGTTATGCCTTATCCTCAGACAACCTAAATAAAGTAGCCTGCTAAAAATCTCTAGAACTTCTCCCTCCTTTAGGTGTTTGCTCTTCTTTTATTAGTCCGTTTAGTCCGTAATTGCGTCAAAAAGAGTATTACCGAACGGAAGGCAGGCGCTGATATAGGTTTGTTGTTTTATGAGGTAACCCCTCACCCTGTATCCCTCTCCCCTTTATAAAGGGGAGAGGGAATTTTTTTCTTAAAGGGGCTTCGCCCCTTTCAATCCTCTGATTCAATAGAAATTACCTGTAACCCACCTCCCTGACCCTCCTCCCCTACTAAGGGAAGGGAGTAAATTTTTAAGAGGGGTGAAGCCCCTCGCTAACTCCTCTCGCTGTTTTTATCCGGTTCCGGTTGAAACGAATTTGTAATTACTAATATACTTGCCCGACTATGCATCTTGACAATGCTTGCTCGTTCATGTATAATATCAAAAGTTAATATCTATGAGGAAGGAGATTATATTAATGGATCAGAGTGATGCAAGTAAGCATGCGCGAGCTTTATCTGCACTAGGAGCACACAAAGGTGGTAAGGCACGGGCTGCCAGTCTTACTAAAGAAAAACGCCAGGCGATTGCTAGGCAAGCTGCGGAAATGAGGTGGAGCCGAGAAGAGAACCAGAGCGGAGTTGCAATCCCGAAGGCAACAAAGTTTGTTGGCAAATTAGACCTAAGTGGTTACCAGATATCTTGTGCAGTATTAGATAATGGCACAAGGGTTCTGGTGGAGCGTAGTATGGCAAATGCCCTAGCTAGTAAAGGAAGCGGTGCTTATTGGCAGAGGAAAAGGAAAAATGAAGAAGGCACTTTGCCACCATCCTATATTTCCGCAGGATATCTGCAGGATTATGTCACTGATGAGTTAAAAAAGAAGTTAGAGCAACCCATTATGTATATCAATAAGAATGGTAGATTAACAACAGGTGTAAATGCCACTGTGCTACCCGAAATATGTGATGTTTGGATAACAGCTAAGGAAAAAGGCGCCTTGAACGAAGAGCAAGCCAAAACTGCTGAAAGAGCTTATATGCTTATGAAAGGTTTTGCAACTGTGGGTATTATTGCCCTTGTTGACGAGGCTACAGGATACCAAGAAATAAGAGACAGGATTGCTCTACAAGAGATTCTTGATAAATACCTGCTAGACTATAAAGCTGCATGGGCAAAAAGGTTCCCCGATGAATTTTACAAGCAGATATTTAGACTTAATAAATGGCGATATGACCCAAGTTCCGTAAAACGACCAAGCATCATAGGAACTATGACAAATGATGTGGTCTACTCTAGACTTGCCCCCGGAATTTTGGATCAACTAAAAGCGAGGACTCCTAAAGACGACAAAGGTAGGCGTAAGTTTAGATATCATCAATTGTTTACCGAAGATATCGGGCACCCTAAGCTCCAAGAACACTTATCAAATGTCACTACTCTAATGAAAGCGTCATCAAACATGGCTATATTTCATAGACTACTCCGAATAGCTATGCCTAAATTTGGAGAGAACCTACAATTGGATATACCAGAGGAGTGACAACTGGTATCGTAAAGTATCCAAACAGGTGTTCTAACCAATGCAAACGGAATGTAATTTATGAGTGTCTAAGAGGGGCTTCGCCCCCTCTTACTTTTTCTTCCCCCTCTCCTTTGAAAGAGAGATATAAAAAGGTGAGTTTTAGAGAGGCGAAGCCTCTCTTATCTCACTCTCCCCTTCCCCTTTTGAAGGGGAAGGGGACACAGGGGATAGGGTTACATAAATTACAGGGGGGTGAGGTAGATACAGATGTCAGGGGGAGGGGGGTGAGATTCCAGATAATGCGATAAAGATTGCTTCGCTACGCTCGCAATGATAGAATAGAGGAGGGATACAGGGGGTGAGGTAGATAAACCACAAGATGAGAGAGATAGACTGCCAGCAGATAACTGAAAGCGTATCTGAACTATTCCAGGAGGCCTGTCTCTACCTCCCTGAAGATGTGCTGGACGCTATCAAACGAGCCAGAGCGGTCGAAGAATCTCCCCTGGCAAAAGAGGTGCTGGACAGCATAGTTGAGAATGCTGAAATCGCCGCTCAAGAAAAAATCCCTCTCTGCCAGGATACCGGCAGCGCCGTGGTTTTCCTGGAGCTGGGGCAGGAAGTCCATATCACCGGCGGCGACCTCTATTCGGCGATAAATGAAGGGGTGCGCCGGGGATATGATAAAGGCTATCTGCGTAAATCCCTGGTGCGACAGCCCTATTCCGCCAGAGCAAATACTAAAGATAACACCCCAGCCATTATTCACACCGATATCGTCCCCGATGATAAGCTTAAGATTATCGCCCTGCCCAAGGGCGGTGGTGCCGAAAATATGACCCGCCTGGCTATGCTCACCCCTGCCCAGGGAGGCCAGGGGGTAATAGACTTCGTGGTCAGGGCTGTGGATGAAGCCGGCAGTAATCCCTGTCCCCCGGTTATTGTTGGCATTGGCATAGGGGGGACTGCCGAACAGACCCTAATGCTGGCTAAGAAAGCCTTGTTACGAGAGACAGGCAAGCCCAACCCGGAGGCTGAATTTGCTGAACTGGAAAAGGAAATCCTGAAACAAGTCAATAACCTGGGCATCGGAGCAATGGGCTACGGCGGCAGGGTAACAGCTCTGGCAGTTCACATCGAGGTTCTCCCCGCCCATATCACCGGCTTGCCAGTAGCCGTTAATCTTCAATGCCACAGTGCCCGGCATAGAGAGGTTATTCTTTAATGGCTAAGAAGATTACTCTTCCCTTCACCGGTGAGACCCTGGAGGAGCTTGAAGCTGGAGACGCCGTTTTACTCACCGGCGTCATCTATACGGCTCGTGATGCCGCCCACAAGAGAATGATTGAGACGCTGGAGCAGGGAAAGCCCCTGCCCTTTGATATTAAGGGACAGACAATCTATTATACCGGTCCCTCCCCGGCCAGGCCGGGACAGATAATCGGCTCGGCCGGACCTACCACCAGCGGACGGATGGATGTCTACTCACCCCGCCTGCTCGCTGAAGGTCTGAAGGGAATGGTCGGCAAGGGCATGCGTTCGCCAGCGGTAAAAGATGCCATCAAGAAATACAAAGCGGTCTACCTGGGAGCTATCGGCGGTGCCGGAGCTCTCATCGCCAGGAGCATCAAGAAATCAGAGATAATAGCCTACGAGGAGCTGGGAGCCGAGGCAATTCGCCGGCTGGAGGTTGTGGATTTCCCGGTGATAGTGATAAACGATGTTTACGGGGGAGACCTTTACCAGGAAGGCAAAACAAAATACAGCCTCGCCGTTGCTTAACAGGGAGTGAATTAGGCGATTCCCTTGTTCAAAAAATTATCCAGTGTTCGGGCATTTCTCACCGCAAATGCTTCGGTATCATTATTAAAATAGATGTAGATTGTTTTTAAATTTTCAGCCAGACCTGCTATCCTGTTTGCCCAGGCAGCTAATTCTTCATCGGAGTAACAACTGGAATAGAGACCGCCACTGCCGTGAAACCTGATATAGGCAAAATCAGCGGTCGCCAGCAGAGGACAGTTGACAGATGGCATATCAAAAATGCAGAAGCCGGCATTATGCTTTCGCAGAATTCGGAAAGCCCTTTCCTCAAGCCAGGAAGGGTGGCGAAACTCAAAGACATGCTTCATTCTCCGGGGTAAAGCAGCCAGGAATGATTCTAATAACTCTTCATCACGGTGCATACTGGGCGGCAGCTGGTATAAAAGAGGCCCCAGCTTACTGCCCAGGATTTTAGCTCCTTTAAAAAATTTTCCCAGGGCTTCTTCCGTATCCTTCAGCCGCTTGATGTGAGTAATAAAACGACTCACTTTAACCGCAAAGACAAAGTTGTCCGGTGTCGTATCCCGCCAGGAAGTAAAGGCAGACTCTGAAGGCAGCCGGTAAAAGCTATTATTGATTTCTACCGTAGCGAAATGGCGGGTATAAAACTCCAGCCACCCGGCTTTGGCTAGCTTTTCGGGGTAGAACCTGCCCCGCCAGTGCTCATAATGCCACCCGGAAGTGCCAATATAGTAGTTTGCCAACAGGAGTCTCCTGTCTCAGTTCATTATAATAATAGCTTATCACTCCCTGCTTTTCCCCTCAATTCTTGCCCCCGGCAGATTTCTCCATTATTTAATAACGTTTTTGTGTCATTGCGAGTCCTCCTTAGCGTCATTCTGAGCACGTTCACTTCGTTCACTCTGACGATACTTCGGCTACGCTCAGTATAAATAATCGGAACGAGTCGAGGCAAGTCGGAACGAGTTCAGTGTAAACTCCGCGAAGAATCTCGGGGTCAGGGTTGGGGACTTGACTCCACCCTTCCCCATATTCTTCGTCATCCTTCCTTAGGAAGGGCTCCTCAGAATGACATTACTAAACAATCTCATTGCCCCGTTTATCCTAGACACAATTGTGCTATAATACATATTTAGCAGATAAGTTAAAGGCATATAAACAATGAAGTGTATTGGAGTAGATATAATAGAAATCCATCGCATTCAGCAGGCTATCAACCGCTGGGGGGAAAGTTTCCTCCACCGAATCTATACCGAATCTGAACTGAGGTTGTGCCGTAAAAACCCCGGCCGTCTATCCAGCCGTTTTGCCGGCAAGGAAGCGGTAATGAAGGCCCTAGGCACCGGCACCATCGGTATCGGCTGGAAAGAGATTGAAATAGTGGCTGAAACCGGCGGCAAGCCAAAACTCCAGCTATACGGGAAAGCACTGGAGAAAGCCAAAAGCTCGGGCTTGACCTTAGCCATCAGCCTCTCCCATTCAAAAGAATATGCTATCGCTTTTGTCAGCAGCTAGATAAGTATGGAAATAAAAGAGTTAAAAGCTTCAGTGGTAAAGGAAGTAGAAGCTCACCGCAACCAGCTTGGTGAGCTCTCTCTGAAAATTCACTCTAACCCGGAAACGGCTTTTCAGGAAGTTAAAGCCGCTGACTGGCTAACTCAATTCCTGGCGGCGGAGAGCTTCTCCATTGAACAGGGTATCGGCCAGCTATCCACCGCTTTTAAAGCGAGCTACGGACGGGGAAAGCCAGTTATAGCTATTCTAGCCGAGTATGATGCTCTGCCCAAGCTCGGCCATGCCTGTGGTCACAATCTCATCAGTGGCGCCGCCGTCGGAGCGGCCGCAGCTGCCAAACTGGCCGTTGACCAGCTTGGCGGTACTATTCTGGCTATTGGCACTCCGGGTGAGGAACTTTACGGGGGCAAGGCGATTATGGCTGAGCGGGGTGCCTTCGATGATATAGATGCGGTGATGGAAATTCACCCCGGAGTTCTGGATACGGCTACTACCGAGGCTTTAGCCTGCCAGACACTGGATGTTGAGTTCTCCGGCAAAGCCGCTCACGCTGCAGCTCACCCGGAACAAGGTATCAATGCCCTGGAAGCCATGCTCCAGTCATTTGCCGCCATCAATTCACTGCGCCAGCACATCAGAAGCTCCGCCCGCATCCACGGCATTATTACCGATGGAGGCGAAGCTGCCAATATTGTTCCCGCCCACAGCGCCGGGAACTTCATCGTGCGGGCTATGGAAGACGATTACCTTGACGAGCTGAAGGAAAGGGTGCTGAACTGCTTTATCGGAGCGGCTACCGCCAGCGGGGCGCGATTACAGTACAAATGGGGGGTGCGCTATGCCACCCTGCTCAATAACCTAACTTTAGCCAAACTATTTAAAGGAAATATGGAGTCTCTAGGCCGCCGCATTTTCCTCGAGAACCCGACTCATAGCTTCGGCAGCACCGATGTAGGTAATGTAAGTCAACTGGTACCCACCATTCACCCCTTTATCTCTATCGCTGAGAAAGAGGTAATCGGTCACTCTTCCGAATTTGCCCTGGCGGCTGCCTCGGAGAGAGGTCTTGAAGGCATGTTTGATGCCGCCAAGGCTATGGCGATGACGGTGGCCGATTTGCTGGCCCACCCTGAGACATTAGCCAGGGCTAAAGAGGAATTTCAGAACCCGCCGCAAACCTCTTTTCCCACGGCGGATAATGCTTGAGAAGGAAGCCCAGAGAAAAAATTATGAGGATAGGCATTCCTAGAGCTTTACTCTATTACCAGTACTACCCGATGTGGCAGACCTTTTTCAAGGAACTGGGAGCGGAAGTAGCGGTTTCGCCACCCACCACCCGGGCAACCCTGTCTGCCGGTTCCGCCAGGGTAGTTGCTGACACCTGCCTGCCGGTAAAGGTTTTCCTGGGTCATGTCCTTCAATTAGTCAAAGAGTGCGACTATGTTTTCATTCCGGCTATCCGCAGCGTGGCAAAAAATGTCTACAACTGTTCCAAATTCCTCGGCTTACCGGATATGACCAGAGCCGTCATCCCCGAATCTCCTCCCATTCTGGAGATAGATATTGATATCAACAAGGGACAGAAAAAGTTATATCAGGCTATCTATCAATTGGGACGGCATTTTACCTGGAACCCGGTCAGGATAAGAAAGGCGGCTCTTGCTGCCTGGCAAACCCACCTGAATTATCAGCAACTTATGTCCCGCCAGGGACTAATGCCCATTGAGGCCATAGAAAAAATGCAAACTCCACCGGATGGGGCGGTAGAAGAGGTCATTCCTCAACCGGACACTCAAAAAACCACCATCGCTCTCATCGGTCATCCTTACATGCTTTATGATGAAAATACCAACCACCGCCTGGTGCACCGCCTGGAACAGGCGGGTTGTAAGGTAATAACCCCCCAACTGCTCACCGTTGAGGAGCTTGAATCAGCTACCGCCAGAGTGGCGGATAGAGCTTACTGGACCTGCGAAGAGGAAATTGTAGGCGCCGGGGGACACTACCTGGAAAAGGAAGCTGACGGGGTCATTGGCATAATGGCTTTTGGCTGCGGGCCCGATTCGCTGATGATAGATGTCATCCGCCGCCGTGCCACCCGGCTAAAAACCACTCCCTTTATGAACCTGACCCTGGACGAACACGGTGCTGAAGCCGGCATCGTCACCCGGCTGGAAGCCTTTGTTGAGATGATAAAGAGAAAGAAGCGAGCAAGCGCATGCGTCTGAGCATCCCCCACATGGGCAATGTTTATATCCCCTTTAAAGCCCTCTTCCAAAGGCTCGATGTTGACTTCGTGGTACCTCCGGCCACCAGCCAGCGAACTTTATCACTGGCCGTCAGGTATTCACCGGAAGGGTTATGTATCCCCTTCAAGTTGACCCTGGGTAACCTGATTGAGGCGGCTGAACTGGGGGCAGACACCATGCTGATGCCCGCGGGCAACGGCATCTGCCGCCTGGGTTATTATGCTCAGACCCAGGAGAAAATCCTCAAGGAACTGGGCTATGATATTGAAATGGTGCGGCTGGGAATTTCAGAGCAAAAGTTACTTGGCTTGCTGAAAACAATCAAACGCCTTTCCAACGATGCCCCCTGGAGAAAGATAATATCCGCCTTCCGCTTCGGCCTGGCTAAACTAAATGCCCTGGACAAAATAGAGCGGCTGGTCCAAAAGGCACGTCCGGTAGAGCTGGAAAAGGGAACGGCTAATCAATTATATGCTCAAGCCATCAAGGCAATTGACCAGGCAGAGGACTACCGTGCTCTAAAAAAGGTCCAGGCGGACTACTCCGAGCAGCTTAACCGGATAACCAACGACCCCCTGGTTCAACCCCTCGGGGTGAACTCTCGGGCTGAACCCCTGGTAGTAGGCATTATCGGAGAGTTTTATGTCGTGCTGGAGCCATTCTCTAATTTTGATATAGAGAGTGAGCTTGGCAAACTGGGGGTGGAGGTAAGACGGACAACCTTTATCTCAGAATGGACCAAATTCAGCCTCTTCCTTAACCCCCTGGGGATAAATGAGAAGGCAAAACTTCACCAGGCTGCGTTACCCTATCTGAAACGGGACATCGGCGGTGAGGGGTGGGAATCGGTCGGCGAAAAGGTGCTTCACGCCAATGGCTATGACGGACTGATACACCTGGCTCCTTTCACCTGTATTCCGGAAATAGTAGCTCAAAACATTATGCCTCACACCAGAGAAGATATTCCTGTATTGACCATCCTCTGTGATGAGCACTCCTCCAAGACAGGTATACTCACCAGGCTGGAGGCATTCGTCGATTTACTCAAGCGCCGAAGACGGGTGAGCAATGGTGTATAATAAAAAAGGAGAGGGATACTGATGGAAGCTTATCTGGGTATTGATGTTGGCTCAGTAACCACCAAGCTGGCGGTGCTGGACAAAAATGACGAGCTTATTACCAGCTGTTACCTGCTGACACGGGGTAGACCTATCGAAATGGTGCAGCAGGGACTAGCCCGCATCAAGGAGCAGCTGCCGGGGGATATTGATATTTGCGGAGTCGGCACCACCGGCAGTGCCCGCTACCTGGCCGGGGTGATTGTTAATGCTGACCTGGTTAAGAACGAGATTACCAGCCACGCCGTAGCCACCTTACACTACCTTCCGGAGGTGCAAACCATTATTGAAATCGGGGGGCAGGACAGCAAGATTATTATCGTCAGGGACGGGGTGATAACCGATTTTGGTATGAATAGCGTATGTGCCGCCGGCACGGGCAGTTTTCTCGACCACCAGGCACTGCGTCTGAATATAAACATTGAAGACTTCAGCCAGAGAGCTTTGAACAGCCAGACACCCGCCCGTATTGCCGGGCGGTGCACTGTTTTTGCCGAATCGGATATGATTCACAAGCAGCAAATAGGCCATTCCACCGAGGATATTCTCTACGGTCTCTGCCAGGCGCTGGTGCGCAACTACCTCAATAATGTCGGCCTGGGCAAGGAAGTCAAGCCGCCGATTGTCTTTCAGGGCGGGGTTGCCTTTAACCGGGCAATAGTCAAGGCATTTCAGGAAGAGCTCAAGACCGAGGTTATCGTGCCCCCTCATCACGAAATTATGGGAGCAATCGGTGCTGCTCTACTGGTGCATGAAGAGATGACCGGCAATAAAATGAGCAAGTTCAATGGCTTCGGAGTAAGCGAAACCAGCTACCAGACCTCCTCATTTGAGTGCAAAGCCTGCCCCAATCTCTGTGAGGTTGCCCAGCTTAAACTTAATGGTAAGGTCCTTGCCCGCTGGGGAGGACGCTGCGACCTCTGGGAAAGAGCGCCAGCGGAGGAAAAGAAATGAGAATCGCCGTTGATACCAGCGGAGGAGAGTACGCCCCCCACGAAATAGTCAAGGGAGCGATAAAAGCCGCCAGAGAATACGAGGTGGAAATTACCCTGGTGGGCAAGAAAGAAATACTCTATGTGCTGGCGGGCCGGCACATGGGACAATTAGGCATAAATATCGTTGATGCCAGCCAGGTCATCGGTGACGAAGAATCAGCTGTTGAAGCCGTCCGCAGCAAACCGGACTCTTCAATAGTAGTGGGGACAAACCTGGTAAAAGAAGGGGAGGCATCAGCTTTTGTTTCTGCAGGTAACACCGGAGCCCTATTTTACTCGGCTCTAGCTACTCTGGGGAAAATAGACGGCATTGACCGCCCGGCAATAGGGGCGCTGATAAACATTGATGGTTCCGGCCCTGTTCTGCTCGTTGATGCCGGGGCTAACGCCGACTGCCGGCCCAATCATCTGGCTCAGTTTGCCCGGCTGGGGAGCACTTACCTCAGAGAAATTTTCGCCCTGGACTCTCCCAGGGTGGGGCTGCTCAATAACGGCGTAGAGGAAAAGAGAGGCAACCGCCTGGCTCAGGAGACTCACCAGCTGCTTAAGGAAAGCAAGTTGAACTTTATTGGCAATATAGAAGGCCAGGATATATCGGGGGGAAAAGCCGATGTCATTGTTACGGATGGTTTCACCGGCAATATAGTGCTCAAAACAATAGAAGGCTTGAGCAGCCACTGGCTGTATTCCCTCACCCAGGGCGGGCAGCTCTTCTCCAAAGCCTACCGCCTGCCATTGCGGGCATTAAACCGTGACCTCGGCGTGGATTCCTGGACAAAAAGGCTCGACTACCGGGAAGCCGGTGGTGCCTGCCTCCTGGGAATAAACGGGAATGTCATCAAAGCTCACGGACGCAGCCGAGCGAACGCAGTTAAGAATGCTATCGAGCTAGCCAAGAAAACGGCTGAACGAGGTCTCAGCCAGAAGATTAAGGAGGAAAGTAATGAGTAAACCGTCACCCGTAGAAGACAGCAATTTTGAGCAAATGGTGTTACAGGCTGAAAAGCCGGTACTGGTAGATTTCTGGGCAACCTGGTGTCAGCCCTGCCGCATGATTGCTCCGATACTGGACGAACTGGCCGAGGAATACACGGGTAAGATAAACTTTGTCAAGCTCGATGTTGACCAGAACCCGAAGACGGCAACCAACTACGGCGTGATGAGCATCCCCACCCTTATTATCTTTAAAGAAGGTAAGCCTGTTTCGCAGTTGGTGGGTGTTCGTCCCAAAGGAGAACTGAAGAAAAACCTGGAAGCTACCCTTGGATAAAGACATTATTGAGGTTACCATTATTGCCGGACAGGAGCAAGACTGCCAGCATGGGTGCGGCTTGGACTGGTCGTCCCCGGCAGTCCTGGCTTTAGCCAGCCAGAACGTTCAGGAGCGGTTTGGAGATAAAGTAAAGCTGACCTACCTGGGCCCGTCTCAGGCAAGGGAAAACAACGGACAAGGACGGGAACAGAAGCTAATGGAAGACCAAAACCTGCCCTTTCCCCGCCTCGCCGTGAACGGCCAGGTCAGAATTTCAGGAATGTTCGACATTCGCCAGCTGTTAGATGCCGTTGAAGTCGAAATGGAACTGGGAGAGTAAATTGGCGGAAAGACAAAGCTATGATGTAGTTATTATCGGGGCTGGTCCGGCGGGACTTACCGCCGGGATTTACACTGCAAGAGCCAGACTCAGCAGCCTGCTGATAGAAAAAGTGGGCATCGGCGGTCAGATAGCAAATGCCGAGCGGGTTGAGAACTTCCCCGGCTTTGTTGAGGGTATCAGCGGGCTTGAACTGACCCAGCTGATGCACCAGCAGGCGACAAAGTTCGGAGTAAAAACCATAACTGCCGAAGCTATAGCCATTGAACTGCAAGAGGATGGCAAAAAAGTAGTCAAAACCGAGGCGGAGGAGTTCATCGCCAGGGCAGTAATAATAGCCGGAGGCTCAAAGCGGCTAACCCTGGATATCCCCGGAGAAAAGGAGTTCACCGGCAAGGGAGTATCTTATTGTGCTACCTGCGATGCCCCCTTCTTCCGAGAGCAAACGGTGGCTGTTGTCGGCGGGGGTAATGCCGCCATCAGTGAAGCTCTGCACCTGGCACACTTCGCTACCGGAGTCACATTAATACACCGGCGCTCCGAGCTTCGCGCCACCGCTATCATGCAGGAGCGGGCCTCTGCCGAGCCAAAGATAACCTTTCTCTGGGATACCGCTGTTGAGAAAATTGAAGGCAAAGATTTCGTGGAAAGGCTCATCCTCAAAAATATAAAAACAGGGGAAAAATCAACCCTGGAGGTAGCCGGGATATTTATCGCTATCGGCGCCAAGCCGGACACCGATTACCTTAAAGATATATTGCCTCTTGACCCGCTTGGTCACATCATCACCAACGAAAAGATGGAAACGGAAGTGGCCGGCATCTTCGCGGCCGGAGATATACGCCATGACTCCGCCCGCCAGGCAATAACCGCCGCCGGGGACGGGGCTACCGCCGCCATCTACGCCCAACGCTGGCTCACCGACCAGTTTAAGTCCTGACTGGCAGGTTCAAACTCCAGGTTAAGCACCCATCCGGTATCCGGAGTAACTTTTACCCGCTCATCGATACGCCAGCCGACAACCCAGAGAATATGCTCGGGCGAACAGACAATAGGCACCTGCTGGCGCCAGGCACCGGGAATTTTGGCATCAATCATAAACCTGCCCAGCTTTTTGGGCTGGTTCATTCCCAGCGGCTGGAATCTATCCCCCGCCCGGCGGGAGCGCACTATCAGGTTGCTGCCCGCCTTATCAAAGTCAAGATTGGCAGTAAAAGAGCTCTCTTTTTCCCCCATCTCTTCCGGCTTGACGATGGTTGCCCTGACACACCAGCCGGGCAGCACAGTCTCACCGGGTATTATCAAACTGAATTGTTTACTACCAAGAGGAGACGGAGGCGGCTTCACCTGCTCCGGAGCCAGCCGGTAATGATTATAGTCAGTGATGAAGACCAGCCCGCCGGGCAGGCTCAGTTTTTTCCCCGCCGGCTTGTTTAAAGCCCCCATTATATCTTCAATGTGACAAGCCTCAATATCTTTCAGGTCTCCCGCCAGTTTTTCTATCGCCTGCCGGAGTAAATGCCGTTTCAGGGCATAAGGCAGTTCAAGAAACTCATCCCTGTCAAAGACTATTGTTTCTCCCTGCTGCTGCGCAATTTCAGCCCCCAACCGGGCCGCCTCTTTATCCAGATAGGCGAGGTCATCAGCGGCGATGCGGGCGGTACGGAGCAAAGCTTCGTCTATCCGCGGATTATAGTCTCTCAGATGGGGTAAAAGCTGGAGACGGATTCTATTCCTCAGCAGTGACAGCGACAGGTTAGAGGTATCGATTTTGGGCTCAAGCCCGTATCGAAGGCAGTAGTCGGCTGTTTCCTGCCGGCTTACTTTGAGCAAAGGCCTTATTATCCGGAGGCTGTTTGCTGAATCTGACCACTGGCTAACCGGCTGCAGACCCCGCAGCCCCCTGGTGCCCGCCCCACGAATCAGGTGCATCAAAACCGTCTCAATATGGTCGTCAGTAGTGTGCCCTACCGCCACGCAAGCGGCTTCCGTAGCTCTTACCACTTCAGTCAGAAAAGTGTAGCGCACCTGGCGGGCGGCCTCTTCCAGAGAAGTACCCTGCTGAGCCTGGTAGCTCTTTACATCACGGGCTTCTATGGTAGCCGGAATACCGAGCTGATGAGCCAGCCGGGCAACATATCGAGCATCCGCCTCGGATTCAGCACCCCGCAACCGGTGGTCAAGATGGGCGATATGGAGCTTCAACTTCAGCACATCCCGAAGCCCGACCAGGATATGGAGCAGACAGACCGAATCGGCGCCACCGGAGACTGCCACCACAAGCCGGTCACCAGCGGATAACAGGTGATGTTCCCTGATATAGCCAAGCACCCTCTGCTCTAACGGTTCCAGTTCACCTCGCCTCTTCATCATTTGTTCGGTCAACAGTAAACGGTACTCAATACTTTACCATTGTCATTTAGTATATGTATTCTAAGCTGACAACAGGCTGACGGCATATGACCCGGGTCACAGAGTTCACTGCTTAGGCGGCAAAGATAAGTTTGGTGCGGTGTATTGATTGCGGATGACGGCTAAAACCCAGGGCTAGAGCAACCTGCTCCGGCCTTCCTGAACCACCACCGTTACAGCGCAATCTCATCCCCAGAGTGCCGTAAGAGCGGTACCAGTCAATCAGCCACAGGTCATCAATTAAAGCCCTCAAGTCATAGCTCCGCTTGCCCGTATCCCTCAGATGGTGCCAGGGCAAGCGTTCCAGGGAGAGCAAACCAGAGATGGCTGATTCTATATCTTCCGGCCCCTCTGCTTTTTCCACTTCAACCCTGTATTCTGCATGGCGAACCTGGGACTGCAGCGAGGCCAGATACAGCCCTACCGGCTGCACCATGAGTATCTCAATGCCGGAGGGCAGTTGCTGGCTGACGGCACCGGCAAACCAGTGCGGAGAGACAAAATTGGTAATGAAGATATCCATTAACTCGGCTTCACTGGTTACCCCGACCTGAAGAGGGGCAGCCAGTGACAGACGAGGATGGGGACTGAATCCCTCCGAGTAAGCCAGTGATATTTGAGCACGGTGAAAAGCTCTTTCCCAGAGCCTCATTATGTCAAGATGGGAGATAAACTTTATCTCTTCTCCCCGCTTAAACCTAACCCGCAGACGTTGCATCTTTTTCTTCAACCTCGTCCGCAGATTCTTCTACAGGCTCCTCCCTGGTGATTAGAACCTCCTGAATTTTCATCCCTTCCATTTTACTTACCAGGAATTTCAAATCTCCGTACTCCAGTTTCTCGCCCGGCTCAGGTATGTGGCGCAAGAGGTGAAGAATAAAGCCAGCCACTGTTTCATATTCGCCCTCGCCCTCGGGCAATCCCAGCTCCATCTCTTTATTTACATCTTCGACGCGCATCCCTCCATCGACCTGAAAGGTATACTTATCAATAATTTCGTACTCTTTCTCGGCAGCCATCAGCTCATCCCCTATCGGTCCAACAATTTCCTCAACAAGCTGATTAAGGGTAACCACCCCGGCGGTGCCACCGAATTCGTCAACCACTATAGCCAGATGGCAGTTTTGATTCCGCAGCTCGACCAGAAGTTCACTGATAGGCTTGTTTTCAGGAGAAAAGGTGGCCGGACGGACAAGGTCATCAATGGTATCATCACTGTCAATATTGCCCTTAGCCTGAGCCATAAAGACATCCTTTACGGAAAGAGCACCGACCACATTATCTTCATCTCCCTGATATACCGGGAAGCGGGATAGAGGATGCTCAGCATAAAGGTTGCGAAAGGCATTCAGCTTCGAACCCTGCTCTACAAAGATAACATCGGGACGGGGTACCATCACTTCACGGACGGGGCGTTCGGCAAAATCAAAGACATTGTGAAGCATCTCAGCCATTTCCTTCTCCACCGTCCCTTCACGGTGCCCCACCGATATTATGGAACGGAACTCATCCTGGCTAATCATTGGCTTTATTTCCACTCTGCCGCCGAAAAGCCTGGTTAACCCTACGCCGAGCAGATTCAGGAGATAGACAAAAGGATAAAAGACAATAAAAACAAATTGTATGGGACGAGCGTAAGCCAGGGCTATCTTCTCGCCAAAGCGGCTTGCCAGACTTTTCGGGATATACTCAGCCAGGACCAGGGTTAAGACAGTGACAATAATCGTCGCCAGCGCCACCCCCAGGTTCTCTCCCCAAAACCTCACTGCGAGAACAGTACCCAGGGTAGCTACCGCAGTCTCAAAGAAGTTTGTCCCAAAAAGCACTGTGGCCAGGAACATCTCGGGATGGTCTAGGACCCTGGCTACTATCTTGGCGTTGGCATCTCCTTTTTCTATCAGGTGCTGGAGATGCAACTTTTGCATGCCGATGAAAGCTATCTCACAACTGGTGAAGAAAGCAGACAGCCCCAAGCATACCCAAAAAAGTATTATAAATAAGGTATCAATAACTCTCTAGCTTACCCTGCCCTTAACTAGGCGCTTTTACTAGCTCCTAACAAAACGGCATATATTATAATAGCAGCATTCTAAAAAAAAGTCAAAGGAGGCATCCCCGCCTATAACCTTACCTTTTAGCTGTGCTATAATCCAGATTATGAAGATTCTGGGCATTGAGACCTCCTGTGATGAGACGGCGGCGGCAGTGGTGGAAGACGGGGTCAGCATTCTATCCAATCCGCTTGCCTCGCAGGTGGAAATCCATGCCCGCTACGGCGGCATCGTCCCTGAAGTAGCCTCCCGTCAGCACCTGCTGGCTATCATCCCCATCCTGGAGCAGGCAATGGCTGAGGCTAAGGTTACCTGGAGCGACTTAAGCGGCATTGCCGTCACCATTGGTCCCGGCCTGGCCGGCTCACTGCTGGTTGGAGTGAATGTCGCCAAAGCGATAGCTCTAGCCCATACTTTACCTCTTATCGGGGTCAATCACCTTGAGGGTCATATCTACGCTAACTGGCTGATTGAGCCTAGCCCTGATTCGACGACACCGCTCTTCCCCCTGGTATGCCTTATTGTCTCCGGGGGGCACAGTGACCTGGTGCTGATGAAAGGACACGGAGACTATACTTTGTTGGGGCGAACACGAGATGACGCCGCCGGCGAAGCCTTTGATAAAGCCGCCCGGATACTGGACTTAGGCTATCCCGGTGGTCCCGCCATTGAGCGAGCCGCTGAATCAGGGACTGTCTCTATCCAGCTACCTCAGGCCTGGCTGAAGGGGACTAACGATTTCAGCTTCAGCGGCATCAAGACCGCCCTGCTGCGACTGGTGGAGGCAGGCAAGGTATCAAACCAGGCTGATGCCGCCGCCAGCTTTCAGGAGGCAGTGGTTGATGTTCTGGTAGCTAAAACGGTGGCTGCAGCCAGAGAGCACCGGGTAAAACAGGTTTTGCTGGCTGGCGGAGTTGCCGCCAACGGACGCCTCCGCCAGAAGCTGATAGACGGCTCACCCCTCCCTGTTCTCATTCCTCCCCTGAAACTATGCACTGATAACGCCGCCATGATTGCCGCCTGCGGCTACTTCCGCTTCCAGGCGGGCAAGATAGACGGCTTAGACCTGGATGTCCTGCCGGGCCTGAAGCTGGGTTAATAAGCATTCATTGCACCTGCCCTGGGTACAGAGACTATTGTAGATGTGGATGAGCCCCTGCTGGCGCCGGGCTGAGCTAACCAGATTACGGTCTAACCCGAACTGCTCCACCATATGCTTTTCCACCGAGTTCGCCGCCAGCCTGGGGTAATGGTAGTAAAGGTCAATGGCTTTATCCCCCAACCCTGACCGCGAAGCAAACCGGCTCCAGGCAAAGGTGAAGGGCAGAAGGACATTAACTATAATGTCAGCCGCCCTTCCCCTGCCGAGAAGGGCCCCCGTTTTAGACCCATCAGCGGCAACCATTAACCCTTTTTCTAATTCGTGGTAGCCACGGCTCACCGGCGCTTCCCTTACCAGATTAACCAGCCCTTCAAGCAACCCCTTTTCCCGGTAACGGAGCAGGAGATAACTCATCGCCACCAGCCGTTGAGGCGGAGAATTATTTGGCCTGACCTTGAACAGGTTCCAGACACGGGCAGACATCACTCTGGGATGGCGGGGAAAAGCCCATTGCCCGGACAGCCTGACCAGCCATCGGTCATTTGGTATTGCCCGGTACCCGTCCCGAAACGGTGGAAAGGGCAGGCCTGCCATACCCAGGAGCCAGGCCTGACACCGCAGAAGGCGTTCCTCGTCCGACATCCTGCCCTGAGTCACCGACTCCAGCACTTGAAGCGGCAGGCGGCGCGCTAATTCCAGCATAGGCAGCTTATTTTTGGAGTAACCCAAGGCACCCATTATCCCCTGGTAAAGAGATTGACCCACCTCCGTTTGCACCAAATCCTTTTTAAACCCGGCTGCCTTGGCTAAAAATCGCTCTTCCCCGGCCCTGTCCAGGAATCCGGCTACAGTCTCATTACTCGGCACTGGCGCTACTTTAAGACAGGGCATACATTGAAAAGCTGGAGAAGCCGGGTTTAGCCGGTGGCTGAAAGGAATTTTTAGATATCTGTTAAGGGCAAGAGTAGGTACCTCCCTGCCATTCTGAAGCCGGGTAGCAGCCTTATTATTGTTCCACATCACCACATGGAGTATTACCCGGTTATAGACCGGGTGCCGGTGGTGCTGGTGCTCCCGCCAGCCGCTGGACCTGACATGTATTTCTACGTCTCCCTTTCTCAAGCCCTTGCGGGTAGCAATAACCGCATCCCGAAAGTCAGCCCCCGGTTCATCGTTAAGCCGGCCCGGATATATTACCCTTATCGGCTCACCTCGTTCGGTAACCAGCCCGGTGCTGTCCAGCCACTGGCGCTGCCAGACCTTTACCAGATGACTTTCAGGAAGATTATCTGGCAAAATATCCCCCCTTTGCAATTCCAAACTCTAAGCCCAAAATCCTAAACAAACTCAAATATCAAAATCCAAATTTCAAAAAATTTACCTCTTCACTATTTGGCATTTGAACTTTGGCATTTGAGCTTTGTTATTTGGAATTTGTTTAAAGTTTAGATTCCTGAATCAAGTTCAGGACAAGATCTGGATTTAGTATTTTGTTACACGATACCGTGTAGCAGTAAGCCCGAAAAAAGCGGACTTTAACCGCTTTAGTTCTTGGCCATATTTTACACGCTTCCGTGTATTTTGTCAAGAGGTTTTAGAATTCTGCGGAGCGGCCTCATATTTAAAGTCAGCCTGCTCGGCAACGATAGAAAGGAGGGTGGATGAAGCGCCGCGAGGCCGGTACATTCCCTTCTCCCATTCGCTTATCGTTTGCTGGCGCGTGCCCAGCCTAGCGGCCAGCTCCTGCTGGGTTAAACCCAGATGATGCCTCAAAGCTCTAATCTGGTCACCGTGCCACTCCCTCCGCCCCGCTTTATACCGGTCAGCCATAAGCAAAATCTACACGATTTAGTGTAAAGTGTCAACCCTTGCCATAAGAGGTCATTTAGCAACAATATGTCATTGCGAGGAGTGGCTGTCCGTAAGTGTCATTCTGAAGAAGCGTAGCGACTGAAGAATCTGGGGGAGGTTTATGAGTTAAACTAACCCTGGTTTCGAGACTCTTCGCGAAGTTTACACTGAGCGTAGCGAATGTGCTCAGAATGACAACCTTGGCGTTTTCAGACAGCCTCGACATACGAATAATCTATAGAGATCGCCCCGTCCTTCCAAAGAAGGACTCCTCGCAATGACAAAGGAAACTTGCCAGTTGTGAGATTACCTGACTCAGTTCATCCCCCTCCAACGCCTTTCAGATAGTTTATCGCCCACTGGATAGCCTCCTCACCCTCAAGCTCAAGTTCGTAGTCCGGAACTATCCCCTTACCTTCAATAGGGCGCCCCTTCGGGGTAAGCCAGCGTGCCGTGGTGATATATAAAGCGGAACCATCCTTAAGTTGACGCAGAGTGTTGACACTACCTTTGCCAAAAGTGGTCGTACCGGCAATAGTAGCACGGCCGTAGTCCTGTAAAGCACCGGCCAGTACCTCGCTACCGCTGGCAGAGAAATTATCCGTCAAAACAACCATTGGCAGGTCAGTAGTTATATCCTGAGACGTAACTGGTGAAGAAGTTTGCTTTCCCTGATTATCCACCACCTGGACAACCACACCTTCCTTCACAAAATGGCTGGCAACATCGACCACTTCATCCAGCAATCCGCCCGGATTACGCCGCAGGTCGAGAATAATGGCGGTAGCCTCCTGACGAGTCATATCCTCTAATACCGGAGAAAGCTCTTCATTGGTCCGTCCGGTGAAATGGACAATGTTAATATACGCGATGTCATCCCTCATCTCAAAATAGACGCTCGATATCTCAATTTCAGCCCTGATTATCTCAATCTCTTCAGGTTCGGTCTCACCCTGATGAAGGGCAAGCAGTCTGACCGGGGTTCCCCTGGGCCCCCGGATATGAAGTATCGCTACTTCCAGGCTCATCTCCAAAGTAGGCAGGCCATCGATTTCCAGGATTACATCGCCAGCCCTGATACCCGCCTCAGCGGCCGGCAAACCGGGCATAGGGTTAATAATGGTCAGCTTCTCATCCTCGATACCGACATAAGCCCCGATACCCTCAAACTTTCCGGTCAGATTCTCTCTGCTCAGATGGTAAGTCTGGGGGTCAAGGTAGGAAGTGTAGGGGTCATCCAGCTCCTCTATCATTCCTTTGATGGCTGCCTGGCTCAGGGCACCGGCATCAAGGCGGTCTTTTTCAACATACTCCTCAAAAATAATTTGCCAGGCTTCTTCCACCACCTCCAGACCCGGGTCAGTGCTTGATGGATTTATACTGCTGACGGCGCAGCCAGCCCCGAAAGACAAAGCCAGGCTGGCTGGCAATAACAGAGTAATAAGGGCGATTTTTAATCTTTTCATCATCAGACTTATCCTCACTTACTCGCTCATAACTCGCAGCTGTTTAGAGGTTGTAGCGTTCTCTCAATCTCGCTGTCCGGGTGTTATCATCGTGTACCCGGTTTACCGCCTCTATGGCTTCTCGAAGCTCAGACTTCAGGGAAGCCAGGGCTTCTTCATCCAGCTCCCGGGCAAGTTGCTCAATTTGATGAAAGCTGGTGGCGATATGTTTCGGGTCTCCCCGGACTGGCAGACGGCTAAAGATATCCCTGAAAGCAGCTAAATGACTCTGGTACTGCTCCTTCCGCCTGCCTTCGTGTAAACCGGAAATCCAGGAAGCTGCCTTATAAATTTCATCTTCTTTACTTCCAAAAGGAGCAAAGAATCCGGAAATGGTCTCCGTACATTCGTAGTCATCAACATTGGCCGGGGTTAGCTGTAATTCTGTCACAATCTCCGTTACCCGCTTTATCACTGCCTTCTGACCGTCTTTAATGAACTGCTGACAACCGCAGAGCTGACACATAAGCCTCCTCCTCAAAACAAAAAAACGGGTTAAGTAAACCTGTAAGCCGAGTTCTGTATCCTTCCGAAGAAGGACGGTGACCATCTATCTAGCCCCGCCGTTACCGGCGGGGTCAAGCGACCAACCCGGGGACAGGCCGGACACCCTTTCTCCCCCTATTCGGTCTTGCTCCAGATGGGGTTTGCACAGCCGACCGGTCACCCGGCCGCTGGTGAGCTCTTACCTCACCATTTCACCCTTACCCGCATCCTTCCTCTGGAAGAACCGCTGGCGGTATGTTTCTGTGGCACTTTCCGTAGGGTCACCCCTCCTGGGTATTACCCAGCATCCCGTCCGGTGGAGCTCGGACTTTCCTCCCACCACTGCCCGCCGGAACTGGCAGGCGGATGAAGCGGGCGGTCACCCGGTTTACTTAACCCACTAACATAATAGTAGAGTATAAGAGGTTGGAAGTCAATTGTGAGCCATTCGCAGAAGGCGTTGGCAATCTCTATAGATTATTCATATAGATTGCTTCGTCGCTAACGCTCCTCGCAATGACACAAGGGACGATTGCTTCGTCGTCCTTCCTGGAAAGGACTCACCGCAATGACATTGAGATTAGCCAGACAGGCGTTTTTATTGTAGTATACTAGTTATCGGAAAGTGAAGACAAACCGGGAATCTCTACAGATTATTCATATAGATTACCACGTCCTTCGGCGGAAGGACTCGCAAGGACAAAAAGAGAATTGATGTTAAATAAGGAGGTTAAGCGGGATGACTACCAGATATAGATTAGCCTTAGGCTGGTTGGGCAGGCAGCTGAGGAATAAATTCCTCGTTGGCATCATCGTTGTTGTGCCGCTAAGTGCTACGATATGGATACTGACCTGGATTTTTAACAGCATAGACAGCATTTTGCAGCCGATAATCAGGGTTGTCTGGAACCAGCCGGTTCCGGGCGTAGGTTTCGGCATCGCTATACTGCTAATTCTTCTGGCTGGAATTATCGCCAGCAATGTTATCGGCAAGAAGTTTATCACTCTTGGGGAGGGGTTGCTTGACAAGCTGCCGCTTGTCAAGCAACTTTACCGGGGTATAAAGCAAATCCTGGTCAGTTTCACAGCTCCTTATGGAACCGGTTTCATGCAGGTAGTGTTCATTGAATTTCCCAGGAAAGGGATGCAGTGTCTGGGCTTTATAACCAACCAGTTTTATACCAAGTCAGGCGAGCGGCTTTTTACTGTTTTCATACCGACATCTCCTAATCCAACTTCAGGCTTCCTCGAAATAGTGAGGGAAGAGGAGATTGTCCGCACCAGTATCCCGGTAGAGGATGCCCTTGGGGTGATTGTTTCGGCCGGCAGGGTATCGCTGGAAACGCTAATGGCTAAGCAGGAAGGATTCGTTTGAATAATCCTCCCAACCAGTAACAAAACTGAGAAATACGGAGAAAGGGAAACCTTAAAGTAACAGGCAGAACAGCAGAAAATGGTAATTAAATATAATCCGCAGGAAATCGAAAAAAAGTGGCAGCAGAAATGGGCTGAGGACAAGCTGTATCAGGTTACTGAAGACACCACCAGACCCAAATGGTTCGCCCTGACCATGTTCCCTTATACCTCGGGTGACCTCCATATCGGCCACTGGTATGCCGAGGTGCCGGCGGATGTTCATGCCCGGTTTAAAAGAATGCGAGGCTACAATGTGCTCCACCCGATGGGTTTTGACGCCTTCGGTCTGCCTGCCGAGAATGCGGCTATTAAGCACGGCATCCACCCGCATAACTGGACGATGCAGAATATAGAAAATATGCGCCGCCAGCTAAAGAGCATCGGCGCCATTTACGACTGGAGCCGGGAGGTCATCACCTGCCTGCCCGACTATTATAAGTGGACGCAGTGGTTCTTCCTGAAACTATATCAGCACGGCCTGGCTTACCGGGGCAAAGCTCCGGTCAACTGGTGCCCAAGCTGCCAGACGGTGCTGGCTAACGAACAGGTGGTGGGGGAGGGAGTCTGCGAGCGCTGCGGCACTGCCGTAACCCGCAAAGACCTGGAGCAGTGGTTCTTCCGCATCACTAAATATGCTGAGGAGCTAAAAGAACATAATGGTATCGACTGGCCGGAGCGGATAAAAATAATGCAGCGGAACTGGGTTGGCAAGAGTGTGGGTGCTGAGATTTCCTTCGCCCTTGACCACCCCGGAGCCGGAGAAAAAGAAATCCGGGTCTTTACCACCCGTCCCGATACCCTCTTTGGTGTTACCTTCATGGTACTGGCTCCGGAGCACCCCCTGGTGACTAAACTGACCTCACCGGAAAGAAAGAGTAAGATTGATGATTATGTCGCCCGCTCCCGACAGCGCACCGAGATAGAGCGGCTGTCAACTGAAAAGGAAAAGGACGGTGCCTTTACCGGGGCTTATGTCATAAACAGGGTCAACGGTGAAAAGGTGCCCATCTGGATTGCCGATTATGTTCTCTTAAGCTATGGCACCGGGGCGGTAATGGCGGTGCCGGCACATGATGAGCGCGACTTCGCTTTCGCCAAAAAATATAATATACCCATCAGAGTAGTGATTGCCCCGCCTGATTGGAGTGGCGAGGAACTGGAAGAGGCATACATTGAGCCTGGCACCATGGTCAATTCAGAGCAGTTTAACGGGCTAAACAGCCAGCAGGGAATTGGAGCCATCGCCGATTTTCTGGCGGAGAAGGGGTGGGGAGGACCTACCACAACCTACCGCATCCGCGACTGGCTTATTTCCCGCCAGCGCTACTGGGGGGCACCCATACCGATGATTTACTGCGATAAATGCGGCATTGTCCCGGTCCCCGAGAAAGACCTGCCGGTGCTCCTGCCCGAGGACGCCGAATTCAAACCTACCGGGGAATCCCCCTTAAAATATGCCCCCCGGTTTGTTAACACCACCTGCCCGCGGTGCTCTTCTCCCGCCCGGCGGGAAACGGATACCATGGATACCTTTATGTGCTCCAACTGGTATTACCTGCGCTATACCAGCCCTCACTTCGATTCGGCTCCTTTTGATGACAAAAAGGTGAACTACTGGCTGCCCGTTGACCTTTATACCGGCGGCGCCGAGCACGCCGTGATGCACCTGCTCTACGCCCGCTTCTTTTTTAAGGCAATCAAGGACATGGGGCTGGTCAACCTTGATGAGCCATTTACCCGTCTCTTCAACCAGGGCACCATTATTGCCGAACACCAGAAGATGAGCAAATCACGGGGCAATGTCATCAACCCCGATGAGTATATAGCTGAGCTGGGGGCTGATACGGTGCGGGCTTATCTAATGTTCGTCGGGCCCTGGGAGCAGGGCGGCGAGTGGAATGACAGCGGCATCAGCGGGGTCAGCCGCTGGCTTAACCGGGTCTGGAACCTGGTGCTGCAGCCTTACCAGAGGAAACCTGGACCGGCTGAAGAAAAAGAAACGGAGCTACTGCGGACCACTCATCAGACCATCCGGAAGGTAACCGGCGACCTGGAAAGAATGCGTTTTAATACCATGATAGCTGCCCTGATGGAGTTTACCAACTACCTGACCGGGGTGAAGGAAGAGGGTAACATCACCGGCTCAGCCTGGCAGGGAGCGGTAGAAAAGCTGCTCCTCCTGCTGGCACCAGCTACCCCCCACCTGACTGAAGAGCTGTGGCAGCAGACCGGGCGCGCCTACAGCATCCATCAGCAAAGCTGGCCCGGGTGGGATGAGGCACTGGCAAAGGAAGAGGAGATTACCCTGGTGGTCCAGGTGAACGGCAAGCTGCGCCACCGCATTACCGCCCCGGCATCAATCACCGAGACCGAGGCAATCAAAACAGCCCTGGAAAGTGATAAGGTAGAGCCCTACCTGGAAGGCAAAACGATTATCAAGACCATCTATGTGGCGGGCAAGCTGGTAAATGTGGTGGTGAGGTAGAAAGAGCTAACAAATGAAAGCAATGGCATCCTTGAAACAAAGAGCTGGACTGTTAAAGGCTGAAACATACTCTCTTTATTTAGCCTGTAGAGACCCGAGAGTGCCCTGGTATGCCAAAGTCTTTCTGCTTGTTATCGTCGGTTATGCCTTAAGCCCAATAGATTTAATCCCCGATTTTATACCCTTCCTGGGCTATGTTGACGATTTGATTATTATCCCCGCCGGGGTCTTTCTAGCCCTGAAGATGGTTCCGCAGGAAGTTTTAGAAGAGTGCCGGCAAAAAGCCCGCTCCGTACCCATCACCCCCAAAGCAAAATGGCTGGGAATGCTCATTGTCATCTCGGTGTGGCTGATGGTAATATATTTACTTTTCCTGCTCGTCTGGGAAATTGCTTTTTGAAAAAGAGAGCCTTGCCTCTTAAATATAATCGGGGAGCGTTTTAGTTAAAATCCATCCCCTCCCCCATTCCCTTAAAAGGAAGGGGAAAAAGAAAGAGGGGCGGCAGCCCCCTCTTAGACACGCCATAACTCTAATATTGTATAATGCATATAACAATAAAATGACACAGAGACTTGTGGAGGTGGCTACCAAAATGAATAGTAAAATAGGGAAACTCCTAATAGTTACATGGCTTATCACCTGCTTGTCCATAATTGGAAGTTTCTTAGTCAGTGATTCGGTGTTAGCACAAGAGCCGGTCAAGACAGAAGGCTGGATAGCAGGGGGCCACTCAGACTCAATACCTATTGAACTTAAGGTGGGAGAAATGGTTCAAGGGGAAATAATAGGCAAAGAAGCTTTAATGCTGACTATTGATGATCCTGCCGGTAAAGAAGTCCAGAACTTTGGTGAAATTGTACACGGAAGCTTTTCTTACGCCGCGAAAATTGATGGCAAACACTATATAGTAATAACGAATCCTAACCGTTGGGCAATTGGAACAAGAGGCTACACTCTAACTTATACCATTCTGCCCACAGACCTTGGGCCTGGCACGGGGTCGGGTAAAGCAATCGGTGAGAAAAGCATCATACCTTGGATTATCGCTGGCGTAGTAATACTTGTGGTGATATTTTTAATTGTGTTCATACGCCGCAGAAAACAGCAACGGGAGTTAGAAGATTACCGGTACGAGCATTATGGTCGTTGGCAAAGATATTCCGTTGAACAACTAGCGGAAGAAATTCTACACATTAAGAGTAAGAGAAATCAACTACAGCGCACACTTGATGCGGAAAGTAGAGCTGCGTCAAAGGTAATAATAGGTGATATAGACTCTGATATAGCAAGGTCACAAATGCAGGATATAATATGGAAATTGGAGGAATTGGGCAGAGAAGAAGAGGACATAAGGCAAGTAATTAGGGAGAGGAAAGCGAAGCAGCAAAGGGTATAAATCTACTATGGGTTCTCTTTTGCCATTCAGAACCTCATTAGAACCATAAAAAAGAGGGGATCCGCCCCTCTTTCAAAAAATTCCCCTTCCCTTTGCTAAAGGGAAGGGGATACAGGGGATAGGATTACAATATGAAGATAGCTTTTATCGGCGGTGGGAATATGGGGGAGGCGATGCTCTCAGCCATTCTGGCTCAAGGGCTAAGCCAGCCCCAGGATGTCTCCGTCAGCGATATTTCTGAAGCTCGCCGCAAGTATCTTGAAGAGAAATACGGCGTGGCGGTGACGGGGGATAACCGGCTGGCGGTGGAGGGACGGGAGGTGGTAATCCTCGCCATCAAACCGCAGAACCTGGCCGAGGTAATGGCCGGGCTCGGCGGTCAGCTAAAGTCCGACCAGCTGGTGCTCTCCATCATCGCCGGAGCCACTATCCGGACTCTATCTTCGGGATTGCAACATAACCGCATCGTCCGGGTGATGCCCAATACCCCGGCACAGATTGGGGAGGGGATGAGCGTCTGGACAGCTACCCCGGAAGTAAGCAAAGAGCAGAGAGACCGGGCAGGCTCTATCCTGGGAGCTATCGGCAGGGAGATTTATGTTGACGATGAAAGCTATCTTGATATGGCTACGGCGGTAAGCGGCAGCGGCCCGGCTTATTTCTTTCTTTTCGTTGAAGCCCTGGTTGAAGCGGCGGCGAGTATCGGCCTTTCCCGGGATATGGCGCAGGAGATGGTGCTGCAGACGATGCTCGGCTCAGGTCATCTTATCCAGAAGTCGGGCAAACAGCCCGCCGAGCTGCGCCGGATGGTGACTTCCCCCGGAGGCACCACCGCCGAGGCTCTGCTTGCGCTGGACAAGGGAGGGTTTATGAGTCTTATCCGGCAGGCAGTGAAGGCTGCCTATAACAAATCCAGGAGCCTGGGAGGTGAGCAAAAGTGATTTTCTTCAGCCTGCTCAGTATTCTCTGCGAACTGCTAAGCCTGGCTATTTTCCTCAGGGTGGTTATCTCCTGGGTGGCAGCGGGGCAGACCAACTCACTGACCAACTTTTTGTACAAAGTTACCGAGCCGATTCTGTCACCCCTGCGCCGGGCTATCCCCAGATTTGGCACGCTGGACTTTAGCCCCCTTGTCGCTATCATCCTGCTTCAGATTATTGCCTGGTTGTTACCCTGAAAGCAGATTCCTGCCTGATACAATCCAGCAGCCAGATGAGGCATATTGATGGAAAGAATTGCTCGATTTGTCTACAAAAGGTCCAGGCTGATTATTATCCTGGTATTCATCCTGAATATCGCCGCCATGGCTTCATTCTTTCGCTTCAAACTTGATACCGATTTCCTGAGTTTTTTCACCTCCGGCAATCCCAGGGCTGAAGAATTCGACAGGCTCAAGGGAAAATATGAGACCGGTGAAGCTATCTTTATACTCATCGAGCAGAAAGGCTCTCTCCTGGAGCAAGAGAATCTCCAGAAGCTTTTCAGGTTACAGAAAGAGATAGAAAAACTAACTGGCGTTTCCCGGGTGGAGAGCTTCATTCCTGACGAAATCCCCGTGGGAAGCCGCCTTTTTCAGCTTGATGAGGATTTCATAGACCGCCACTCTGATATTCTGGAAGATTTCATCAAGGCAAATCGTTTCCTTACAAGCCAGTTTCTCTCTGCCGATGAGAGCAAGACCGTGCTCGTTGCCAATCTGGAATTCGATGCTGCACCTGGCGAAGTGGTGAAATCTCTGGAGGAAACTGTTCGTAGTGAAGAACAGAGTGAAGAAGGCTGGACTCTTTCTCTTGCCGGGGATGAAATCATCAAGGGTACCCTCACGAATTACCTCCTCAGAATAATCTTCATCCTGCCGCCAGGCGCTTTTTTATTAATGTTGCTCGTCTTCTCCCTGATTATCAGGAGCGGCAAGTTCTCCATCATAGCGGTAATTCCGGCCGGTCTCGGCGCTTTATGGACCATCGGCACAGTTTTCTGGAGCGGGCAGGAATTGAATTTATTGACCATTATCAGCCCGATATTCGTTATAGTAATGGGAGCTGCAGACGGCCTCCATTATACCAGTCATTTCCTGGATAACCTGAGCAAATATTCTGACCGGAGACAGCTTACCGTGGCTACCCTGGACATGGTTGGCATGCCGATATTCTTGACGAGCATTACTACTATGGCAGGGTTTGCTTCCCTGACCTGGACAGAAGTCCTGCCGATGAGGCAGATGGGGATATTTGTCTCCCTGGGTATCGGTTATGCCGGTGTGCTCTCCCTATTCTTCCTTCCAGCCGTCCTGTCCAGGATAAAGCTGCCCTCGAAACCGCCAGCCTCTCGGGAGAGCAGTCTCACCAGGTCTATCCTGGCTGCTTCGAGACATAAGGTTATGATTCCGGTCAGTTTTACGGCTATTATTATCATCTCGGTATTCTACATACCCGGAGTGGAGGTTGTATCCAATCAACTGATGTTCTTTAAAGCAGATTCAGAAATCAGGCAGACCTTTAACAGGGTCGAGAAGCATTTTGGTGGAGCCTTACCCCTTACCGCAGAGATAGTTTCTAACCGGGGCATAAATACCTTGAGAGACTACAAATTTGCCGAAGATATTCTGGATATAGAAAGGGAACTGGAAAGGTTACCCGGCATTGAGAGTGTTCTTTCGCCTTTTGATATGGTAGTCAATATCAATAAAATGGTGACCGGACAGGATGACTATCCGGAAAATCCCCAGTTCATTCAGAGACTCATCACCCGGATAGATGATGAGGAGCTGGAAAGCTGGGTCTTGGATGATGGTCTCAGAATGATGATTAGGACTGACGACCTTGAAGCCCTTGATATAGATAAGCTGGAAGAATTCATCGCTGCACAGCCCGGCATCCGGTCGCTTACCGGCATGCCGGTCCTTTTTGACGAGATGAACAAGCTCGTTGTAGAAAGCCAGATTCGCAGCCTGGGGCTGGCGCTGGCTCTAATCTTTATCATGCTCCTGCTCACCATCAGAAAACTGAAGGCGGCTCTCGTAGCCATGTTACCGATTATTATTACTCTCACCGCTATTCTGGGAATGCTATCCATAACCGGTTTCAATCTCAATATCGTGACCGCTAATCTGTCTGCTATCGCTGTTGGGGTAGGCGTGGACTATGCCATCCACCTCATCCACGGTATCTATTACTTCCGAAAACAGGGGCTGAGCAGCACAGACTCCGTAGATTCAGCCCTGCTGAGCCTTTCCAGACCAATCCTGGCAAATGCTTTCGGGCTGGCTATTGGCCTTTCCGTTTTCTTTTTCTCTCCTTTGAGAATCCATATGCAGGTAGCTTCTATAATGTGGGTAGCCATGGTCACTTCTTCAACGGGAGCCTTACTCTTAATCCCGCTCTTTTACTCGGGGCGAAACAAGCCCCCGAGAGGAGGACCTCCCCAAAAAGTGGCCATTTTGTGATATGATTTAAATCAAGGGGTGCTAAAGGAGGGTTAACCAGGTGAAAGGTTGGCGAGTAGTAACCGTCCTGCTCCTGTCTCTTGTCATAACCGGAGCAATATCCTGCAATCCATTCGGGGGTGAGGAAGAGGGCACCAAGGAAATAGCCGAGGTGGTGCGGGGTGATTTGATGGTTACTATTAGCGGCAGCGGTAATATCGAGGTTGCCAATGAAATAAAGCTGACCTTTGGAGTTGCCGGTAAGATAGACAGGATATATGTTGGAGAGAATGATGAGGTCAAAAAAGGTGATGTGCTGGCTAAACTGGAGACCACTGATTTAGAGCTGGCTCTGGCTCAGGCACAGGTAGCCCGGACCAAAGCTGCGGTGGACATCACCCAGGCACAGGTAACTTTGCAAACCGCAGAATACAACCTGGAGCAGACTGAGGAGACCTACACTCTGTCAGACATTAAGGCGGCCCAGGCTGATGTAGATACAGTCAGGAGAGATTTTGAAGATGCTTTATGGACGCTGTCTAAATACGACCCGGGAACCCCGGGCTGGGATGAGCAGCAAAAGCTAGTAAATCAAGCCCGGTTGAGGCTGAACGCAGCTGAAGACACGCTGGATGCCATGCTGCTCGGAACTGACACTCAGGAGATGGCTATTAAGAAGAGCCAGGTAGAGGCTGCCCGGCATTCTCTGGAGCTAGCCGAAGAGTCTCTGGCTCTGGCAGACCAGTCTCTAGCCCAGGCTGAAAAGAATCTTAGAGAAGCAACCATTACCGCCCCGTTTGATGGCGTGGTAGCTGATGTGGCTGTTGATGAAAAAGACACTATCACCACTGCTACCAAAATCATTCATCTAATTGACCCCGGCAGTATGGAACTGAAGGCTGAAGTGGACGAGATAGATGTCACCGGAGTGATGCCTGGACAAAAAGCCATCATTGAACTGGATGCCCTGGTTGGTCTGCCAATCGAAGGCAAGGTAAGCTCTGTCAGCCTGCTATCCAGAGAAGAAGGCGGCGTTATAACTTACGATGTCACAATCGAGTTTGAAACACCGGAAAACTCAGGAATAAGGACCGGCATGAGTGCCACTGCCGACATAGTAATTGCTGAACGCACCAATGTCCTGCTGGTACCTGACCGGGCGGTTAAACAGGACAACCAGGGTAACAGCGTGGTCGAGGTTTCGGTCAACGGTCAAATCGAGGGAAGACCGGTAGTTACCGGAATCAGCGATGGCTTTCAGACCGAGATTATTGAGGGACTTGAAGAAGGAGAAACGGTAGTGAGAAACTGAGGTATATCTGGCTGTTAAGAGGTTAAAAGCGTGATTGAGCTGAAAAATGTAGCCAAGATTTACCGGATGGGAAAAGTGGAAATCCCGGCTTTAAGAGGAGTAAACCTTACTATCGAACGGGGAGAAATGGTAGCTATCATAGGTGCCTCGGGTTCGGGTAAGTCCACCCTGATGAATATCATCGGTTTTTTGGATAAGCTTACCTCAGGCACCTATATTTTCGACGGGACTGATGTCAGCCGGCTTAGCGACAACCGGCTGGCAGTGATGAGGGGAAAAGAAATCGGTTTTGTTTTCCAGGACTATAATCTTCTGCAGAGGACTAATGCCATAAGCAATGTAGAATTACCGCTTATTTACAGTGGTGGTTCTCACAAGCGCCAGCGGGCCCTGGAGGCGCTGGAACGGGTTGGTTTAGCCGCCAGAGGACACCATAAACCTACCGAGCTATCCGGCGGTGAACAGCAGCGGGTGGCGATTGCCCGGGCCCTGATTAACAAGCCATCGATTATCCTTGCCGATGAGCCTACCGGTAACCTGGACAGTGTTTCCACCGAAGAAATTACGACTATTTTCCGTCAGCTTAACCAGGATGGTATCACCGTGATAATGGTTACTCATGAAATGGATATAGCCGCCAAATGCAAACGCACTATCCGCCTGCTGGATGGACAAATCATCAGTGATGAAAGGGTAAGTTAAACAACCAAGAAAAAGATTGATGTCGTTTGGTGATGTCATTCTGAGGAGTGAGCCAAAGGCGAACGACGAAGAATCTCTGAGAGATTCTTCGCTACCCCTTCGCTACGCTCAGGGCTTCGGCTCAGAATGACACAGAAATGTTACTAAAACAATCTCAGTGATTGGTCTTTGACAGGGTCAGCCATGAAGCTTATCGTCTTCTTCGATATTGCCATAAGGTCATTACTAGCCAATAAGCTGCGCTCGGCACTTACTATGCTGGGTATGATAATCGGGGTCTGGGCGGTTATTGTTTTGATGTCAGTGGGGGCCGGTCTCCAGAATATGATTACTTCCACCTTTGAAGAGCTGGGCACCAACCTGCTTTTCGTCCAGCCGACTAACCCCGAAGCTCCGGGAATTGCCGCCCTATCACCTGGCTATGCAACTGCCAGTCTGACTATGGATGATGTTGAAGCTATAGAGCGTCTCCGTTCAGTATCGACGGTAGTCCCGGCTAACGAAAATTTTGTTAAGGTTGTCGCCGGTAATGAAGATACGACTGCCGTGATACACGGCAGCAACCCCTCATACCAGCAGGTATACGGCTTCGATATGGGAGCCGGGGAGTTTATTTCAGAGGTAAATGTTGCTAGAAGAGATATGGTGATAGTGCTGGGTAATAAGATAGCCGACGACCTCTTTGATAGTGATGACGCTGTGAGCAAACAGGTCAAAATCAAGGACAAGCGGTTCACCGTGATTGGTGTTATGGCACCTCGGGGGCTTTCCTCTTTCGGCTTCAGCTGGGATGAACTGGTGGTGGTGCCGATTACCACCTACCAGGCCAGGCTCTTCTCTAACAAGACGCCCAGCGGGGAAGACGCCGTTCAGCAAATCAGTGTCCAGGTCGACAGTAACTGGACACTGGCGGAAGCGACGGCGGATATTGAAGATATTTTGAGAAAGCGCCACCGAATCGACGAAGATGAAGATGCCGATTTCAGTGTTATCAGTCCGGAGCAGCTGCTGGGCACATTTGAGACCATAACCCTGGCTTTGACCGTATTTCTGGGATTGATTGGCAGCATCTCCCTGGTGGTAGGAGGTATCGGCATCATGAATATTATGCTGGTCTCGGTAACCGAGCGCACCAGGGAGATAGGTATTCGCAAGGCAGTCGGGGCTAAAAGGAGGGATATCCTGCTGCAATTCCTGCTGGAAGCCGCCATGTTAAGCCTGTCCGGAGGTACCATCGGGCTGGCTGCAGCCTGGCTGGTGGCTTGGGGAATATCTCAGACCGACTTTGGCAGCTTCTCACTCCAGGCTGAGGTCTCACCACTTATCGTCCTGGTAGCCGTCGTGGTCTCTGTTTTCATCGGTCTCACTTCCGGTATCTATCCGGCGATAAGGGCGGCTAGACTAACCCCCATTGATGCTTTACACTATGGATGATGAAAAACTTAACCCGTCATTGCCACGCCTACGGCTCGCAATGACAATTAAATGATATTTTCAGGAAGAGAGGTGAAAGATGAACTGGCTTGATATTGGAGTCCTGGTAATTGTGGCTATCGCTACCTTTATTGGCTTAAAAATCGGGATTATCAAGGCAGCCTTGTCTTTACTCGGGCTGGCTCTCGGCATAGTTCTGGCCGGGCGTTACTATGCTCCCCTGGCTGAGCAATTAACCTTCCTGCCCCAGGAAGGTTTAGCCAATGGAGTCGCTTTTGCTATCATATTAACCGTGGTGATGCTGATTACCGGAATATTGGCATCGCTACTGAAATGGGCTGTCTCAATAGTAATGTTAGGCTGGCTTAATCACCTGGGGGGAGCTGTTTTTGGCGCCTTCCTCGGGGTATTACTTTCTGGAACCTTACTCACCCTCTGGGTCAACTTTCTGGGCACCCCTGAAATTGCCACTCAATCAAACCTGGCAACAATACTGATTGACCGGTTCCCTGTCGTCCTGGCTTTGCTCCCTGCCGAATTTGAGGGGATTCGTTCGCTCTTCCGGTGAAGTGCGCAAACCGAACCCCCTCATTAATTTCAAAGGTCAGTAAGAACCAAAGACCCATCACCCTGACAGTAAAGCAGTTTCTTTTTCTTTTAGAGATATCGAACTAGTGTAGTGTCTTCAAAATAACGTTAGCTACAGCCCCCCAATTCCGGCCCCGTATCAGGTACGGGATAAACTCCAGCCGGAATTCCAGGCGATACCGGATGAGCCTACACATCTGGATACCGACTTTCGTCGGTATGGTTAACCAAAAATAACGAGGCGTAAGATGCACTACACTAGTCTTCGGGTGCTGTCGGGGTTTGACCCGGGTGGGTGCTTTGCCAGCGTGTCAGTGCTTCATCTTTGGACATCGGGTACCTTTCATCAGGGACACAGGCGTCTACAGGACAAACTGAGGCACACTGGGAAGAAGGAAAGTCACCAACACAGCGATTACACTTGTCCGGGTCAATAACAAAGATAATTTCCCCTTCACTGATTGCCGCGTTCGGACATTCCGGCTCACAGGCGCCGCAGTTAATACATTCGTCCGTAATCTTATATTTAAAATAGCTCATCTATACCTCCCTTTTCCTATTCTAACCTAATGAAATTTTCCAGTCAATTCTAGCCGAGTACTTTCTTTTTCAAAGCTTCCGCAACCGCTTTGGGAACAAATTTATCAATAGCACCACCCAGATTAGCTACTTCTTTAAGCAGACTGGAGCTAAGAAACTGGTATTTGAGATTGGACATTAAACAGACCAACTCGCAGTCCGGTGAGAGTTCTTTATTCATCAGTGCCATCTCAAATTCCCGCTCAAAATCAGCGCCAACCCTCAAGCCGCGGACCAGAGTCTGGGCACCTATCTCCCTGGCAAAGCTAACTGTCAGACCATTATAAGGCATTACTTCAACATTACCCAGGTTAGCCACTGCCTGTTTTGCCATCCCTACCCTTTCTTCCGTAGTAAAGAGGAGATGTTTCGCCGGTATATCATAGACTCCGATGACAACCTTCTCAAAAAGCTTAGCTGCTCTGGTGGCAATATCAAGGTGTCCATTGGTTATCGGGTCAAATGAACCGGGATAAAGAGCCGTGGTCATGTCTTGTCCCCCTTCTGGTAGATTGCGATGCAACTGTCACCGTGACGGTGCTCTTTGATTAAATTCAATTCAGCATAATTTGTATTCAGAGAAAGATGGGGAGAATGGGTAACTATTACTGTAGTCTCTGCCCCAACCAGTTTGGAAGCAGCCAGTTGTTCTATAAAATCGCCGATGGACGAATCGGCATAGGGCGGGTCCATCAATATAATGTCATACTCCTTGTCCAGAAAGGAGAGAGCCTTAGCAACGCTAGAGCAATAAACATGAGCCTGTTCGGCCAGCTTTGTCCTGACTAAATTATCTCTTATTATAGCGCAGTGTTTGGGATTGCGTTCGACAAAATCAGCCGACCCGGCACCACGGCTCAGCGCCTCAATACCTAAAGCTCCGCTACCCGAAAATAAATCAAGCACTTGCTCCCAATCAGAGGTAATATTTTCCAGAATTGAAAAAATTGCCCCCTTTACTAAATCTGTCGCTGGACGAATATTCTTCGGTGCTTTAAGCCGGCAGCCTTTAGCTTTGCCAGCAATAACTCTCATTACAACCTTTTGATGATAAGCAGTTACAGAGATATTGTCAAGCCCTCTGGCTACCCGTTATTTGGCTGGGTTGCCGGGGTGGCCGTCGGGCTGAGCTTGATAAGACCAAGAATGAAAATACCCAGAATATAAGACACAGCCGAAACGACCATAGCCGGTGGAATACCGAAATTGTCCACAATCATCCCGGTGATGAAAGTCCACACCGGCCCGGTTGCCGCCCCTATGCCACCGTAAAGGCTGAGCAAAGTATCGACGCGGACATCCTTTGGTCCCAGACTGATGAGCATTGCCTGGGTTAAGGTGGCGCGGCTACTAACAAAAACGCCAGCCAGGAAAATGACCGCAGCCAGGGAAATCCCTGCTTTATCCGGCACCAGAAAGAGTAAGTTAAAGATAGCCGAAAAGACCAGCGTAACACGAAGCGCCAACCGCGGTGAAGTGCGGTCGGCTAACCAGGCCATACCTAGAGGACCAACCACCGCAGCAAAGGTGTAGACGGAAAGAAACATAGCGGCAACAGGTGGCGTAACCCCGAAGCGGTCTACCATAAAGGGAGTAAGGTAGGTATTCAACCCCCCCGCCCCACGTCCCGCAGCACCAATTGCCATCACCAGAGCCACAAGCATAGCGTTTCGGTCCCGAAGCACTATTTTGTATTCAGCAAAACCCAATCGTGCCCGGCGTCTCCTGGTCTCTCCAGCTTCTTCACCACCAGACACCGGCGGCTCCTTTACCACCAGAAGCATAACAGCCGCTAAAAGAACCGGGATAGACAGAATCAAGAAAATCCACCGCCAGGACAGGAAGAAAAGCATAACCCCGACCAGCAGAGGAGAGAGCCAGCCCCCAACACTACCCGCAGTTTGATATAAGGCAAGGGCCCGGGCTTGAGCTCTGGGAAAGGTATCCACCATGATTGCCCCACCCACCGGATGGTTCGGGCTGGTGCCCAACCCCTTAACCGCCCGGGCAGCCACTAAATGAATATAGCTCTGTGAGCCTGCCATGCCAAGCGACCCGGCAAAGGCTACAAAAGTGCCCACAGCCATGATGCGCACCCGCCCGTAGAGGCGAGTCAGCACGCCGTAGACAACCTCTAGAGGACCTACCACTACCTGGTTAACCACAGCCAGCAACGCAATGCCCATATAGCCAAAGCCGAATTCCTGCTGCAGTACCGGCCAGAGAGCAGAGGGCGCTTGATTGTTTAAATGAGCGAAGGCATGAGAGACATTAATTGCCGCCACAGCTAGCCCACCATGGCTCCTGGCGGTAACAGAATCTCTCTCATCTTCCATTAGACAAATCTGGCAGCAACTAAATCCTTGCTGGCAGTATAGCTCTTAATTCATCAGGAGTAAAGGGCTTGGGCAAAAACGGCCTGCCATTTTGCTCCAGAAAAACCTGGGTATCCCCACCCATCACATCCCCTGTAGTAAATATCACCTTTTGCTCCATTTGCGGGTGTTTCTCTTTGAGCCACTGGTAGAACTCTTTACCATTCATCTCCGGTGTTCTGATATCAACCAGGCAAAGGTCATATTGTTTCTTCTCTATCATATCCTGAGCTACTCTACCATTGTCAGCAATATCTACCTCAAACCCTTCAGTGGTAAAGACTCTCCAACAGACATTGCTAATTGCTGGTTCATCTTCAACTACCAGGATTCGTTTTAGACCAGCACCGGATGTGTTCATTACTCTCTTCTCTATCACTACCTGTTGACAGGTAGTTCAACAATAAAGATAGCTCCTCTGCCTGGTTCACTTTCAGCATATATCTTACCGCCATGCTCGGTTACTATCCCGCGGCAGATACTCAGACCCAGACCGGTCCCTTTACCCACCCCCTTGGTGGTAAAGAACGGGTCAAAAAGATACCCAAGATGCTCTTCAGCAATACCCGGACCATCGTCCTTGAAGGAAGCCCGGACCGCATTCTCGATTTGCTCGGTAGTAATGGTAAGGGTACCTTTTCTGCGCGCTTCGGTCATAAAATACTCAGCATTGATAATGATGTTGATAAAGACCTGCTGAAGCTGAAAAGCGTCAGCGGTCACTTCGGGCAGGTCAGAAGCAAACTGAGTAGTTACCTGAATATTATTCACCCTCATCTCGTAAGCACGCAGTTCCATGACACTTTCAATAACTTTATTTAACTTAACCGGTTCTTTCGCTGGCGCCTGTTTTCGGGCGAAGGTAAGCAGATTTCTTACTACCCGGGCCGTGCGTTGAGCCTCCCCATTTATGATTTTCAGGTCTTCTTTGACACCATCAGGAAGGTCTTTTTCTAACAGCAGATTAGAGAAACTAATAACCCCGGTTAATGGATTATTAAGCTCATGGGCAATACCTGAAGCCAGCTCACCAATTGAAGCCATCCGCTCGGTAGCAATGAGTTGCTCCTGCATTTTCTTGCGCTCAGTGATGTCCATAAAGTTACCCAGAGTAGCCCGTTCCCCCTCATAGTAGATAGAGACAACCGTCTCCATAGCCCAGTGAGTCTCGCCATCACGCAAAACAACCCTGAACTCATAAGGGCGGGAGAGGTTCCCTTTTAACATTTGCACCACATTGTTCCTGACTCTCTCCCTATCTTCAGGATGGATAATCTCAAAAGGGTCCATATTTGAGAGCTCATCCTGGCTAAAACCGGTATATTTCTGGAACTGAGCATTAACAAAACGAAACTTACCACCCTGGATAATATAAACACCAACCGGTGAGCTTTCCGCCAGGGTCCGGTATAGCTCCTCAGCCTGCCTGCGGGCGGTGATTTCTTGCTGAAGCTGTTCATTATTCTTTCCCAGTTCAGCAGTGTGCTCTGTTATTGCATATTCCAGCCGCTTTCGGTCACGCTCTTCAGCGGGTAACCATCTGTAAAGAAAAATACCAATAATCAATACCGCCGCTGTGACATTTAGAAATCGGGGGATAATTACCATTTCAGTACGAACCAGGAAATCGTAAACACCTATGGGCAAAAATCCAGCCAGTGATGTATACCAGGCTCCAAAATATATACTGTCAAACAAAGTGCTGAAGGCATCAATAGCTAAAACGATAGTGAGAGTAATAATCAGACTGCTTTCAACCCGCCGGAACCTGAGACGGCGCATAAGAAAAAACAGGATATAAGCCCACATCAGGACTAGTAGCCAATAGGTTAATGGTATCAGTATCTGGAAAATGTTCATCTGGAGAATTGCCTCTTCCAATACCTCCTATAAAGTAAAATACCCCACTTTAGATTTTAGCTCTTTTGTAGCTCTGTATCAGAACAAAAAGTGCCGACCTGAATAACAAAAAGGCTCATCTTAATGAGCCTAAAGGTTAATTAGTCACGGATTAAAGGGTTTATACCTTCAGCTTGGCGAAAAATTCTATATTACATACGATTCGGCAAGCTCAAAATATTTCCTGGCGGCAGCTAAAATCCCGGCCTTCTCATCTTCCGGGATGTGGGGGTCATCAAGTTTGAAGCTCTCCACCTTACCCCGCACATAGGCACGGTAGCACTTATAAAAAGTAAGGAGTTGAGAAAGCTCTTTATCCTGACTGGAAGCGATATAGGCATCAACGAAGCTCCGGGACAGGTCAGCCCGGCCACTGTTATCCAGGTCCATAGCCAGAAAAGCAACCTCCGAAGCAACATCGCCATACCTGAACCGCTCATTAAACTCTATACAGTCAAAGATACAGATACCGTCAGTAAAGCAAATATGGGCGGCATGCAGGTCACCGTGGCAATCCCTGATTTTACCATCGTCTATCCGTTTGCGAAACAAAGGGGTATTCCGCTCAATAAAAGCCCTGGTGTAATCTTTAATGTGCTGATAGCCGTTTTGAGAAATAGTCCTGCCGATATACTTTTCTGTCTGTGTAAAATTTTCCTCATTATTGGTAACAATAGTATCAAGGTCACCAAAGGCGCTGATAGCAGTGTTAGTCTCCGCTCTGCGGTGAAAGTCATCCAGCTTCCAGGCAACACGGCGCATCATTTCTGCCGATACCTGCCCTCTGGCTAAGAGCATCTTCAGCATCCCTTCCTGGGGGAGACGGCGCATCTTTACCGCATAGTCCACTACCTTTCCTTTACCTTCTAGAGAAAACCATTTATCTTCCCCGGTGATGGCGACGACACCTAAATAAGCATCAGGGCAGAGGCGCCGGTTTAGCTCAACCTCTCGCTGGCAATAGAAGTAGCGCTTTCCCAGGGTTGAATAGTCAAGGTAACCCAGGTTGACCGGCTTTTTCACTTTATAGACATAATCGCCGGTCAGGAAGACGAACGACATCTGGGTCTGCACCAGCTCTACCTTTGCGGAAGCATCCGGGTAGATTCCAGGCTCTAAAAGAGCCCGAACCATTTCCGGAAGCCGAGAAACAGGCTCCTTCATTTCAAAAAACGTTTCCTTTGAACATTCTGTACCAATTTGCACTTGGCGCGATACAAATGCCGTTCGCGGTGAGCCGTTAGCCTGTCCTGGTTCCACTGAGTCAGTTCTGGTGACAGTTCTGGTGACATCACTGGAACCATCACTGGAACCACCACGAAGTGAGCGAACTCGTTCCGACTTGCCTCGACTCGTTCCGATAAGTCAGAGTGAACAAGCTCGGAGCAGGTTGTCGTCTTCAGACCGAGTTCAG
>JAUYHA010000102.1 GCA_030690265.1 Dehalococcoidales bacterium | reverse complement strand
CCGGGTAGCCAGAAGGAGACTACCGGCTATAACTCCCATGCTGGCTAAAACGCTTATAGTTGCCGCCTTTTTCATTTATATTCCTCACTTACTAGCCCCACTGAATATCGCCTGAACGATCCAGAAGGCGGTAGCCGGTGTGGCTGAGACTGGTGTCTGTATCACCAGACGAGCCCAGGCAGAGTGAATAGCCCACGGTATCAGAATACTGTGCACCGTGCCCGTTACACCCGTGGCTGCCTCTACCAGCGGAGCGATCGGCGCCATGGCGCCGCCGCCTCCACCAATAGCTGCCCAGTAAGCGGCACTGGCTGGCAGCGGAGCTGGATGCATCATGTTATTATTTGTCGGCCAAGGGGAAAGCTCCACCCAGCACTGAAGGTTGCCGGGGACGCCGGCGGCGACCACCTCGGTGGCAACGATGTGGATCATCTTCTCCTGGAGATACTCTACAGGGAACTCGGTGGAAGTATGCTCGACAAGGTCGCCTACAGTCTCGACTTCAGTACCGAGTTGGATAACTCGAGGCAAAATCCATGCGGGAATCTGTTTTACAACCATTAGCTGCCTCCTACCGGCGGGCGAGGCTCCTGCGGTTGCCCTGAAAGTATCCCTAGAAGGTAGACCGCCTGTTGTAGTAACTGCTCTGACTCCGTAGAGGTATGCAGGCGACGCAGAGCATCCAATATTGTTGCCATGTCCTGAGGTGAGGATATCATGAGAGCAGTCCCGATCATCTCACCCATCTGCGCCAGGGGGCTGATGTTGGTTACCGACATGTACATCGGCTCCTGCTCGGTGGTCAGCACAAACCCTTCAATATTATTATCCCTCACCGCCTGTGTTATCTTCCCACTGAAAGGCCGAGAGCCAAACTGGTTTATCGAACCGGTGAACGTGTTAGGTACCATGTCGCTGGCAAACCTGATATCGTAACCCAGCCATGCATAGATACCAGCCAGGGGTTTTACCATATACGCGATAATCTGCCCGGGCCATATCAGGGGAACGATGTACTGGATAAACCCCCGATAGCACACCCAGCTCTGTCTTTCTGTGTCCGAGCCCGGATATCTTAACGTCAGAAGGTAGTTTATTATCTCAGGAAAGATCATGATGACACCTTCCTGATTTCAATTTTCTTATCCGAGGACTCTACCCTGGCATCCCCACTTACCAGCAGTACTACATTCCCACTGTACGGTTGGAAGTTGCCAAACATCTTCTTCTTAGCCTCGGCGAGTTTCTTGGCTAACTCATCGGACATAGGGCACCTCCTTTAAAGCTTCTCGGCGACCTCACAACTGATCACGACGCCGGCGACCGAGCTGGTCACATACAGGTTGCCATCCCAGCCATTGGGAGCGGCCACGGAGTTAAGCATGAACTCTACATTGGCGAGGTCATCTTCCCCTAGTCCTCCAGGTATGCCAGCAATAGCATTCTGCAGCGGGATCATTGGCACCGGTACGGCAGCATTGCTCAGTGTCTCAAAGAGAAGGGTGGCCGCAACAGCGGAGTACCACAGTAGCTTGGTGACATAGAAGGAGCGCCCTATCGGACACTGGTGGATTATATCCGCCGAGGCGGCGCCAAGGGTGACAACCAGCCCTGGCCCTGGCAAGAGCCCGAGAACGAGGTTCCCGGCCGTATTGTTAGACTTGGCGATCAGTCCAGCATATCTGCCTTGCGTAATTAGATAACTCATCTACATAACCTCCTTTATC
>JAUYHA010000099.1 GCA_030690265.1 Dehalococcoidales bacterium | reverse complement strand
TGATATTTTCCTCGCATCCCAGCCGAGAGCCTGCGCGGCTACTGCGATGGCCAGTATACTGGCTTCATCGTTAGATGGCTGCTGGGCGGTGCCGGTCGGCCAGGCTACGCCGGCTACGCCTTCGGTGTCATTAAAGTGAAGTCCGTCAGGGTAACCGATTGGCATTACACCGCCACCACCGGGTATCATGGCCGCGATAGCCGGAGAAACGATCAGGATTTCATCCCCGACGGCGATAGCCGCCGTAAAAGCGCCGGTTGTGAATACGCCGGTAGCGGTATTGTAAGCCGTTATTGCCATGAGCTCTCCCTGGGGAGCCGCGCTCAAACTGCCGGCGTCTCTCAGGACAAATGCCCAGTAGGGGTTGACTAAATCTGCGAACTTACCAGCGCCAAGCCCTGCCAGTGCCCCGATAGTGAAACTGGGAGCTGCAGCGGCATCGACTACGCCGTAATAACTTAAAGATTCTTCCGGGGACGGACCAGGCCCGCCTCCGCCACCGCTTATGGAAAGAATGTCGAATAGGGTGCTGGCAGTTATCTGTACTACCGCTCCTGCCGCGTTAGTCCATGGTGTCGCAAAGGTAAGGGTAGTACCAGCTTGAACATATATTGGTTTAACCTGCCCCGCAGCAGCACCATTTTTTATCTTACAAAGTAACCCATCATAGGAGGGCTCGTTTACCAGGTCGGCGCAGACGAGTGTTAACCCCGAGGCTGCGCCAGCGCCGGAGGTTATTCCGGAATAAGATATGAGGGCCTGTAATAGGGGCCAAGCCGGATTATCAAGTCTAAGTCCGCTTTGTGGTATTTTCATTGGTTAGCTCCTACCAACTGATAAAATCTATCGACATAAGCCTGGTAGAGAGTTTCGTAGGTTACTCTATCGATCTGCCCGGTGAAGTAGAGCTGGCCGATATACATATACCATATCTCAAGCTCCCCCATGGTCAGGGATGCCAGAATGTCATCGACAGAGGGGATTAGACCGGGCGTTTCCGGCTCTTCAGGAGCAGCTTTTGCCCGGGTAGCCAGAAGAACACTACCAGCTATAACTCCCATGCCGGCTAAAACGCCTATAGTTGCCGCTTTCTTCATTTATATTCCTCACTTACTAGCCCCACTGAATATAGCCTGAACGATCCAGAAGGCGGTAGCCGGTGTGGCTGAGACTGGTGTCTGTATCACCAGACGAGCCCAGGCAGAGTGAATAGCCCACGGTATCAGAATACTGTGTACAGTACCACTTACTCCGGTGGCCGCCTCTATCAACGGAGCCACCGGCGCCATGGCGCCACCACCTCCGCCTATGGCCGCCCAGAATGCTGCTGTCGCCGGTAGCGGTGCTGGCCACATAAGGTTATTAACCGATGGCCACGGCGATAACTCCACCCAACACTGCAGGTTCCCGGGAACGCCAACGGCAACCACCTCGGCGGCGATAATATGTATTTCCTTCTCCTGCAGGAACTCTACCGGAAATTCCAGAGAGGTATGCTCAACCAGGTCGGCAATTGTTTCGGTCTCCGTGAATAGCGGAGATGAAGTTGGCAGAATAATCGAGGGTATTTGAATGACAGCCATTTAACTTCCTCCTATCGGAGGTTGAGGCTCCAGATTTTGACTGGCCAACAAGCCGAGTAAATAATCCGCCTCCTGCAGTAACTGCTCTGACCTAGCAGACGTATGTAGCCGACGCAAGGCATCAGTTATCACACCAAGATCGCTCTCTGAAGTTATGACGACAAAGTAACCAATCATCTCTCCCTTTTGGGCCAAAGGCGAGATGTTGTTCACTGTGATAACAAGGGGTTCCCGCTCTGTAATAAACGTAAACCCCGGGTGCTCGATATCTCTGGCTACCTGCGTGATCAACCCCGAGAAAGTGCTAGTACCATATTGAAAAAAACTACTGGAGAATACGTCTGGTACCATGTCAGTGCCAATCAATCTCCTATAGCCCAGCCATGCGAAGACCCCCCCAGCCGGGCGAACGGTATATAGGATCTCTCTCCCGGGTGGTATTAGAGGAATCCTGACCTGTGTGAACCCGAGGTAACAAATGAAGTCCGATCTCCCTACCTGCGACCCTGGGTATCTTAATGTCAGGATGTAATTGATAATTTCTGGCAGTATCATTTCATGTTCCTGATTTCTATCTTTTTATCACCACATTCCACCTTGCCCTCGCCTTGGACCAGCATGACCACATTCCCGCCAGAAGGCTGGAGGTCGCCAAACATCTTCTTCTTGGCCTCGGCTATTTTCTTGGCCAGTTCATCAGCCATGGCTCACCTCCTGTTTTAAGGCTTCTCAGCGACTTCCACGGAAATCTGGACACCGGCAGCTATGACACCAGCGGCATAAGATTCGACCCAAAGACTGCCGTCCCAGCCGAGAGGCGTCGCCTGGGAATTCACCATGAATTCCACGCCGGCCAAGTCTTCCTCCCCCAGCCCACCAGGAATCCCGGAGAGGGCTAGCAGTGTCGGGAACATCTGCACCATGGCCGGCACGCCGGCATTGCTGAGGGTACCAAAGATCAGGGTCATGTTGACACCAGTAACCTGGTACCACACGATCTTGGTGACATAGAAGGAGCGCCCAACCGGGATAAGGTGAATGATATCAGTGGCCACTACCGCGGTTGTAGTGACTATTCCCGGGCCGACAGCGGCACCAGCGGCACCACTGCGATTGTTCGACTTGGCAATCAGGCCTGCGTATCTGCCTTGAGTTATTAAGTAGCTCATCTCATATCCTCCTTTTACCTACCCTCAGCCGGCAACCAGGTGGTCGGACCGATGTATTGCGCCACGGTGGCTTTGTCCCCGGCGGCTAACTGCCGGATGATTTCCTCCTGCTTCTTCGTATCAGGATTTCTATTCTGGTCGACAACCGAGCCCAGGTCAGGGGTTATGGCATCAAGCACGTAGCGGAAGCCGAAGAACTGGAAGCGTGCCTGATTGAGGGCGATGGGGTTGGGGTTCTGCGCCTCCAGGTTCATGTCACGCTGGTAGCCCATGACAAACAAGGTGGTCGTCGCCAGATAGGGATCACGGATGCAGGTGCCCATATTTACCCGGGCATGCGTGTTGCGGCTGTTGAACTTGCCGGTGCCGGACTGCTCGTAGACGACCCCCTCGACGTCGTCAAGGGGCTCGAACCGGATATGGAGCATTTCCCCATCGGTCGCCTGCAGGATGGGGACCAGCCTCTTGGCGATAACGCCATTGGCGGCAATAGTGGTGGCGCCGGCGAGAGCAACCAGATCAACCCTCAGCGGGCTGGAGCGGGGCCAAGGCTCGGCATAGGCGACCTGATAGTGAGCCCATTTCTTGGCCGTGTAGATAGAAAGATTGTCCTTGATGCGGGCGATAAGACTGATCGGCCCATTGTCATAGATATTTCCTACTTCTGACATAGCATTCTCCTTACTTCGATTTTTCTCAGAGACGCTATGGCTTTTTAAGCCCAGCGTGCAATATTCAATTTTAGGGTGGGGGGGAGGGCTCTATCCCT
>JAUYHA010000079.1 GCA_030690265.1 Dehalococcoidales bacterium | reverse complement strand
TTTACTCCGATACTGATGGTTATCCTGGCTGCCTCAGGTATCATCATCTACCTTCTGATTTCTTCTACTTTTCCATTTAAAGATAAACTATTTTCTCTTCTCTACCCCAAACCTACCTCCTTTGCTGCATCGCGTGATCCGCTGAAGTGGCCTTTTGCGAGTAACAGCATCTGGAATATGCCGATCGGCAGCGGGGCAGTTTATGTTCCTGCAAACTTAAATCCTAATCCCGGTGGTCTGCTCGGTGATCTTATACATTATGAACCAAACGGGTTCCCATGGAAGGCTGCTATGCCTTCACTTGATGAAGAAATCATTGTCTTAAAACCCACTGCGCCGCTCACTGATGTCTATTACAGCAAGGAAGGTTTTACTGGCGGAGACCGTTGTGTAGCGACCGAGCCATTACGGTTGCTTATACAAGTGAGGATGCCATCGGATTTCATATTTCTTGGCATCAGCGACGGAAACCACTCCGCAACATTCCTTAACGCCGATAACCGGACACTTCACCAAAATCAGGTGTTTAGTCGGTGTACTGCCGGGGGGTATGCAACTTCAGGGTGGATGTTTTCTGATCTTGACATCTACGGAGATGGGAGAGGAGGAGCGCATGGCGGCAGCGGCCTGTCTGGCTTCGGCGGCGACATCCGCCTGGGTGAACTCCGTCCGGGACAGGTTGGTATGAATCATGTCTTGAAGGTGAATGTCTATGTGAAAGAAGCCCTTTTCAATTGCGATGACCAGGACGGCAACGCAACCCCCGGTAATCCTGATGATGATTGTTTTAGATGGCCCGCCTATTGGGGTGACGGTTATTCGGTAGGGTGGTATGGTACCGCCTCTAATGACCCGGAGGGATTTGGTGTCTTTCCTGATAACTTTAATACTGCCATGAGAATGGGCTCGCTGCTTGCTATTCCGGCTACTGGTCCATATACGATAAATATTGATAGTCTTGGTCTTGAAACAGTGCCGGCAAGGCAGCTTGCCTGGACACTGCAGAACTATGGCGCTTACATTGTTGATGATGCATATGGCCCAGCCTTTTACCTTAATACTGAAAATGGAGCCGATGGATCGAAACAAGATGAATTTTGGAATGATTGGAGCCTTCAATTAGATCCAGGTTCGGGGTGGAGGAATACCCCTTGGCAGAGAGATATGCAACGATTAGTAGCGGCGCTTTATGTCGTTAACAACAACAGCCCGACCAATATCGGTGGGGGAGGCGCTCCGCTCCAGCCGCTTGCTCCGGCCTTCGGTTCCGGTGGTTCAACCCCCACGCCCACCCCCATTCTTACCGCAACTCCAACTCCCACCCCAATACCTTCCGGCAATCTCCTTTCCAACCCGGGCTTTGAGACCGGCAGTACTTCGCCTTGGAGTGGCTGGCAGGCCGACGCCTCCCTGTCAAGCATTGCCAGATCCGGCGGATACGGAGGAAAGGCTGCTTTCACAACCGGAACGTATGGCAATGTCTACACCATTGGTCAGGATCCTGTGAGTACAAACGCTACGGCAGGACAAACCTATTATGCCACTGCCTGGGTTAGAGGCGAAGGTAGCTCTATCGGAAAAACCAGTCAAGTAACCATCCGCGAGAGAGGCAGTACCCAG
>JAUYHA010000137.1 GCA_030690265.1 Dehalococcoidales bacterium | reverse complement strand
GGTTAAGGTAATCGTCATCGAGGTCTGGCATCTCTGTCACGAGCCACCGGCATAAAATATCTCTCACCGAAAGCTTTTATCATTTGCCTTCTTTCAACTGAGACCGCATCGCTCATGACTATTTCAACGTCATACCCTTTTACTATTCCAATCATCGCTAACGCTACTCCGGTATTACCAGATGTCGGCTCGATAATTGTCTTTTCTTTTGTTAGTTTGCCCTGTATTTCAGCCTGTTGAATCATAGAAATCGCAATTCTGCCTTTTATGCTTCCCGTGGGATTAACTCCTTCATTCTTCGCGTATATTTCAGCGTTTGGATTTGGATTTAACCTATTTATCCTGACTAACGGAGTATTCCAATTGTCTGTAAGATATCATTGTTCACATCAGTGGAGTCGAATATCGTAATTTGCCGATCAATCTGACGCCTTATGAGTGTGTTTATATTGCCAGCATTTTTCAAGACATTGGTTCCCAGCGCCGCTACTTTCATATTATTCTCCTTATTCCCCTTAACTTATGTTCGTAATTTTTCAAGTATGAGAATAGGGTGCGCTGCCTGATCGGGAGCGCTACACATTTAACGGCGTCCACAGCCCTTTCTACGTCTTCAATATCATTGTAGATATAGAAACTCAACCGGCAGCTTGCCGGTGGGTCCAGCCCGAGGTAATGATGAGCCAGGGTAGCGCAGTGACACCCGGCTCTTACTTCTACACCACGTTCGGCCAGTTTATTTGCCAGTGTTATGGGATTGATTCCATTGATATTGAATGAAATCAGAGGCGCCCGCTTTTCTACTTCAACAGGACCGTAAATCTTGATGCCTGGGATTTTAACCATTCTTATCATTGCTTCCTGGGTAAGCCATTGCAGATACGAATTAACCTTACCCATAGCAAGCTTAACTGCAATCTTATCTATTTTTTTGTCCGAACGGAAGTAACTTCCCCTGTCCGGTCTGAGCGCAAAATCGAGAATTAAACGCAGGGCTTGAGCCGAGACAATGTTGCCTAGTATGTTAGGTGTTCCTGCCGTATACTTCCACGGTAGTTTGTTATAAGAAACGCTTTCCGGATGTACCTGGCCCTCTGCAATCATATCACCGCCGTAAAGGAAGGGGGGTAGGGAATCAAGCAGTTCCTCTCTGGCGTAAAGGACTCCCGTACCAAAGGGTGCCAGCATCTTGTGGAAAGAGAATGCCAGGAAATCTACATTCATCTGCTGCACGTCCACCGGGGTACTGGGCACCAGCTGTGCGCCATCGATTAGCAGATAAGAGCCAGAGGCACCGTTGGGTTGAGAATAACCGCTGCCCCGCGACAGTTCTCTGATAAGCGATATGGGGCTTTTATAGCCCAAAAAATTGGAAGCCCCGGTACAACATACGAGTTTGGTCCTACTATCAATAAGCCTGTCCATGTGATCCAGGTCCAACTCACCCGATTCTTGGTCAAAGCTAACTATTCGGCATTCAACATTAACGCCGAAACGGGGCAGAATATCTCGGCACATGGCATACCACGGAACATAGTTTGAATTATGCTCCATCATGGTGGTAACTATATTATCGCCGTTCCGGAACTCGGTCAGGAGGGCGTACATAACAGAGTTGATTGCTTCGGTAGTATTGCGATAAAAAACCAAATTTCTTATGCTGGGTGCATTGAGAAAATCTGCTACGGTCTGATAGGATTCCTCAAGCAAGGCAGTAATCTCCTGGGAAGGCTTCGATTGGCCGCGGTGCACATTCTCATACCTCTTCGCGAGAGAAGCATGCAAACGTAAAAGGTCATATGGTACCTGAGTAGTAGCCGCATTATTGGTTACCGTGCGCCGGTCTTTCCGGAAGAAGAAATGTTTCCTGATTTCACGGACATTGAGTTCATTGTGCCCGTTATTTCTGCTGTGCATATGGTCCCCAGACTGGGGCAATTCTTCGACAGGAGTGTAGGAACGCCTGAGCTCAATCATGACAGTCACACAGCTTCCTCGGGAAATGATTCCTTCGTGGCTTTCTTGCCTAACAGCCTGATATTTTCGTCCAGAGTAGGTATCCTCCGGTAAAACTCTCGCTCCAACTCATTTTTAGCGGCATTCTCCTCGCGTATTTCTTCCCGCTTCTTCATGGTGCCTTCAGCCTGGATAAGCAAGCGCTCTAACCGGAGTGAAATAATATCCCCGAGTCTCTCTAAATACAGGTTGCTCATTTGTAAACTCCATATCTTGGCCTATTTTCAGTATTGTTCTACTTGTGTCTAGCAATAGGGCAGCTCAGCTAGGAACAGAGCAATTTCATCTGCTGAGTTGTAAAAATGCGGCGAGATGCGAATACACTTGCGACCATCAAGACTGTCTCGCAATGACACCACAAAGCCGTTATTATCGAGTTTCTGGCGTAGATTAGTAATGCCAAGTGTTTGGGAGGAAAACGAGGTGATTCCGGAGCTTAGCTCGTCATCCGATGGTCCAATCAGATCGTAACCTTTTTCTCGCAGAGCAGGCTTCATTATTTTTCGGAATCCTGCCAGCCTGCCAGCTATTTCATCGATTCCTGTTTCAAGTAGTAACCCAAGGGCGGCATGCAACCCAACTATACCTGTGATATTAATACCACCTGGTTCCAAACATTTTGCGGAATCCAACAAGCAGAAGTCATAATTAAGGTATTTCTTACTGGACTGTACGCATTTCCAGCCGGCCAGCACGGGTGTCAGCTTCTCGATGTTGCATCTCTTAACATATAAGATGCCGATTCCCTGCGGCCCCAAAAGCCATTTGTGAGCTCCGGCTGCCAAAAAATCCACATATATAGTATCAATTGGAATGGCGCCAAGACTCTGAATGGCATCAACGCAAAAGAGGATACCATTTTCATGAAGATACTGTCCGATTGCGGGAATATCTATCTTGTAACCGGTTATATAATTAACGCTGGATAAGGAGACCAGCCTGGTGTTGTCGTCCACCTGATTCATGACGTCATCCAGTGTCACAGCGCCATCATGATGTCTGGGAATAAATTTTACCGTTACACCTCGACTCTGAAGATTCAGCCACGGGTAAATATTAGAAGGAAAATCTCCGTCGGCAATGACGACGTTGTCGCCCTTCCGCCATGAAATACTGGAGGCAACCATACTCAGCCCCATAGATGTTGAGGAGACAAAGGCAATCTCTTCCTCTTGAGCCCCAATCAGCCTAGCAGCGTATCTGCGGGTTTCTTCTTCGATATCAGCGTAGAGATATTCCCACTGGCCTTCAGCGGACGCGACAGCAAGGTATTGCATCATGGCCGAGGACACGCGCCTTGGAAGTGGCGAAGCCGCAGCGTGAGCCAGGAAAACCTTCTGATCAGTGATCGGAAACTCGTAGTGCCTCAATGCTGATTCTTCGAGCAGCTTGACATTCATACTATTTCCCCCAAATCTTTATAATCTATCCCAATGCTGTTTATACCAATTAATCGTTTCTTTTAATCCTTCCTCCAGCAATATAGAGGGTTCCCATCCCAGCTGCTTGTTTGCTTTACTTGTATCAAGACATTTGCGTATTGGGACTTCCTTTTTCGCTCCGTGGAAGATTGGTTCGCGCTCTTTTCCGTCAAAGAGACGGCTAATCAGCTGCACCAGGTCTTTAACTGATATAGGATAGCCCCCTCCAAAATTGAAGGCTTCTCCGGAAATGCTATCAATATTTTCTGCCATTGATAAGTAGCCTCTGGTCATGTCCCGGATATTGAGATAGTCAAAAGTAGAGGTACCATCATCCCTTGCCCCAAAATCATAAGGTTGATTGTTAATCAATAATGTAATAGCCTTGGGGACAATGGTGCTGAAATTGGTATTTCCCGGTCCGTAGGTATTAATGAAACGGCATACTGCCGCTTTTAGACCATACGTTTTTGCATAACAGCGAACAGCAATATCTGCGGCCACTTTTGACGGAACGTAAATACTAGCCGATGCCAGTGGGGGGTGTTCTTCCTTTATAGTCTCTAGTCCGGTAGTTGTACCGTAATAAGCCCCGCTGGAAGCGAAAATCAAAGACTTCGTGTAACTAGAAGTTCTCATTGCCTCTAATACAGAATAAGTTCCCATAACATTTATAGAGAGTGACTCGTAAGGGCGGCTATTGCAAATTGGAACAACAGGTTGGGCTGCAAGGTGAAAAATGGTATCAATCTCAAATCGTTCGAGACTAGTTTTAAGAAGGTCCAGGTCTCTGACATCCCCGTAGATGTATTTGACGCGATCAGCTAAACCACTCAACACCAAATATGAATTACTCGGGGCTTCCCGGTCTAATACATATACTCTGGCGCTTTTACCCAATAGTTGCTCACATAAATGTGAGCCACCAAAGCCGTATCCTCCGGTCACCAAGCATCTATTTTGCGCCCATGAATTATCCGTTAATTGTGCCATTTACGCTCCTTCTCTTAGCCAACCCATACCTCGCTCCTGGATTTTGAACGACTCGGCTGCTCTTCAAGCCTGTCCAGGCGGTCTTTTATTTCATTTTGCTGCTCCACCAGCAACTTCAAAGTTTCATTGACAGGATCGGGCAATTTGGAGTGATCCAGTACAGCAACAGGCGCGAGACGATCAGCAACGATTTTCCCCGGGACACCAACTACTGTGGCTTCCTTGGGCACCGGTTTTATTACCACTGATCCTGAACCAATTCTGGCATCATCACCAATCGTGATGGGCCCCAGCAACACTGCGCCGCTGCCTATGACTACTCTGTTACCAATGGTAGGGTGCCGCTTTTCTTTTTTCAGGCTTGTCCCTCCCAGAACTACTCCCTGGTACACGAGGACATCATCCCCTATTTCAGCTGTCTCGCCGATAACTACCCCGGTTCCATGGTCGATGAAGAAACGGCGGCCAATCTTAGCTCCTGGATGGATTTCGATCCCGGTGAGGAAACAGGTAAACTGTGACATAAGACGAGCAGAGAGAAAAAACCTGTGTTGCCATAATAAATGTGACAAACGGTATAACCACAAGGCGTGCAGACCGGGATAACAAAGTATCACCTCAACAATGCTTCTAGCTGCAGGGTCTTCAGAGAATACTTTCAGAATGTCTTCTTTCAACGTCCTGAACATATTCGTAAATCCTCTCGCAGACATTATTTCCTTGCCCTTACTAATAATCTAAATCTATTTATTCCTGGAAGATATCCGTATCACTACTGAGCCTGAGTATGAGATTTACGGATATTAGGTCATTTCCCCTTGCGGGATATGCTCTTTTAAAAACGTTTATCTCCCTGCTCAACTAAAACCTCGGCTTGGAATACGTATATTTCCTAGTCTTAACTGTGATGTGTTCTTTAGGGATATTGTGTTGAGTTTACCTTGTAGCTCGTTTGCTAACTTTTTGATATCTTGCTCCCGCTCAAAGAGCATTTGTGGGATGCCGTTTTTATACTCGGCTTTTCCTCTCCGGTCCAAAATTCTTGGTAATGTAAACCTCATAAAAGCCCAATAATCTGGAGTTAAGCCGTCTGGAGACCCCACAGTACGTTTTTTCTTGATGTTCAAAAGCTAATAAGATACCCATGTTGCCTCCTATATATTTATCGGCGCCCATTACCGTATTCCGAACGGGTATTACCCAAATGACTCTTGAACCAGGTATAGTTCCACCCATAAATCAAATTATGTAACTAGCAGCCTGTCCGAGTAATAGCTTCAGGCAAGTATAACAGGATAAAATAGGGGCGAGACTATTTTAAGGAGGCGCCAGTGAGCAAGATCTTTCGTCCCTATGAACCTGACCAGGATTTCCTCATGCCGGCATCGATGCGGGAATGGCTCCCCGGTGACCATATGGCTTACTTCATTTCTGATGTCGTGGACCAGCTTGACCTTTCGGCCATAATGAAGCGCTATGCGTCAGAAGAGCGCGGGTATCCACCCCTATCATCCAACCATGATGGTGAAGGTATTCCTTTATGCTTACTCTATCGGGGTGCCATCGTCACGGAGGATAGAGAAGCACCTTCATTTAAGACATAGCCTTCCGTGTACTGGCGGCCAACAACACACCTGACTTCCGCACCATCTCTGATTTCCGCAAAGACCACCTGAAGGCGCTATCCGGACTGTTCCTGCAGGTGCTTAAGCTGTGTCGGGAAGCGAGCCTTCAGGGAGAGCCGCCCCGCCTCGCCTTCTCGTTATCCCAGTTAACGCCGGCCTCCCCCTTCACGCTGGAGCCAAAGTAACGCTCAAATCCTCTTTCTCTCGCCCACGCCTCCACCTTCTTGCCTTCCAGCGCCGCCAGCGCTTTCACCACCAGAATTATGCCGTCCCCCAGCAGATTATAGGTGTCCTTGACCGCACCCCGACCTAGGATGTAGCTGGTGTCCAGGGCAGCCTTCATGCGCCGGTTCTTCACATAGCCCGTCTTGCGGGCAAACTGCAGGCTGCGCTGAAAAACAGCCCTGGCCTTATCATGCAGTATCAGTTGGGCGCGAAATAACTGCAACGTGCTCTTGGCAAAGGGACGCTCATCTACTCCAATGCCCAGTGCCACCTTCCAGCGGATATCGAAGTCAGCCCTCTCGTTGGCTTCTTCGTCGCTTGTCCTGCCGTGTGTTTGCAACAACAGGGCGGTAGCCAGCAGGCTGGGTGGTACGCTGTTGCGTCCGTTGTCCAAACAGTATAGCTCGGCAAACTCCTCGTCCCGGAAGAGCTGCCCCCTCATTAAAGCCAGGAATCCGTAGAAAGAGTGGCGGCCTGACCGGGTGCTGGAAATAGCGCGCCAAGTCTCAAGCCGGAGAGCCGGAGGGGAGCGCCAGGAGGAGTGGCATTGTCGAAGCGGCCGGATTACTCGGACAACTCTTACTCCAGGATGTAGAGCGCAAGGAGGACGACGCCGCCATGAAGGAAGGGGTAAGCCGGGACCGTATCGTCTCGGTACATGACCCCGAGATGCGGCATGGTCACAAGAGCAGCCACAAACGTTTTGACGGGCATAAGGCCGCGGTGGCGATTGATACCGACTCCCAGCTTATTACCGCGGTGGATGTCCTGCCCGGGAACGCTTCGGATAATACCGAAGCCCTGGAACTGGTAGAGCAAAGTGAAGAAAACACCGGCATTGAAGTGGAAGAGACCATTGGTGACTGCGCCTACGGAGACGGCGGAAGAGTGAGGCATTTGCCGAATACCGTAAACGGCGCCAGGTAACAGAGCACCGGCTAGCGAGGTTGGTGCAGCTTGGCATTCGGCAGGCCCGTTACTTCGGGCGGGTAAAGACCCTGTTCCAACTACTGATGGCGGCCACGGTGGCCAACCTGACCCTGGTAACGACGAAAATGGGGATGATGGGCAGGACAAATCAACCGGCGGCTTCCTTTTTTACGCTCTTTTGCCGCGGTTTTATGGTTACCATTGTAGCTCTGTTACTCGGGCGGACTGCGCTGACTATCCCGCTGCCTGTCCTGATAACCGGTAAATTATGTGCTCCACATAAGGGGGCTTTCGGCTGAATTTCTAGGGCGGCTATGGGAAAGGCGTTATAGTGCCACCCGTCTAATCTAACGGGAGGTAACTGATATCCCCGTGACAGGTGGGGAATGGAGATGGTGGTTCAGGGAATATTTACCCGGGAGAAGGTCATTGTAGACTGAAATTGTCTGTACGGAGCAGCAGAGTTACCTCCTTTCCTTATTTTACTAGCTTCGTATACGCACGGCTAAAGTCGATTTCTTCAGGGAGAACTAAGTATGTACGTATACATTGTGATGGCTAACGCGAGAAATTCTACCTTTTAACAAAGTTGATTGAGTAGCGCTACGGATATCAAACAGACCTGACCTGGAATAGACTGCTAATAGAACAAGTGTACAGGGGGTGTGATATGTGTGGCATTGTAGGTTACGTCGGCAACAAACAGGCCAAGCCCATTCTATTGGACTGTTTAAGTCGCCTGGAATATCGGGGCTATGATTCTTCCGGAGTGGCTGTACTTGATGATAATATCAAGGTTTACAAAGACAAAGTTAGAGTGGGGGTGATACAGGAGAAATGCCCCCAGCTCAGCGGTACCTTGGGTGTTGCTCATACCAGGTGGGCAACCCATGGGCCTCCCTCACTGGTGAATGCTCATCCTCACCTGGATTGCACCGGCAGGTTCGCTGTGGTCCACAACGGGGTAATCACCAATTACCAGAGCTTAAGGAAGTCCCTGACAGCCGAAGGACACAAATTTATATCGGAAACCGATTCCGAAGTGATACCTCATCTGATTGAGAAATACTTTCAGGACAGCATTGAGAAAGCAGTAGAAGATGCTATCGCCATGCTGGATGGTTCTTACTCCATTATTGTGTTGAGCGAGGATGCATCTAAGCTGGTAGTAGCCAGAAAGAACAGCCCACTGGTCATCGGCATTGGTGATGATGAGATGTTTATTGCCTCTGATGTGCCTGCGATAATCAGCTACACTTCTAAAGTGATATATCTGGAAGACGGCGATGTGGGAGAAGTTACCAGAAATAATGTAAAGATCACCCGGAATGGAGAGGAGACTAAGAGAGAAACACAACATATTACCTGGGGTAGGGAGGATGTTCAAAAGGCAGGATATGAGCACTTCATGCTTAAGGAAATCCATGAGCAGCCGAGAGTAATACGGGATACACTGGTAGAAAATGATTTATTAAGTACCAGACTAACGATCAGCAAATCTGTAGAGTCTTTATCCATAATAGCTTGTGGCACCTCGTATAACGCTGGTTTAATTGGTGAATATATCATACAGGAACTTCTCGGAATCCCAACGATAACCGCTATAGGTTCTGAATTTAATCACCGCCGAACCCTTTACCCGGGTGAAGCAATTGCTATAACCCAGTCCGGAGAGACTGCCGACGTGCTGTTAGCGATGAAAAAGCTGCAGAGTGCCGGAATAAAGATACTTGCTATTACCAATGTTCAGGGAAGTACCGCGAGCCGCATTGCCAACCGTACTATATATATTAAAGCCGGACCAGAGGTGAGTGTCGCGGCCACCAAGAGCTTTGTTGCCCAGCTGATTGCGTTATATCAGCTAGTCTTATTGCATCCGGATATCGATACCGAAATTCGAGATCAATTGGCGGTAGACTTGCAACGCATTCCAATCACCGTGGAGAAGGTGTTTGACCTTGAGCCTCAGATAATGGATTATTCCCGATATTTATCGGAACATGATAGTGCCTTCTTTATTGGCCGTGGAATAAACTACCCGATAGCTCTGGAGGGAGCGTTAAAGCTCAAGGAGATTTCATATATTCATGCTGAAGGATATGCTGCCGGAGAATTGAAACACGGACCTTTTGCCTTGCTTTATAGTGGTGTGCCGGTAATTGCAATCGTAGCTCAAGACGCCAATCACGATTCAATGGTAACCAGTATCAAAGAGATTAAGGCCAGAAATGCCCATGTCATGGCATTGGTTGATGAAAATGACGATAGCTTGGATGATTTAGTGGATGTCGTCCTGAAAGTGCCACATAGCCACAGCCTGTTATCTCCCGTGGTGAATACAGTCCCGTTACAATTGCTGGCATATTATACGGCCAAGCTTCGGGGTTGCCCGATCGATTTTCCGCGTAACCTGGCTAAAAGTGTCACCGTTGAATAGGGGGATCTTAGGCAAAACATAAACAGGAGCATTAAGAGTGAATGCGCGATATATCTATACAAAATGGCAGTAAGGAAGTGAGGTGGTCCACCTCAGAAGTACCTGAAGAAGCTAAAGATATGAACCACATCACTATAGTGCTAGCTATTGAACAATCCGCCTTGAGAGAAGAACTGAGGTCATGTCTTAATTCGGAATCGCACCTCCGGGTTATTGGCGAGATTAATAACGGTTTGGATGCATTGGATATGGTTGGCAATCTTCACCCGGATATCCTGTTATTCGGTTTGAATGGCAGTGATAATCAGGAGATCATTCGGTTAGTCAATCTCCGCCATCCCAAAACGGCGGTTATCGTACCCCATAAGCTTGGAAACGAAAAGCGGGTACTGGATTTGCTCGGGAGCGGAGTAAAAGCCCATATCCTCAAAAAACTTGATGCGACAGATCTGGTAGAGGCTATCCGATACGTGAGTTCCAGTAATAATAACTTGAGCGCCCCCTACCTGGGACCAGACGGCCAGAATCACGCCCGAAAGAGAGTGGAGTATATACGTGACCCTATTGACATACTGACTGCAAGAGAGCGTGAAGTCTTTGATCTGATTGTCTCTGGACTGACTAACACTCAAATCGCCACACGACTTTCAATCAGCCGCCGAACGGTCGAGATACATCGCGCCAGAATCCTGTCCAAACTGGGATTGCGAAATCAGTACGAACAACTTCTTGCTTATGCCATAGCACGTGGTATCTTACCAAAGTAGCTCAACTTAGAAACGGCCCCTAAAAGTGGGGCTCTCGAATCGCTTTTAAACCCGTATGTTAAAAACCAAGAGGGGATACACTTATCCAAAGGCCCTGAGCCAGCAGCGGCAGCGGTTGCCGTGATAACCGCTTGTTCATACCTCTTCTCAGATTATTTTTGAACCCGGCGGAATTACTCCGTGAGCCAGAACCCCCGGCCCGATCAAGGTATTGTTCCCAATCAGAGTTCCGGTATTTATAGAGGCATTAATCCCGGTTTCAACCTTATCCCCGATTATCGCTCCCAGTTTACGTCTTTTCGTGTCGATACCGGCAACCCTTATAATCTGTTTATCTATTCTCAAATTCGCAATCTTAGTTCCCGCTCCTAGGTTACAGTTTTCCCCGATTATGCTGTCTCCTACGTAATTTAGATGTGGAACTTTACTGCCAGCCATGATGATGGAATTTTTCACCTCCACGGAGGCTCCGATATGGCAGCGGTCACCGATGGCAGAACCGGGGCGGATATAACAATTTGGTCCAATTTCACAGCCTCCACCGATAATAACCGGGCCTACTATGTAGGAACCAGACTTGACCACGGTATTCTTTCCGATTGATACTATCCCTTTCATTATAACGTTTTCTTCTATCTCTGCCCGCTCGTGAGATAGTCTTAATTCTGTCAGCATGGACTCGTTAGCGGTTAGCAGGTCCCAGGGATAGCTGAAATCAAACCACCTGGTGATTACCATATAAGCCACCGGCTTTCCACTATTTATCATCAGATTGATCGAGTCAGTTATCTCAAATTCTCCTCGGGGAGATTTGACGGTCTTTTCGATAGCTTCAAAAATATCAGGGGTGAACAAATACAGACCGGCATTAGCCAAATGAGAAGCAGGCCTTTCGGATTTTTCGTGGATACGGACTATCAGATTATCTCTAGCTTCTATTACACCTAGCCCGGAGACATCCTGTTTTTCAATAATACTCAGAACGTTTCCGGTGCGCTGGATTAGATTATTGATATCCTCAGAACTCACGATGGAATCGCCATTGGCCATTAAAAAATTGCCAGCCACCAACCCCTCCACCATCCTCAACGCATCGGCAGTCCCCAATTGTTTGTTTTGTTTGCGGTACTGAATATTCACCTGCCACTTTTCGCCGCTGCGGAAATAGTCGCGTATCTGTTCATCATGGTAGCCCACGACAAAAATGAAATCCTTAATTCCATTCTTGTGCATTTCTATTAATAGATGTTCCAAGATAGGTTTATTGGCTATGGGAAGCATCACCTTGGGACGAGTATAGGTCAGAGGATGCATGCGGGTACCTTCCCCGGCCGCCAGAATTACTGCCTGGGTTATGCTCACTTACTCTCCTCCTGAAGGAAATATCGAATGGCCTGAACGCCATTTTCATATATCTGGTGTGCCCGAGCTTCGGTATTCGCTTCGGCGGATAGTCTGATTTTGGGTTCAGTGCCGGAAGGTCGAACCAGAAGCCATCCATCATTGAAATTCAATTTAAAACCGTCAGTTCTGTCAATCGTTAAAGGCTTGGTAGCTTCCAGCTCCTTTTCCAGATCGGGCATCACCAAAGCATTTAATTTGAAGCTGCCTCGTATTACCGGGTAAGCAGGAATACTGTCCACCAGAATGGATAACATATTCTCGCTGGCAATAGCTGCAATTTGAGCAGCAGCGAATATGCCGTCCGGGCAGAATGAGACCTGAGGAAATACCCAGGCTCCAGATGGTTCACCACCAAATTCCCCACCCTTTTTGAGTTCTTCCGAAACATAGGGGTCGCCAACTCTGGTTCTCAGTACCTTAAAACCCATTTCGTCAATGGACATAGAAGCATCGATAGTGGTTACTATTTTCTTTGCGCCTGCTGCCCTGGACAGAATAGCCAGCATTTTATCCCCGGATATAAATCTGCCTCTGTCGTCTATTGCCATCATGCGATCGGCATCGCCGTCGTGGGCAATGCCTAAAGCGGCTTTGGTTTCGATGACTGCCCGCATCAAATCCCCCAGATTGGCTTCTACCGGTTCAACATCGTGCGGGAAAATCCCATTCGGGTAGCAGTTGATAGTGGTCACATCACAACCAAGTCGGGCCAGCACGTGCGGAGTAATAAAAAAGCCGGCGCCACAACCCGCATCTACCACTACTTTTAATTTAAATCCTCCCGAAAACCTGGTTAGTATCCGGCTCACATGCTTTTCAACGGCAGTGTTATATACTTTATCATCCTGAATCTTATTCCAGGGAGCAATGGAGAGAGCTCCTCCATGAATCAAGTCTTCTATCTCCTTTTGCTGAGCCGGCGAGAAAGCGGAACCATCTGGATTTAACAGCTTTATGCCATTATAGTTGGGTGGATTATGTGAGGCTGTAATCATAACTCCGGCTTTGAATTCCCTGGCAGCGAAGGCCAGGGTAGGGGTCGGCAGGATCCCGGTATCACTGCATCGGGCACCTGAAGCCAGCAAGCCGGAAATAACCGAATGCTGGATTGCACTACCCGTAGTGCGCGTATCTCGGCCAATTATCACATTATCGTATAGAATGCCGACCGCCATGCCGACCTGAAACGCCAGTTGAATGAAATCCCTGTCGACCTCACGCCGTATTCCGGAGGTGCCAAATAACGGTATACCTGAGTCTTCTTTCATGCTCACACCAATGACTGTTTCTGAAACAAATCCGTCATTGTTCCTTCCTTTTTTTCAAGGGCGTTCAACACAATCAGGTGAGAGGACTGCCGTGGCTCCATGAATCGTTACTGAATATCACTCTTCTAGAATTCTCTATTATTTAATATTCTGGTTTGTTCTGATTCATGATTTCTTATCGGGAATCATGAATCAGAATGAATTTGATGGCTTGGCGAAAAGTGAAGGAGGGTTATTAACCTCTATCATGGCATTGAGTACCAGGTCCGTTAACCCGCCGCAGTAAATATGATACCTCTCGCGAAGGCCGTAGTAATCTAACAGTCCTTAATCTGAATTTGACAAGTAAGACAGGGTGTACAAACGAATTTATTAACTGGTTTATCTAGAACGTCGCTGAAAGCTCCTAGTATCTGTTTTGCCTTCATACTCTCGGGACACCAGCTAACTCTGCTCATAAACGGAACTTCCTTTATAATCTCTTGTGTCCTTTGCCCGGCTGGCTAGTCCTGGGACGGCGGTAGATGGCCCGGATACCCAGAAGTTCCATCAACCTCCGGACACGCTTTCGGTTCACTTTTTTGCCCTGACCCTTCAGCCAGACAGCCATCTTGCGTGACCCGTAAAAAGGGGTGGCCAGATACTGGCGGTCAATCAGTTTCATTAAGGTCAGTTCCTCCTCAGAAGATTTCTTTGGGCCGGTAATACAGGCCGGAACGGCTGATATCCAGCAGTTCGCACTGTCTGGCAATGGAGAGCGACCCAAAGCCCTGTCGAGAAAATCCTGCTCAACCTTGATCTTGCCCTATCTCCTGGTACAGCCGGACCACCAGGTTTTCCTCTTTCCTCTTCTTACGGGCGTGGTCTTCGCCGAAGATGGTGGGCGCCTCATCCTGGAGTGCCTTCTTCCACTTGGTCACCATGTTGGGATGGACCACCGTACCGCCCGGCGATCTGGGCGACCGTCTCTTCTCCCTTGAGCGCCTCCAGGGCTACCTTTGCCTTTAACGATGGGCTGTGTTTCCTGCGGTTCTGCTTCAATTCCTGCTCCTTTCCTTCTTTTTGTATTTTAGGGGCAGGACTCCACCTTAACAAGCTGTCCGATTTTCAGGGACCACCTCATTCTTCAAAACCCGAGACAGTATTCAACTCACCATCATGACGCATTTTTTCGTCCATGCGTTCTCCAATCCTCAAACCTGTTATATTAATTTTTGTCTTTTCATTTCCGAAAAGTTTAATCGCTTTGTCCACTATTTCCTTTAGAACCTGCGCCTCTCCGCGTGGCGTAAAATAGAGCATACCATTTTCACCCCGGTCTAAAACGGCAACATAGAGTTTTACGACACCCTCGACGGTTGTATAGAATCTGGTCATGTTAACATCTGTAACCGTTATCTCATTTGATTTCAATATCTGGTTTTTCCAGATATCCATGACACTGCCGGTGGACCCAACAATATTGCCGGACCTGACAATCATGAATCTGGCCCCATCAGATGACTTTTTCGCCCTCTCCAGGACCAATCTTTCCGCAACCAGTTTTGTAGCACCGTAGCAATTACATGGCTCGACGGCTTTATCGGTTGACATTAAAATAAAGGTTTTTCCCTGGAAGGCGTCAAGTATGTTCATCGTTCCGACAACATTAATAGCGGCTGCTTCATGACACTCATTCTCACAGAGATCTACCCGCTTCATTGCTGCCAGATGAATTACGGTATCCTTGTCTCTCAGGGCATGATGAACAGCCTCGGCATCTCTAATGTCCACCATTTCAATTGTTAACCGTTTGTCGTTACACCCCATCATTAGGCGAGATATCGTGCCTTCGCTCCTTGATAACGAAGTAATCTCTATATCAGGATACTTTTTCAGTAGTTCTTCAATAAGGCTACGTCCGACAAACCCGCTTCCCCCTGTAATAAGTACATTTTTCATGATACACCTCCCCTTTTTATTTATTGTTAATTAGAATGCAGTAAATATCGAAACATATTGTGCTCAAAATGATAAAACAAGCGCATTGTAGAAATCATGCTGATTAAGAAGCCTATAAAGCTCCCCAACAGAAATCCTAACGAGGCATACCAAACATCGTATGCCACAAAAGGTATGGTTAATATTTCGAAGATAATTACAAAAAATACAGCGAGTGTTGAAATACTGGTCTTCCCAAATATTGGCAGCACGGCAGAATTAAATACAATTACGCTGAAAAAAATGGAGCCTATGGAAACAGTGACCAGTACCCTCATTATTGCCTCGTCAGAAAAATAATAAAAGCTTAACGATGCGATCAAAGCAAAGAGGGCCAGGGCTACTACTAGCATCGTTCCAATACTCGACCAATAGACAGACTTGTAATCAAGGACCCTTTTTTGTATTTCTGAGAACGTACCATCGTACCGTTCATCGTTAAGTGGTTTTGTCCGGTTAGTAAAATACACCATGATGGCGATACTAAACATAGGGATAAGTCCCAGAAAAGAGCCTACCCCATAAGTACCTGTAACTAATAACCCCTGTCCGGATGCTAGTCCTTGATAAACCCAAACAATAATTTTATCGAGGAAAATAGCGATTACATAAAAGATGCTAAAGAAAATAACATCTCCGCTGTGGGAAGCCAGACTAAACACTTTGGAAAAATCGCCCGTGAATTTATGGTTAGTCTCCGGTTTGGGAAATAATATTGCAGAAACAAGCAATAACAAAATGAATAAGATTGCTGTCCCGAGACTATATCCTAATATTGTGTATATATGGTCTGTATTGTATGCAAAAAGTGTAAAACCCAATATCGCGAGATATGAAATGCTGAAGATTATCGCTGGATAAGTGTACTCCTCCGAAGCCCAAAAAGCTGATGCGAAAACCCAGATAGCTGAATACATTAAGAGTAACGTTGAGAAAATTACGTACTCCGTTAGGGAGAAACCTAAAACACCGCTGAAAAAAGGATACAGACTGGCGGAAATAATCAGGGAGAAGAGCAGGCTGCCTACAAACCCAATCGCGGTGGCTCTTGTGGTCGCCCCATCCTTGAAAAAATCCCGGTCATCAATAATTCTATAGATTAGCACTTGCATACCGGCCATTCCGATCAGACTTAGAACAATCGCCGAGATTATAGTAATTGAAAAGACATTCATTTGCGCTTCGCTAAGCCCTGTGAGTTGAGAAAATAAAATAATGGAAATTACCGTGATAACGATTGAAGGGATAATGAAAAGAATCGCTCTACTGACAGCGGGATAACGGGGTTGAGTTTTATTTACGTCTTTCATATCAAACCCTACGCCACTCATTTGGCAAGCTCCGTGTACAGAGTGCGGAATTTTTCCACCATTTCATCGATATTGTATTTTGCGTTAGCCACTTCGGTAGCTCGCCGACCCATTTTTGTTCTCAGTTCTTTATTGTCTACTAACA
>JAUYHA010000064.1 GCA_030690265.1 Dehalococcoidales bacterium | reverse complement strand
TCAGGTTACACTTCCGGGTAACAAAGAGGTGAGCCCATAGAGGGAAAGATCTGAACCGGGACTTGATTACGAGTGGTGCCAGGACCTTGCCGAATTTAAGATTACGCTTTATTTTCGTGTCCAATTACTCCTCCTTTACTTAATAGTGTTTTGTAAACTACCTATAATCGACGCCATGGTTATGGAGTTTGGCCCGTTCCTCAGCAAGTTCGCGATTTATCTCAGCCACCGTCACCCCTGAATAGGGAGCTTTATCGCTTAGAAACGGTATTTCTACCTGTCCGCCAATCAATTTACCTAAGCCGACTATTGCGTGCTGGCATTCGAGCAACTTCTTCTCGACATTCGCTAATCGGAGGCAGGTCGGGCAAAATGCCTCATCGCCGATGATTACCCACCCGGCTGTATCGGCATTTGAAGCCGTAGGAAACTCCCGGTCGCAATCTTTACATTTCATCTTTAGTCCCCCTTTACATTCCTCAGTTTTGTAAACCTACAGGCTTTTCCCGAGAATGACGCGCTCGATGTTATTCAGCCTGGGCCGGCCGCATCGGAAGCAAGTAAAACCGAGACTTCGCCTTCCATCAGAAGGGTCATAAAAGGTTGGTACATCCTCATGCCCTTTGATGAAGCATTCCAGGCTTCTAAACAACCAAGTTACTCTGAGTTTCACTGGCCACCTCCTTTACTTTCTCTCATAATGTCAACCGGCCCTGCTCAGCCGGCGTGAACCATTCATCCGCGGCTCGCCGGTAATCACGACGTCGGAGAGCATCCTCTATCAACCTGCTACGGATCGACGCCGCATATTGTTCGCCCTGGGACCGTCTTGTCGGGATAAAGTACCCGGGCGGGTTCTCTGTTGAAGAAGCGACCGGCAGCCCATTATGACCATCGCCATTGCCTCTTATCAGTTCCCGTATTGCCAGCCGTATCGACCTGTCGCTTGTCCCGCACATCCGGGCCAGCTCGCTGGCAGTAATAGCTTGGGCCGGGCCTTCATGATACTGCAAGATGGATTTCAGTTTGCCCTGGAGGTCAGTCTTAGTACCCTTGATAACCATGGCAAATCCCTCCTTTACAATCCGCATTAAAGTAAACTAATCCTTACCCTTCAGGTCGATGAGAACACCGTCGAGATGGTCCATCTCATGCATGATAGCCATGGCGGTTGTATCATGACCTTTCAAAGAATGGAGCTGCCAGTTCTCATCAAGGTACTGGACTTTAGCAATCTTCGGCCGGCGTACCTGGTATCGCTGGCCTGGGAGTGACAAACACCCTTCATAGACCAATACGCTACCTTTCTGATAAACGACGTCCGGGTTGATCATCACCACGTGAAGGCCTTGATACCATATGAAAGCTATCCGGTAAGAGGCACCAAGCTGGGGAGCTGAAAGACCAGCTATCCCTTGAGCATGGAGTTCGCACCATGCTTTCATGCCGGCTATTACCGGCTCGGCTTCCTGGAGGGAAGTGACCTGCTGCGCCGGCTTTCGTAAGAAGTGAGCTGCTTCGATATCTTCCCGCGGCACAACGGGACTATTTGAGATTGTCAACAATCGGAAAGCCGGTTGTTTAATATCTTCCAACGTATGCCTCCTTTACTTTCTTCACTTTTGTAAACTGCCGGGCTCTACTATCCGACTGGTATCACCGGGGAATATGCCGTACGGGACATCTCTCCAGGCTAGAACAAGGTCTCCGGGATAAGCATCGGCATATCGCCTAGCAGCGGTAAGCCCGTCTGCTCCATCCCACGTCCGGACTATCTGTTTCTCGCCACGAAGGACTTTCAGCTCATATTCCATCGGCAGACTCCGCACTAACTTTCTTTACCGGCAGCCGACCATGAGCGTCCTCATTTTCAAGGTAAGATTCATAGTCTGACTGCATCTCTTCCTGGAACGCTTCTTCGCTCTGCTTTGCCATAAGAGCCTTGTATTCAGGACTATCTACTTTCATCTTAAAAGTCCTCTCCGAACTCTAGCTCGGCGTCTTCCATCATCGCCGCGACTCCGTCCATGTCGTCGCCCATTACATCTTCGGCCGCCTCCTGGAGCTTGGCCCGTAAGGGCCTCTTCTCCGGAGCCGGATGCCCGTAGCAGGACGGACAACCCCTTCCGTCTTTGAAATGAATACGCTCTAGGGTAGTCATTTCAAAGTTAACGTTGTCCATGTCGTAGGGCTCTCCGCACCTTTTGCAATACAAGTCCATGCGTACCTCCTTCGAGCTTACCAGCTCGCTCGCCTGCCAGAAGTTATGACGTTCTGAACGAAGGGGGTACGCTCCCCCCGAACTCTAGCCATGCACCTCTGACAGACGAGCCAGCCGGTAAACAAAATAAGCCGTCTGAGAACCGACTCCCCGCCTTTACCTGAGACAGTGAAAGCGAAGAGCCGGTCTCAGACGGCTTGTCTAGAATTATAACACAACAGGGGAAAGAACTAAAACATTTCTTGAGAAAAGTTCCTAGCTGGCGGCTTCCCCCTTTTCCCAGACGCCGATACACATATCCCGCCTGGCTTTGAACATGCACTTCTTCCCGGCCCGGTACTGGCACCACGGGACCATGTACTCATCTTTCACGCAAGAGAGTTGTGCCGGCAGCGGCGGGGATCGCCGCGAGAAGATACGTCTTAACGTCTTTAGCATAGACCTCACCTCCTAAGAGTATATACCATTAGTAAACAGGGAGGCTCACCAGCACCAGGCCGGAGAGCCTCCCCCGCTTAACAAAAGCCCACAATGTAAAAGAGAGGGGCTTAACCCTCTCAGAGTTAAGCCCCTCTCAATATATCCGCTTGACGATAAGCAAAAAGAGCCTATAGCTAACGCTATAAGCTCTTTTTGAAAGTGCTTTTTAGCTTCTCAGGTAGTCTCTTACTGCCTGAAAAACAAGTCTGGAAACTTCCGCTTGTGTCCGGTGCGGAAGCGGTTTACCGTGCCTCAAGGCTTTCCGTTTCTTATTCTTACTTAACCCCTTAAGGCTTGAGCCAATGTCAACATTTAGCCTCAACATACTACTGGATAGCTTCACTTTAGCGAACGGCTCAAGTTTTACACCCGACATACCTAGAGCCTCAATAAAAAAAAGCGGTTGGCTTCCGTGATATATCTCCGTGCCTATGCTACCGAACCGACCAGCTCGGTAACGTGCTTCCCCGCTTGAGTGCATAGCTTGACGTTCTAAAAGCCAATCCAGTCTAGCCACTTCCCTATCGTCAAGCTTCCAGTTACCGATTAGCTTCTCGATATAATATTCATAGTGATGGCTAGGCTCAAGGCAGTTATCATCACCGTAAACGCACAAGCCACGACTGGAAGCAAAGAGGCTTAATAGTTCGGTTTTCCGTTCGGTAGTTAGCCACTTTGGTTGTCTAGTCCGTGTTACCATCAATACACCTCTCTTTTATCGTCAAGCGTGTTTTCAGTGGCTACACCCCAATGTTACAGACTACGCCATCACAGGTTGTTTCTGGGTGTTTTTGACGGCTTTGGCTTTGACTATGTTTTCCGCTTCCGTTTTGGCTTCCGCTTCCGCTTTGGCTAATTCTTCCGCTTTGGCTTTGGCTTCCGCTTCTGCCATAGTCCGCATAGCGGCTTGAGCCATAGCATTATCGTGATTAAGAATAGGTGCGCCGGCTTTCCGTGATAGCTCAATTTGAGCCTTAAGAGCTTCAGGATTTTCTTGAGCCGTTCTACCAGCATAGCCGATAAGATTGGCTGTAAAGTTATCCCGAACCATCTTGATGTTGTCGCTCAAGTCTTTGGCTACCCTGATAACAGGTCTGCCAGCGGTTGAGAAACGGGGTTGACCAGCCTTATCATAGGCAAGCCTTAATGGTGCGCCTAAAGCGTCAACGGGTATAGCGGTGTCGCCATTGGCATTGGTTGCGGTAAAGAACGGAAGCCAGACATTTTCTAGGTCTACCGACCAGACTTTCCGCCCCTGCGGTGCTTTGGTTGTCGGGGTTAAGAGGCTCTTAATATAAGACGGTGTTTCCATAGTAGCTAATCCCTCACTTTAATATTTTAGTGAGTGTAGCCACTGAAAACACGCTTGACTTACTTATTATTGACGACCCCAGGGCGTTTCGGTTAAGAGTCTCACGACTTGCTTTTCAGCTTCAAGTTACCTAATCAGCTTTCGGGCTTTTCAGATTGCCAATTTTTTAATTTTTGGCTTTCATATATTCAATTTTTGTTAAAGTGCTTTCCGTGTCTTATAAGCACGGCATATTTACTTTATTAGCTTTTGTAAACTAAGTCAAAGTAAATTGTATTTACACTATAAATGAGGCTCGATAGGCATGTCAAGCTCTCAATTTTAGCCTCAAAACGGGTATATTTTAGCCTCAAAACAACGTCAATTCATACCATAAAAAATAAAAAAATAAATGGGGTGGCAGTTATCTACTGTTCTGGTAGCCAGGTAAAACTCCGTTCCGGTATC
>JAUYHA010000051.1 GCA_030690265.1 Dehalococcoidales bacterium | reverse complement strand
CCGGTGGCTGCCGATTTCGGTAATCCTGCAATTGAGCCTTACGTTGATATTGTGTTTTTGCAAATGCTTCATCACATAACGCGAATACTTTTCAGGTAACTCACTGATGACTCTATCCTTAGACTCTATTAAGTTTATCTTAATCCTTGCCGGGTCTATATCCGGGTAACTGGACAGTAAGTATTTATATACCACGTCAGAAAGGCTCGAAGCCAGCTGAACACCCGTGTAACCGGCACCGGAAATCACGAAAGTCAATAACTTCTCAACCGCCGCCGGGTCTGTTTCACTACTGGCTTTCTCAAACATTTTTATCATATGGTTCTTTATTGCCACGGCATCTTCTGCTGACTTAAGCGAAAATACATTACTGCCGTTTTCAATATTATCAGCCATATCCGATATGTCAGTGACTCCGCCCAGTGCCAAAACGATATAGTCGTAACTGAAGACTCCAGCACTCGTTTTCACTTCATGGTCGGCAAGATTAATATCTTCCACGCTCGCCTGGACAAACCGATGAATTTTACTCCGGTAAAGATTGCGTATCGGCACAACAATATTCTCGGGAAACAATACTCCCACAGCTAGTTCGTGTAAAAGCGGTGAAAACAAAAAGTAATTCTGTTTATCAATCAGGGTAATCTGGATATCGTCACGCTTCTTCAAATTACGGAGCAGATACTTGAGAACGGTTAGTCCACCAAAACCGGCGCCCAGAATTAAGATGCTCTTTTTGTGCATGCACACTCCATTCCAACAATTATTTGACAAAATATCTCTTACTCGGAGGTATTTGTCATCTCCCGTGTGGTTATCTACAGCAAACTGCGGTGACAATGCCGGACTTCCAAGAACCGCTCTTACCCCGGAAGGTTAAATATCTCTGGACATTGATATTTAGACCGGTATAGGGTTTATCTACTCTATGAAGAATCTCTCCAGTTCATTTCTTCCCTCAGGAGTGGTCATAACTACCAGAACATTCTCGGGTTTAATAATGTAACTATCCGGCGGATTATAAAGCCAGTCTTTTTTTGTCCTCACGGCCAGCAAAAGGGTATTTGTTTGCTTTTTCATATCCAAATCCGATAGAGTTTTTCCGGCTAAGCGCTTGGGGACGGAGATCTCTTCAATCCGCAAGTTTTTCTCTTTATCCCGCAACATTGTATCCAGAAAGGAAACAACGGTTGGTCTTATCATTTCAGACGCCATCCTTAGTCCACCTATGAAGGCAGGGGATACCACGGCGTCAGCGCCAACCCTCATCATTTTTTCGCTGTTAGCAATCTCATTGCACCGGACGATAATTCTGAGTTTCGGGCTCAGCTGTCTCGCCGTCAGGCTGATGACCAGGTTATTATTATCGTCACCGGTAACCGCAAACAGTCCTTTTGCTCCTTCGATGCCCGCTTTTAAGAGCGTAGTGTCATCGGTAGCATCACCCTCGATGAAAATTCCATTGTTCAGTGCTTCGAGATACCTCGATGCGCTGTCTGCATTTATATCTACAATTACGTATGGTCTTTTGGTGCTGTCCAACTCACTGGCTATGTGGAAACCTACCGAGCCGAGCCCGCACACAATGTCATGGTCTATAGAATTACCGGCTAATTTTTCCATTCTTCTCCTCCTGAACGTCTGCGTGAGGTCTCCTTCTACTATCATTGCCGTCAGATTGGTAACCACATATAACAGCATGCCGATTCCTGAAATTGCGATGAAAATCGTGAAAAGCCTTCCGCCGGGATTATTGGAGAAATCGATGATTTCACCGAATCCAATTGTCGTAATGGTGATAAACGTCATATAGAGGGTGTCTAACAAGGAATGCTGTCTGCCACCGATAAACCAGTAGCCCAGGGAGCCTATGAGAATAATGCTTGCCAGGATTAATCCCGACCAGAGGAATCTTTTGCGGATTTGAGAGGACTCGTTCACAAGCTTACTAACTCTTCGCTACTATATTTTGGTGTATTAACCGGTGCCATCAGGTGAAGTAGTATTTTAAGAAGTGTTATAGCATAGAAAAGGGTCCAGTGACAATAACCGCTCAGAATAGGGTGGAGAGTTTCTTGCTAAAATATTTTACTCTATTTTGTTTTAATTCGAGCCATTTCAGAGTCGAGTTCACGGATACGCTGGGACATCTTCTGCAGGATAAGGTAGGCAAAAGAGGGGTCTTCATGAACGCGCCGCAGAAAAATCCTTTTATCTATGGTCAGCACTCTGGTATCGCCCATAGCGCGTACCGTTGCCGAGCGCGGTTGCTGTTGAAAGAGCGCCATCTCTCCGAATACGTCGCCCTGAGACAATACGGACAGGCTTACTTCTTTGCCGTCCTGTGTTATTATGACTTCAGCTTGCCCGGACTGGATTACGTACATGCAATCACCCGGCTCTCCTTCCTGGATAATTATTTCCCCGTTATGATACAGCCTGCCTAAAGCGGTCTCCTCCATCACTTCCTCCTTCCTATCTGCTTCCGTTGCCGGTGCACTGGAACCAAAAGCGATATGCCGGATATAACCACCGATAAAACCGGGATGCAGGCAACGCATAAAAACATCTCGATAAGGAGCGCTGCCGGTGAACATATCCCAGAGCACCATACTCATTCGCCGTTGCTTGCCGGACTTCCGTTGCTCACTATTTATCATACGCACCACGCCGCGGGTCAACCATCTGCTTTTCTTTATTACTTCGACAATGGTATAGATGACTCTTCCGAAACGATTGTCCAACTTAATAGCATTGCAGATCGGCAGGTAACCGTCCTGAAAATCTTTTTGCGATATGCCCCTGAAGAGAGCGGTTACTGCGGCTACTTTAGCCGTTCGATAGGCAGACCCGATACCATCCTTATTAAGCCGGCTCATACCGGAATCACCGATGAGCACGACTCTGTCACCGAATGGCTGAGTAGCATCGCCAAGACTGGCGTAAGGAGAACAGGAACAGGCGCCGGCGGTATGCGAATCATTACCGGCGAGATACTTCTGCACCGGCGGGCGTTGCATAAAGTTATCCACGAACTTATTATTGATGTCATCTCCGATGAGACACATCGTGACGTGATTGCCTTTGGGGACAAGAGCGGCAAAGTGCAGTCCGGGTAAGTTCATAAGAAAGGCGTGCATCGAGTTACCCAGCGTGTTGGTGACATACTCGGAACCGAAGGCAAACTCCATATTGGAAGTCTTTCTGGCTCCCGGTTTCCGGTATCCAAAGCTCAGGTTTTCAAACAGTTCTCCGCTCGGTGAATTTACCCCGAACGCTCCTACAATAAGGTCGTACGTTTGGGGTTCTTTGTCTTTGATATGGACCTGTGGTTTCTGTCCATCCCAGGACAGATTAATAACCCTGTCTCTAATTATGTTTGCCCCTTCGGCTCCGGCTAACTGCAACAGATATTCGTCAAAGCTTTCCCACTTTAGCTCCGTGGCTCCCCTGGGTCCTCCGCCCCGGTACACGGTAGCAATCCTCATTTCATTGAAAGGGGCATACATAGTGACGCTTTCTTTGTCGGTATGGAGTTGAAACGAATTTATGCCCCTCTGGACAACATTCTCCGGCAGTTTGATACCTTCTATCGAGAGAGATTGAACCAGGGACTCTGAAATTACGCCGGCGCACATATTACAACCGACCGGTCCCAGTTTAGAAAACTCCCGCCGCTCATAAATATCTACGCTGGGACTGATTCCCACGCGCTGAGTCATATGCAGGAGGAAGTAGCTGAAGAAAGAACCGGCGGGACCGCCCCCGATAACGGCAACACGAGAACCATCATCCAGAAAAAGTGATGAATTCTGCTTCACTTCTAACCAACTCCTCATTAATTTGATATGCTGGCACAGATAGTATCACACTTCATAAGTGTGGCAAGGCTCAGCCAGCTCTATCAATCCCCCGAATTCTCTGGCGGCTTTCTCCAGACAGGAAGTCCGTGAACAGGTTGACCAAATATGCGTAAGCAGCAGATGTTTAACCCCGGCTTCTCTGGCAATTTGACCGGACTGTTCAGGTGTTAAGTGTCCCCAGCTAACAGCTTTTTTGCTCTCCAGGCAGGCTCCTGTGTTGCATATAAAAAGCTCGGAATCCCTGGCGACCTCGACCAGACCCTGACATGGTCCGGAATCTGAAGAGTAGGATAGCTTCTTACCGTTGGTTATCGTGATGCCGAAAGCAGAAACATAATGATAAACGGGGATAAATTGAAACTCTAGCCCGCCCAGATTTAGTTGCTCTGACGGGTTATATTCGGAAACGTCAAAGGCATCTTCAAAAAAAGTGTCGCTTTCACTGAACGGGGCAGTAACCTGTTTTAGTGCAGTGATGCCACCGGGTGGGAGGTAAAGATGTGGTCTGGGAATATCGTTACTCTCATTCCCATAGCAAAGGGCATAACGATATGGTATCAGATCAAAAAAATGGTCGGCATGTATATGGGATATCACTATGTCGGATACAGCAGTCAGCTCGTGATATTGCTGCAACCGGCTCAATACGCCTGTGCCGCACTCTACCAGGACAGTCGCTTTTTCTCCCTCCACCAGAAACCCGGAGCACGCCTCTCCAGCGCCCGGACAGGCAGCGCCAGTGCCTAAGATAGTAACTTTCAATTGTCCTCCTGAGTAGATTCAAACTTAAACATTATACTTTATTGTTTAAAAAATGCCAACAGGCTGGCGCTGGGCGAGCCCGTAATGACTGACTGGTTAAACTGGAATTGAAACACTTTATACGAATTGCTAATATGTATTCATATATCAATCCATTTTCGTGGTTTGGGAAGCAACGATATGCCGGGCAAATCATTGGAAATGCCAAAAGACAGTAATGGCTCTGAGTCCGGAGAAAAACTATCGGGCAGGGTTAACAAAGCGCAGGACATTAACTCCAGCTTACTGGCAACCGCTGCACCTTATATACCCGACATTTTGCTGGATACCCTTCTCCTGCATCCCGACCGCTACTCCTCACAAATTGTGCCAGTCGAAGGCAGTCTCCTTCTCGCCGATATCTCAGGATTTACTCCTATGACAGAGAAACTGTCCGAGGCAGGGAAAGAAGGAGCAGAGTTGCTTACCAATATTATTAACCAGTACTTCCGCAGTATGCTGGATATCAGCAGGCAATACGGCGGTGATAACCTTAAATTTGGAGGGGATGCCCTCCTTATACTTTTCCGGGGGGAAAATCATGCCTTGCGAGCGGTAACTGCTGCAGCAGCGATGCAGCGAGCCACCGGCCAGTTTAAAATTTTTCGCGTTGGCGGTTACAGGTTCCGTCTAAAAATGACGGTGGGAGTCCACAGCGGGAATTTTTACTTTGCGACCGCCGGTTTAGCCGGTCATACTATGCAGCATTTCATCCTGGGGCCTGAAACCAACAGGGTCGGTGAAATTCAATCTGCGGCTACCAGCGGAGAACTCATTATTTCACAAAGCACTATGGATTTTGTCGGCGCATCCTGTGATACCGAGACTCGCGGTAATAACTATCTCATCCACCGCGTCCGGACCAGGTCATCTTCAACTGTCCCCGATGACAAGAAGATAGCAGGCACCTTTAAGCCTGAAGAGTTAATGCCCTATCTCCCGCCTCCTATCGTTCAAAGTTTGCGGACCGCTGGCAGAGTCAGAGAAATAGAAGGCGAGCACCGTAAAGTCACCATCATTTTTATAAACCTTCTGGGAATAAACGAAATCTTAGCCGAATTCGGACCCGAATCCCTTTTGAAGGAACTCCAGCAATATCTTACAGCGCTGCTTCAGTTATGCAATGAACACGGGGGTTTTCTCTCCAGTAACGACGTATATACCAGTGGCTTGAAGCTGATTCTTGTCTTCGGAGCTCCGGTAGCTCACGAGTATGATACAGCAAACGCCCTTCGTCTGGCTTCTGAACTAAACGAGGAACTGTCAAAGCTGGGGACTCATCTTCAGCACAAGATAGGCATCAATACCGGTTTTGTTTTCGCCGGTGACGTCGGCCCTCCCTACAGGCGGCAATATACGGTTATGGGAGACGCTGTTAATCTGGCGGCACGGTTAATGAGTTACTCTTCTAACAATAAAGTGCTGGTATCCAGTCAGGCAGTACTTGAAGCTGGCGCTGGTTTCATTTGTAAAGAGTTATCTCCCATAAGGGTTAAAGGAAAGAAGGAACTCATAGCTGTATATGAGCTTGAGGGAGAGCAGGGTATTGCAGGCAAGAAAGGCAGGGAAGCGAAAGGTGAACTCCTCGGCAGGGAGGACGAGGTCAAGCTCTTCCAAAAAACGTGTGGTGAGGTCGGTTCAGGGAAAGGTCGGGTCGTGGTTATCGATGGCGAAGCCGGTATCGGAAAGTCACGTCTGATTCAGGCGTTTCAGGACCACACGGACGCTCTTGGCTGGGCAGCCTATACCTGCGCCTGCCAGTCACATACGATGTCCCGGCCGTTCACACCCTGGATTGCAATATTAAATTCATTCTTTTCATTAATCTCCGAAGACAGCCCCGAATCCCGTAACCAAAAAGTGTTGACCAAAGTCGAACATTTTGACGGCGAATATCTGGAGTCTGCTTCGTTACTGAACTGGCTGCTCGACCTTTCCATACCTGAGAGTGATATTGTGCGTTCCCTCGACGAAGAAGGGCGGCGCCGCCGTCTTTTTGAAGTTATTGCGGGCCTGTTTCGGAATTCGGTGAAGAGCATGCCGGCTCTTATTCTGATAGAAGACCTGCACTGGGCTGACCACAGTTCTCTTGAACTCGTTAACTATCTGGGCACCAACATCGATAATTCTCACATTCTGATGTGCCTGAGTCAGAGACCTGGCGAAGAGGCAAAAATAAAGCTGCCGTCGTCATCGACCGTAAACATCGCCCTTGGGGAACTGCCGCCGGAAATTGCCAAACAATTCGTCCGGAATGCTATTAGGCAGACTGTCCTGCCTGAACAGGTTATGTCCGCTATTCTCACCAAAGCCAGGGGCAATCCGCTGTTCCTTGAGGAAGTCGCTGTCTCTTTAAGCGGTTCGGATGTCCTCGACAAAATCTTAAGCGCTTCCGCTCTGGAATCGTCAAAGGTAATGGCGGCACTGAATATCCCTGACCGTATTCAGACCCTGATTATGTCCAGGATAGATACCCTGAGTGATTTTACGAAAGAGGTAATCCGTACCGCATCTATAATCGGCAGTACCTTCGACATTCCGACTTTACAACCGCTTTTGAGTTTCAGTGCGGAGGAAGTCAACCTGGAGCATTGCCTGCAGGACCTGATACACCTCGATATGGTTACTCCATATCAGGACATTAACCAGATGGGGTACAGGTTTAAAAGCACTTTGATTCAGGACATCGCCTATGACAGCCTGTTGTTCGCCAGGCGGCGTGAACTGCACCAGCAGGTGGCATCCTATTTTGAGCAAGCTAAAAAAGACCACCTTGAAGCTGTTTATGAAATCCTGGTTCATCACTACAGTCGCGGCAGAGATAGCGTCAAAACCCAGTTTTATTCCCTGAAAGCGGCGGAGAAGGCACGGCGGATGTTTGCCCACGAAGAAGCTATCGATTTTTACCACTGCGGACTCGACACCGTTGAAGAAAAGGACTGGCAGGGGCTGTCTTTGCGCAGCTATTTTTCTGAGCTTATTGCCGACTGCTACGAGACTTCCGGGAAACACGAGGAGGCAATCAGTAATTTCCAGGCTTCCCTGAGACAATGGCGTCAGGCCCTGAGAAATTCAACGCTACCGGCAACGATAACATTAACTTCAGGAGACAGACTTCCGACCAGGGAAAGAGAGGCTTTACTCCTGCATAAAGTAGGTGTTTCACACGAACGAAACTCCGATTATGATTCGTCACTCAAGTGGATGCAATCGGCACTCGACGTGCTGCCGGAAAGGCATCCGCTGCAGGCAGCTAAAATATATATGACCCTGAGTGTGGCTCTGTTTCGAAAGGGTCTATGTGAAGAAGCAATAAATTGGGGAGAGAAAGGGCTTGCTCTGGCACGGAGAAGCAAAGACCTGGGTCAGTTAGCTTATGCCCACAGTATGCTTGCAGCCTCATACGTGGTTACCGGGGACCTGAACCGTGCTTTGCGCCACCGTCTCGCCGCTGTTCGCCTTTATGAGGAAGTGGGAGATATCGCCGGACAGGCCGTGGCAAACAACAACCTGGGCGGGGCTTACTGGAATATGGGAATGCTGGATAAAGCCCTGCATCACTATCAAATCAGCCTGGAGGCTTGCCAGCGGATGGGTAACCAGGTCCGTATAGCCATTGCCAGTAACAATAGCGGAGAGGTGCTCCTTGCCCAGGGACGTGTTCAAGAAGCATCGGACTACTTCCGGAAAGTCGTCGAAATGTACGAGCAGAGAGGCGATCCCCTGGCAGTAACCGGTCTGGCACTGGTTAACTTGACACGTGTATCTCAGAGCCAGCAGCACTACGACGAAGCGAGACTGCATTTGAGGAGAGGTATGGGACTTCTGCGGAAAGCAGGTATGCGCGGTCTGCTGACGGAAGCCCGAATTCAGGAAGCCGACCTGCGTCTTGAGATGGGCAATATTGAATCTGCATTGCGTACCTGCCAGCGGGCGCTGAAAGATTCAAGGGAAATGGGTATGAAGATCCTCGAAGCTCGCGCCCTGCGTACCCTCGGACGTATTAATATGAAGCGTAAAGGCGGCTATGCCCAGGCTAAAAATGATTTGAAGGATAGCATACTCCTGACCGAGCAAAACAAGTCGGATTATGAAAGGGCTTCGTCCCTGTTATATCTTGCGGAATTGTTGTCTCAGGGAAAAACGGCCGAAGACCGCCGTCGGAGCAGGATTGCCATCAGTCAGGCAGTTAGCATCTTCGGACGAATCGGGGCGGAGAGGGATCTATCGAAAGCGCTTCAGCTACAGAACTTTCTCCGAAAAAAAATTAAGAATTAGTGGCATTAGAAATAACTCGTCCTGGCTCCCAAATTTCAGGATTTTCCCACATATATTTCAGACTTTTACCTACATTTTGACGTCCTCCTACCAGCGATTTGTACTTTGGGTATTGAACCATCAGACTGTATGAGTCTTTGGGTTTAAACAGCTTTAAGCGTTGGCAACACACTATCTAAATATTCGGGATATTGCTTTTTTCGTGACTTCATTGTAGACTTACGTTTATATTTAGTTATACTTTTGTATCAAAAATAATGCCATGAGAAAATCCTTTCTAAGGAATTAATTGTATTCAGGGGGTGGTTTTTATGAAAACAAACAAATTTGCTTTACTGAATCTGATACTTGCCGCGGTGTTCGTGATTGGAACATCAATTTTACCGGCTGCGCCGGCGATGGCTCTTCCCGGAAGCCCACTGACAAACTCAGGTTTTGAAGAAGGCATTGCGGACGGAGCACCCGTAAATTGGACGGTTGACTCCGTTGCGGATGCTGTCAAAGTCGCCGATACCGAATCAGCAAGTGAATTTCCTATATATGGAGAGATGAATGTTGCTTCGGTTGTCCCATATAGAGATGAATTGATGCTCCGTATCGGGGCTCCCAAAAACATCTCCGAAAAGCAGGAACCGGGCGATAACACGGTATCTCAGCAATTCACACCGAACAGCAGTTCCCTGAAGTTGTCTTTTCGTTTGTTTTCCTGGGAAAACCGCGGTAATGATGTGGTTCGTATCGATCTGAAACCCGCCGGTTCCCCGAATGCTCCCCCCGTAGGGAGTATTTCGTTTACTGACCCGGATCCTTCGGATGGTTCTGTGAATATTGCCACTGATTCCAGACTGATACCCACCGTCAACAGCGGAAAGACGATTCTCTGGGAGGTCAGCATTGGACTTCCCAGGCGAGGGGATTACCTCGATACTGGCTGGATAGAGGCTGAAATCAGCGGACTAACCCCCGGTCAGGACCTGGTGCTCAGCTACACGGTTGGCGGCACTAAAAACAGCTCCTTTGCTACCTGGGGCTACTTCGATAATGTTAATACTCCCCCGGTAGCCAGATTCCATTATGAGCCTACTCCGGCGCTGGAAGGCGGCCGTCTCAAGTTTATCGATGAGTCGTACGACCCGGACGAGCCGGAGGATACCATTGTCTCCTGGCAGTGGATAATGTATGGCCCTTTGGAGAGAGGGACGTACTTAACGGCTGACAATAGCACGCGATATTTACATGACAATCGGGATAATCCCTGGAACGCGCAAAACCCCGTCTATATACCGTCAGACCAGGGTACGTATGTGGTTCAGCTCACCGTTACGGATACCAGGGGAGAATCCACCACTGTAACCGGCGGTGATGTTGCCATAGACGGCACTCCTGTTCCCGAGCTGGTGGTGCTCAGCACTCCGCCGAAAGTAAATGCCCTGAGTGTAGAGGTGCACGAAGGAGATAAGGCCGTACTGTTTGGTCGCTTCCTGGACCACGGCTGGCTTGATACGCATAAAGCGGCCTGGGAAATACCGGGTATTGCCTCCGGGGATATACCCACCATTTTACGGGAAGACTTATCACCTTTCACAAACTCCGGCTCTATCACCGGTATCATCGACTGGCAGACGCTGGAAAATGCCATCGGCCCCGGCGCTTCTTTACCATCGTCGATTAACGCCAAGCTCAGAGTCTGGGAGGTCTCGGGTGGAAGCGAGAATGTTACGGCTGATTTTACGGTTAAAGTAATTCCCGCGAATAGCGATGAACATGAAGAAAACAGCAACGATATTCAGGGCGCTCCTGAGCTTCCCAGTAACTGGATATATAGCTCTTACCTGAACCCGCAGGGGGATTTTGATTTATTTGAAATAAAGCGTCCGGACGACTCTTCTTTGGCCGGGGGCAGCGAGGTGCTGGTGACACTGAAAGACGTGCCATCTGACTATGACCTGATACTCCTTGCCCGGTTCCCCGATGAAGGCGCGGCGGCTGACTTCGACATGAGCGACTTCGACATGAGCGACTTCGACATGAGCGACTTCGACATGAGCGATTTCGATATGAGCGACTT
>JAUYHA010000050.1 GCA_030690265.1 Dehalococcoidales bacterium | reverse complement strand
GTGCCTTGATAAGCCAAGATAAGGTATCCCCCAGCATGCACATCAACATAAACGTGGTATGTCCCGGGACTAGCCGGCATCGTTACAGGGAAATTCACCTGCTGAGCGGCTCCACTCGAGACAAAAGGCCTTAGTCCGGAGCTCACCACCGGCGTGGCATCGTTCGGACCAAGAAAAAGCTCCGCCTCGCAGTTCAACCCTGCCGGCGCAACTGTTATCGGCGCTACCGCCGTCTTCTGAATGCTTGGCGCAAACTGAGGCATATTATCCTCCTACCAGGTTATCGGTCCAACACTGCCGCTGGGAATGATCACGTCCTCGGTGGCCAGATAGGCGAGAAGGAGATATCCTTCCGCGTAGACATCGAGGTAAACGTGATAGGCAACCCCTCCTGCAGCTGGCATGGTAACCGGGAGACTTATTAGTTGCTGGGCCCCCGTTGATGTAAACGAGATTAGTCCGGATGTGGCCGCCTTGTTAGTGGGGCTTGTCCCCAGGAAAAGCTCGGCCTGGCAGCTTAACCCCGCCGGACTTACGGTGATAGGAGCTTTGGCCGTCTTGCTCACACTTGGCGGAAATACGGGGTCAACCATTTGCAACATTTGTCTTTCCATATTAGCCTCCTTCTACTCCCACTCGATGGGGAGCGGAATACGTTCTCCAGGGTGCACTGATTGTATGTGCTGCACAAGCTCTTCGTACGTCTCGAAGCAGCCGTGTGCTGAGTTATAAGGGCAACACCAGCCGCCAGGAGGCGGAGCTGCCTGCGCTTTGTGGGTGAGCGCAAAAACGAGCACCCCGCCTACAGCCAGGCTGCCCAGTACGATTACTCCTTTATTTACCATGAGGCTCCTCCTTACGGCTTATTTGCCTCTCCACAGTATTATTATACTATCCGACCTCAACTCAGGGAATAGTAATTAAACCTTTTAATAATAGTAGTGTAGAATGGCAGATTCCCCTCATGCCTCTTGAGCTGATCCATGAGTACCTCCGACCCGGTAAAGACCACATACCTGGTGCTGCCGTTCTCGTACTGTATCGTAACATAATTCCTGTCCCGGAACTTACTCTTCCCTATCCTGAAAGCGAGTACCAGTATCTCCTTATCCAATATTTCACTGAGTTTCTTCTTTTCACCGT
>JAUYHA010000048.1 GCA_030690265.1 Dehalococcoidales bacterium | reverse complement strand
ACCACGGTTTGAGCAATACGGTCGGCCACGGTTGGTACGCCAAGCATGCGTACCCCACCTGACTTCTTTGGTATCGGTACCCCTTTTACCGGCGGTGGAAAATAGCTGCCGGAGCAGAGTCTATTCCACACTTTATACAGGTTATCGCCAAGCCGGCTCTCAAAGTCTTCGAGCGTTTCCAAGTCTACGCCTGCTGCCCCTTTTTTTTTCTTGACACACTGATACGCTTCCCAGACCAAAGTCTTAGGAATGCTGTACGACCTTGTCATGCTCATAGGTTCCTCCTGCATATACAGTTGACCCATTCACATGACTGAATAACGCGACCCCTTCGCTCTGTCACTATTACGGTGACCTCATCACTACTACAGGTCGCTCCGTCCCTTGGCGGCGCGTCGGTACTATCGGCCTCACAATTTATGCTTGTGCCTTTCCCTTGATATCGCCGCCGAAGGTTCCCGCAGTTCAACATAGGAGCCCGAACCAAGCTGACGCTGCCTCTATGCCGGACACCGCCTGTCCCGTAAGCAGGTATCAGACAGGCTAATCCTGAGGTAACATCACCCCTCAGTTTAGATGTCATCTGACCACTTTCGACACTTGAACGGCAGTTCACTGGTGTTCGTCTTCTTTGGTTCATACCTGATACCTTATTGATACCTTTTCCGTAACGCTCACGACCTGGACTTTTGAACCAAGCCGCTTACGGTGGTTTGCAACCTGCTCCTGCAAGCCGATTGCGAGGGGACTTCCCTCATCTCCTACGCCGCTTTCTGCGGCACACTGATGTCGCTGGTCCACACTTTATTCGGTTCAGAAACCTTAAACTGCTGCCCCAGTAAGTTCTCGGCTACGGGAAGGGCATGCTTTAAATCGGTGGTAGCCTTAAATTTCTTCTTCTGGATACACCGTATGCCGAGCTTCCTACGGATTCGCTTGATCCGGCAGATGCCCACCCGTATGCCGTTCTCCGCTAGATCGTGCTGTAGCCGCTCTGGACCGTACGTCTGTCTTGTCCGCTGGTCGGCTGCCTTAATCTCAATCTCAAGCCGAGCTTCTTCCTTGGCCCACTTCGACAGTGGACGATCCAACCAGGAGTAGTACCCGCTGGCTGATACGCTCAAGATTTGCCTCAGAAGCGGTAACGGGTAATTGGGCCGCAGTTCCTTCATCGACGCGTACCTGGCAGCGACTCCTTCGCGAAGTACGCGGCTGCTTTTTTTAAGATATCCCGCTCCATCTTCACTTGCGCCAACTCCTTTTTCGTCCTGGCTAGTTCCATCTCGACTTCGGTCAGAGGCCTGTACGTCTTGCCCACATCTCCAAGTTTGCCAGCCTTATATGCCTTCACCCAGTTCGCCAGCGTCGATGTAGGCAAAGACAGCCTCCGGGCAGCCTCTGCCCAGGACAACCCCTCCTCCGTTACCAGTTTCACTGCTTCCTGTCGAAACTCCTTCGTGTACCTTCCTTGTGGAATCCTTTTCAATTTGACACCTCCGTCCGTTTTATTTTACCTGACTTTGGTGTCCGTTTTATCCATCCTACCTCAAAATACCCTATGTATATTATACAACAGTCGCTATTTGATTTTGAGAAGTTCATCGTTACGGTCAAAGAAGAGGAGCGGCTGGTAATTGTCCTGGAGGGACTGGATACGGAGAAACTCCTGGCGACACTGGAACGGGAGCGCTGGACTGGTAGAAAAGGCTATTCGGTGCGGGGTATGTGGGCTGGCTTGATTGCCGGGGTGGTGTATCAATGCCCTACCCTGGCGGGAGTGGTCCGGTTATTGAAGGGGAACAGGGGAGTGAGAGAGGTATGTGGATTTGCCAAAGACAAAATACCCAGTGAAGATGCCATGGGCAGGTTTCTCTGTAAGTTGGCATCCCACGAGAGAGAACTGGAGGAGTGCTTCGAGGGTCTGGTAGAGCGGTTACGCCAATTAATCCCTGGATGCGGGAAGAAACTGGTAGCGGACAGTACAGATATAATAGCTTGGTCCAACGGGCATCGCCGCAAACCCTCTGACACGGATGCTAAGTGGGGGACCAAAAACGCCAGCCATCATATCATAAAGGTAGCTGGTGACAAGAAAGAGGGTAAGAAACAGGATCTATACCGCTGGTTCGGTTACAAACTGCATTTGCTGACAGATGCTCTTAGTGAACTGCCGGTGTCGTTTGTGTTGACGCCGGCCAATGCAGCCGATACCGTAGAGTTGCCTCCTCTATTGGAAAAAGCCAAACTAAAGCGACCTGAGGCTAAACCGGAGGTTGTAATCACCGATAAGGGCTATGATAGCAAAAATAATAATGAACTCATTTATAAGGAGTACAAGGCCATACCGATCATCCCTATTAGAGAAAGAGAAGGGGCGCAACAAACAGACATCTGCAACGCTAAGGGGACTCCCACCTGTGGCAGTGGTCTGGAGATGGTGTACTGGGGCCGGGACGGCAATTATCTGAAATATCGTTGTCCCCGGGTGCTGGGCAAGGGCGTCTGTAAGTATCTTTCGCCTTGTACTGCTTCCGCATATGGCTATGTCTACAAATTACCCATAGCTGACGATGTCAGGCGCCATCCTCCCGTACCCAGGGAAACCAGGAAATGGGCAAGACTATACAAACTGCGCACCAGCATAGAGCGGGTGAATGGCCGGTTGAAAGATTACTTAGGACTCAGGCGGATAACAGTCAGGGGGATAGTGAAGGTTACCGTTCGAACGCTACTAAGTCTTTTGGTGATGGTAGCGACGGCTATAGGCATGGCGCAACGGGACAGGCTCAAGGAAGTGCGTACGCTTGTAGGATGGTCGGTCCGGCCCCTATAACAGATTTGGGCACAAGATCTGGTGGGAGTCCTATGCTCTGAAGGCAGTAAAAACCTGTCTTTTTTACCGAGTTTAGGTATTTTTTACCACCTCCGCAGAGCATCTTGATGGGCCAGCCATTTTTTACCCCACTAAATGACCACCTCAGGGAATCATGGTCAAATATTTTAGCGTTTCGCGGGAAGCTCCTTGCTGCACAAAACGCTATTTTGTTGCTGGATGTGTGCTCTAAAATTATGATGCTTGCCGTAAAACTATAGGTACAGAACAATGAGAACAAAAAGATTTTATCCGATAAACTCCCACTGACACCACAGGTTATCCTTATG
>JAUYHA010000045.1 GCA_030690265.1 Dehalococcoidales bacterium | reverse complement strand
AAGTACGGCATGAGTGATGGAAGCTACTATAACTGGAAGGCCAAATACGCCGGACTCAGCGTGAGCGAGCTCAAGAGGCTGAAAGCCCTGGAAGAAGAAAACCGGCGTCTCAAACAGATCGTCGCCGAGCAGGCCCTGGATAATCGAGCGCTCAAGGAATTACTCTCAAAAAACTTCTAAAGCCCGAGGCGAAGCGAGAAGCGGTCACCCATGTTGTTAACAGTCTTGGGCTGAGTAAGAGGAAGGCATGCCTCTTGGCGGACCTGAGCCGCACTGCCTACGGCTATCGGCCCCACCGGGAGGACGACACGATGCTGCGAAACAGGCTAAGAGAGCTCGCCGGGCAAAGGAAAAGATTCGGCAGCCCCAGGCTGCACATCATGCTCAAAAGAGAGAATCTGGTGGTTAATCACAAACGGACTGAGCGTATCTACAAAGAAGAGGGATTGGCGCTAAGAAGAAAGCGGCGCCGGAAGGGCGCAGCTGGCGCTAGAATGGTCATACCGGCCCCTGAAAGACCAAATCAGAAGTGGAGCATGGACTTTGTTACCGACAGCATTGTTACAGGTAGACGCTTCCGGGCACTAGCGATTGTGGATGACTACTCCAGAGAATGCCCGGCTATTGAAGTAGATACCTCCATGGGAGGACGCAGGGTAGTCGGTGTATTGGAAAGGCTGTCTGAGACTAGATGTTTACCGGAGACAATCACCATGGATAACGGACCGGAGTTTGCGGGGCGGGCATTGGATGAATGGGCGTACCGTAAAGGTGTGAAGCTCAGTTTTGTTCGTCCTGGCAAGCCAATAGAGAACGCCTTTGCTGAGAGTTTCAATGGCCGTCTCAGAGATGAGTGCCTTAACACTAACTGGTTTCTAAGCCTGAAACATGCCAGGGAGGTGATAGAAGACTGGAGAAAGGATTATAATACCGTCAGGCCTCATAGCGCGTTGGGTGGACTGGCACCCCAGGAATTCATGGCACTAGACGGAAACGCTAAGATGCAGATGGCACTAAGACTGGGGTAAGGTCACTCAAACATTAGTTCGGAATGCTTCCAATGTGGGCTACCAATGGAATTTGAACGAGGCACAGCCTTTTCGCTGTGCCTTTTGTTTGTTTAATTATGATATAATTATATACATGCAGGGCAGAGTTCTCTTAGCATGAAAAGAAAGGAACTTATTAAACACTTGATTGAAAATGGCGCTTTGCTCCTGCGAGAGGGTCGGAGACATAGTATATATCAGAAAGGGAAATATAAAACGGAAGTCCCGCGCCATAATGAGATAGTTGGCGAATTAGCCAGAAAAATTTGCAAAGACCTTGAAATTTCTTTTCTTAAGTGAGGAGTAGCTCAATGGAATACAGAGCAGTGATTAAAAAAAGCGATGGCTGGTGGATTGGATGGCTTGTTGACCTGCCGGGTGTTAACGCTCAAGAAAAAAGCCGGGATAAACTAATTGAATCTTTGAAAATCGGCGCTGAAGATATGCTCAGCACTCCCATCGAACCGCGAAGCGAAGAGGAACTGGTAAAAATTGAGGTGTAGACCCAGCCCCCGCTACCAAGGAAAGTTAGACACAACCCTTGAAAGCTGTGTTTTTTCTCTGTGCTTCCAATGTGGGCTACCACATGCCAAAACAGGGCATCGGGTATTTAAGCGGGGGAGGGGTTACTAAAGACCTCAAGGCTGCTTTAGCTCTTCTTCCTGGTCTTGTTCGATGAGGTGCTCTATTGAGTCCGGGTCAAAGCGGGTCTGGCTTATCCAGGTTTTCCTGTCTCTTATATCCCGGTCAAAGAGCAGGCGATTGATAAACAGTTCTCTGCTGGGGACTGAAGTGCTGAGCGGGCTTCTTGGCACCGATAACCGCTTGGAGATTACTATCAATAGTATAGCAATGAGGCCCAGGGTAGTGGGCAGCGGCTCGCCGATACCCAGTGGCTGGCTGAAAAGCCAGCTAATTACTGGCAGGCTGACCAGGGCGAAAGTTACCCCCAGAGACATCTGGCGGAAGGGAGCCAGAAGGTAAGCAAACGCCAGGGCGATTAGCCCGAGCTTTGGTGATAGCAGGGTAATAACACCCAGGCTGGTGAGGACGCCGCGTCCGCCCTGGAAACGGAGAAATATGGGCCAGTTATGTCCGATGATGGTGGCAATCCCTATCGTTACCTGCTGGACAGTGCCGAGTCCCAGCAGCTGGGCGGCAACCACCATTATTGCCCCTTTGCTGAAATCAAAGACAGTTACCACCATAGACCAGCGCTTGGAAACAATGGCGAGCACATTTGATGCCCCGACATTGCCGCTGCCGTATTGCCTGATGTCTATCCCTCGCCGCCACCTGGAGACGAGATAAGCAGTTGGCACCGAGCCTATCAGATAGGCAGCCACCATCCTTGATACGAAGGTAAAATAGTCAGCCACAAGCCTTCCATCCAGTGTTTTATTATACCATATTATGGATTGCTTGGTTTCAGTATCTGCTGAGCCGCCAGAGCTAATTGCTCCACTGATTTCATCGGCACCGCGGTACCACCCATCATAGTTTCGGCAGTATCATCCAGACCGTGGTAGTCACTGCCGCCAGTAGCTATAAGGGCGTAGTTATCAGCCAGGCTGACCAGCCTATTGATTTCTTCAGGAGTATAGTTATCATAATAAGCCTCCAGACCCACCAGGCCTCTTTCCTTTAGCTCCCTAATCATCGCCTCCGGGTCGTTGATGGTCAGCGGGTGGGCAAGCACAGGCAGTCCTTTAGCCCTCAATATCAGTTCCAGCGACTCGGCGGGGCTCAGCTTTTCCCGCTCAACATAGGCCGGTCCTCCCCAGCCGATATATTTGTTAAAAGCCTCTTTGATTGAGCTGATATAGCCCTTTTCCAATAGAGCCTGGGCAATGTGAGGGCGGGCTATTGAGCCGCTGCCGGCTATTTCTCTGACTCGCTCCCACTTGATGATTATACCCAGACTTTCCAGTCTGGCAACCATCCCCTGAGCCCGCTTCAATCGTGACTCACGCATCTTTTCCAGGCTCGCCAGCAGCTCCCGATGAGCATAATCAATAGAGTAGCCCAGCAGGTGAACTTCGCCCTGGGGCACATCACTGCTGATTTCAACACCGGGTATCACTTTTAACCCGGGGAAGTTTTTGGCTTCTTCCAGAGCCGGAGGAATACCGTCAACATTGTCGTGGTCGGTGAGGGCGATGACGCTTAGCCCCGCCGCGGCGGCTTTACGGACCACCTCTTCAGGAGTGAATCGCCCGTCGGATACGGTGGAATGCAGGTGTAGGTCAATCCTGGACACTGCTCTCTACCTCCCGGCAGATACGCTCGATGCTGGTTGCTCTGCCACTCCCATCATCTATCCTGACCAGAATTGCGTTAAAGGCTACTTTCCCCTGCCCGATGGACAGGTGGCGGGGTATCATGGTTAGAAAACGCTCAATAACTGCTGCGGTATCGTCTCCGATGACGGAGTCCATGGGGCCGGTCATACCCACATCGGTAACATAGGCAGTGCCCCGAGGCAGCAGCTGGGCATCAATGGTGCCCACATGGGTGTGGGTGCCAAGCACGGCACTAACCCGGCCGTCCAGGTATCTACCCAGTGCCATTTTCTCCGAGGTTGCCTCGGCGTGAAAGTCAACGATAATAACCGGCGGCCTGTCCTCAAGTTCAGCCAGCAGCTTGTCCATAGCCCGGAAAGGGCAGTCAAAGTTGCCTATAAAAGTTCTGCCCATCAGATTAACCACCAGAGCCTGCCCTGTGGTCAGGTAACCTCTGCCCGATACCCCCGGGGGATAATTTAGAGGACGTAAAACCGGCATTTCACTATCCAGGCAGGGGATAATCTCCTTCTGAGCCCAGATGTGGTTACCTGAAGTGAGCACATCAATACCAGCCCCAAGCAGTTCCCGGGCCGTATTTGGGGTTAGCCCTATACCACCGGCAGCATTTTCACCATTAGCTATGACCAGGTCCAGTCCGTATTGCTGGCGTAAGCCGGGCACCAGCTTTTGAACCGCCCGCCTTCCCGGTCTGCCAATGATATCGCCAATCATCAGGATTAGCACTGACTGACCTCCTTACTTGGCGTAGTCGACAGCTCTTGTCTCCCTGAGCACGGTAACCTTTATTTGCCCCGGGTATTCCAGTCCTTCTTCTATTTTTTTGACGATGTCCCGGGCAAGTCTCATTGCTCCAAGGTCATCAACCTCTTCTGGCTTGACCAGGATGCGGATTTCGCGGCCGGCTTGAATGGCAAAGGACCTCTCCACTCCCTTAAAGCTGTTGGCTATCTCCTCCAGAGCGGTTAACCGTTTCAGGTAGCTTTCCAGCATCTCTCGCCTGGCTCCCGGGCGAGCGCTGCTAATGGCGTCAGCCGCTGAGATGATATAACCCCAGATACCGGTACTGGCCATCTCAAGGTGATGCTCGGAGATACCTTGAATAACCTCGGGAGATTTCTCCCACTGCTTGACGAGGTCTGAGCCGATGGTAGCGTGAGAACCCTCAACCTCCCGGTCAATAGCCTTACCGATATCGTGAAGCAATCCGGCTTTTCTGGCTGTGGCAACATTAGCCTTTAACTCCGAAGCAATGGCGCCGGCCAGACGGGCTACTTCAATGCTGTGGGCAAGGACATTCTGCCCATAGCTGGTGCGGTATTTGAGCCGTCCGAGCCACCTGATTAGCTCGGGGTGCAGCCCGGGTACTTCTACCTCCAGGGCTGCCTGCTCGCCGGCACTATAGATAGTGGCGTCCAACTCCTCCTTGGTCTTATTTACCACCTCTTCAATACGGGCCGGGTGGATTCGCCCATCCAGAATAAGTTTGGTTAATGCCAGGCGGGCTACTTCGCGCCGTATCGGGTCGAAGCTGGAAAGAGTTACCGCCTCGGGGGTATCGTCGATAATCAAGTCAACCCCGGTAGCCTGTTCTAAAGCTCTGATATTACGACCTTCCCGTCCGATAAGCCGACCCTTCATTTCATCATTTGGAAGAGGCACGCTGACCACCGAGATTTCAGAGATAACCTCTGATGCAGAGCGCTGGACAGCCTGAGACAGAATTTCCTGGGCCATCCTATCAGATTCTTCTTTTAATCTGTTTTCCCACTGCCGGAGGCGCCTCGAGGTTTCTTCCTGCATCTCAATTTCCATATTTTTGAGCAACTCTTGTTTTGCCTCGGCACTCGACATCGCCGAAATCATTTCCAGTTGTTTTAAGTGCCTGTTTCTGTCCTCCTGAAGCTCGGTCCGGATAGACTCTATCTCCTTCTCCTTATTGGTGAGATGGCGTTCCCGCTGCTCCAGAGCGTCCATCCGGCGTTCCAGGTTGCCACTCTTGCTGGCAAGCTGGCTTTCCTGGCGCTGAAGTCCCTGGCGCTGTTGACGAATCTCGGCTTCAGCCGTTGACTTGATTCTATCGGCTTCCACCTTCGCTTCATGGAGGGTTTCTTTGGCTTCATCTCTGGCTTCAGCCACCGTTCGGGCAGCTTTTCTCTGGGCATTTCGCAGTTGGCGGTTAATTGCCATTCGCCGAAAGAAAAAGACAATTAAACCTCCGAATACCAGGCCGATGAAAAACATTGAGATTAACGCCGGGTAAACCAGGTAAACTAATCTTGATTCCATTTTCCTACCTCACTTCCCGCTTTAAGCCGGGAGGTAACAGACTATTGTGAGCTTCCTGTCTGCTCTTGCCATGCCTGTCTTATAGCTGGATTTATTACCCCGTAGCTAAATCCGCGCCGCCTCAGGTATTCACCTAATCGGCGTCGGAAGCTCTGATAATCAGACTGAGGCAAAGTGCGGACTTTTTTCAGGGCGGCCCGATAGGCACTATCCTGGTCATCAATGGTATTAACCACCTGGTCTATAGTGGTTTCGGCCACCCCTTTTCGCTTCAGTTCTAGTCTGGTTAGCCCCCGGCTGCGAGGGCTAAAAGATTCTCTATTATCCTTCCAAAATTGGGCAAAAGCGGTATCATCTACCAGCCCTTGCTTTTTCAGTCGTGTTATTACTTTTTCTATGCTATTACTATCAAAACCACGCTGGCGCAGTCTCTCTCTCAGCTCAGACTCACTGCGTGGCCGGTAGCTAAGGTAGCGGGTAGCGGCACTAAAACAACGGTCAAGCTGCTCAGCAGTGATTTTTCTCATTCGCCTGCTCTAACTCCCTTTAAACAAATAAAGCCAAGGCTAGATGCCTCAGCTTTCAACATAGCTACCGTCTTATTACTCTAATGAGCTATCAGGTTAAAAACTTCTTTAATCACTATCCGTAAGGTGTTCGCCAGTAGCTGAGGCTCTAATCCGTTGTTCTATCTCCCGGGCAAGCTCAGGGTTTTGAGACAGGAATTGCTTGGCATTCTCCCTGCCTTGCCCCAGGCGAATGTCACCATAGGAGAAAAAGGCGCCGGACTTACTCGCTAGCCCCAGCTTTAGACTAAGGTCAAGGAGGTCACCCTCCCGACTTATTCCATGGTCAAACATGATGTCAAACTCGGCACTTTTGAAGGGAGGGGCAACCTTATTTTTCACTACCTTGGCCTTGACGCGATTGCCTATCGCTTCGTCTCCCTGCTTGATAGTATCGGTGCGTCTCAGGTCTATCCTTACCGAGCTATAGAACTTTAGAGCTCTGCCGCCCGGCGTTACTTCAGGATTACCAAAGACAATGCCAACTTTTTCCCTTAACTGGTTGATGAAGATTACGGCTGTTCCCGTTTTACCAATTGTAGCAGTCAGCTTTCTCAAAGCTTGCGACATTAAACGGGCTTGTAAGGCAACATGGGTATCTCCCATCTCCCCCTCAATTTCAGCCTGCGGAACCAGGGCGGCAACACTATCAATCACGATTACATCAACCCCGCTGCTTCTGACCAGCGCTTCCGTAATTTCTAGAGCCTGTTCGCCAGTATCCGGTTGAGAAATCCACATATCGTCAACATTGACTCCACAGTGGCTGGCGTAGACAGGGTCTAGAGCATGCTCCACATCGATATAAGCAGCTATACCTCCTCCCTTTTGGGCTTCAGCAATTATATGCTGGCCCAGAGTGGTCTTCCCTGAAGATTCGGGACCAAATACCTCCGTAATCCGTCCCCTGGGAATACCCCCTATTCCTAAGGCTAAGTCAAGTGACAGGGAACCGCTGGGAATAACCTCCACCGGTGACATAGCGGCCGCTTCCCCCAACTTCATAATTGCCCCTTTGCCAAACCGCTTTTCAATCTGGCCAATGGCTAGCTCCAGTGCCTTTCCTTTTTCTGTGGTCATATTCGCCTCAAATCAATGATAACATAAGTAAACCATTAAAGCAAGCCATAACCAATCATGTTAAGTTGCAGTTGACGCCATGAAGCCCATAATTGTTTAATAAGTATTAGTGAACGGAGGTGAGGTAAATAGATTCAGACCTTATTCTGAAAAATGCCAGGGTGATAAGCGTAGACCCGGCTCAGCCTGCCGCCGAGCTGGTGGCAGTTAAAGGCGGCCGGATTTTACTGGTTGGCGGTAATGAAAGTCTGGAGTCGCTCAGGGGAGCCGGAACCAGAGTTATCGACTGCCGGGGTAAGACGGTGGTGCCCGGTTTTAATGATGCTCACTGCCATATTTTCTCCCTGCTGAGGAAGTTGCTCAGCATTGACCTCAGTCCCTCATCGGTCAGCTCTATCAGCGATATAAAAGCAGCCATCCGCCGGAAAGCTGATAATACCCCTGCCGGCCGGTGGATTACCGGCACCGACTATAACGAGTTTTACCTCGCCGAGCAGCGCCATCCGAACCGCTGGGATATAGATGAAGTTGCACCACGCCATCCGGTAGTTCTGGTTCACCGCTCCCTGCATGCCTGCGTGCTCAATAGCCTGGCGCTTTCACTGGCTGGCATCAGCGGGGAAACGGAAGAGCCGCCGGGAGGCCAAATCGAACGAGACCTGGTTAGCGGGGAACCAAACGGCCTTCTCTTCGGAATGCTGGGCTATATCAGCGAGAAGGTGCTGCCGCCTCTATCCGAAGCGGAGTTAGACAGCGGTATAGCCCTGGCTAACCGCCACTATCTTTCTCAGGGTATTACCTCTCTACAGGATGCCACTGTGACTAATGACCTGAGCCGGTGGCAGAAGCTCCGCCGTTTTAAGGATGATAATAAACTGAAGAGCCGGCTGTCTATGATGCCCGGTATTGAAGCACTGAGCCAGTTCCAGGAGGCGGGGCTGGTCTCCGGCTCCGGTGATAACCAGATGCGCCTTGGTGGGGTAAAAATAATCCCGGTGGAGACGGCCGGAGAGGTCTACCCTTACCAGGCGGAGTTAAACCGGCAGGTGTTTGAGGCTCACCGGGCTGGCTTTCAAGTGGCTATCCATGCTGTTCAGTCGGCTACGGTAGAGGCTGCCATCAGTGCCCTGGAATACGCCCGGAACCAGCTCCTTCAAGCCGGCCGGCGCCAGCGTATTGAGCATTGCTCCGAGTGCCCTCCCCATTTGCTTGAGCGGCTGAAGAAACTTCAGCCGGTAATAGCTATTCAGCCTCCCTTCCTCTATTACGGCGGCGAAAGGTATCTGGATACGGTGCCGGCTGACCGGCTCCGCTGGCTATACCGTATTAAATCATTTTTAGACAGCGGTCTGGTTGTTGCCGGCAGCTCAGATTCCCCGGTTGTTCCTGATAGCCCGTTAATGGGGATATATGCGGCGGTCACCAGGCAGGCTGAGTCAGGGCAGTTCCTTTTGCCCGAAGAAGCTATTTCACCCGCTCAGGCACTGGCTATGTATACTATAAATGCTGCCTACGCTTCATTTGAAGAGAATATAAAAGGCTCTATCACTCAGGGTAAACTGGCTGACCTGGTGCTACTGAGCGATGACCCGACTGAGACTCCGCCCGAGCGGATAAAAGATATCAGGGTTGAGATGACCATCATTGGGGGCGAGATAGTCTGGGAAGCTTAGCGCAGGAAAAGGAAAAGGACAACAAGCAGCAAAACTAAGACTCCGCCGATAATAGCGGTACGCGTGATTTCGGAGATAATATACTCATGGTGGCGGACAGGCTGGGGTGTTTTTGCTATGGGCGCTTGCTTGGGCGGAACAGATGACGGCCGGGAGCGCTGAGCACCCTGCTCAGATGGAATTGTTGCTGGCTGAGCGGGTTGAGCATTCTCTGTGCCGGCTAAAGATTTGTCTCTTACCGGACTTCTATTTCCGGCCCTGCTTTTTTTCTTACGGGGTTTTTGAGGCATATCTCTACCTTTCATTGACACATATTGGTGTCAAACATTAACTCTTTTCAGCCTACTTTTCAGCGATAATTTTCTGGGTGACGACGGGGGGAGTTTCCTGGTAGTGGCTGAACCCCACGGTGAAGCTTCCCCTGCCCTGGGTTATTGACTTCAGGTCTATAGCGTAGCGCTGAATCTCAGCCAGCGGCACCTGAGCCTGGATAATATTGATTCCGTTTGCCGGGTTCATACCCTGTAGCTGAGCTCGCTTGGTATTGAGGTCAGCGATAATATCACCGGTATAATCTTCAGGGACAGTTACCGTAATATTCATTATCGGTTCCAGGAGAATAGCCTGGGCTTGAGACAGCCCTTTCTTCAGTGCCCCAGCCCCGGCAATTTTGAAACATATTTCCGAAGAATCAACCGGGTGAAAGCTGCCATCATAAACGGTGGCTCTTATATCAGTAACCGGGTAGTGGGCTAAAATCCCTTCCTGTACTGCCTCATTAACCCCTTTTTCTACGGCCGGGATATAGTTTCTGGGTATGCGCCCGCCCACCACCTTATCAACGAACTCGCGGCCGCTGCCGCGGGGTAAAGGCTCCAGCGCTAAAAAGACATGGCCGTATTGTCCGTGGCCTCCGCTCTGTTTCTTGTGCTTGTACTCAGCCTGGGTCGATACGGTAATGGTTTCCTTGTAAGGTATCTTTGGCGTTATTAAATCAATGCCGACGCCGAATTTCTGCTGCATTTTCTCAGCGGCAACGGCAAGTTGAGTCTCGCCAAGCCCGGAAAGAAGGGTTTCGGCGGTATCACTATCCCTGTGAATAGTAAGGGTAGGGTCCTCTTCAGTTAATCTGGATAGAGCGGCACTCATCTTATCCAGGTCAGTCTTGGTCTTGGGATACACTGCCTGACTGAAAATTGGCTTGGGGAAAGAGATGGGAGCAATTTTTATCGCTTTATCCTGGCTGCATAGCGTGTCTCCGGGAGCGGTGCTGGCCAGTTTGGCTACTCCTCCGATGTCTCCAGCCTGTACCTGGGCTACCGATTCCTGGGTCTTGCCTCTCAGGGTAAATAGCTGGCCGATACGTTCCGTCTCACCCCGGTTAGCATTTAAAACCTGAGAGTTGCTGCCAATAACACCTCTGTAGACCCGGAAATAAGTGAGTTTGCCGACATAGGGGTCAGCCGTGGTCTTGAAGACCAGGGCGGCCAGGGGAGCATCTTTACTTGGCTCAATCTCTTCTTGCTTTCCCGAATCTCCCGTGACAGCTATCTCCCGCTCTTTTGGTGATGGTAGATAACGATTTATGGCATCCAGCAGCAAGCCAATCCCGATATTTTTCAGGCCTGAACCAACCAGCACCGGCGCCACCTTGCCACTTGTTACCGCCTTGCGCAAGCCATTGCTGAGTTCCTCCTGGCTGAGTTCTTCTCCACCCAGGTACTTTTCCAGCAGGTTATCATCAGCTTCAGCCGCCGCTTCTACCAGCTTTCCGCGGAAAGACTCAAACTGGCTTTGTAAAGATGCCGGTATTTCACCTTCATTTGCTTCAGAACCGGTATAGCTTTTCATCGTCAGCAGGTCAACAACTCCCTGAAAATCATTTTGAGCACCTACAGGCAGTTGCACCGGTACGCATTTTGCTCCGAATTTTGCCTGTAGAGCTTCCACCGTCCGGTAGAAATCAGCATTCTCACGGTCCATCTTATTGACAAAGATAAGGCGGGGTAGATTGGCTTCATTGCTGTATGCCCAGACCTGTTCCGTGCCGACTTCCACACCGGAGGCGGCACAGACCACTACTACCGCTCCTTCACTGACTCTTATCCCGGCTTTGACTTCAGCAACAAAATCGGGATAACCGGGTGCATCAAGAAAGTTAATCTTTGTCCCCTGCCACTGGCAGGGGAGGACTGACAGGTTAATGCTTATCTGGTGTTTTGCTTCAATCGGGTCATAGTCTGAGGTGGTGGTGCCATCTTCCACTTTGCCTAACCGGTTAATAACCTTGCAGCTAAATAAAGAAGCTTCGGTCAGAGATGTTTTACCCGCTCCGTTATGGGACAACAAAACCAGGTTCCTGATATTCTCCATTCCAAATTGTTCCATTTTCCACCTGCTCTCTATTCGCTACTATTATACCCGCAGTTTGCAGACACGGCAAGTAATCCCAGGTAGAAACCTGTCTGTTAATCCAGGAATAAGGGAGTGATATAGGTCTCAATGATAGCCGCCGGCAGCAGTAAAATAAGGGCTACCGCCAGATACTTTAAATTCTGCCTGAGATTGGGCAGCAGCAGTTTTCTCTTTTCCTTTTTAAACAGGGCTGAGAGCACCGCTGCGCCGAAGTTGAGAGCGGCTGCTTCACCGACAATAAGAGCCGGGAGTTCAAAAACACCGTGGGGAAGTATACCGGCTAACAGGTAGCCGACGGATTTTTCCTCAATTGCTAAAGTTGATACCAGGCCTAGAAGCACACCGTTGGAAATTAATGCTATGACCGGCGCCAGACAGAAAATCGGGCTGAGGACAAAGCTTATCACTAAAGCCGAAACGTTTTTAATTAATATGAAGATAAAAAAGTATACCTTTGGAAGCGATGCCAGGGAATCGGCGAATCCTTCAATAGCCGCAATATCTTCAGAAAGAAGACTGAGAATAGCGGTAGGATTGCTCAGACCTAGTGCCACACCGGTACCGAATAAAAGAATAGTAATAAAAAGCCATCGTTTAAAGCTCATCTAAATTAACTGCTTTCCCGCGGTTTCTGTCATTTCTGTCTAAGCTCTGAACCTATTATTAAATACAATCTCGGGGAGCTCTTTTCTGTGGGGCGGCTTGCCTTCGTGCGCTGGGAAGCCCAATGGGGTCATTGTAACCACGGAGAAACCTTCAGGCACTCCCAGAATTTCAGCCACTCTTTTAGCATCAAAGTCGCCGATAATTACCGTTCCCAGCCCCAGCGCGTGGGCTGCCAGACACAGGTTCTGTATAGCCAGAGCAGTATCAAACATATACCAGTATCCCCCCTTATCAGTGGTGGGCGTACCATTGCGACAGCCTGACCTGTTCAGCTCAGCACAAGCAACAATCAGCACCGGTGCCTCCATAATAACTTTGGTGGCAACATTAACAGAAATCGTGCCGTCAGGCTTTTTTCTCCTGGAGAGGGTGTCAGCTACCTGAGCTTTTAGATTGCTGTCATGCACCACGATGAAGCGCCAGCACTGTGTATTTGCCCATGAAGGCGCCCATCGGGCAGCCTCCAGAATCTTCTCTAGCGTCTCTTCGTCGATAGGCTCAGATTTGTGCTGGCGAATACTCCTTCTGGTTTTAATGGCTTCAAAAACTTCCATTTATCCTCCTCCGTTATTCAGGCGTAACCTTAAACTAGTATTGCGTCTGATAAACAAGTCGAATAAGTCAGGACTATTATATTCGTCATTCCAGCCCCGTATCCCAGTACGGGGTAAACTCTGGCTGGAATCCAGAACAAAATGACGCCTGGATTCTGGCTCCCGTATCAAGTACGGGACAAGCTTCGCCAGAATGGCACAAGAAATTGTGTTATTTATTCAACTTATTTCCGGAACGGGATACCAGGAATTGTGAATAAGCTTAAAAGTCTTCTTCCCAGGCACCTTTGCCGATGAGAGAGACGAAGGAGCAACCACCTAAACTCTGCAGCGTGGTCATCTTCCCGTGCCGGCTAATCTTATAGAGCTCTTGTATGTAACGAGGTCCAACAGGAATCACCAGCCGTCCCCCGTCGGCTAGCTGGGCTAGCAGCTCAGGTGGCACTCTGGGGGCACCAGCGGTGGTTATTATAGCATCGTAAGGTGCCTCATCAGGCCAGCCCAGAGTATCTTCTTTGCTGAGATGGACTGTTATATTGGTGTAGCCCAGACTATCCAGTGTTTTCCGGGCTTGCTCCGCCAGGGCCGGCAGGCGCTCTACGCTAATCACCCGGCGGGCTAGCCCGGCAAGAATGGCGGACTGGTAGCCGCTGCCCGTGCCGATTTCCAGCACCTTTTCCTTACCGGTAAGTTCCAGTGCCTCGGTCATCAGGGCAATAATAAAAGGCTGGGAAATTGTCTGGTTGAGGCCGATGGGCAGGGGTCTATCTTCATAAGCCAGGTGCTGTTCCTCCGGCGGGACGAAGCGCTCCCGGGGGATACGAGCCATCACCGCTAATACCTGCTCATCTTTAATTCTGGTTTTAAGGTGCTCAATTAACCTGGCTCTGGCGGTTTCAAAGTCCATACAGGGTACCACAAATATCATCCTCCCCAACTGCCATTGCCTTTACCGGTTATTTGGCTCTGGGGTGTGATTTCTCATAGGTGCGGCGAACATGCTCACCGCTGAGATGGGTATAAATCTGGGTAGTTGAGATGTTAGCGTGGCCCAGCAATTCTTGAACTGACCTCAGGTCAGCACCGCCGGTGAGCATATGAGTGGCAAAACTGTGCCTCAGCGTATGAGGGGTAATTTTTTCGCTCAGTCCGGCTGATTTAGCGTAACTTTTTAGTATCTGCCAGAAGCCCTGCCTGGTTAGTCTATCACCACGCTGGTTGAGGAACAGAGCTTTCTCATCCTTGTTGCGTGCCAGGTGAGCACGAGCTTCATTCAGGTATGTTTCTAAAGCTAAAGATGCCCTCGGGGCAATGGGAATGAGGCGCTCCTTACGTCCCTTGCCCAGGCAGCGGACGAAACCACTGCTGGTATTTACATCTCCCAGGTTTAAAGACATCAGCTCACTCACCCTCATACCGCTGGCGTATAATAATGACAGCATGGCGCTATCCCTTTTGGCTTCCGGGGTTGATAGCCTGGCTGGCAGCTCCAGCAACTGCATCGCTTCTGCATGCGAAATGGGCTTGGGTAGCAGCCTGCTCACCTTGGGCGAAGCCAGGTCTCGTGTCGGGTTGTTTTTCAGGTTGCCCTCCGCCACCATAAACTTGAAGAAAGATTTGATAGCCGCTACTTTACGGGCAAGGGTGGTGTTGGCGTAGTCTTTTTCTTTAAGAATTAAGAGGTAGCGCAACATATCCTGGCGGCTAAAGTTGCTCCAGGACGGGATTACCCCTTGCTTAGCGGCCTCCTTTTCAATGAAATCGGCTAGCTGAAGAAGGTCATTTCTGTAAGCAGCCAGGGTATTTTCTGAGAAGCCTTTCTCCACGGTGAAGTAAGTTAAAAAACGGCTGATATCCTCTTTCACTATTTTCCCTTTCGATAATATTCATAGTAATTAATTAATTGGCTCGGGGCTGGAATGCTTTATGAATTTTTCAGCTACTTTTCGAAAATGGAAGCCGAAAACAGAGAGGGTTATCGATAATGGGAAAAGGCGGGGACGTCTGAAAAGAGTTGAAATTATCAGTTTCCAGAAATACCTTCTCCCTTTTTCTTTGATTCCCAGAAACCACACAGATTTCAGAAATCCTTCAATATGGTAAAAGCGTAGCTGAGAAATTCTAGCCTGCCCTGTTTTCAGCGGTTTATACTCTTTAAGAAAGGTTTTGACCCGCTCATAATACTGGCTGGGTGAATAGATTGTCTCCAGAATATGTTTGTAGCCATTGATGAGGGTTTCATACTTCATCTTGGGAACGAAGTTGATGGTAAAATCAGTATTGTCACCGGTGATGTCTCTGAGTAACCGGTTTTCTTTTTTCAAACGATGGTAGAGCCTGGTGCCGCGAGGGGCATTAAGCAAACCAACCATCGCCGTAACGATGCCCGTCTTTTGAATAAAGTTAATCTGGCTTTTGAAGATAGAGGCCGGGTCACTATCAAAACCGACGATAAAACCGCCCTGCACCTCAAAACCGTGGTTTTGCAGTTTCTTGACTGATGCCGCCAAATCCCGCCCTTGGTTTTGCTGCTTATTACACTCTGCGAGACTTTCCTCACTGGGGGTCTCAATGCCAACAAATACCTGTCTGAATCCAGCCTCAGCCATCAATCGCATCAGCTCTTCATCGTCGGAAAGGTTTATCGATGCTTCGGTGTAAAAAGTGAAGGGGTATTTTCTCTCCTTCGACCATTCAATCATCGCCGGCAGCGTTTCCATTTTCAGTTTTCTCTTGTTGCCGATAAAGTTATCGTCCACAATAAAGACACTTCCCCGCCATCCCTGACGGTATAGTACCTCCAGTTCCGCCCGCATCTGGTCTTTACTCTTGGTCCTGGGCTTGTGCCCGTTCAGCAGGACAATATCGCAAAACTCACAATCGTAAGGACAGCCGCGGGAGTACTGAAGGTTCATTGAGGAATAATGCTTGATATTGATTAGTTGCCATAGAGGTAGAGGAGTCTGGCTTATATCCGGTGGCTCACCGGCAGTATAGAGAGGTTTAGGGCAGCCATTAGCCAAATCGGCTAAAAAGGAAGGAAGGGTAATTTCAGCCTCACCGAGGATGAAATGTTCTACACCCTCAAACTCATCATATCCGGTAGTGAAAAGGGGCCCCCCGGCAACAATTTTGGTGCCGAGCTTATTACAGGCGGCGATGACTTCCTTCACTGAATTTCTCTGTACTACCATGGCGCTGATAAAGACGTAATCAGCCCATTTTATGTCTTCATTATTGAGGGGGATTATGTTCATATCTACCAGCTTTTTCTCCCACTCATTGGGCAGCATGGCAGCAACGGTTAACAGACCTAAAGGAGGGAAAGCCGCCTTTTTAGAAATAAATCTTAGGGCGTGGCTGAAGCTCCAGAAAGTTTCTGGATACTGCGGGTAAACTAAAAGTATCTTCAAATAAACCACCTCCGTGGGAGATTATACCAGTATCACTTCTAATATTAAAATAAATTACCGTATCTTACCAGTTTATGGTAAATATTCTATTGTATTTGGAGTGCTTTGGCAAGTTGTCCATTCCAGCAGTTGAATCTGCTCCCTTTTAATGATACCATTATCTTCTGAGAAACTTATGATAAGAAATAGTCTGAAGAGTATTCTTCTCATGCTTTTGCCGCTCCTGCTGCTGTTTAGCTCAGGGTGCCAAACATTCTCCCCAAAATCCCCGACTGGTGTCAGGGGAGCAGAGCTTGCCGGAGAATGGCAGATGGACCAGTTGCTGGTTGAGCTGGAAGCCGGTGAAGAATCACTGGTCCTGTTGAGGCTGGCTGACGGGGATAAAGTAGATGGCTACTTTTTCCTGGAAAAGGGTGATGCTGTCAACTTTCAGATAGCTGGCAATTCGCTGATTTATGAGTCCAGAGCTAAAGATGGGGAGGCACTGTCGTCCAATGTGACCTCCGACCGTTTTGCCTTCGTTACCAGCCGGGGGCAGGGAAATACCTACACACTGACCTTCCGCAATCCAGCCGGGGATGAACAAACCAAAGCGAGTATTTTTCTCGAGGTTATCTATCCGGTTACCGGCACCTTATTTCTGGCTGTCGAGAGAAAGTAATAATAGTCAGTTCGGTTCCGGGTGCCGGCTCTTAACCAGCAAAACCGGGTTGTTTAGCTGGAGTCGCTCTAGTGGGAAGGTAAGTGATACTTTATGCGGCTAAACTGTGCTATACTGACTCCGGTTTTTGCTTCAAATGGCTGCTGATTGATAATTGAGGTAAAATATGGAAAGGTCTTCTAAATAGATGCTGGAGCTAAGCCAGATTCTGGCTATGGTCATCTTTGCCGTAATGTTTATTGCCATCGTCAGTGGCAAGATTCACCGTTATATTCCTGCCCTTATCGGGGCTGCCCTCGTCATAGTAATTGTCTTCCTTGGCGTAATGAAGAGCACGGAGGCTGTTGTTTCTGTGCTTAACCTCGGGCAGCTTGGTGAATTTAAGTTCTGGGTGCCAGGAGCAGAACATATTGAATCTCGCGGGGTGAACTGGCAGACCATCATCTTCATCGGCGGCATGATGATTATGGTAGAAGGTATGGCTGAAGCCGGTTTCTTCCGCTGGGTATGCCTCTTTATAGCCAGGCTGGTGAACTACAAAGCCGTTTTGATTTTAGTTACCTTTATGCTCCTTTCCGGCTTCCTCTCAATGTTCATTGACAGCATCACCGTACTGCTTTTTCTGTCTACGGTGACTATTGAGCTGGCTCGCCTGCTCAAATTTGACCCGGTGCCGGTAATAGTTGCCGAGATTTTTGCCGCCAATGTAGGAGGTAGCGCCACTATGAGCGGCGACCCGCCCAATATCATCATCGGCACGGCACTGGGCTACACTTTTACCGATTTTGCTGTCAATACCGGAATTATTGCCTGGATTGGGATGATTGTTACCCTGGCTTATTTCTGGTTTATCTTTCGTAAAATCCTGTCCCAGCCTCAGCAGGACAGTGACGGTTCACTACCGAACCACTACCCCCAGCCAAGCGAGGCAATCGTTAACCGTCCCCTTTTCATGCTCAATACCGCTATCTTTTTTGTGGTGGTAGTTTTGATAGTTACCCATGCTGAAACCGGGCTCTCGATGGCTCTCATCGGCGTTATTGCCGCCCTTATGGCACTGGTTGCCTCAACAAAAAGGGCACTCCACATTATCCAGAGGATAGACTGGCGGACCTTGCTTTTCTTTATCGGCTTGTTTATCAGTGTGGGCGGGCTGGAGGAAACCGGGGTGCTCAAGATGATAGCTGACTATATCGGTGAGGTGTCAGGTGGTAGTATTGTCCTGGTGATACCCATTATCCTGTGGCTTTCCGCTTTCGCTTCGGCAATAGTAGACAATATCCCCTTTGCCGCTACTATGATTCCGGTCATCAAAGAGCTTTCCCTGACGCATGGCTTGAGTTTGCCGACCTTAGCCTGGACTCTGGCTCTGGGTACCGATATTGGCGGTAATGCCACTCCAATCGGTGCTTCTGCCAATGTGGTGGGTACGGCGATTGCCGAAAAAGAAGGCTATCCCATTAGCTGGGGTAGATACCTCAAGTATGCCTTCCTGCCCATGATTGCTGTAGTTGCCATGTGCTGGGTCTACTTAATTGTACGATATGCTTAAGTGGGGGTAGAAAATGTTGGATAAAATTCTTGTTCCGTTGGATGGCTCGGAGTTAAGCGAGCTGGCTCTTCCTTACGCGGAGGAGCTGGCCGGGGCTTTCAATTCCGATGTGGAGCTGGTATATGTCTGTGAGCCCGAAGAGAGCAAGTATCGCCATATGCACCAGCTCTATATTGAGAAAATAGCCGCTCAGGTGAGGATTCATATTAGAGCTTATCCAGGCAGAGAAGCGGGCCTTGCGGCAAAGGTGAAGGCGGTAGTTCTGGATGGTGAGGCTGCTGATGAAATTATTGACTACGCTGATAAGAATGACATCAGTCTCATTATTATGGTATCACATGGGCGCTCCGGCATAATGCCCTGGGCAATGGGTGGCACCGCAATGAAAGTAATCCAGAGAACGGATAAGTCGGTATTGCTTGCCAGGGCTGGCTGTCCTCAGGCAGATGCAGGTAAACTATTCAGCAGGATTCTTGTTCCGCTGGACGGCTCTGATGATGGTGAAGCACCACTGCCCTATATTAAGGAAATCACCAGGAAGCTGGAATCAGAGGTTGTTCTCCTTCAGGTAGTAGCCCCCGGCCAGCATGTTCATACCGTCGGTGGACTGGATTATATCCTCTTCCCCGAGGATGAGGTGGAAAGGACGATAGCGGAGGCAAGGCAATACCTTGAGCAAGCCGGGAAAGAGCTGGCGGATACAAAAGTTACCCTGAAGTCCGAGGTGAAGACCGGCAACGCCGCCCAGGAGATTATTGACTTCGCTGATGAAGCGAACATCTGCCTGGTTGCTATCTCAACTCATGAGCACTCTGGTGCCGGGCGATGGACTTTGGGTAACGTTGCCCATAAGATTCTGCAAGCTGGCCACACATCGGTTCTACAGGTGAGAGCACCAGGGGTAAAGTCATAAGCGATTTTTTGCTCCGCTGCCCATTCTAGGGTATTATAGTTATAGTAGTGGGTGTAGTGGTGGACTATTTGCCCCTGTAGCTCAGGTGGATAGAGCACCAGCCTCCGGAGCTGGGTGCGTGGGTTCGAGTCCCGCCAGGGGCGTTTAGACAAAGGTGCCGGACTACAAAGGCGGCTCTTGTCTTTACTCAGGCGGGGTGTAGCGCAGATGGCTAGCGCGCAGCGTTTGGGACGCTGAGGTCGGAGGTTCAAGTCCTCTCACCCCGACCATACATCAAGTATAAAATGTGAGGGGAGAGGGATGAAAATTATCAATAATTCAAGGCGCAAAGTTTTTACATTAGCCTTAATCATTTTAGTGCTCTTGTTTGCTGCCTGCTCCGTCTCAAATCCAGTCTCGGCAAGTGAAATATTGAGTGTTACCAGCAAACTTAATTGTGTTTGTGGCAACTGCGATGAACTCTTAAGCGAATGCAATTGTGAAACCGCCACTAAACTTACCGGCATAGTTAAAAAGGGATTATCAAGAGGTCAGTCAGAAGAAGAGATTGTCCAAAACCTTGTGCGGCAGTACGGACAGCAAGTACTGGCAGAAAATCCTTAATCCTGACTATTCCTGAGCCTCGCAAAGCCCACCCATCTTATTTTTAGTGGATATGCGATATTAATCAGCGGATAACCAGAGTTTTAAAAATTTAGTAACTCAGATATGGTTGCCTTAACCAATCATCAATAATTAATCCTGCAGTTACTAGACCAACTAGAGCGCCTATCCCTAATGCAATACCCAGAATGCAGAGTATAATACCTGCAATCGCTCTACCATTCTGCTTTTTTCGTGCCAACCGTTCTATTAAACCGAGGATAATACCGGCTGTATTGATGGCGAAACCTATAAACGGTATAAACCATGTAAACATTCCGACAATGCCAAGAGTCAAAGCTGCGGTTCCCATTTGGTTTCCTCCCTAGGGCTATTATTTAGGAATTGTATATGGGGCATTATAGCATAACCTAGATTTAAGCGTAGCTATAATTTCTCTGTTGGTAGATGAGAGCAATGGGAAGGGGGTATATCCCGCTTCGTGAAAAGATAATCTAGATTTGTGAATAATATGGCTTTGAATACCTGCTAATTTTCAGGTGCGTGTCAAAAAAGTTGTTTTCCCGCTCACTTTGATTTAGAATTTCCCTGTAAGCTAACTCAAGCGGGAGTAACTCAGTTGGCAGAGTTCCTGCCTTCCAAGCAGGTTGTCGCGGGTTCGAGTCCCGTCTCCCGCTCCACTTTTTGAAGCTAAAAAAGCCTTACTCCATAAATTTAGAGTAGTGCTTTTTCGTAAATGGCACTAATTTGGCACTAATCGGCTTTGACAGGCTCCTTTCGGGGGTCTGGGGGTGTCCCCCAGACATAAAATCCCCCAAGACTGGGGGATTTAGGGGGTTCAAAATGACTATTTCAGCAGTCTGACTTTGTTTGATGAGATTCACCCGGCAAAATACTAGAAAGTTATCCTCAGTCAGCCAAGAAGACGTTCGTCTGATGTGTCTTTGTTTGTCTCCCTCATGTCATCATGCTAGCATGAAATAAATATGAGAGAATCGCTGGAACGATACCAGATAGTCATATATTTAGCAGTAGTCTTGACCGGTGGAATGGCGGGGATTTTGTGGCCGGCCGTGGCTGGACAATTGGACTTCCTGGTTTGGCCTGTGCTGGCTATTCTTCTTTACACCACATTCTGCCATGTCTCGTTCGGTAACTTGAAGCAAGCGTTCCGTCACCGGCGATTTTTCGCTGCCTCTCTGTTCACCAACTTTGCCTTAGTACCCCTTATCGTCTGGGCTCTGACCTGGCTTTTGCCAGCAGACCCGGCCATCAGGCTAGGCGTCTTTATGGTACTCCTTGTGCCCTGCACCGACTGGTTCGTCACTTTCACCTATTTAGGGAAAGGCGCTACCTGGCTGGCTGTGGCCATAGTGCCGATACAACTTCTGATTCAATTCGTTCTTTTGCCTGTGTACCTGTGGGTTTTCATGGGAAAAGACTTTATCCAGGTGGTAACTGTAAGCCCGTTCCTGCAAGTACTCACCTGGATTATTTTTGTGCCTTTCATCCTGGCAACTCTTACCCGCTACCTGGCAAGCCACCAATCCATTGCTACCGGGTGGTTGAGAATAACGGCCTGGCTCCCCATTCCTTTGCTGGCTCTGGTCTTGTTTATCATAGTAGCCTCGCAGGTGAATGCGGCAGGTCACGTGTTCACATCGCTTAGCTGGCCTGCCCTGGTTTTTACGCTTTACCTTATCATTGCGGCCACACTATCACGGTTGATAGCTCTGTTTTTCGGACTGGAACCGGAAGCCGGGCGTACCCTGGCCTTTAATATGGGTACCCGCAATTCCTTTGTAATACTTCCTCTGGCACTGGCTCTGCCTGCCGGATGGGAGGCAGCTGTGGCGGTTATTGTCCTCCAAAGTCTCATCGAGCTTTCAGGGATGCTCGTCTATCTATGGCTCATCCCCAAACGTCTTTTCCCCATACAAGGACATAAATCACGTTAGACACAGTCTTTAGGTACTTCTCCGCGTTCAACATTCTGAGTACTTGTGACCTTAGCAATTTTGCCTCATATATGCCTGATACACTGTGGCCCGGAAACTGCGTGAAGACTCAAATTGAAGCTTGTTTAACATTGTTGGACACCAGACTACCGTGCTGCAAACGTATTTCACGGTCGCCAAGCTGCCCCATAGCATCATCATGGGTTACCATCACAATCGTATGTCCTTCCTGGTGTAATTCCTGGATAAGCTGTGTGACAATCTTCTCATTGGCCTCATCCAGGTTGCCCGTAGGTTCGTCAGCGAGGATTAATTTTGGATAGTTTATCAAAGCCCTGGCAACACAGACTCGCTGCTGTTCACCGCCGGAAAGCTGGCTGGGGAAATGTCGGGCTCTGTCCACCAGCCCTACCCTGACGAGGGATGCCAAAGCCTCCTTTTCATCCGGCATACTGTGATAGTACTGCGCTACCATGATGTTCTCCAAAGCGGTAAGATGCGGGATAAGGTGAAACTGCTGGAAAATAAGACCGATTTTGTCCCGCCGTACCTCAGTCAGTTGCTTCGCATCAAGTGATGACAGGTCGTCTCCGTCCAGCCTGATGATGCCGTAGGTAGGCTTGTCCAGGCAACCGATGATGTTGAGCAAGGTAGTCTTGCCGGAACCAGATGGCCCCATGATGGAGACCCACTCGCCTGAATTAACAGTGAAGTTAATATCCTCCAGAGCCCGCACATTCCCGTAGGTCTTGGAAACCATTTCTAATTCAAGTAGCATTTAGTCGTTCTCCTTTCTTGCGAGTTAAGCCCAACTTATTCTCCTCTCAATGTCGTAGCCGGCTGCACCGAGGCGGCGGCTCTGGCTGGAATGAAAGAAGCCAGTGCCACCAGGGTAACGGTGAGCACCACGGCAAAGGGTAAAATCTCAGGACGAAACGACACCGGAGATTGAAACACACTCTGGCCCACCGCCTGGGCAAAAAGCAGCCCCAGAGCCCATCCCACAACACCACCGGCAAATCCGAGGAAAACCCCTTCCGCCAGAAACTCGAACATGATATCCCGGCTCTGTGCCCCCAGTGCCTTCCTCAGACCGATTTCTCGGCGCCGCTCCATCGCCGTATTCAACATAGTTATGCCAACACAGAGCATGGTAAGCAGCAGTATCACCGCCACCGCCAGGAATACCAGTGACTTTATCTTTTCCAGTACCCCTCCCTCAGACTGGGACACTTGCTTAATGGGCTTGGCTGATACCCCATCAAACTCCTGCTGGATACTATTGCTAAATAAATCCAATTCCTGCAAGTTACCCAAAACGCTGAAGTAGGCAACGCTTACCACACCGGGTTTATTCAGCAACTCACCGGCAGCATCAAGGTCGATGAAGACATGGTTGTCCTCGCTACTCCCCGTGCTCAGGACGCCCTCTACCTGAAGTTCCACGGTCTTCGAAGTGGTCGTGCTATAAAGCTCTATCCGGCTGCCAGGGGCAATCCCCAGACTTGTAGCAACCACTTCACCCACTATTGCCGAGCCTTTCTTGTCATTGACTGTACTCACACCATTTATCTTCCAGGACGGGAAGACCTTCAGCATCCGGTCAAAATGAGTGCCAGCAATTACTACATCCTGCGACTGCAATGAGGCTACTCCGTATAGATAGGGCACATAGCCTACCAGCTTACCATCAGTTATACTGCTGGCAATGCTGGATATATCGCTTAGCTTCACGTAGGGTTGCTGCTCAGGTGATGCCGGAACAACCACCAGATTAGCGCCATAGGCTCGCAACTCCTGGCTCATCTTCTGGCCAACGTCGTAGTAGACACTGGCTAACCCTGAGCTTATGGCGGCACCGATGACGATGGCAGCAAAAGCGATGGCGACACGAGACTTCCGTCTGACTAGGGAGGCGACTATCATGCGCACCAGCATCCAGCGTTTACCAGCCATAAATTACCTCCCCACCAGTATCTGAGATGGTCGAAGTTTTGTCACTACCCGGGCGGCAGATAAGCTGCCCAGGAGAGCCAGCCCTACCGATACCATAAACGCAATTGGGACGACCAGAATTTTCATTTCCAGGCCGGCGTCAAAGACACTCTCCGCAATGAACCGGGCCAGGGCAACGCCGCCAGCGTAGCCAAGCCCGCCACCCACAATACCGATGATAATCGCTTCAGACATAAACAGCCAGGTAATGCTCAAATTATAGGCTCCAAGAGCCTTGAGTAATCCTATCTCTCGGCTGCGCTCAAGGGCAAAGGCGCTCATAAGGCTGGAGATGCCGAGGGCAGAGCCTGTTACTGCCGCCAGAGCCAGGAAAGCCATGAGCAACTGCACCTTTCCAAGGATAGTCCCCTCGGTTTCCGCTATCTGCCTGATGGCCCTGGCTCGCGCCCCGGGAATGGCCTCTTCTATCTGGTAAGCCACCGAATCGACATACGGCGAACAATACCAGGTCTCAAATTCCTCGCTGCTGAGGGAGTCGGGGCCATACGCTTCAGCTTTAAGGGCGAGAGCATTCTTGGGCATGGTGAGGGCGCTAACTTCAACCTGTGATACCTTTCCTACCTGCCCGGTTACTTCCTGTAGCCAGGATAAAGGAACGAACACCTGGCTGTCTTCTGCACCTCCACCGGAGATAATCCCGCTTACTTTTAGGGTATGGTTGTGGTTGCCTTTACCAGGAAATACCAGCCCTAGGTCGTCACCAGGTTTCAGGGAAAACCTCCTCGCAATATCCTTACCGACCAGAGCGCTGCTATCGGTCGCTTCGTCATCAGGCCAGGCACCTTCTACCTGCCACCAGGACTTCAGCTTTTTCACTCCGGTAACGATAGTTTCGCCGGTGGGGATTACCAGGTGCTGGTCAAACCAGGTTCCAATTACCGTTACCCGGCCTCCCTCGGCTTCGGCATTGGTCTTGAGGTAGGGAGCAAAGTCAACGATGTTATTGCGCCAGAATATCATCTTCAGTTTCGGGATGTCCTTATCAGCCAGGTAGCTCTGCCCGGCGAGCGGGTTGAAACTTACTCCCGCTACTTCTAAAGGTATCGCCTCAACCTCCGGGGTCACCATGATATTGGCTCCATAGCTCCTGAGCTCACGACCGACCTTGTCTCCGATATCCAGGGATACATTCAGCATCGCCACTACCAGTGCCGTACCAATAGCCACCGTAATTACGGCCAGGGCTTTCTTTTTCCAGCCTCTGGTGAAAGAGCGCTTAACCATTCTCAGGAACACTGATAGTACCTCCTCACCGGGCAAAAACTCCTTTTACTGATTCCAGCGTTTCAACCGGAATTACCAGGGAATCGCCATTTTTCTGGCTATCAATGGGGATGGGGTTACACCCTCCGGGAAAGCCGATGGTAACCGCGTTAATGGCTGCCTGGCAGCGATTGCAGATAACATTTTCCCCATCCTGGCGGTACCCGGCCGCCCCACAGAATGTGCAGGCATCCATGCCAACGCCATAGACCCCTGACCCCTTATGAACCGCCAGAAAGCGGATTACGATACCATCTGCTGTCTCATAGGAAAAACGATGTAGCTGTCCGTCGCTCAAGGAGTCCACTTGTATTGAAACCGTGCCTTTCTGAGCGGTAACCACTGTTGCCGGTGAGAGCTGTAGCGGGCGACTGGCGTAAATGGCAGTGGCGCCATCGACCAGAATTGCCAGTCCGAGCAGTACCGCAGCGGCTGTCGTCATTGCTGCCATACGACGGCGGCTGGCTTTGAGCTTCCTGTTCTGAGCAGGATTCAGGCCCTCTGATTTATCCTTGTAGCGCCGCTGTTCCCAGAAGACGAGCAGTATCATGATGCCGACGGCAGCAAAGAGCCCGTAGTAAAATGAATAGTAATTGTTTATCAATACCACAGCCGGTTGGAAAAGCCAGTCGGCAGGCGGGACAATTCCCCTTACCAGCCCTATCTGCAGGGCGGTCGTACTTTCTTGGAGCGCCAGTATCAGCAAGACGACAAGCGCTATTACCTTAAGCCAGCTTTTCCTGACCTGAGGTACCACCCGGCGCAGAATGACTGCCAGCATTAATGATACAGCTAGAGCTAGCAGAACTACCGCTAGCCTCAGTACCAGCTCGGTGCTGACCAGTCCTGTGCCTCCTGCGAACAGTTTTGATACAGACAGTGCTACATTCAGTCCCAGTGGCAGGACCAGCGCAGCGACGGCCAATACTGTCAGAATTCGCTTGAGAAGACTGGTCGCGTCGCCACCTGAGACCTCGTATGCGTTGGTATTACGGTTTAGACTCCAGGTAATGCTCAGGGCCAGAGCTACTGCCGACAGCACTGCCAGCAGGCTGATGACTCCTTCTACCGGCTCTCGCTGGAGGCCCGTTTCCACTCCGTAGGTAAGACCGGCGCTGGCTGCCAGGGCCAGTATTAGCCCGCTCTTTACCGATGGAAGGAGTTGTCTTGGACCAAATGCTTCAAGCCAGGCCAGCACCACTGCCACCACAAAAGCAATCATCAGGCTGCTCTGCAGCACGGATACAAACAGCTTTAGCAAGCTAGTTTTCTCCTTTTCGAGGGCTTGACGGCACAAGCCGAACTCAGTGTCTGGCTTGTGCCATCCCCCTTAAAACTTCCTGGGTAAATAGTTGAACTCCCAGCTCACCTCGATGGGCTGGCGCCAGAAGCGTCCGGGAACGCCGGTTTCCTCATCCACGTGGAGCAGGTAACCCTGCTTCTCCGGTGACTCAATGATAAAGGTGAGCTTGTATTTGCCTGCCCCCATCATCTTAATGTTTGCCCCGTAGTGAGGCCCGTCGCTGGCGCTCATCGGCATGAAAGTCCCTTCCTGCTCTTCACCACTGTCCAGGTTCTTGACCTGGTACTTCACGGTGAGGTAGGGAACCCACTCTCCAAAGCCGAAACCAGTTTGGTTGTCCTTCAGGGCGTGGATATCGGCTTCTATATGGATGTCGGCTTCGTTCAGCCCCAGTCCGGCCTTCTCTGACGGCTCCATCTGTACCGGCTGGAAGTAGACGGCGGAAATATTCATGTTTACCATCTGGACCTCGTCGCCGATAGGGTACTCGGTGAAGCCGGCTGCCTGGCCACCACCTGCCGGCTCTTCAGTGGCAGGACGTGAGGCAGGGCGTCCCTGGTCACCGGCACAGGCCCCCAGAGTCAGGACAATGGCCGATATTGCTAACACAGTCCCGAATAAAACAGTCTTGCTCAATCTCATTGTTTTTCTCCTTTCGCTAAATTTGAGCACATTCAATCAATATAATCCGAATCACATGGCGTCCCCCTTACCAGTTTCACCAGCCAGGCGAGCCTTAAAGAGGAACTGGTACGCCAGACCACCTGCGGCAGTCAGCAGCAGTGCACCTTGAAGTATGATACCCTCCCAGGTAGGGTAAACCCCGAGTATCCCTATTGAGGGCATACCGGGTATCAGCGTAGTGCCCAGGCTTCCCGCTGCCTGTAGCTCCCTCATTCCTTCTCCAGCAAATAGAAAAGCCATGTAATAGAGAAAGACCCCGGTGCCGATGAAGAAAGGCTTGATGGGTATCTTGAGACTGCCCCAGCGTATGGCTATGAAAATAGCCACCAGCACCAACGCCCCGGCGGCAAAACCCAGCCAGATACCGGCAACATTACCGCCCGCGGACCCGGCCAGAGCTTGGTAGAAGAGCACCGTTTCCGCGCCCTCACGGTACACAGCCAGAAAAGCTGCCGACCCCAGTGCCAGTGTGCTGCCGGTGGTGAGAGACCTCTGCACCTTACTTTGAATGTATTGCTGCCACCTCTGCGCCTGCACCTTACCCAGCAGCCAGAAGCTGACCGAGAACAGCACTACCATGGCCAGGAGCATTGTAGCTCCCTCCAGAAGCTCCTGGCTGGCACCGCTGATGTTAAACAGGTACTTGACCGCTACGGCGGTAGCGATACTGGCCACGATAGCGGCGATGGCGCTCTGGTAAATGGTGCGTACCTTGTCCCCGTTGCCGGACTTGACCAGGTAGGCGATGATGGCACCCATGATGAGGATAGCCTCAAAGCCCTCCCGAACGATGATAAGAAAAGACGCCAGGAAACCGCTACCGCCCCCTTCTCCAGCGCTGCCACCAAGACGGCTGGCATCCTCGCGTATCATCACCATGAGCTCAGTTACCGCCTGTTTGACTTCGGCAGCGCTAGCCTCCTTACGTATCAGCTGGTTCACCTCGGTAAATCCATATTCGACTTCGAACGCCCGTCGTGACGAGATACTGAGGCGAATAGCCGTTTCCAATCCGCTGCTCTCAAAGACATCGAAATAGGCGTCCTTGGCCAGTTGCCGGGCTGTCACTGTATCTCCCTTTTCATAGGCGGCCACCGCACGGTTAAGAGTATCCTCCATTTCAGCCACAGGCTTGTCCCAGCTTGAGCCGTTGCCCTGGGGTGTGGCGACACATGCAGCCAGAAATATTGCTGCCAGCGACAGTAATACCATTAAAATAAGGTTCCGATTGATTGCTTTTGGCTTTGTCATACGAGCCGCTCCTCATTCGTCATTTCATAGGATTTGCTGAAGCAGGTCACTTTGTGGCCGGAATTTACATGGAGCGAGACCTTCGTGCCTGCCGGATAGTTTTTAGTATGGTGTTGCAGGCTGCGAACCGTAGCTCCGGATGGCAATCGAACCCGGTACAGGTAATGCATCCCCTGGAAAACACGGTCGACGATTTCTCCAACTCCGTCGTGCGCCGGTTTGATATCTAGGAAATCGGGACGTATCATCGCCCTTACGTCTGAGCCTTGGGAAAACTTACCGTATACCGGCGGTTTTCCAATCTCGGTTGCGACAGTCCCGTCCTCAATCTTCCCATCCAGGAAATCGGCAGTGCCGATAAACTGGGCGACAAACGGGGTAGCCGGAGCATGGAAAATAGCCTCCGGTGTGTCGAGCTGCTCCAGTTTGCCCCGGTTCATAACACCGACCCGGTCTCCCATAAACATCGCCTCCTGCTGGTCGTGAGTAACGAAGATAACGGTCGCCCCGGCGCAGGCCAGTATCCCTTTGACTTCGTTTCTTATCCGTATCCGCAAATCGGCATCCAGGTTGGAGAATGGTTCGTCGAGCAGCAGCACTTCCGGATTGGGCGCCAGCGCCCGGTAAACGGTAGACAGGCTAAGCCGGCTGACCTTTTCCCTTGCCCTCAGATATATTTGATATGCGTCTATATGGTGATCGCACTGACGAAGCACGGACAAGACGATTTCCCTTTGTCGGGTGCTCCTCTTCCCGCGATTATTAGATAAGTTTTCAGTCTCCACATTTTTCACCGGTGGCAAAACTGATGCCTCCTATCCATATCACTACAGCGACCAGAGGAACAGCTATGAAAACAAGGTCCATAGACTTCCCTTTCTTTCGGGCTATATGCTTATGCTTATCACTTGCAACAAACAAGGCAAAAAATAAAACAATCGCGAAGAGTAAGTAGTTGCTAATGTCTATTGTTAGTATAGACTAACTCGTAAAAGATTGTCAAGCCCCAATTTCTACGATTTGGAAAAATGAAAATCTGGAGGTTATTTAAGAAAAGATACGGGATGGTATCAGCTCTGGGAGCTGGATTCTGGTACTACCCATACCATGGCTGCGGCCTTGGTACCCAGAGAAAAATCATTGTTGTTGATAGTTATCTGGATGGTGCCGGCATAAAGAGCCGTTTCTTTAACATCAATCGTCGCCCCCGGCTTGATACCGGCCTGGTCCAGATATTGCATCAGCTCCTCCTGCCGGTTTGCCTCTTCGGAAATGCGTTCCACAATCACTTTTTGGCCTGTGGCTATCGTGTCGAGAGGCGTGCCCCGAAGCGGAGGTGGGACGTCATCCACGGGAATCGGATTGCCATGGGGGCATGTCTTGGGTTCTCCCAACACCTGATATAACCTGTTCATTACGCCATCTGATATGCCATGCTCCAGACGGCATGCTTCCTGGTGAACTTCAGACCAGGGTACTTTGAGTATGTCGGTTAGCAGTCTTTCAGCCAGGCGATGACGCTTCACAATGCTAATGGCATCCTTCATTCCCTGCTCGGTGAGGGTGATTTCCTTATGCTTAGTGATAGTAAGCAGCCCATGACGAGCCATGCGCTGAATGGTCACAGTAACGGTTGGCGGAGACACCTGCAGTCTTTCAGCGAGACGCGCTCCGACGACTGACTTTCCTTCACTAAGTAAGTTAAGAATGGTTTCGAGGTACTCCTCTATAGTAGGAGAGGGTTGAATCTCGTCTTTCATCTCTTTACTCCGTAGCCCGGGAAGCGATAAATAGCGAGCGCTTCATTTTAGCATTAGTCAATGCTAATTCTAAACCCGAGACGCCTCTTCGTCAACTTGAAGGGATACTCCGTATGACAGGTGTTTGTTTTACCGTTTCTTGGTCATCCCCGGGAGGAGGCGATAATATAGCGTTTATGTCGGTAATCCTGGGGGGATAGGTGTTAAAATTAACGATAGGCAAAAGAGCCTCCCAAAACGGGAGGCTCCTTCTTTGATGGGTCAGAAGCCTAATATTCTTGGCTACGAAGGAAACTTTATCATGACCAAAACCGTCATCCTAGTGTTGCTAGCAGCGCTGAAGGCCAGCCACCAACCAGGTATCCCACGAAAGTCGCGCTTGAGAATACAGGGCCCGGCGTAATCTGGCCGGCGATAACGGCATCCAGCACCTGCTGGTTAGTGAGCCACCCGAGTCTCCCCACGAATTCAGACCTGAGAAAGGCCAGGAGAACATAGCCGCTGCCAAAAATGACAGAGCCAATCTTAAGAAAGCTGAGGAAAAGAGTCGTCTGGCTGACTGGTACGATACCCGCATAAAACGTTGTTAACGGTATCCGGAGCAGCGCCGGAATCGGGGCAAAGACAAACAAACCTTGCTTCAGCAAGCGGCGCCCGCCATAGACCACCAAGACCACCGCTGCTCCGCCGAATAGAAGTGCTATCTCATTAAATCCAAGCAGATAAAGAGCCACAATCCCGATACCTACGGTGGCTGTGGTCGGGCCTTTAATCCCTTTTCTGCCCAGGTTCCACAGCGCTTCAATGACAATACCGATTACAACAGGCTTGACGCCGTAGAGCACCCATCCGACTTCAGGTATCGAACCATACGTTACGTACGCCCAGGCAACAAGCAGTGTAGCCGCCATTCCAGGCAGGCAGAATGAACAGTGCGCCGCCGGCAATCAGTCCCCGCCATCCCGCCCGGAGCAGTCCCAGGTGGATAGCCATTTCGGTAGCATTAGGTCCCGGGATAAGATTGGTAGCCCCGAGCAGGTCTAAGAAACGCTGCTCATCTATCCAGCGGCGGCGGTGTACTGTCTCATTGTGCATGAGGGCAACGTATACCGCGGGGCCGCCCAAACTGAAAGTGCCGAGTTTGAGAAAAAGCAGGGCGACTTCTCTTAGAGTTTCTGATGGTTTAATATTTTTCACACTCTCCTGGGCAGTGTCCTGTTATGAAGCTTTACGGCGACAATCCAGGCTACTATTTAAACATAATGAGGACTGAAAAATCAATGCCGATGGGAAAGTAGTTTTCGGCTCCCATAGCGTACCGGGCGAGGTCGGTGAAATATGTCAGCGGTGAAACAAAGGTGATGTTCCTCGCAAAGGCGGGCATCGCGCTTAAAGGTATAAAAATGCCGCTTTCAACCAGCTTCACCATTTGTTCGAGTCGTGTGCTTGTGTCTGCAGCGTTTTTGCTGAACAGGGGAAAAAGAGGCTCTCCCGATGGGATTTCTCCCTGGGAGAGCCTCTAACTTCCATTCGGAAACACTTCTAAATCAATTTCCGGACGCTATCTCCTTATCTGCTGATAAATCAGAAATATTTCTCTACCCGTAAACAGATAAAGGTTTCGGTGGCTTTTATCCCTTCTATCCCGGCTATATCCTTCTCCATAAAGTTGAAAAGCTTCTCAGTAGAAGAAAACCACATAATAGCTATGGCATCAAATCGTCCACTGGTAACATAAAGACTTTTAACATGTTGCATTTTACGAAACGCCTTAAGAAACAAATCTAGCTTTTCGTGCTCTAACTGAAAGGCTATCACAGTTACCAGGGGATGGCCAATCTGCTTTGGCTCAGGGATGGCGATGATGCGTATTACCCCGTTTTTAATAAGCTCTTTCATCCGGCGCCGAACTGTAGCCGAGCTCACCGCAAGCTGTTCCGCCAGTTTATTACTGGCCTGATTGGCATCTTTCTCAAGCAGGGCTATTAATTTCAAGTCGAGCGAATCAATCATATTGTGTCCTCCAATGCTCATACAATAGCAATAATTGTGAGACTTCGCAAGCAAATCCGCCAAACTATTGACTTTTAATCTTTTGTGATTACTGTTTTACATATCCTGGTATGAATGAAGTGAGCCAGGTAAAGTTTTATTATTCTGAAATCGTTTTCTTTGTGAGATGAGGGAGGAAGTAAGAGTTAAGCAATCAACAGTTGGTATCGCGGGAAACCAGGGCGCTGTGGGTCTTTCCTTTTCAGCCCGTAGCGTAATTAACCTTTTCACCTTTCCTCCTGCCCAAGACCGGACCTGACCAGAGTCCGGTCTTGGGCCCTTATGGTAGGGTAATCATAACCAAAAAGAGGTGATGAGTTAAGACCAAAAACTCTCGGGGAAAACCCGTAACATATTTAACTGCTATTGAAGGAGGCAGACAATGAAGGAAAGAATTACCTGGTTAATCATCAGTAGCTTGGTGGTGCTATCTATGGTGGCAGCCGCCTGTGGTGCCCCGGCAGTAACAGAAGAGCCGAAGGTTGAGACGCCAAAGGTAGAAACACCAGCGGTAGAAGAACCAAAGGTGGTGGAGCCGGAGGTAGAGAAACCAAAGTATGGCGGGATACTGAGGATTGCTGCTACAAGTGACATGGATGCCTGGGATGACAGGCAAAGCAGCCTCGGTGGCCAGACCGCTGTTCAGTTGGACCACGACACACTTCTGACAGGTGACTGGGCTTTGGGGACCGCCGGTGGCTACGGCGCTGACCTGACCAGCTTTAAAGCGAAAGTAGCCGGGGTGGACCTCGGGCTTGTTACCGGAGCCATTGCCGAGGACTGGGAGTTTAAAGTTGAAGGAGATAAGGGTATTCTTACCTATACTATTCGGCAAGGGGTACACTTCGCAGTTAATCCGGACTCTGCCCATGAAGCAAGCGAAATGGTCGGCGGGCGGGAAATGACCGTCGACGATGTCATCGCTACCCTGACCCGGGCGATAACTGACCCCAAGGGCCGCTGGTATGTCCGGGAGCCCTTGCTGAGAGACGCTCTAATTACCTCCCCTGAACCGTGGGTTGTCAGGATAGAAGTACCAGTAGAGGGTTTTCTTATAGCCAAGGACCGGTTCAGTTCGTATATGCTCATCTGGCCCAAAGAGATACTGGAGGAATTTGGCACTAACCGGAACATGGACTGGAGGGTTAGTGTTGGCACCGGGCCTTTTATCCTTACTGACCATGTCCCCAGCAGCTCAGACACTTTTATTCGCAACCCTAACTACTGGATGATGAACCCCATCGGTCCGGGCAAGGGCGACCAGCTACCCTACGTGGGCGGAGTCAAGATATTCACTATACCTGATAAGTCAACCCTGTACGCTGCCCTGCGCTCCGCTCAGATTGACATCGTCGGAAGCGATAAGGAAGGTTTGTCCTGGGAAGATGCTGAGGCAATGCTGCGACAAAAGCCTGAGCTACTGTCCAAGGAAAAAGGACTTGACGGCGCCGGCCCGGCTATTAGTTTTAACACTCGCAAGCCTCCCTTTAATGATATTCGGGTACGTCGGGCGCTCTTTATGGCAACCGATTTTAATTCGATAAGAGACAACCTTTTCGGGGGACACGGTCAGATAGTAACTTTTCCATTTCCCTATATTGTCGAGTACGCAGACGCTTACTTTGGACCTGAAGCAACCGGGGAATGGCCGGCGGACACTCCCGCCTCAGTAATTGAGAACTTCACCTATAACCCGGAGAAAGCCAAGCAACTCCTGGCTGAAGCTGGATACCCCCAGGGCTTTCAGACCTCCATACAGTACAATAGCGAAGAAGAGGAAGATAGTGATTATTTCTCGGTGATAAAGGCTATGTGGAGTATGGTAGGCGTTGACCTGGAGCTAAAGCCTATGGAGAGCACTGCCGCCGAGGTTATTCACACTTCTTATGACTACGATGCTCTGTTCGGGATTACCAGTGGTTTGGACCCCCAAATGGCCTACCAGCTAGCCTACACGTCTGGGGCAAGATATCCGAATCTGTCTTTTGTTGACGACCCCTTTATCAACGAAACTTTTGTTAAGATACAGGAAGCCTCCTCAGCTGGTAATAAAGACGAAATGAACCTGCTGACCAGAGAAGCTGGCAAATATGCCCTGGAGCAAGCCTGGATGATTGGTGGGGTTGATGCTCCTGACTTGGTCATTTGGTGGCCCTGGATAAAGAATTTCAGCGGTGAATTTTTTGTCGGTAATCTCCAGCGTTACGCCTGGACTTATGTCTGGCTAGACCAGCAGATGAAGAAAGAGATGGGCCACTAGAGAAGGGAAAGATGCTTTTTCTAAATAATGATGATGTTAAAAAAGTCCTGACCATGAAAATGACGATGGATGCTCTGGAGGAATCTTATCTTCAGATGATAAAAGGGGAAGCGGTGTGTCGTCCTAATATAGGGCTGCATATTCCAACGCCGGACCCTAACAAGACCTATATCTATGCCGATATGAACGGGGGCTCCGCTGCCAGTGGCTATTTCGCCATCCGTATAAAAAATGATATCAGGTATATTTCTGAGTATAGTGGCGTACGTACTGAAGAGAAGTACTGTATCCAGCCTGGTACCTTCTGCGGTCTAATCTTTCTTTTCAAAATTGATGATGCTGAACCCCTGGCGTTAATGAACGATGGCTTTCTCCAGCACATGCGGGTGGGAGCTGACGGGGGTCTGGGTGTCAAATATATGGCTAAGGAAGATGCCGAGGTAGTTGGTATGCTCGGCTCCGGGGGTATGGCACGTTCCCACATTGATGCCTTTCGACAGGTCAGAGGTATCAAGAGAATCCAGATTTACAGCCCGACAAAAGCCCACAGAGAAGCCTATGCCCGGGAAATGAAAGAGAAATTCGGCATTGAAACAGTAGCTCTTGATAGTCCTGAAGATGTTTGCAAAGGAGCCGATATCTTTGCTGACTGCTCCGATGCGAGAGTGCCGCTTATCCTTGGCAAAAACCTGGAAAAAGGAATGCACCTTCGAACTGTCGGTGGTGGGCTTGACGAGGAAGGCTTCGGGAAAATTGACCGCTGGCTGAGGTTTGGCAACGCCACTCCACCCAGGGGACAAGAAGAAATTACTGACGAATCACTAGCCTATTTGACTCCGATACTCGCCGGGAAAGAGTTGAGACCTCACCAGGGCAATCAAGAGCGGCTGGATAAGCTCAGTCGGGAAGGCAAGCTTATTTACCTCAAAGATATTCTGAACGGCAAAGAAAAAGGGCGAACTTCTCCCCAGGATATCACCTACTCGGAAAGAGGCAATCTGCAGGGAGCCCAGTTCCACGCTGTCGCCGGCAAGGTCTATGAGGCGGCTAAGAAAAAAGGCATCGGCAGAGAGTTACCTACCGAGTGGTTCCTACAGGACATTAGAGACTGAAAAACAGCCTTCGTGGCTGGGAGGTGAAATATTATGACTCTTCTCCTTAATAATGACGATGTTGCTCAGCTTCTGGATATTAAGACCTGCGTTCAGGTCATAGAAGAGGCTTACCAGGATATGGCCCGGGGGGAGGCGGTCCCCTGTCCCACCAGGACAAGCATTCAAGTGCCTCTTGAGGGGGGAGTTAGCTACATACACGATAGCTTTAAGGGGGCCAGCCGCCGACGCGGGGTGCTGGCCATCAGGATGAAATCGGATATTAAAGGTCAGGAGATGTCCCACGGAACACTGCGCGAAACGAAATGGGCCTCAAGGCCCGGTAAATTTTGCGGCTTAGTGCTGCTGTTCAGCACCCGGAACGGTGAACTGCTGGCTATTCTGAATGACGGCCTCATTCAGCACCTTAGGGTAGGAGTTACCAGCGCCGTGGGTGCCAAGTACATGTGCCGTCCTGATGCTGCAACTCTCGGCATGCTGGGTTCGGGTGGCCAGGCAAACAGCCATACCAGAGCTTTCGCTGCCGTTCTCCCTCTTAAGAAGTTAAAAGTTTATAGTCCCAACCCGGAACACCGTAAGGCTTTCGCCGAAGAGATGAGCCGGACCCTGGGACTGGAGGCTGAAGCCGTTGATGAACCTAAGGCAGCAGTCACCGGTTCAGATTTGGTAGCCGTGTGCACCAACGCCAATGAGCCGGTCTTGAAGGGCGAGTGGTTGGAGCCAGGATGCCATGTCTCCGCAATAAGGAGCCACTACGCCTTGCCTCAAGATTTTTTTAGCTATGTAGACCTGGTTGTCAAACACCAGGAACAGAATTCATCCCGGAGCGCAGTGGGTTCTGAGGAAGAACTGAGACAGGCATATGTTGAAGAAGGGACTTCCAGGAAGCGTGAAAATATTCCTACCCTCGAAAAACTGGTCTCGGGGCAGGTTGTTGGCCGCAATAGTCCTGAGCAGATTACCTTTTTTGAAAATAATGCTGGTAATGGCATGCAGTTCGCTGTTGCTGGCGCCGTAGTCTATGAGCGGGCCCTGGAGCGGGGGTTGGGTCGCGAGCTACCTACTGACTGGTTCCTTCAGGACATTCGTGACTGAAGACGGTGTGTCTGATAAACAGTTCTAAGCTGCAAAATTGAGACAGCTTAAGCAGACAGAATCAGAGCAATATCAGTCTGGAAAGGAGCTGAATATCCGTGGGCGAAGAATTAAAGGTGGCTTCAACTTGGGGCATATGCTGTACTATGCACGAGAAACGCGGTGTGGAGGTGTTGCTGGTAGTTTATAATGACGGGACTGCCAGAATTGTCTGCAAAGAAGAAAGTTGTCAACCTTGTACACTCCTCACTCAAAAATGAGCCCGGTGTAGCCGAAAGCTCCGCTGAACCATTCGATTCTGCAGTTCCCATAGAACTACTTAGTTTACCCTCTTTCAGAGAGAAGCACCAGGCGCGAAATCCCAAATTCCAAAAACCAAGTTCCAAAGTTCAGGACTTAGATTATTAGAACCACCCAACCCCGTAATTTTATCCAACCCTATCCCCTGTGTCCCCTTCCCGGAAGAAAGCACTAAGTACGAAATCCCTTCGGCTTCACTCTGACCTCGGTCCTCGGACTGAAGGCTCGGCCTGAAGTCTGAACTCGGTCTGAAGACGATAACCTGCTCCGAGCTTGTTCACTCTGAGACTTATCGGAACGAGTCGAGGCAAGTCGGAACGAGTTCGCTCACTTCGTGGTGGTTCCAGTGATGTCACCAGAACTGACTCAGTGGAACCAGGGCAGGCCGAAACACTAAACAAATTCAAAATCCAAATGTTTAGAGTTT
>JAUYHA010000135.1 GCA_030690265.1 Dehalococcoidales bacterium | reverse complement strand
TTGAATGTTCACCATATTAAAATACTGGAAAGAGATAGTCATGACACAAGCACAGAATACCGAACAGGAAATGCCCAAAGCCTATGAGCCGGGCAATGTGGAGCAGAAGTGGTACCAGTTCTGGATGGAGAAGGGGTATTTTACTCCAAAGGTAGACCCGAAAAAGAAGCCCTTTGTTATCATCATGCCGCCCCCAAATGTTACCGGCGAGCTTCACATCGGTCACGCCTTAACCGCCACTCTGGAAGACATTATGGTTCGCTGGCACCGGATGAAGGGCGAGCCAACCTTGTGGCTGCCCGGAGTTGACCATGCCGGCATCGCCGCCCAGGTGGTGGTGGAGCAAATGCTGGCCAGAGAAGGACTGGACAGGCACAAACTGGGCAGGGAAAAGACCCGGGAGAGAATCAGGCAGTGGGCGGAGAGCAGGCGCGAGATTATCGCCCGGCAGCACCAGCGGCTGGGCGCTTCCTGCGACTGGAGCCGGGAACGCTATACATTGGATGAGGGCCCGAGCCGGGCCGTACGGACCGCTTTTGTCCGTCTCTACGATAAGGGCTTAATCTACAGGGGGGAACGGATTATCAACTGGTGCCCCCGCTGTATGACCGCTCTCTCCGACCTTGAGACAGACCATAAAGATTTAACCGGACACCTGTACTATGTCCGCTATCCCCTGGCGGAAGACAGGGATAAATTTATTACCGTCGCCACTACCCGCCCCGAGACCATACTCGGTGATACCGCCGTAGCTGTCAACCCTGAAGACAAACGCTTCAAGAGCATGATAGGTAAGAAAGTTATCCTGCCGGCGGTTAACCGGGAAATACCGATTATCGCTGACGAGGCTGTTGACCCTGCTTTTGGTACCGGGGCGGTAAAAATCACCCCCGCCCACGACCCGGTGGACTTCGAAGTGGCTCAGCGTCACGGACTGGAGCTGATAAACATACTGAACCCGGATGCTACCATGAATGAGAATGCGGGGCCTTATACTGGCCTTGACCGCTTTGAGTGCCGTGAAAAAATACTGGCTGACCTGGAAAAGGATGGGCTCCTGGAAAAGATTGAGCCCTACAGCCACTCGGTGGGACACTGCCAGCGCTGCCAGACGGTTATCGAGCCGATAGCCAGCAAACAGTGGTTCGTCAAGACTCAGCCTCTGGCTGAACCGGCCATCAAGGCAGTCCGGGATGGGCGCATCAATATCATTCCTTCCCGTTTTAACAAGGTCTATCTCAACTGGATGGAGAATATCCGTGACTGGTGTATCAGCCGCCAGCTATGGTGGGGGCACCGCATTCCGGTCTGGTACTGCCAGGACTGCGCTGAGCTGACGGTTAGCGCTGAAGATGTTACTGCCTGTCAACACTGCGGTTCGGGCAAGATAGAGCAGGACCCTGATGTGCTCGATACCTGGTTCAGTTCGGCACTCTGGCCCCACTCCACCCTCGGCTGGCCCGATGATACCGAGGACCTGCGTTACTTCTATCCTACCACGGTCATGGAGACTGCTTATGACATCATCTTTTTCTGGGTAGCCAGGATGATTATGATGGGGCTCGAGGATACCGGTGACATTCCTTTCCAGACCGTCTATCTGCACGGGCTGATACGGGATGAGAAGGGGGAGAAAATGAGCAAGGTCAGGGGCAACGTGCTGAATCCCCTCGATACCCTGGAGCAGTACGGCACTGATGCCCTGCGCTTTGCTATTGTTACCGGCACCTCAGCAGGGAATGACAGCAAACTGACCCAGGCTAAGCTGGAATCCAGCCGCAACTTTGCCAACAAGCTGTGGAATGCCACCCGCTTTGTTGTAAGAAGTATCGATAGTGACAAGAGCCCTGAACTTGTTTCAGGGGAAATAAAGCGGGATTCATTGCCGGTAGAAGACCGCTGGATTTTAAGTCGCCTTAACCGGACTATATCGAGCGTAGCCAGCCTGATGGAAGATTTCCAGTTTGGCGAAGCCCAGAGGCAGCTTTATGAGTTCCTCTGGGGTGAGTTCTGCGACTGGTACATCGAGCTTGCCAAGATTCGCCTGAGCTCCGCCGGGGGAGCACCTTCACCGCTCCCGGTCCTGGTTCATGTTCTGGAGACTTCGCTTCGCCTGCTCCATCCTTATATGCCCTTCCTTACTGAAGAGCTGTGGCAGCATCTGAAACATCGCCTTCCCCCCAACTGGCAGGCGAGTGAATCCATAATGGTAGCTCCGTATCCTCAGTTTGAGACTGGAACCATTGATATCGAGGCAGAGCGGGTGATGGCATCCGTCATAGAGATAGTCCGCTCCATCCGTAATACCCGTTCCCAGTATAAGGTGGAGAGCGGCCGCTGGATTGAGGCTCAAATCTATGGCTGTGAGCTAACCGCGGCTATTGCTTCCTATTCTCAAGCTATCTCCACTCTGGCAAGGGCAAAGCCGGTTACCATCATGGATGCCAGAAGGGAAGGGCAGGCGGGTGAAAATAGCCTGGTCTCGATTCTGAAGGAGACCGAGGTAGTTATCCCTATGGAGAGCATGGTTGATACGGCAGCGGAGAAGAAACGACTGGAGAAAGAGATAGAGCAGAGCCAGGCTGAAGCGGCTCGCCTTGACGCCAGGCTCAAGGATGAAAATTTCCTGAACAAGGCACCTGCCCCGATAGTTGAGAAGGAGCGGCAGAAGCATCAGGCTCTGGTTGAGAAGATTGAAAGGCTAAGGCAAGAGGTTCTCAGATACGGGATTGTTTAATAACATTCTCATGTCATTGCGAGCCGAAGGCTTCAGCCAGACTTCGTCGTGGTTCCAGTGATGGTTCCAGTGATGTCACCAGAACTGTCACCAGAACTGAGCGCTCAGTCGAACGAAGGTTCAGCCTGAAGGCGTGGCAATCTATAAGATATTCTAGAGATTGCTTCGTCGCTAAGTTTACACTGAGCTCGTTCCGACTTGCCTCGACAAGCTCGGAGCAGGTTATCGTCAGAGTGAACGAAGCGAATGTGCTCCTCGCAATGACAGGGAGGCGAGGTTGCTTCGGGAATATGTCCCTGGCAATGACATTGTTAAACGACTCCTCTCAGATATCTTTAGAAGGCAGGGCATTAGTAAATTCTGGCCCGAAATGATGCTTAGCTAATCGGCTGGAGTGAGCCTTTATTCTGCAACCAGTCAAGGGCTTTCCTGGTATCACTGGCTACCTTTGCTTTGTCACATTGCTTTATTCGCTGCTTAAACAGCCAGTAGGTGAACTCTTTTAGCTCGGTGAGACTGATTGAGCTAAGCTGGGGATAGCGCCTGTCCTGCCGGAAGCACCTGAGCAGGGCACTTTTGGTGGCGCCGTAGATTCGCCGGTAAGCCTCATTTGCGGTATCGGTCTCTTTGTAAAAGCCTGAAGTCCGCCTTTCCTTGCGCACCTCGTCTTCCACCGCCAGGACTAGAGTTTCCTCTACGGTAATGCCGTAAAAGTAGTTCAGGTATTGATGGTACTTGGCTCTGCCGATAAGCTCTTTGAACTCATCCTGGGACATATCTAGCGGCGGCTCGCCGTGAAAAAGGAGGGCAATCTTTTCTCCGTCAGGGAGCAAAGCATCAACTGTCTGGCAGAGGCGTTCTGCCAGGAGCAGCCAGTCGAAGGCTTCACCGGCAATAAGGTAGCGATAGGTACGCCCGTCATAGTTTTCCTCCGTGGTCTCCCACAGCCCGATAGCCTCAAGCAGGGCGAGATACCAGTGCTTGCCGCTCAGGACTGCCTGCTCAAAGTGCCTTATTGCCTCATTATCTCCGGATAGAGTCAAATGAGGAGTTGTTTCTGGCTCGTCAAGTCTGACCATTTTTAACTCCGGCACGCTCCGCCTTCAGCTTCTCATAATACTCAAGACGGCCGGTATTGACAAGTTCGGTGATTTTCTTGTTGATAGCCTCCCCCACCCCCGGGATTTCCATTAAGCGTCCTTCCCTGACCAGTTGCTCCACCTCCACGGGCCAGTCATTGATGTAGCCCGCCGCACGCTCATAAGCCCGTATCTTGAAGATGCTCTCCTTCTTCAGCTTCAAGAGGTGAGCAAGAGCCTGAAAAACTTTAGCGATTTCAGTGTTGGTCATTGGGTTCTCTTACTACCGGTATATGTCTCTTCTGTGTCTAATGGCTGTGATTGTAACCAGCTTTTGCTCCTCGTCAATGCTGTAGATAACCCGATAACTTCTGGCTCGAAGCCGATAAGCCTTCTCGGCGGCTCTTAATTTCCTCGCCTGCGTTGGTCTCGGTTGGTCAGCTAGAGCCTTTATTCTTTGCCAGATGAGGCTTAGCAGAGATTTAGACAAACTGCTCAACTCCTTCTCTGCGGAGCGAGTCATTCTGACTTCATAAGAGGCCATGAGTCTTTAGCCTTGCCTCAACTTCTTGAAGAGAGCTTGTTGCCTCATCCTTTCTTTCGGCGAGAAGCCGAAGGTCTTCCAAATCCTCCAAGATTTCCTGGTAAAGCTTAATATCCAGGATTACCGCCTTTTTTCTGCCCTTTTCATCAGTGACAAATTGTTCTTTCTTGAGTGTGGTCACGCTTTCCCTCCTTCCGCATAATATCAGTGAAAACTTTGGCAATTTCAGTGTTTTTCATGATACGAAAAACCTAGATTCTTCTAAATTCTTCAAACTTCTTATCGACTTCGCTTCTGAGTTGATTACCTACTTCTTGAAAAATATCTAATAATTCATCATAAATGTTATCGTTAGCCACGAAGTTCCAGAACTCATCACCGACTAATATTTCACCATTATCCAAATCGTATAAGCCTCTCAGTGTCCAGCGCTCATAAGGTTCGGGGTGATAAGGATTATATGGAATCGCTAATCTCGTAAAGACTTGGACGTTCTTATCTTGACTGAGTCTTAGAGCTGTCCATCTCAAAAGTTTGAGTTTCAGCGCAACGAAATCTTTCATATTGGGCTTTGCAGTTGTAATATCAAAGTAATTTTCTGTATCATTAGTCTTTATAAGCAAATCAACTACAGAATCCGGATCGACTTTTGGTTGACCATGCCTTATTTCTCTCCTAATCCGTTCAATCTCATCCATCTTACCAGTAGCGGTTGTTGCCTTTCTCAAGTTGTAGTAAATATCACTGATAAGTTTTTCTGTTCCTTCATCTACTTCTCCAAGAAGTCTGTATTGTCTCTCTGCAGAATTGCCAGCACTATTAGCTAAAATAGCTGCAATCTGTTCCCAAATTGAAATGCCAAAAGTCGTGTTCATTGATTGAATAAAAGAAAACATAGCATACTTATCTTTGCCAAGTAGCCTATGATGGAAGGGCATATGCTGTGTTTCAGGGTGATATGTTTTCAATTTCCCTAGAACTGTTGTTTCAAGAAGACGTGCTATTTCAGTTTTAGTTTCTATTAATAAACTCATACTCAGCCCTTCTTAAAATAGAATATGGACTCAAAATATTTATTAGAATCCCTCTCAGTTCTCATTAAAACGGGCCTATGGAAAACATCAATTAGCTTCAACCCGCATAGCGTTCCTATATCCGGATATAGCTCAAACTTATCATTAGCGACAATTAGAACTGGTGCATCATCAATCAAATTCTTAGATACATTTCTAAAGGCATCGACAATTCCGTTAGCATATTCCCTTTTTGCATTGCCGTTTTGCCCCTTGGTAGCGGGCCCTATTTCCATCTTATCCTGTCTTAGGAAATCAAAAAGCTCATACGCATATCTATGCTGTTCATGGTAATCAATAATCCCTACATATGGAGGGGAAGTAAATATGCCACTAAACCTCAAATCTTCAGGTAATTTTACCTGTCGTGCATCACTTTGAATAACCTCGATAAAAGAATTTGTCCTTAGCTTATCAAATTCTTTTATCCTTCTTATCGTATCCAGACTATACCTATTAATGAACTTTAAAGCCTCATTAACAGGCTGACAATATCTCTTATGCTTGATGCACCAATAAGTTTCACGGATTGCTTTTTTGGGACGAGCTAGGTCGTAATGAGGAATAAGCCTTGCAGAGCGTGCAGACCTTGAGAGAATAACTTTTAAAATATCTTGGTTTTTATAATCTTTTATTATGCTTCTATAAAATAGAATCTCTTGTAAAGCTCTTTCCGAAAACCATTCTTTCAGATATTCACTATTTGTCTCTAGTTTCTGTGCTTGTGGCTTAAAAAGAGGTAAACTCTCATACTGTAAATAGCCACTGAAGGATTTTAATCGTAATAGAGCGTCTTTTATCTCTAGCTCAACCTCAGGAATGTTATATTTGCTGGTTTTTACTTGCTGGATTAGCACATTGAAAGGCGATAGTTCTATTCCAATTGAATTCATACCTAAGACGTTTGCTTCTATCAGAGTAGTTCCTGAACCCGAAAAGGGGTCAAGGACAGTATCGCCTTTTCTGAAGTATTTCCTTAAAAATACCTCGACCAGTTGGGGTATGAACTTGCCAAGATAAGGATGAAGCCTATGCACATGCTTTGTTCGCTCAAATTCTCTAATGCTAAGAAAAGTCAGGTCGTCACCCAAAATCCGTATATTCTTTGTGGTGTCTGTCTTTTTCTCAATCAGCGCTGTATCTATGCCGAACTTTAAGGCTGCTTTTTTACTTGCTTCGAGCATATTATCAATTCCTCTTTAGTATCCAACAGGGCTACTCTTATTACTTTTTCACTTTCCGTGGCAGAGTTTGTATTTTTTGCCTGAGCCGCAGGGGCAGGGTTCGTTGCGACCTATTTTTGTGCCGGCTGCCTTTTGTCCTTGCTGCCGGCTGTTAGCGGTGGCGGCGGCGACCCGCGCCATCGGGGAAGGCTCCGGCTGTCTGGCTGCCTGCCGGATAATGCCGACATGGAAGATAGCCCGGGCTATGTCATAGCGGATAGTATCCAGCAGTATCTGGAACTGCTCGAAGCCTTTATTCTTGTAGGCATCAGCGGCTTTCACCTGGCGCAGGGTCTGCCAGCCCGCCTCCAGGCGCATCTCTTCCATCGTGGTCAGGTGCTCTATCCAGAGGTTATCTATGGTGCGGAGCATTACCAGGCGCTCAAGTACCCTCATATTCTCCGAGCCAAGCTCCTGCTCCCTTTGTTCATAAAGGGCTTCCGCCTGCTCAAAAAGCTTCTCCTCAATCTCTTCAGGTCTATCTGAGAAAAGGGCGAGGGAATCAGGGGGAAGGGGCATAATGCTGGCGATTTCACTGCTTAAGCCCTCGATGTCCCGGTCAGCTCCGCGCCCACCTTTAATATGGCTGGCAACAATACTGCCTATCTCATCCCTGAGCATGTCAAGGATATTGGCTTTAAGGTCAGCCCCGCTCAGTATCTTCTTCCGTTCACTATAGATAATCTCCCGCTGGATGTTTACCACATCGTCATACTCAACCAGGTTTTTACGGATGTCAAAGTGGTAGCCTTCCACCTTGACCTGGGCACCTTCAATAGCCCTGTTGACCAGCCTATTTTCAATGGGGGTATCTTCATCCAGTCCAGCCCATTCCATAATGCCCTTGATACGGTCGCCGCCGAAACGCTTGATAGTATCGTCTGCCAGAGAGACATAGAAGCGGGACTGCCCCGGGTCGCCCTGCCTGCCGGACCTGCCCCGAAGCTGGTTATCAATCCGTCTCGCCTCGTGGCGCTCGGTGCCGATAATGACAAGCCCGCCCAGGTCAATCACCTTCTGGTGCTCCTGCCGCCACTCCTGTTCGTCTCTTCCTTCCGGGTTGCCTCCGAGCACAATGTCAACACCACGCCCTGCCATATTGGTGGCTACGGTTACTGCCCCCATCCGCCCTGCCTGGGCGATAATGCTCGCTTCTTTTTCGTGGTTCTTGGCATTAAGCACCTGGTGAGGTATACCCTTTTTCTTCAGCATGGCACTGAGGATTTCCGACTTTTCAATGGATACCGTGCCGGTCAGTACCGGCTGTTCTTTGCGGTGAAGCTGCTCTAACTCATTCACCACCGCCTTGAACTTAGCTGATTCGTCCTTATAAATGCGGTCGGGGGAGTCCTGGCGAATCATCGGTTCATTGGTGTCAATAACTACTACCTCAAGCTTGTATATCTTGTGGAACTCTTCCGCTTCGGTAACCGCCGTGCCGGTCATTCCGGCAAGCTTGCTGTACATCCGGAAGTAGTTCTGCAGGGTAACGGTGGCATAGGTCAGCGATTCATGCTGCACCTTAACGCCCTCTTTGGCTTCAATAGCCTGGTGCAGCCCTTCTGAGAAACGGCGGCCCATCATCAGCCGTCCGGTGAACTCGTCAACAATGATAACCTGGTCTTCCCTGACCACATACTCCCGGTCTCTGTGGTATGACTCTTTAGCGGTGATAGCATTTCTCAGGTGATGGAGCAGAGAAGCATTCTCATAGTCATAGAGATTACCTGATTTAAGCACTCCCTCACGTCTCAATATATTTTCACTGGTCTCGTAGCCGGACTCGTAAATTTCATCGACCGAGCGCCCCTTTTCACTCATCTTGTAGTCGCGCTCCGGCTGTAGTTGACGGGCAATACGGGCGAAGATTTGGTATTCCTGGGAGGTGTCCGGGCGAGACCCGCTGATGATGAGCGGGGTGCGGGCTTCATCAATGAGGATATTATCTACTTCATCAACAATAGCGTAGTTCAGGGGACGCTGCACACACTGGGACAGGTCAACAATCATGTTGTCCCGCAGGTAGTCAAAGCCAAATTCATTATTGGTGCCATAGGTGATATCAGCCTGGTAAGCTTCCCGACGGGAAGCAGGACGTAAGAAGTTCCACCGTTCATCCTCTGTTTTATATTCCGGGTCATAAATGAAAGCAGCTTCATGCTGGATGCTGGCTACGGAAACCCCCAGAGCGTGGTAGATGGCACCCATCCAGTGATGGTCCCGTTTTGCCAGGTAATCATTAACCGTAACCAGGTGGCAGCCCCGCCCGGTCAGGGAGTTGAGGTAGACGGGTAGTGTAGCTACCAGAGTCTTGCCCTCACCGGTCTTCATCTCGGCGATTTTCCCCTGGTGGAGAACGATGCCACCCATTAGCTGGACATCAAAGTGGCGCTGACCCATGGTTCGCCTGGCGGCTTCACGGACAGCAGTGAAAGCTTCAGGCAATAGTTCATTCAGCGCTTCCAGCTCTATTACCCGCTGTTCTTTTTGAAGCTGGCTAACTCTTTCTTCAAGCAGCTTGCCCTGGGCATAGCGGTCTTCTCTTTCAGCTTTTTTCTCTATCACGGAAGAGTGCTGACTAACTTCAGCGAGGTTACTTTCTGCCTCATCCAGTTGCTGCTTGATTTTACTGGTAGCCTCAGCAAGCCGTCTTTTAAATTGCTCAGTCTTAGCCCGAAGTTCGTCATCACTAAGGCTCTCAAATTCAGCCTCAAAGGCGTTTATCCTGGCTACCCTTGACTGTAAGTTTTTCAGTTCTTTCTCATTAGAATCAATAAAGCTACCCAACCACTTAAGCATAATCCACTCTCCAATTATTCCTCAAACATAGCTCCGATAGATTGTCCGGTATGAATACGGCGGATAGCTTCACCCAGTAACGGGGCAATAGATAACACAGTGATTTTATCCAGCTTTTTCTCTTCTCTGTCAGGGATACTGTCAGTAACTATCACTTCTTTTACCGGAGAGCTGGCTATCCTCTGAACAGCCGGGCCGGAAAATACCGCATGAGTGCAGCAGGAGTATACTTCTGACGCTCCGTGCTCTATTAGGGTAGAGACGGTATTCGTCAGGGAACCAGCGGTATCTATCTCATCGTCAACGGTGAGGGCTACCTTACCTTTGACTTCACCGATTACGTTGAGGGTCTCAACCTTGTCCGCATTACCCAGTCGTCTCTTTTCCATAATGGCAAGGGGGACATTTAGCTTTTCAGCCAGGTCCCGGGCTCGCTTGGAAATGCCGATATCGGTAGCTACAACTACGAGGTCATCAAAGCCCTTCCTCTTAAAATAATTGCGCAGGAGATAAAGGGCGGTAAGTTCATCAACAGGGATGTTAAAAAAACCCTGAATCTGGGCGGCATGCAAATCCACGGTGAGCAAACGGTTGGCACCAGCCACCGTGAGCAGGTCCGCAATCAGTCTGGCGGTTATTGGCACCCGGGGCTGGTCTTTCTTATCGGTGCGACCGTAGGCATAGTAGGGGACTACCGCCGTAATCCGCTTGGCGGAAGCCCTCTTTAAAGCATCAATCGTAATGAGCAACTCAACCAGGTTCCTGTTTACCGGAGAGGATAGGGGCTGGATGATGAAGGTATCTCGCTCACGGACATTCTCCAGAATACGAACAAAAATATTCTCATTAGCGAACTGGAAAACTTCGAGGCTAGCTAAAGGCATGTTTAGATATTCAGCTACTGCTTTGGCCAGCTTCGGGTGGGCACTACCGGAGAAAATCTTCAACTCATCCATGCTTAATACTTCCTTTCCAGCTTACAAATTACAGACTCATTATAGCACTATTTGCTCTCTGGCTCACCCTCTTAAAGAATGTTTTGTGTCATTGCGAGCCCTTCAGGGAGAACCCCTCGGGGTGAACTCGGGCTGAACCCTTCAGGGTGAACCCTTCGCTTCGTGTCATTCTGAGCGTAGCGAAGAATCTCATAGCGCTCAGGACAGGCTCCGCGAAGCAATCTCAATAAATCTTATGGATTGCCACGGGTCCTTCCAGGGAAGGACTTCTCGCAATGACATTGATAAACGACTTCTTAAAGAGCCTTTTGTTGCCAGGGAGATGGTGGAGAAAGAAAAGAGGGGTTTTAAGCCCCTCCTGAATCCGCCTTCAGCCAATTTTAGGCATCAATTCCGGGCACCGGGAAGTGGGAACAGAGCTGGCTAACTTCCTCACTTACCTGGTGCTCAATGTCCCGGTTACCGATATTACTGATTACCTTGACAATCAACGAAGCAATCTGCTTCATTTCATCTTTGCCAAAGCCGCGGCTGGTAACCGCCGGAGTGCCCAGCCTGAGGCCGCTGGTAGTCCTTGCCGGGCGGGTATCAAAGGGGATGCTGTTCCGGTTGGCAATAATACCCACCCTGCTAAGAGCCTCTTCAACCTGTCTGCCGTTGACCCCTGTCCCGGTGAGGTCTACCAAAACCAGGTGAGTGTCAGTCCCCCCGGAGACCAGTTGAAATCCAGAGTGCTTTAGCTCATTTGACAGGACGAGGGCGTTTTCCAGGGTGGCTCGCTGGTAGTCCAGGAAGGCAGGTTGGCTGGCTTCCTGGAAAGCCACCGCTTTAGCGGCAATGACATGCATCAGGGGCCCGCCCTGCATCTGGGGAAAAACAGCCTCGTCTATTGCTGAAGCCAGCTCACTGCGGCACAGGATAAAGCCGCCCCGTGGCCCGCGCAGTGTCTTGTGGGTGGTTGAGGTTACTACATCGGTATAGGGTATCGGGGTGGGGTGAAGACCGACAGCTATCATACCGGCAATGTGAGCGATATCAGCCATAACTTTTGCCCCCACCCGGTCAGCAATAAGGTGGAAGCGTTCAAAATCTATAATCCGGGGATAGGCGCTGGCTCCGACCACAATCAACCTGGGCTTGTGTTTCAGGGCGAGCCTCTCTACCTGCTGGTAGTCGATTCTTCCCGTTTCTTGATTAACTCCGTAGGGGATGAAATTATATGATTTGCCTGAAAAATTGACCGGACTGCCGTGGGTAAGATGACCGCCGTGAGCCAGGCTCATACCCATGACGGTATCTCCGTAGCTCAGCAGGGTGTAGTAAGCGGCCATATTAGCCTGGGCACCGCTGTGGGGCTGGACATTTGCGTGTTCGGCGTGGAAAAGCTCTTTCGCCCTCTCGATGGCCAGGTTTTCCACGGTATCCACATTTTCACATCCGCCGTAGTAGCGCCGCCCGGGATAGCCTTCAGCGTATTTATTGGTTAGAAACGAGCCTTGAGTTTCCAGCACCGCCCGGCTGGTATAGTTCTCCGAGGCGATAAGGTTGATTGTCTCCTTCTGCCGTTTCTTCTCTAAATCAATGGCTCGTTTAATTTCGGGGTCAATCTGGCTTAAAAAATTCATTTTTCTCCTGTTGAAGTCTACAACTCTGCCCTCATACTGTCAACAGGATTAGAAGGGGTTTATAGCAATTCTTATTTGTCATTGCGAGGAGCACATTCGCTTCGTTCACTCTGACGATAACCTGCTCCGAGCTTGTCGAGGCAAGTCGGAACGAGCTCAGTGTAAACTTAGCGACGTGGCAATCTAAAGTAATTGAGTTATCTATATGGATTGCCACGCCTTCAGGCTGAACCTTCGTTCGACTGAGCGCTCAGTTCTGGCGACATCACTGGAACCACGACGAAGTCTAGCTGAAGCCTTCGGCTCGCAATGACAGGATACCGAAACTGACAAATAGTCTGGCTCCCCGAGTAGGACTCGAACCTACAACCTAGCGGTTAACAGCCGCCCGCTCTACCGATTGAGCTACCGGGGAATAGAATTTCGTCTCAGGGGTGCCGGGGTTTACCGGGGGGAGGGAGGGACTTCTCCCCTCTTTCTTCGCAATGCACCTCGGAAGTGGCTGATGGGGTACTTCCTCCCGGTAATATGGTCAACTGCCTCCCAGCAATACCAGCTATCACAGACTTGCCCTCTAAGAGCCGCAGCACAGGCCAGGGGAGCATCATAGGTCTGCTCCTGATACTTCAGCTTTCCATCAGCCAGCAGGGTGGCCGCAACATCTTTGCCCTTGACGCTTATGGAAAGTTCATCTCCAGCTCTTAAAATACCGGCATCCACCAGGTCTTTCAGGCTGATAACTTCGACTGGCGGCAGAGAGGTGCCACAGTTGCCGCAAAACTTGTTCTCATCGGGGTTAGGATGGCTACACTTCCCGCACAGCATTTTCTTTGCCTCCTGTTGATTTAGTGTATTCAACCGTAGCCAGATTTGTCAACTCACCTCCTTTGTCATGGCGAGGAGTCCTTCCTTTGGAAGGACGACGTGGCAATCTATATGAATAATCTATAGAGATTGCTTCGCCTTCTACGAATGGCTCGCAATGACAGAGTAGTTAAGAGATTGCGACGCCCCGATTTCATCGCGACTCGCAATGGCAGGATAGTTACTAAACAACCTATATTTTGTCCTTGCTGTCCAGCATTATGGTTACCGGGCCGTCATTGTGGATTTCCACCTGCATGTATTGCTGGAAGCGGCCGGTGGCTACTTTCAAGCCGCTGGACTGTGCCTGGGTGATAAAATACTGAAACAGTTCCTCAGCCTGAGCCGGGGCTGCCGCTTCAGTAAAGCTGGGGCGGCGCCCCTTCCGGGTATCCGCCAGCAGGGTGAACTGGCTCACTACCAATAGCTCGCCTATAATGTCCAGAGGGGAAAGGTTGAACCTGTCCTCGGCGTCGGCGAAAATCCGCAGGTTGAGGATTTTTTTCACCAGGTAACGGGCATCCTCTTCGGTATCTGCTTTAGCTATGCCGACAAAAACCACCATTCCCCGGTCTATCCTGCCCACCATCTCCCCGTCAACGCTGACCGAAGCTCCGCTAACCCGCTGTATTAGTGCCTTCACTTTCTATTTCCCCTCTCGATAGCTGGCTATTGCCTGAGAGACGACTTCCTGAATTGCCCCGTAGTTCTCGGCTTCCTGCTGGCTGACCTGTTCCTCTACCTCACGGTCTCTCTGCAAAAGGAGCAAGCCAAGGCTTCTTTTGGAGACAGCGTAGTCGCTTTTAAGGAGGTCTCCAATTCTGGCTAAAGCACCTTCTAATATATCATCATATTTGAACGGTACAGCTCTGGCTTCTAACATATTCCACCAGTCTTTTTCGTAATATTTCCATACCGCGGCCGCTGGTTGCCACCGTGGCAACTACCGGAATGCCCAGTTCCTGTCCAAGTTGCTCAACATTGATTTCTATACCGGCCTTTTCCAGCTCATCCATCATATTGAGGTCGAGGATAACAGGCAGGCCGGCTTCAATTAGCTGAAGGGTAAGGGGCAGCATTCTTTCCAGATTCCTGGCATCCACCATATGCAGAATTACCTCGGGTTTTTCTTTCAGCAGTATTTCCCTGGCTACCTGCTCCTCTTCAGTGATGGGCATAAAAGAATACATCCCCGGGGTATCCATTATCTCGAATTCCTCGCCGTCAATCTTCGCTTTGCCCCTTGACACATTTACCGTTGTCCCCGGATAGTTGGAAACTGTGACATAAGCTCCGGTAAGGCTGTTGAAGACCACGCTTTTACCCACCATTCGGGCTGCCGACGATGATGACCTTTCTCAAGCCATCCTCATCTATTCTCAGTCCTTCTCCGTGACAGCTGCCACCACGCCTGCCCAAGGTAATTATGTTCAAAACTTTTTGCCACATGGCTCTTTTCCTAACCCTCCTTTACCAGAGAAGGTTGGCTTTCAACTCTTAGAGGTGTAGATTGAGTCCTCCCTTTGTGGTAAACCCGGATAACCAGCGGCAGGGCAACGACAAGATAGGCTAGATGGACAATCACTCTTGCCCATTCTGCTTTCACCGTGTAGCCAAACATTACAGCAAAGATGGAGCCTACGGCACCCTTGTGGTGGAAAATGCTATCGCCGGCAATGTTTAAGACATAAGCAGGCTGAGCCAACCAGCCGAGTTCCATGCCGCTCAGTTCGAAATATTCGATTAGTTCGTGTAATCCGTAACCGAAGAGCCCGGCGGCGAGCAGGATTAGCAGCAAGCTGGAATAATAGAAAAATTTACCCAGGTTGATTTTCATGCCAAAAACATAGATGGCAAGACTCAGGACAATGGCACTGCCCACCCCGAGAACTGCCCCGATGAGAGTAGCTCCTGTATTACTTACCAGGAAGGGCATCAGGAAAACTACTGTTTCAAGTCCCTCTCTGAAAACGACGATGAAGGAGAAAGAGACCAGCCCCAGCACGGCACCGCGGGTGGCTATTGTCTGGACCCGCTGTTCAATCTCGCTTCTAATCTGCCTGCCTTTGGTCGCCATCCAGAATATCATGGTGGTTAAAACAACTACGGCCAGTAAGGCGGCTCCGCCTTCAAATAGTACCTGAGCCGACTTCGGAATAGCGCCATAGATTAGCCAGCTGGAAACCCCCAGGATAAGGGATAAGAGTATGGAAAAGCCGACGCCATACCAGATATGGCGCGATAGGGAACCCCTCTGAGTCCTATTGAGATAGGCTAAAATAATGGCTATTATCATTGCCGCTTCAAGCCCTTCTCTAAAGGTTAGCAGGTATGGTCCAATCATGAATATAATCCTCCTTTATTTATATTTATGATTTAGCCTGTTTTCTTCGCATTTTTTACATCTGGTAGTTTCCTCCCTGTTTTAAATACTTAGTGTCAAATACAAGTGCCTCTTATTTGCAAGAAGCGTGAAAAAAAAATAAATACACATCCGTAAATTCTTCTTTGATATTACAAATGCGTCTCATTGGCAATAATTAAACCAAAAAAATTATTTTCCTTTTTCACGGCACCGGGCACAATAGCCGCTCACGCGGAGCTCGGTCTCGGTAATCTCAAAATCTCTGGCTTCGGTAACATTCCTCTTTATCAGACGAGCCAGCGGGTACTGGAATTCAATCACCCGCCCGCAGCTAAGGCAGGTCAGGTGGTGGTGCTCGGTAGATGGTTTTACTTCATAGTGATGGTGTTCTTCGTCAAAATGGAGCTCCTCTATCAAGCTCCGCTTCTTGAGGTTGTGTAATGTACGGTAAACAGTAGAGAGGCTGATGCGGGGCATTTTCTCCCTCGCTCGCCGGTAAACTTCGTCGGCATCAAAATGACCCTGGCGAACGATTTCCAGAATTAACGCCCGCTGACTGGTCATTCTCATTCCGGTACCGGAGAGATTAAGCTGGGGGGTGTTCCTCGTTGGTCTGGTTTTACGGCTTGCTGACTTATTGCTATTAGGTATCATTTGCAAGTATTATAACCTGAACTTAATATCATTGTCAACCCCTCAATTTCTTGCTATTATTGCTAATATGAGGTCTAAAAATAACTTGAATAACTCAGGCTATTCTTACAACTGTCATTCCAGCCCCGTATCCCAGTACGGGGTAAACTCTGGCTGGAATCCAGGGGTAGGGTGGCGATTGGATTCTGGCTCCCGTATCAGGTACGGGACAGGCTTCGCCAGAATGACGCGAAGGCAAACTTCGTGACCCGGAACATCGGAAATCTCATTTCCAACTGTTAAATACCAAACCTGGAGTGGCAAATGGCTAAGCTGACGGTCAGGGATATAGATGTAAGCGGCAAAAGGGTCCTGGTCAGAGTTGATTTCAATGTCCCGTTTGATGAGAAAACAGGAGAAATCACCGATGACAGCCGTATCCGGGCATCATTGCCTACCATCAATTATCTTCTTGAGAGAGGAGCCAGGGTTATCCTCTGTTCCCACCTGGGCCGCCCGGACGGCAAGGTGGTTGATAAGCTGCGATTGACCGGTGTTGCCCGGCGCCTGTCACAAATACTGGGCAAACAGGTTGCAGTTACCAGGGATGCTATCGGTCCTGAAACAAGCGAAGCGGTGGAGAGTTTAAGGAGCGGCGAGGTGCTGCTGCTGGAAAACCTCCGTTTTCATGCCGGTGAAGAGGAGAATGACCCCGCCTTTGCCCGGAAACTGGCCGAGTTAGCTGACCTCTTCGTCAACGATGCTTTCGGTACTGCCCATCGTGCCCACGCCTCAACAGCAGGAATCACCAGGTATCTGCCTTCAGTAGCCGGGTTTTTGATGCAAAAAGAGCTGGAAACGCTGGGCAGTATCCTGACGAGTCCGGCTCATCCTTTTGCCGGACTGGTTGGCGGAGCTAAAGTAAGCGATAAGGTCAGTATGCTGGAAAATATAATGGATAAAGTGGATTTTCTTCTCATCGGCGGCGGTATGGCAGCCACCTTTCTCAAAGCTAACTCTTATGAAGTGGGGCTGTCTTTGATTGAGGAGGACAGGCTGGATACTGCTATCGAATTGGTGGGAAAGGCAGCCGATAATGGTGTCACCTTGTTCCTCCCGGTTGACGTGGTGGTTGCCGATGAAATCAGTGCCGGGGCGGAAAGCAGGGTTGTCTCTATTGAGAATATACCACCGCGACAGAAGATTGTGGATATAGGCAAGCAAACTATCGATAGATTTTCTGAGGAGCTGCGAAAATGTAAGACAGTCTTCTGGAACGGGCCAATGGGTATCTACGAAATACCCGGGTTTGCTGAAGGAACGCAGGCTATGGCAAAACTGCTGGCTGAGCTTGATGCTACCACTGTTATTGGGGGCGGTTCAACAGCTGAGATTGTAACTAACCTGGGGCTGACTGATAAGATGAGCTTTGTCTCCACGGGGGGTGGGGCTTCGCTGAACTTTCTGGGTGGTTCTAAGCTGCCCGGAGTGGAGGCATTACTCGATAAAGACTCAAATTAAAACTGGAAAGAAAGGACAACCACTATGAATGATGTTCACGAACAAACCGAGCGGGAATTACACAAAATAAGAGAGCAAGATGCACCAAAGCAAAGGCTGTACTTCCGTGAAAAGCAGCGTAAACAAAACGAGTCGATTCGCAATGTAATGGCTGCAATCGAGGAAAATTTTCACGAGGACGAACTTCAGAGCGCCAAGGTATTTTTCGCTGATGCCCTTACTGCCAGCGGATATTTCTCTTCCTACAAGGCAATTGCCGGGGGAGACATAGAGCAAATAGCCAGAAACTATGGCCTCGACTTTTTCGATGCTATCTTTATTTTGGATAAGCTCAGTGAGATATCCTCATCCTAGAAAGACTGACGACTTTGAGAAAATGGTCAGCTTGGACTTAATAAAGTCGATTTCCAGGCCTTCTCCGACCAGGATAGTGCTGGTGGTTGTTGATGGGCTGGGTGGGCTACCCCATCCGGAGACGGGGAAGACAGAACTGGAAACGGCAAAGACGCCTAATCTTGATAAACTGGCTGCTGAGGGCGTCTGCGGCTTAAGCGACCCGGTAAGCCCGGGCATAACCCCCGGCAGTGCTCCCGGTCATCTGGCTTTGTTCGGCTATGACCCGGTCAGTTTTAATATTGGTCGCGGGGTGCTGGAGGCAGTCGGGGTGGATTTTGAGCTTCAAACAGAAGATGTGGCTGCCAGGGGGAACTTCTGCACCCTGGATACAACCGGACTGGTTAGCGACCGCAGGGCTGGCCGCATCTCTACGGAGAAGTGTGCCGAACTCTCCCTCTTACTGGACGGGCAGGTAATAGACGGGGTCACAGTTCTGGTCCGCCCGGTGATGGAGCACCGCTTTATCGCAGTATTCCGTGGAGAGGGTCTTTCCCCTGACGCTACCGATTCCGACCCTCAGCAGGAGGGGATGGCACCGCTGGCTATCACTGCCTCAAGCCCGGAAGCAGGCAGAATTGCTGATATTGCCAATAGGTTTGTGACCAGGGCAAAGGCAATTCTGGCTGAACATACTCCGGCCAATATGATTCTCCTTCGTGGTTTCTCCAGAAAGCCTCATTTTCCGACAATGAACGAGGTTTATAAATTGGAACCTGCCGCCATTGCCAGCTATCCTATGTACCGGGGTTTAGCCAGGCTGGTCGGCATGGAAATTCTTGAGACAGGCTCCGGAATTGAGGCTGAGTTCGAGACACTGACCCGGAACTATGCTAAATATGACTTCTTTTTTATGCATATAAAGGCGACTGATTCGGCCGGTGAGGATGGCGACTTTAACCGCAAGGTTGCTGTCATTGAGGAAATTGACAGCCGGTTAGCCGGGCTGACAAAGCTGCAGCCCGATGTTATCGTGATTACCGGTGACCACTCGACACCGGCCTTACTTAAAGCACATAGCTGGCATCCCTTGCCGGTGCTTTTATTTTCTAAATGGTGCCGGGCTGACGGGGTAAAAGAGTTTTCCGAGTCAGCCTGCCTTTCGGGCGGATTGGGCAGGCTTTTCGCCACCCAGATTATGCCACTGGCGATGGCAAATGCCCTCAAGCTCGATAAATACGGGGCTTAAGAGAGTGAGTCATGTCGGATATGGAATCCGCTTTCTACAATGCAATGCTCAGTATCTATGTGAAGGCAAAAGAAGAATGCCACTATAATGCGACCTACTTTCTTCGTATGGTTACGGAAATGGGTGGTGTAGCAGCAGCAAAAAGGCTACTTTCCTCAAACGTTCCCCAAAGCGGATTATTCGAACTTTGGGAATGTGGCAGACTAGACATCTCTATGGAGGCTCTTGTTCTTAATCATAAGTTTAGAAGCCTATTTTGTGAAGAGGAATTAAAGGCAGCTGAGCAACGTCTTAAAGATTTAGGGTATAAGTTTAGTTAAAACAAAGAAGCCAAAAGGAAAGTTTGAAGGGGCTTAGCCCCTTCAAAACCTTACTTCCCCCTCTCCTTTGAAGGAGAGGGGGATACAGGGGGTGAGGTAGATAAATAACTATCCTTAGGAGAGATTAAAATGCGAGTGCCAATGATTGCTGGTAATTGGAAGATGAATACCACCCTGGGCGAAGCCCTGGCACTGGTAGGGGAGATGCTTTATAGACTTGACATAATATCTAGTGTTGATAAAGTTGTCTGTCCGCCTTTTATTTCCCTGTCTAGCATTCGTGATTTGCTGAAAGGCTCTTCAATAAAGCTGGGGGCGCAAAACCTGTATTTTGAAGAGAAAGGGGCTTATACCGGCGAAATTTCTCCGCCGATGCTGGCTGAACTCTGTGAATTCGTCATTATCGGCCACTCGGAGCGCCGGCAGTACTTTGGTGAGACGGGGGAGATTGTCAATAAGAAGATACGGGCAGCGATGAAGGCGGGCTTGAAACCCATCCTCTGTATCGGGGAAAGGCTGGAGGAAAACGAGGCGGGGAGAACGGAAGAGGTGGCGGCCGAACAGCTAAGGTCATCCTTGGCCGGGATAGATTACCACCGTGGCTTCATAATCGCCTATGAGCCGGTCTGGGCTATCGGCACCGGCAGAGCCGCCACCGGTGAGCAGGCAAATGAGACTATTGCTTTTATCCGTCAGCTCATTGGCGAGTTATACAGCGACATCGCCGCTCAGGATGTGCGTATTCTCTACGGCGGCAGCGTTACTTCCGCCAATGCCACCGAGTTCATGAAGCAGCCCGAGATAGACGGTGCCCTGGTCGGCGGGGCAAGTCTGAAAGCCAACGAGTTCCTGAGCATTGTTAATCAGACCGCAGAACTCTAAGGTCGTTTGTCACAGAGGAGTTAGAGAGGCGTGAAGTCTCTCTTAAGAGAAGTCTTAAGGCTGTCCAGAAAGTGTCATTGCGAGGGCTTCGCCCTCGCAATGACAAGGAAGCTTCAGAATGAACCGTCTGGTAGCTATTGTTGGTCCCACGGCTACGGGGAAGAGCCGGCTGGCTCTTTATTTAGCTCAGCAGTTTCAGGGTGAGATAGTCAGTGCCGACAGCCGGCAGGTCTACCGCCATATGGATATCGGCACCGCCAAGCCCGGCCGCCAGGAGCTGTCTCGCGTCCCCCATCATCTTATTGACATAATAAACCCCGATGAAGATTTCAGCCTGGCCCAATATCAGCGGCTTGCCTACCAGGCTATCAATGATATTCAGCAACGTCAGAAATTGCCCGTATTAGTGGGAGGCAGCGGGCTTTATGTCTGGGCGGTACTGGAAGGGTGGCAGATACCGGAGGTTGCCTCTGACCCAGAATTCAGGCGCCTGCTTGAAGAAAAGGCAGTCAGCGGGGGAGGGGAGGAGCTTTACCAGGAGCTAATGAAGGTTGACCCGGTAGCCGCCCAGAGCATTGACCGTCGCAATGTCCGCCGCCTGATAAGGGCTCTTGAGGTATCCAGGTATGCCGAAGCTCCCTTCTCCCGGCTCCATAGCAAAGAAGCCCCGCCTTTTGACAGCCTCATTATAGGCTTAACTACGGAGAGAGCCGAACTCTACCGCCGGACTGATTCGAGGGTCGACCGGATGATAGGGCAGGGGCTGGTCGAGGAAGTGAAAAAGCTGCTGGATACGGGCTATGGCTTCGACCTGCCGGCGATGTCCGGCATCGGCTACAAGCAGATTGGCATGTTCCTCAAGGGTGAGCTTGGTCTGGATAGCGCTGTCCGGCAGATTAAGACCGAGACCCACCGCCTCGTCCGCCGCCAGTACAACTGGTTCCGCCTGACGGACAAAAGAATACACTGGTTTGATATACAGGAAGAGATGGAGGCGGAAATTAAGGCGCAAGTGGCGGGATTTATATCAACATAGCTATTCCAGCACTACATTATCTATCAGTCTGGGCTTGCCGATTTTTACCACCAGGGATACCAGGGCCGGAGGCTTGACCACGTCCAGTTCTTCGAGGGTCTCGTTGTCGGCGATACTGACATACTCAATTCTGGCTAGAGGCTGTTTCTGGATAAGCTCCATCACTTGCCGACGTATTTTTTCGGCGTCTTTCTCTCCCTGTGACCACAACTGCTGAGCCAGCTTGAGTGACTGATAGAGAACTGCGGCTGCCTTACGCTCTTCCGGCTTGAGGTAGGTGTTGCGACTGCTCATCGCCAGCCCATCAGGCTCGCGCACCGTGGGGCAGGCGACTACCTCCAGGTTCATATTCAGGTCGGTTACCATTTTCTTGATGACTGTCATCTGCTGGGCGTCTTTCTGCCCGAAGTAGGCTCTGGCTGGCCGGACGATATTGAATAGCTTGGCGACCACTGTTGCCACCCCTCGAAAATGACCGGGGCGGACAGCACCTTCCAATTGTTCAGTTATCTTTTCCACATCTACCCAACTGCTGAATCGCGGAGGATACATTTCAGCGGCAGAAGGCATAAAGACGATGTCAGTTTTTGCCTTCTCCAGCATTGCCAGGTCACGCTTAATATCACGGGGATAGCTCTTGAAGTCTTCAGTGGGACCAAACTGGGTGGGGTTAACAAAGATGCTGACAACCACTGTGGAGTTTTCTGACCTGGCTTGATTAACCAGAGCCAGGTGACCATCGTGCAGATAGCCCATAGTGGGGACAAAGCCAACCGGCTCAGCCAGCTTAAGCCTGAGCCGGTTCATCTCAACTATGGTTTCAATCACTTTCATAGTTCTTATCTACCCTATCCCCTTTATCCCCTTCCCCTTAACAAGGGGAAGGGGAATATTATATAAAGAGGGGCTTCGCCCCTCTTAAACACTCCACAAACTCTTTTGTATCTAGTCTCCTCTATCAGCAATAATCACCCTAGCACCAGTTGGCTCGTTCTGCATTGCTTTGCGTTTTGAGACCACCAACTGAACGACGCTTCCATCTTTACCTGCAACTTCGGAGAATACTGTGTCATTTAAGGCATCAAGTAGTCGCTTCATGAGGTTATCCAGGTCAGGCCCATATGGGTGATCTGATGGGTACTTATTTTCAGGTAAGACAAACACGACGATCATGTAGCATGAGCCTTTCACTCTCGGGAGATTCTTTGTCACTTGCTTCACAGCTTCAGTCCACCTGTCAGGTGCTTCTATATCCCCTCTGGGTTTCTGTTGGCCATATGGAATTCCTTCAATAAACGAATCAACACCCACGTTACCACTCGTTCCTAGCAAGAATTACAGGAAATATATGGTAGGTTTCCTTCTTCATTTTAACCTCCACCAAGCCTTTGGGCTGTTTTTACTTTAGTCCCGCCAGGATGCTTTCGTCCATGGAGAAGCTTTGCTTGTCGGTGGGGAAGCTGCCGGCTTTGACCTCATTATCATATTCGGTAACGGCACTTCGGATAATGTCGGTAAGTTTGGCATACTGCTTGGCGTGCTTGGGGACGAAGTCGGCAAACGAACCCAGAATGTCATTGATAACCTGCACCTGACCATCGCAGCCAATACCGGCCCCGATGCCGATGGTGGGGATACTTATTTTCTGGCTAATCAGGGTTGCCAGCGGAGCCGGGACGGTCTCCAGAACAATACTAAAAGCTCCCGCCTGCTCCAGAGCCTTAGCGTCTTCGAGTATCTTAACGGCAGCCTCCGGGGTTTTGCCCTGTATCTTGAAGCCGCCGAACTGGTGGATTGACTGGGGGGTAAGTCCGATATGACCCATCACCGGGATGCCGCACTCGACAATCCGTTTTACCTTTTCAGCTACGGTTACCCCACCCTCAAGCTTAACCGCCTGAGCCCCGGCCTCCTGGATAAAACGGGCGGCATTCCTGAGGGCATCTTCAACACTGACATGGTAGGTCATAAAAGGCATATCACCAACTACCAATGCCTGCTTGGCACCCCGGACCACAGCTTTGGTGTGGTGGAGCATCTCACTCATAGTTACCGGTATGGTTGATTCATAACCCAGGACGACCATGCCCAGGCTGTCTCCCACCAGAATCAGGGGTATTCCTGCCTCATCAACTATTCTGGCGGTAGAGTAGTCATAGGCGGTGAGCATGGTGATTTTCTCACCTTTTTGTTTCATTTCCTTTATCTGGTTTATGGTAACACGCATTTACTGCCTCCTAGAGATTGGGTATACCCATTGGCTGGCTGGTCTTGACAACAGCATTTTTCTCGTCAACATAAACCAGTTTGGGGATGATATTATGGACTTCTTTTTCGGCAACATTGCAATAAGTAAGGATGATGACAATATCTCCTTTAACGGCTAACCGGGCTGCCGCTCCGTTAAGGCAGATTTCTCCTCTTTCTCCCTCAATGGCATAAGTGGCAAAGCGGGCGCCGTTGTTGATATTCAACACCTGTACCTGTTCATACGGCAGAATGTCAGCCAGCTCCATGAGTTTGCGGTCGATAGTTATGCTGCCTTCGTAGTCTATATTAGCATCGGTGACACGGGCTCGATGGATTTTGCTTTTAAGCATTGTTCTCATTGGGCTCACCTCTTTCCTTAAAATTCAGGTTTCGCTCAGTAAAGTCTTTAGTTCTCTGGCTTGTTGCTCATCTATGCGGCCCTTTGCCAGAGCAATGGGAATAGTCTGGCGGCCGAGCTCTCGATAGGTCGAGAGCACTGAAGGAGCTACTTTTTCTAAAGCATCAAGGTGTTTTTTAATGGTGCCGCTGTCACCCCGGGCAATCGGTCCGGTGAGACATTGGGGAATGCCGACATTTTCGATATTATTAATGGTGCCACGCAGCAGGGGGAGAAGTGCCCGGCTGGCTTCGTTTGTGGGCACATTGAAAGTCTGCCACAGGTCAGTAGCCAGCTTGACCAGGGTTACCAGATAGTTACAGGCGATGACGGCGGCGGCGTGATAGGCTACTTTATCACCAGCTTTCAGCTCTATCCAGCGGCCGTTAAGAGCATCGGTCATCTCCTTAAGGCTGGTCAGGAGCGGTTCCTTAGCCTCGATAGCAAAGGTCGAGCCCGGTATATTATCAATGGCTTGCTGAACACTGGCGAAGGTCTGCAGAGGATGGAAAGCACCGACCCGAGCGCCCGCTTTCCTGGCAGGTTCCAGGGTGGCTGTTGAATCAGCACCGCTGCAGTGGGCTACATTCTGCCCGGCGTGCCACTTTACTTCAGAGGCTACCAGGGGGATAGCCCCATCAGGCGTGGTGATGAAAACAAGCTCAGCCGCATCAGCCACTGCCTGGTTGCTGTTAACGGCATGGCAGCCCTTGATTGCCTGTGCCAGCTTTTCTGCCGAACTCTGGCTCCGACTGGAAACGGCCACTACCTGATAGCCCTTCTCGCTTAACCTGATAGCCAGGGCAGTGCCAACGGTTCCGGCGCCGATAAAACCTAGCTTGAGCACCTCATTTCCCCCTGAGGCAAATTTAATAATAAGAAAGCCTTCCCGGATGCCGAGAAGGCTATTAAAAATCCAGCTATTTTTGCCGTCTCGGTCGTTCCGGATCCAAGCGACTCAGTTTTAAAAGTCCTTTAGGGAAAGCTCACCGCTACCGGTTGAGCTAACTTAGATGTTGAGTATAAAGCATTAAGGGTAATTTGTCAAGAGTTGGAAGCATAGAAAAAGGGACAAATTTTGAGGAAGCGGTGCTTTAATTACCTCTGTGGCTCAATGATTACCTTGATGGAATTTTGAGCTTTGGCGACGAGTTGAAAACCTAAGCCAGTCTCTGCCAGAGCCAGACGGTGAGTAATCATCCGGTCTATCGGAAGAGTGCCAGCCCGGATTAGCTCCAGGGCTGTCTGATAATCAGCGGGGCTGCCGGCGTAAGAGGTGGTCAGGGTAATATCGTTGCGCCAGAAAAGCTCATTTATTGAAATGGGAAGGGTAAGTTCGGGCTCTGTCGGGGCAAAGAAAAGAATGGTGCCGCCCCTCTCCACAGATGCCAGGGCCTGATTAAGAGCCGATAGGGCACCGGTGCAGACTACTATCAGGTCAGCCAGGCGGTTTTTATTGAGCTGGCGCAAACGGGCGGGAAAGTCCTCTTCGGCACGGATGGCGGCTTCAGCCCCGAAGCGTTTAGCCGCTTCCAGACGGTAATCATTGATGTCTGTGGCTATTACCCTGCCAGCTCCTAAAGCACGGGCAAGAGACACATAAAGCAGTCCGGCAATACCGCTGCCAATAATGAGGACGGTGCTTCCTGTTTGCAGATTTGCCTTCAGTCCACGCAGTACGCAGGCAAGCGGCTCAATGAATGTCGCTTCTTCGTAGGATACTTCATCGGGTAAGAGAAATACCCCGCGGTCAACATTGATTGCCGGCAAGCGGATATATTCCGCCATGCCCCCGGGGTCAAAGTTAGTTTTGCGGAGGGTATCGCAAACAGTGTAATGACCACTGAGACAGTAGTGGCAGGTATTGCAGGGGATATGATGGGCCGCTGATATTCTGTCTCCTTCACGGTAGCCCTCCACTCCTTCTCCCACCTGCACAATCTGCCCGCCAATCTCATGGCCCAGCACCAGGGGAGCCCGGTCAAGGCGGTACCACTCCATAACATCGCTACCGCAGATACCACAAGCCTCCACCCTTACCAGTAGCTCGCCAGAGCCGATTTTAGGGACAGGCATCTCCTCTACTCGCACATCCTGGTTGCTATACCACCTGGCAACACGCATTTTATTCCTACCGGTCATTCCTCGGACAGTTTTGAAATTCTGTCAAACTCATCTCTCAATTTCTTGTAGGCTTCGTCCAGTTCCTCTGCTTTGCTGCCCATATTTCTCAGATGAGTGTGATAAAAGACGCGCCACTTCTCGTCGATGTCGCCGAATCGCTGTGAAATGCTGATGAGTTGCTTCCTGACCTTTTCCGCATCTTCCGAGAGTTTCTTAGCATGAACTCCAGCTTTTATCAGCTCGACTTTATGGGAAAGAGTGAGTGGCGATACCACCTGGACTCCCCTTTTGGTATAATCCCGGAGCATTTCAAAGGCTTCATCATCACTCACCAGGAAATAGTAAACAGCCTCAGACGGGATATAGGCAAAGGCAAACTCGGCAGAGCCTTTCTCCGGACAGACATAGTCATCACTTATCTTGTTCAGGTGGTTCTGGACATCCTGTTTCAGGAATTTCCTCCTGAACCTCTCTCTTTCTGCCGGGTTTTCCGCCTTCAGCATGTTTCTATAGTTATCCAGTGGGAACTTAGAATCAATACAGATAATGCCTACCGTCGACCTGATATGAGCGTCTGGAGTCTTGCCATCAAGGATTCTTTCCCTGATGTGGCACATATCGGGCGGGAGCTGGTCCGAGAGTATTGTTTCTAAAGAGAGCTCGCCAAATGATGCCCTGTCTGTCGGCACCCGTAGCATCTGCTCAAAAGAGCGGTAGCTATCCCTGATATCTTTAGCGTGGGTTTCGACAGCTCCTATGGCACGGTCTAAACCGAGCTTCGTCCAGGTACCTGATAATGCCGTTTCAATATCCTGCGGCTGGACTCCCTTGCTCCTGAGAACCAGGAAAATCAGCACCACTGTCAGCACAATCAGCAGGACAATCCCGGCGATAAGCAACGCTTCAATCATTTATTCTATGTCCGTTTACCCAGGTTTTTAGAGGCAGGCATATCACTTGCTACGAAAATAGACAATTTCTCATTCCGGCGGAAGCCGGAATCCAGAGGGTAGTCATATTTTCATACTTTGTGGTGCCTTTGTAAATAAGCATGATAGATTCAGAATATAGGCTATGACCCTTTGCTATTTTTAGCATTGCTAAATATCTCATGAGCTTCTTTCGGGGTTGCTTTTTGGTGAATAATAGCACGCAGCGCTTTAATCATAGCAACCGGAAAGTCGTTCTGCCAGATGTTCCGCCCCAGGTTCACCCCGATTGCCCCCTTCTGCATGCCGTCATAGACGAATTCAAAGACCTCAAGCTCGGTATCCACCCGGGGTCCCCCGGCCATCACCACCGGCACCGGGCAGCCCTGGCTGACTTTCTCAAAGTTCTCACACCAGTAGGTCTTCACCACCCGCGCCCCCAGTTCGGCGGCGATGCGGGAAGCCAGGGCAAGATAGCGGGCATCCCGCTTCTCCAGCTCTCTACCCACTGCGGTAACCGCCATTACCGGTATGCCGTACCTTTCACCCTCGTCAACCAGCTTTGCCAGGTTTAAGAGCGACTCTTTCTCATAGTCGGTACCGACAAAGATGGAGATGCCTACCGCCGAAACATTAAGGCGGATGGCTTCTTCCATAGAGGTGGTAATTCCTTCATTGGCAAGGTCTTTACCCACTACGCTGGAGCCTCCGGATACCCTGAGAATAACCGGCTTGGTTTTAGCCGGGTCTATCGAAGAACGTAACACGCCACGAGTAATGAAAAGAGCATCGGCGTAAGGCAGCAGCGGCTTAACAGTTTTGCCCGGCTCCTCCAGTTTTCTGGTGGGACCCTGAAAGTAGCCGTGGTCTACCGGCAGGAATAAAGCGTGCCCATCCGGCTGAATTAACTGTGCCAGGCGATTTGCCATTCCCCATTCCATCTAGTAATTCTCCTTCCTGAGTTTTTGTTTCGTTGCCCGGTTGTAAAAGACCGGTTCAACAGCTTTATCAATTATACTACAAGAGATAAAAGAATTTGTGCTTGCCATACCTGCGGTCAGCTTTCCACCAGCTTTTGTCCGGCGAGAAAAGCCTGGCGCAGGGCGTCAGGATGTTTGGCTATAGCCCCTTTTTTGTCGATTTTAAAAAAGAGCAACTCGCCGGTATAGCTGATATTCAGGACCGCGAAGATGGTTTTTATCATTACCAGAGACGGCTCAAAATTTGCATTTTTCCTGCCCCCTACGGAAACAAAGAACCCCTTTCGTGGCCGCTCGTCACCCAGGGGCGGTTTTTTCAGCACGTATTTTCTCGCCCACCGTGACTGGAAACGGTCAATCATCGCCTTCATCGGGGCGGTTATCCCGCTAAACTGGATAGGAGAAGCCAGCACAACTACATCTGCCCGCTCGAATTCCTGATAGATAGTCTGCATATCATCCTGAATCTTACATTCTCCCGTTTTAAGGCAGTTATCGCAGTGCTCGCAGGGAGAAATTTTCAGGTCAGCCAGGACGATGGTCTTAACCTCAGCCCCTTTGCTGGCGGCACCTCTCATCAGTTCAGCCAGCAGTATATCTGTGTTACCATCCCGCCGCGGACTACCCGCTATACCAAGAACCTTCATCTTCTTACCCCTTTATTTGTCTTATAGTTTAACGCTTATCACAGCCAGAGGCAAACCGCCAGATTTTACACTGCTATTATCTTGGGCTATACTATACTCATCCCTGATTAGAGGCAGGTCAGTCGTGGCTTTCAGTCAATTGAGAGAGAAAGTCCAGGGGTATCTTCCCCTGGAAAAAATAGCTTTAGTTGAAGATGCCTACAGCTATGCCAGCAAGGCACATGAGGGTCAGATGCGTAAGTCAGGCGAACCTTACCTGGAGCACCCGTTACAGGTTGCTTTGACTCTGGCTGAGCTTCAACTTGATACCGGCTCCCTGGTTGCGGCGTTGCTCCATGATGTGCCCGAGAACTGTGGCATACCTGTTGCGGAGATTGAAGCTAGCTTTGGTTCGGAGGTAGCCAGGCTGGTGGACGGCACTACCAAGCTGGGTAAGGTTCCCTTACGAGGGCCGATAGAAGCAAAACAGCGGGGCAGTATCGCAGCACGGGGAGAGCAGGTGGAGAACCTGAGAAAAATGCTGGTGGCGATGGCTGAAGACCTGCGGGTGGTATTTATTAAGCTGGCTGACCGATTACATAATATGCAAACCTTAGATGCTCTACCTCCAGAAAAACGACATACTATTGCTCAGGAGACCGCTGAGGTTTACGCACCACTGGCTCACCGCCTGGGAATATGGGAACTTAAATGGCAATTAGAGGACCTCTCCTTTCGCTATCTGCAGCCAAGAAAATATCACCAGGTTGTCCAGCTGGTGGCTGGTCAGCACCTCCGGCGTGAGGACTTTATCAAACAGGTAATCCCGGAGCTGAAGCGGGAGTTTGAGCGGGTAGGTCTAAATGCCGAGATACTGGGCAGGCCCAAGCATATCTATAGCATTCACCAGAAAATGGAAAAATACGCTGCTCAAGGCAAAGACTTTAACGATATCTATGACCTTTTTGCCCTCAGGGTCCTGGTTAATAGCCTCTCTGATTGTTATACCGCTCTGGGGGTGATTCATAATTTGTGGCACCCCATACTTGCCCAGTTTAATGACTTTATTGCTAATCCCAAATCTAACGGTTATCAATCTTTACATACCACGGTGATGTATCAGGGTGTAACTCCTTTAGAGATACAGATTCGCACCTATCAGATGCATCGGGTTGCCGAGTTCGGCGTAGCTTCACACTGGCGCTATAAAGAAGGCGGTAAGCAGGACATTAACCTGGAGGAAAGGGTAGGCTGGTTGCGCCAGTTAATCGATTGGCATCGGGAACTGAGCGGTGCCGAAGAATTCCTGGAATCAGTGAAGACCGATATCTTCAATGACCAGGTTTTTGTTTTTACGCCCAAGGGGGAGATAAAGGATTTGCCCATCGGCTCCACCCCTCTTGATTTCGCCTATCATGTTCATACTGATCTGGGACATAACTGCAGCGGGGCAAAAGTAAACGGTCGCCTGGTTCCTCTTAGCTATCACCTTAAGAACGGGGATGTCATTGAAATTATGTCTGTTAAGGGGGGAAGGGGACCGAGCCGGGACTGGCTTAACCCTGCCCTGGGTTTTGTGAAAACATCTCACGCTAAAGTAAAGATAAGGCAGTGGTTCAAAAAGCAGGAACGGACGGAAAATATTGAGCGCGGCCGGGAGCTTCTGGAGAAAACGATGAGGCAACTGGGCGTGGCGTCTATGGAGCGGGAGAAGTTAGCCAGGCTGTTCCAGTATGCTAGCCTGGCTGATTTCTATGGCGCCATTGGTTGTGGCGATATTACTACCCATCAGATTGTGGTGAAATTTGCCGCCCAGCAGCAACAGCCCCGGCTAGTTGAAGTGGCACCGCCGAAGGAAAATATTTCGGCAGTTAAGGTAGAGGGAGTAGGAGACTTGCTCACCCATCTGGCCCAATGCTGTCACCCGTTGCCGGGAGATAGTATTATCGGCTATATTACTCGCACCCGGGGCGTAACGGTGCACCGCCAGGACTGTTATAATGTGGTCAATGAAGATGAGAGGGAAAGGTTAATTTCGGTGGAGTGGGGGGAGAGAAGCTCGCTGTATCCGGTCCCGATTCAGGTTCAAGCCTGGGACAGGGTAGGGCTGATGCGTGATATTACCATCCTTGTTGCCGAGGAAAAGATAAACATTGTTGCTGTAAGCCTGACCAATAATGATGACGGGAGCGTATCAATTTTCATTACTTTAGAGACGGCAAACCTGGTACAGCTAAACCGGCTACTGGATAAAATTGAGAGGATACCGGGTGTGCTCAGTGCTATGAGGATAGAAAGGGAGCTCGGTGAAGTTAGTTCTTGAAGTGCTTTAGTAAAAAGCCCCGCTAACCCAGCCATTCTCTTTTAAAAGAGGGCAAAAGCCCAATAGAAAATTTCGGGAGGTAGATAGTGCCAATTACCAAATCAGCCATACAAGAGGCCCGTCTGGCGGAAAAAAGGCGAGCTCGCAATAAGCCCGTTCGCACCCAGAGTAAAACCAGAATAACCAAGGCGGAAAAGCTTATTTTCTCCGGTGAGCTTGAGGCGGCTCAAAAAGAGGTTGTTGCCGCAGTTAGCACTCTTGATAAGGCGGTAAAGAAGGGCATTTTACATGCCAATAATGCCGCCCGGCGCAAATCCCGCCTGATGAAAAAGCTGAATAAAGCTGCTTCTTCATCTCCAGCCCCAAAATAATGCTGGTGATTCAACCTGTCGTTGCGAGTCCTTCTCATAAGGACTCGCAATCACACTTTGTCATTGCGAGCCATCCGCCGAAGGCGGAGGCGAAGCAATCTCTGAGATTATTCATATAGATTGCCATGTCGTCCTTCCAAGGAAGGACTCCTCGCAATGACAATTAGACAGCTTTGTGTATATGATAGAAGGTGACTTACACTCAAATTCTCTATGACAAAGATACCGGCACCGGAGCTGCGGTCATCACCTTAAACAAGCCGGAAGTACTGAATGCTTATGGTCTCCAGATGAGGGAGGAGCTGCTAGCTGCTTTAGATGAAGCGAGTGCCGACCCGGAGGTGCGGGGGGTGATTCTCACCGGAGCGGGGCGGGCTTTTAGCTCCGGACTTTTTCAAGGGACAGGTGATAAGACAGGTCATGACTCCGACCGGGTAGAAGAGAAACGGGCTCTTCTGGGGCTGACTTCAGGAACTCCCCGCCTGGTTGAACGTATGCATTATTTTGACAAGCCGATTATCGCCGCCGTAAACGGTATTGTCGCCGGCGGAGCTATCAACATCATGTCCGCCTGCGATATCAGGATAGCTTCCGAGCAGGCGAGGTTCACTGTGCTCTTCCCCAGGAGCGGCACGCCGCCGTGGAGTGGCTGCTCATACTGGCTGACCAAGCTCATCGGGGTGAGCCATACCTTGGAGCTTGCCTATACCAATGACTTCATTGATGCCCGGGAGATGCTGCGAATTGGCATGGTGAACCGGGTTGTCCCTCACGAAGAGCTTATTCCTTACTCTCAAGCCATGATTGAAAGGATGAAACAAATAGCTCCCAGCGTGCTCTTCGCCACAAAGAGAGCGATAAGAGCCTGCGGTGAGGTTACGCCCAAAGACCTGGAGCAAGGATATATCTATGAGGAATGGGCAAACAGTTTGGTCCTGGAGGAAGAACGCACTGAGGCCGGCAAATCTCTCCGAGAGAAAAGACAGCCAGTATACAAAGGCCGCGGCATAAAAATAAACATCCGCTGGTGAGCCGTTTATGATAGAAAGTAGAACCTTTAGAAAGAGTTTTGAGTTCGTAATTTAGAACAATGGCAGGATGTTCGTCAGCAAAAATGTTAGCAGATTGCATTCATCCTAAAGCGAAAACGCAATTTTATTTTGCTGCTTCGATTATAGGTTTCTTAATACCATGATTAATTAATGCCCAGCCTTGATTTCAACATGGGCAAATTCAGCCTAGAAGATAGATCACGAATATATTTAATCATACGCTGGTGGCGGTTCGGGTCAACAGAATGTATATAAGAAATCCACCCTTTAAGTTGCTCATCAGTCCAACTAATACCAGCTAATTGTTTGGCTTGACTTAAATTGTATATGGACGCTCTTAATTTTCTCTCTAATTTTCGTCCAATTCCAGCTTGTCCGTCACCGACAATTAGACCAGTAATTTTCCTCCTACGTGCAGGACCCATATATCTAGTTTTTGCTTCGTTAAGGATAAAATGTTCATCCTCGACTATAGTTTTTGCTCGCTGATAGAGACCGACGAGTCTCTTTGAATTCATGGAGGAAAAAGTCATATCATCTGCGTAGCGTGTATAAGCGATATTACGAAGCCCACAATAGCCACTAATTCGACGGTCTAATCTCACGCAGCAAAGGTTGGATAAGGTAGGAGATGTAACACCTCCTTGTGGCAAGTAACCATTAAATGTGCAAAGAGAAGCTAGTATATGGCTGACATGCATATTATATCCGAGGCTATTGAATATGGTATATACGAAAGGATATTTAATTGAAGGGAAGAAATCATTCAGGTCAAAGCATAAAAAGTATTTATTGTTTTTGTGAACCTGAGCATTTTTCAAGACATTTTGGTCTTTTCGGAACCCTGTCGCTGCTGGATGAAGAGGTAGATACTGCAAGATATTCTTCAGGATCCAATATTGGACTGCTTTCATAGGTCTAGCTGGTTCAGCAATCTCTCTTGCTCCACCTGCAGATTTCGGAATTGTAAAAACCCGATAGTACCAACTATTATGTTTAGCGAGGCTGAAAAGTAGTCCGGGTGATAAATGTGTTGCGGTGCTGAGGTCTCGCAGATTATCCAGCTTAGGAATAAGGGGATTTAGGATATAATGTCTACCTTGAGTCACTAGTCGACCTCCAGAATAGTTAAGGGTGGAGGGGGTAACATCTTACTCTCAATTATATCGTCCAAATAGATACTGCTAACGTATCTATTTGGATGAATCGGTGACCAGCTTTCGACACGGGCAGCTGCATCGCTACCCACTGACCCAAACACGAAGTCCAGGCCGTTCTAAGATGATACCCCCTTAACAAGCATATCTTTATACCATATCTGTGACCCGCTCCTAGCAGCATTTAGTATATCAACTCGGCATTTATCAAACAATTGAATAAACTTGCGACTATCCTTTGAATCTCTAATAATGTCAGTCAGACGTTGTCTGCCTTTTGGAGTTAGGTGATACGAAGTTTCCTCTAAAGCAACTTCTCCTTGACGGAGTAGTATATTTAAAGCAGTGGTAGCAACCACATTAGCAAGCGCTAAATCACATTCATCTGTTGCGGTCAAGAGTTTTATCAAATATGATAACTCTATGGGCTCAGCCACAAAAAGGCTAGCTAGTAAGAAGTATTGTGCACGAATCGGGTTGCTTAGACTTGCGTCGACCTTTGTGTCTTTAATTATCCCTCTTACAGACCGACGTACATCTTCTGCTAGTTTTGATATATCGGGCTTTCCAAAATCATGCATAATGACAGCCCCCTGACGGAAATTTCGAAGTTGTGCGACAGGACCTAACATGATAAAGGTTCTGCGTCCTCTATATCTCTTGTCGACAATAGCAATCAGCTTAGGACGCAGTTGTTCACTATTCGCGAATGCTCCGAGCTCGGCAATGGCACCTGGGCTTTCTACAATTATTATGATTGCATGTGCACTACCAGCTAGCATATTTTCGAGACTTAATAAGTCGCGGTCAGGCTGTCTTCCCATAAGCTCATCAAAAAGCTCTTCTGGGTAAAGGACATCATACCCACGGACGTAACGACGACCTCTCAATTCCTTACGCAATTGTGGCCTGATGCTGGTTCTGCGTTCAGTACTACCTCCAGCCAAAAATACAGTGACCGCGGATACCTCTAAATCATTTGTAAATCCTTCGGCAATAACCTTCGCGACATTATTAAGTAACATCATGGAATGCTTTTCCCTAAATTTCTGTACTTCCCTAACAGAGTTTATTCTTCCAGTCGTATGCCATGCGAACCACTCTAGCCTTTTCCTATAATCTACACCCAGTTATTACGTTATGCAATCTGTTGAGTAGAAAAATTGTGATTTTTGACTATTAATATTAAGGCTCAGGGGTCATTGACTGTCAAGAAGAGAAAGTTGAATATGAGCCGCACAGGAATCGAACCTGTAACCTGCTGATTAAGAGTCAGCTGCTCTGCCAGTTGAGCTAGCGGCCCAGATACAATTTGTTTCCGTTTTTTTACATCCCGCTCACAGTAGCCAGGGCTTGTTTAAAGTTGATTTCTCCGCTGTAGAGTGCCTTACCGATAATGGCAGCTTCAGCACCGAGCTGGTCCAGCATTTTGAGGTGAAGCAGTGACGAAATGCCACCGGCAGCAATAACCGGCAACCTGATGGTATTGATAAGCTCGGCAATAGCCGTAAAATTAGGCTCGGTGAGAGTGCCATCACGATTGATATCCGTATAAATGAAACGTTTTACCCCCAGTTCGGCTGCGGATTTAGCCGTTTCTACGGCGTGCAGCCTCGTTTCCCGCTGCCAGCCGTCAACGGCAATCCATCCCTCCCTGGCATCAAGGCTGACAATAATAGATTCGCCGAACCTGCGGCATGCCTCCGCCACCAGCTCCCGGTTTTCCACGGCAGCGGTGCCCAGAACCAGGCGCTCGATACCCATTTTAAGCAATTGTTCCACAGTTTCCATCCGGCGGATACCACCCCCGAGCTGAGTCGGTACCAGTACGGCGGTGGCTATCTTTTTAATAATATCCAGGTTACTGACCTCACCGCTGGCAGCACCGTCAAGGTCAACGATGTGGATTCTGCATGCCCCCAGCGATTGCCACTCTAAAGCTACCTCTACCGGGTCATCCGAGAAAACGGTCTCCTGGTTGTAATCACCCTGATAGAGACGGACACAATTACCATTTCTAATATCAACAGCCGGAATTACTTCCACATTAACCTCATCCCTGTTAACTGCTCCGGAGCAGCAGGGTGACAAGTTTCGGCACCTCAAATACCTGCTTACCTTCCTGGTTCTGGCAGATAATCTTAAAAGCAACTATTCCCCGTCCCCTGTTTTGCGTTTCATTTTTCTCAACCACCTCTACCGTGCTTCTAATCTCATCCCCCGCCTGCACCGGAGCAGTAAAATTAACGGTGATACTTAAGAGGGCAAGGCCGTGGTCAAGCAATCCAAGGGCATATACCGCTCCCACCGTCAGGGATAGGGTTAGATAACCGGGGGCAATCCTGGTTTCAAATCCTCTGCTCCGGGCAGCCTTATCATCCAGGAATAAAGGGTTTATCAGTCCGGTGGAAACAGCGAAGTTATCAATCTCCGTTCCGGTAACCACCCTGGGACGGGTATTAAACTTATCACCGATATTAAGCTCCTCAAAGAACAATTTCTCTCACCTGCCTAAACAAGTCTCATTCGTTCTTTCACTTCTTTAATGGTTTCCCTGGCAATAACCCTGGCGCGCCCGGCTCCGTCAGCCAGAACTTCATTTACATAATGTGGCTTAGTGGCCAGGACAGCCCGCCGTTCACGGAGCGGTCTAAGCTCACTATTAATCCGCTCAGCCAGTATTTGCTTGTGCTCAACACAGCCGATTTCAGCCCGGCGGCACTGGGCGGCGAACAGCTCTCTCTGAAGCGGGTTGAAGTAGGCATCAAGCTTATGGATATTGCATATTGCCGGGCGTCCCGGGTCAGTGCGGTAGCGGCGAGCCGGGTCGGTAACCGCCGTCATCACCCGTGCCAGGGTCTCTTTATCGGATAGAGCCAGCTCAATATGGTTATTTAGCTGCTTGCTCATTTTCTCTCTGCCATCCAGCCCCAGTATCATGGGGAAAGAAGTAAGCCTGGCTTGAGGTTCGGGGAAAGTATCGCCGAACTGGTTATTGAAGCGCCGGACAATCTCCCTGGCAAGCTCCAGGTGGGGCAGCTGGTCTTCACCTACGGGCACCACCTCAGCCTTATAAAGTAGAATATCAGCCGTCATCAGCACCGGGTAGCCAACCAGCCCGTAGTTAACATTGTGAGGCTGGAGCTTTGCCTTTTCCTTAAAAGTGGGCACTCGCAGCAGCCAGCTCAGGGGAGTAATCATACTGAGAAAGGTGTGCAGTTCCATCACTTCCGGCACATGGGACTGGACAAAGATAATGCTTTTCTCCGGGTCAAGACCGGCCGCCAGCCAGTCAAGCACCATCTCACAGATGTTTTCCTGAAGCTTACCGGTGTCTTCCAAGGTGCTCAGAGCGTGAATATCAACCAGGCAGTAGATGCACTCGTATTCATCCTGCAGAGCAACATAGTTCTGTATTGCTCCAATGTAGTTGCCGATATGCTGCCTGCCGGTAGGGCGGGCTCCGGAAAAAACTCGTTTTTTCATGGTAGCAAGTATAGCATAACGGTGAAGATGGGGACAAGGTTACCCTTTTATGGTAAAGTAGCCATCTCCCCGGTCTAACCTGAGAAAAAGGGCTCCTAAAATCAAAAAATAAGCCCCTGAAAATTCTTGAGAAGGGTAAACTACCCTTTAAGGGTGATAAAGGGGCAATTTATCGCTCATTTTTTGACACTCTCTTTCAGTGTTGTTATTCCTTTTTTCTTGACTTATAATCTTTGGCATGCTGAACAGAGTGTTCCTTATTAAATCGATTCACTCGCTGATATTCTTTTTCATGTTAGCCAGTCTCCTTTATATTCTATATGCCGGGCTGGCGGGGGTCTTCAACTGGCTTTTAGTTATAGCCCTGGCGGCTATTCTTATTGAAGGTATTGTTTTAATCTTTAATAATTGGAAATGCCCGCTAGCAGCACTTGCCGAGAAACTCGGAGCCGAAAAAGGCTCTGTTGTTGATATCTTCCTGCCGGCAATAGTTGCCCGAAATTCCATTAAATGGTTTACAGCTTTATTTGCGGCTGAAGTTGCTCTTTTGGGTATCAGGTATTTCATTGGTTAAATTATAATGGAGACAGCGAAACAAATTTCAGGATAGGGAGGAGGGAGCTATGACGGAAGAGGTTTTTGATTCCAGAGAGAGGGCCCGGCGGATGGACAGGGAAGAAAGGCTTAAATCCCTCAAGCCCGATGAGCTTTTCAAAGAGGTAGCCGGGATAAAGCCGGGGATGACCTGTGTTGACCTGGGTTGCGGTCCGGGGGCTTTATCTTTCCCCATGGTGCTTTGCGTCGGCACCGAAGGCACAGTTTACGCCGTGGATTATGATGCTGAAATGATAAAAAGTGTGCAGGCAAAGATTCCACCCCCCAACCTGATACCGGTTCAGAGTGACGCCAGCCGGACCGGACTGGACAGCCGGATTGCCGATTTCTGTCTCCTGTCTTTAGTCCTGCACGAGTACGAGAAGTCCGATGCTTTTATTGCCGAGGCGTTTCGCCTGCTCAAACCGGGAGGTAAAGTGCTGGTGCTGGAACGGAGAGAGGGCATGGATTCAAGCCACCCCGAAGACTACCAGGTAACCAGGCAGGATATTGAGCGCTCATTCAGGCAAGCCGGCTTTTCCGGCTTCCAATACATCGAGTGGACTGAAAGGCTCTATGTAGCCATCGGCATTAAGGGGAAGTCCAGCTAGTGTAGTGTCTCACTAATAACTTAACAATGTCATTCCGTACTTGATACGGAATCCAGGTGGGGTAATGATGCTGGATTCCCGCTTTCGCGGGAATGACAATATGAAGTGTATTGTAAAGGTATCTCTGAGACACTACACTAGTTCTGAGGGTTTGATAATCCTCCCCCTTAATCCCCCTACCTGAATTAAGCGTCTCCCTTCCGTAAAGAGCTTGCCCCTGGCTTGAACAGGGGGAGACTGAGGGGATTTTACTTTCCCTTTTATCCCCTGCAGAGTGAACTCTTCAGAGCGAGTCTTCAGGACGAGCCTTTCAGTGTGAACCCCCTCCCTTAAAAAGGAGGGGACGATTATTTGGTAACGGTCAGATGTCATTCCGTGCTTGACACGGAATGACATTTTTCAGACAGCCTCAAGGTAGTCAGGTAAGAGAGGCGAAGCCCCTCTTAAAAACTATTTCCCCCTTCCTTTAGTTAAAGGAAGGGGGTCGGGGGGATGGATTACTAAATAGACTATAGGTAGTGAGTTGACATAATAGTTCAGGGAGGTTTGTGGTATAATGGGGACATGAAAAGTATGAAATACATCACTATCGGTATGATAATAATACTATCTGTTATCATCGTTATTATAGGTTCAGATTTCTATCTCCTATGGCTTCCACTGGAGCACAGCCCAGAGTATCCTGCCAAGGTGGCTGCTTTATTCATGGCAGTAACCGCTTTAGTTACACTATTCCTAGCGCTCGCTACTTTTAATGCCACTGAACAAAGTAATCTACGAGAACAGGAACACAGAAGGGACGAAATTGATAGAGAGAACAGAGACCGAAAAGAACGCCTACTAAATGAGATTATTGAGTGGGCAATAGATGTCCCCACCTATGGCGTGAAAGAATATTCTAATTTCGCAGCTTTAATCGATAATCCGAGAATGCTGAAAATGTATTTTCGAAATATTTTACTTGGATGTCGAGCGTTAAACATAAAGGGTGAACACATAAGAATCATATCTCATAGTTTCAATGATGAACTTGATAATGTGGTACAAGAGCTTGGGAAAGGGTTAGGAGACTATATTGAATATCTGGAAAAGTCAATGGATAAGGCGAATCTGGATGAGGATTGGGGAGAGAGAAAAAAGCTCAGCGAATATACAATAAAAGTTCTTAATGAAGCTAATAAAATCAAAACCGTACTTTAATTTTTGATGTAGCTACCCCCTATTCCAGGATAAATTATGTAAACCGTTATATTGGTATGCTTTGGTTCGCACTATTATTGTTATGTCGGGTTGAGCAAAAAAGAGAGAAAATCCCACTGCCGAAGTAAAATTTATAAAATAAGAAATTGGGCTAAAGCCAGAATTGTTGTCCCTATACCGACTATTAGCAAAGCTATTGTTAACCCGTTAAGAGCTTTAGAATACTTTACCAGGTTCAAGCTAGTTACATACGATAGAAATGTTACCCAGCCAGCATTTAGTCCTGGCGCTGCCTCAACCAGGAATAATACATCATCGTATGTTTCCTCATAACGGGAAACTTATTTACAACAAGAACGCCTGTTGTTTCTCCTCCCCCTACCACCTTACCTCCACCCCTCTTTCCCGGAGCCGGGGGATGAGGGTGTTTTTTCCTTCTTCGTTAAGAGGGTTTCGTTCCAGGCCGAGCACCTCGAGGTGGGACAGCGAAGTCAGCGCCGATATATCTATTATCCGGTTATCCCGCAGGTAGAGATTGGTCAGATTTTTATGTAAGGCTAGTACCGAGACATCGGTAATCCGGTTTTCCGAAAGCACCAGCGAATACAATTTATTGCCCGAAGCCAGCGGCGAGATATCCTCAACCTCGTTTCCCATCAGGTGAAGCCGGCTGAGCTGCTTGAGCTTAGCCAGCGGTGATATATCCTTTATCCGGTTGTTGAACAAGACGAGGGTCCTGAGCCCGGTCAACGAAGCCAGCGGAGAGATATCGCTGATGTTGTTATCCGCCAGGCTGAGACTTCTAAGGCTGGTAAACTTTTCCAGTCCGCTCAAATCGGTGATGTTTAGGCTTATAGCCGATAAGGTAGTAATGCCTTCCAGGTCTGAGGTGAGCAGGGTGCCTGCGGGCTTGTTTATTCGCGCCCTGACCGCCAGCTCAAGATTGGCATCGGCAAAGCTGACTTCCCGGGGTAGATGGGCAATATAGCTTATTAGCCAGATTGCTAACAGAAATAATAAAATAGCGAGTAAAAGTTTTGTGCTCTTACCTGTTTTAAGGGTTATCAATAAGCTACCGCACGGAGAAAAACTGATTGGTCAGGACGTTTTTTGAGAGAGTTTGGCAATATGTTCAAGGGCTTCGTCTAAGGTGATGACATCGGCGTACTTAGCATCCATATCCCATAGATTTACCAGGTGGGAGAGTTCAAAGCGGTCAAAGGTGCCTTCTTCGACGACAAAGCAAGGGAACCCGTAGGAGAAAGCGTCCACCACCGAGGCACGGACACAGCCTGAGGTGGTGGTGCCGGCGACCAGCAAGCAGTCGGCCTTCAGGTTATGTAAAACTGTTAGTAAGGAGGTGCCGTGAAAGGCACTGGCTTTGGTCTTTTTGACTATAAACTCGGAGGGTAGCGGTTTTATCTCGTCCGCAATTTCCTGGCCTTCCAGAGACGATTTATCAAGACGAGGGCTCTTAGTTGCCTTGGTTGCTCCCCAGGAAAATTGTGCCGTTATGGGGTCGCCGGTTGTAAAGATTACCGGCACCTTTTTAGCCCGGCAAGCCAGGAGCAGCCTCTTTATGTATTCTATAGCTGCCCAACCTGCCTCCCCGCAACTGGTCCGGTATTCCTCTACCGATTCCAGTACCGGTTTTGGCTGTGAGCCGACAAAAGCATTGTTGACATCAATAATAATAAGGGCAGGTCTTGTCCCGAAGGGTTGCTTTCTCCCGAAGTGCGTTTTCTGCCTTAATTCCCGGTCAGCATCTGAAAAGACAGCTTCCCACTTTCTCATTCTTCCGTTCTCCTTATTTTGGTTACCTTTCCTCCAGGTTCTGCCTCATTTTCTTCAGGCTGTATTCTATGACCTTGTAGTAAACTGTAACAATCTGGCTCTCATTTTCGGGTTTCATCAGGCCCAGATAGAAATTGATATCACCGTCTTCCATGCTTTCTGCGAAGCTCGTCAAATTAGCGCTGGAACTGATTAAGGAACGGGCATCAAATTGCCCTGACAGAATCATCTCTGACTTTTGGGTTGTTACCAGTTTATCTAGAAACTTAACATAGGTAAGTGTTTCGGTATTCTTTTCTTTAAAGGCAGTCAACTCTGCCTCCAGCACCTGGTTTTTTGCCTCCAGCTCCTGGCGCCGGGCGTCCAGCTCAGCCAATTCTTTTCTCAGTTTGTCATATTGCTGAGCAGACAACTCAGGATAACAGGATAACAGCAGCAGGCTTAAAGCCAGCAGACTAACGACCAGGATTTTCTTAGGCATAAACAAACTCCTTCTAAATGGGCTCGGCAGGGTTCGAACCTGCGACCAATCGGTTATGAGCCGACCGCTCTGCCACTGAGCTACGAGCCCTTAAATGGGAGACAAAAATCAGCCTTGTGCTCCCCCAGTTGAAAACAAAACCATCCTGAGGCTACTCTGCCAGCCGCTGAAGATACCGGTGAGCCTGGAGGGCTGCCTTAGCACCCTCGCCGGCGGCAACAATAATCTGTTTCTCAGGCACAGTAGTTACATCCCCGGCAGCATAAAAACCGGCTAATTCTGTCTCGTTAGAGCAGTTAACCGGCACCTCACCTGCCTCGTTTAGTTTAATCAGTCCGCTCACTGCTTCGGAGTTAGGCATCAGGCCGATTTCAATGAAAATTCCGCCAACATCAAGCTGTTTACTTTCGCCGCTCTTCAGGTTTTTTATCACTATTCTCTCGACAAAATCCTGTCCTTCTATTTTCTCGGTTTGATGCTCCGTAAGAATGCTCAGGTTTTTAGCATCTGAAAGCTTATCAATAAGGATGGCATCTCCGCTCAGCGGGGTAAGTGAAACCAGGTATACATACTCAGCAATTTTCACCATGTCAAGGGCTGCCTCGAGTGCTGAGTTGCCTCCTCCCACCACTGCCACTCTCTGCCCGGCAAATACAGGGCCATCACAGATAGCACAGTAGGTTACTCCCCTGCCGGTCAGTTCCGTCTCACCAGGAACTTTTAGCTTCCGGGCTCTCTTGCCGGCGGCAAAGATTACTGCCCTGGACTGGTACCTGTCGCCAGCCTCGGCTACCGCCTCAAAACCACCCTCAATCTTCTCCAGCCTTGATACTTTATCGCCAATCTTCTGGTCTATAGGATACTGACTCATCTGAGTTTGGAACTTATCGATAAGCTCCGGGCCCTCAATAAACTGGTAGCCCAGATAATTCTCAATACCCAGGGTCTGGTTTATCTGCCCGCCAATGTCACCGCTAATAAGCAAGGCATTAAGCCGCTTGCGAGCTGTATAGATGCTGGCCGAAAGTCCAGCGGGGCCCCCACCTATTATCATCAAGTCATACAAGGTTGTCTCCCCGGCAATATAACTCTGAGACTATTGTGAAAGCATTTTTTCCAGCTGGCTCTGGTTGAAACCCACGATAACATCATCATCAACAGTGATAACAGGTACGCCCATTTGGCCCGATTTCTGTATCATCTCTTTGGCTTTTTCCCTGTCCTGAGCTACATTATACTCGGCATAAGGAATGCCCTTTTGGGATAGATACTCCTTGGCTCTATGGCACCAGGGACAGGTGGGAGTAGTATAGATAGCCACTTGCTTCTCAGCCATTTTTCTCACCTCCAACACACACAGAATACCCGCTGATTTGAATTTAGCAGGTGAAGTCTCACCTACCGTTAATGTTATAGCGGCAGGCTGAAAGTGTCAAGCTATCCTTGCAGCAATATCTTATGTCAAGAAACTGTTTATCTAACAACTCCATCACTTAAGTTGTTTGTCCAGGTCCTCATCACTTAATGTCAGTGTCATGGACTTTTCATGCGAACTCTCACCCTATTGGTTATCTTGGGGATTGGTAGCCATTGCCAACTCGGGTTCGACCAGGAAAAACTTCCTTTGAAAGTAAAGCGCCACGTTAACCAGGCTGATGAGTACCGGCACCTCAATCAGGGGGCCGATGACTGCGGCGAATGCTTGTCCAGAACCAATGCCGAACACGGCTACGGCAACGGCAATCGCCAGTTCGAAGTTATTGCTGGCGGCGGTGAAGGCGATGCTTGCTGTTCTGGCATAGTCAGCCCCAATCTTTTTGCCCATGTAGAAAGAGACCAGGAACATGACCACAAAATAGATGAATAATGGAATCGCAATACGGACGACGTCGAGCGGTATCTGCACAATAAGTTCCCCCTTTAGGGAGAACATTACTACAATAGTAAAGAGCAAGGCAGCGAGCGTAATCGGGCTTATCTTAGGGATAAACTTGCTCTCATACCACTCGCGCCCCTTGGTCTTCAAAAAGACGAAGCGCGTAATAATACCGCCGAAGAATGGAATGCCAAGATAGATGAGCACGCTCTTGGCAATCTCGCCCATGGTGACCTTCACTACGGAGCCCTCCAGACCAAACCAACCGGGCAGTATGGTGATGAAGATGTAAGCATATACAGAGTAGAAAAGAATCTGGAAGATTGAGTTTAACGCCACCAGTCCTGCGGCGTATTCGGTATCGCCCCTGGCCAGCTGGTTCCAGACGATAACCATCGCAATACAGCGGGCCAGGCCTATCATAATCAGACCTACCATGTAGTCAGAATGCGGCCAGATGAAACCGAGGAAGAGGACGGCTACAAAGAACATGAGCACCGGCCCGATAATGTAATTTTGTACAAGAGACAGCCCCAGTACCCGCCAGTCGCGGAACACCCGGCTCATTTCTTCGTATCGCACCTTTGCCAGCGGCGGATACATCATAAGTATGAGTCCCACCGCGATGGGGATAGAGGTAGTGTCTACCTGAAAGAAGCCGATGAAGTCGGCTACCCTGGGGACGGAATACCCTAGACCCACCCCAAAGCCCATCGCCAGGAAAATCCAGAGGGTTAAGAAACGGTCTAGCAGTGAAAGCCCGGCAACTACACCCCTCGGTTCTATGTTACTCATGTTTTTCGTTCCTTTTTCGTCTACCTGGATGAACGAAACTATTTGCTGTGCTAGATAAGCCTCACCACCCGTTCCTTTATTTCGTCCCGAATCTTTCTTACCTGCTCAAGATTTTTCCCTTTCGGGTCCTCTAATGCCCAGTCCTCGGTCTCGATAAGAGCTGCCGGGCACACCCCTTCTACCCCGCAACCCATAGTAATTACTCTATCCGACTGCTCAATCATCTCCAAAGTGAGCCTCTTCGGTCTCTGGTGACTGATATCTATGCCAACCTCACGCATTGCTTCAACCACCGTCGGGTTTATGGCTTCGGCTGGTTCAGTGCCTGCCGAAAGCGCTTTGAACCGACCTCCAGCCAGTTTATTGAGGAAGGCTTCAGCCATCTGGCTCCTCCCGGAATTGTGGACACAGACAAAGAGAACTTTCATTTGCAATCTTAAACATTTTACAACCTTTCTCTGGCTCATATCAATCATGACTTTTTACCTCGGCTTTCCCCTGAACAGGGACTAATGCTATAATAGATATGAATGGATATTCTGGCAGAACTTAACCCGGCGCAGAGAGAGGCAGTTGAAACGGTTAATGGCCCGGCGCTGATTCTTGCCGGTCCGGGCAGCGGCAAGACCCGGGTCATTACTCATCGGGTGGCTTACCTGATTAAGGTCTGCGGGGTCAGTCCCGGCCGAATCATGGCGGTTACCTTCACCAACAAAGCCGCCAGAGAAATGGCGTCGAGGCTCCAGTCACTGGTCAAAGGTTCGGTGCCGGAATTAACCCTGGGCACTTTTCATGCCATCTGCGCCCGTATCCTGCGGCGGGAAGGCAAAGCTTTAGAAATTGACCCCCACTTTGTCATCTATGACCGAGAAGACCAGCTCAGTTTGATTAAACGCAGCCTTCAGCAGGCGGACCTCGACCCCAAGCAATATGCCCCGGGAGCTATCATCTCAGCCATCTCAGCAGCCAAGAGCTGCTTGCTGACCCCGAAGGATTACTTCCAGCGGGGCCGCAGCTATTTTGATGAGGTAGTGGGGCGAGTCTACGAGAATTATCAGCGGCTGCTTAGGGAAAGCAACGCCCTGGACTTTGACGACCTGCTGATGAAAACAGTCCAGCTATTCAGGCAAAGTCCCGAGATTTTGTCCCGCTACCAGTCGAGATATATCCACCTGCTGGTAGATGAGTTCCAGGATACCAATCTGGTGCAGTATGAGTTAATCAAGCAGCTAGGGGGAAAGTACCGCAACATCTGCGTCGTTGGTGACCCCGACCAGTCAATCTACTCGTGGCGGTTTGCCGACCTCAGGAATATCCTCAGCTTTGAGAAAGACTACCCGGAAGCTAAAGTGGTGATACTGGAGGAGAACTATCGCTCCACTAAAATTATACTGGAAGTAGCTTCCAGTATAATTTCGGTTAATCAGCAGCGCAAAGCCAAGAACCTGTGGACGCAAAATAAAACCGGTGAGCGGACGAAGGTTGTTGAGACCTACACCGAGCAGGAAGAAGCCCAGTTTGTGGTCAATGAGGTGGAGCGGCTGGTGAGTCAGGGCGAGTTCAGTCTGGGTGACTGTGCCGTGATGTTCCGCACCAATGCCCAGTCGAGAGCTCTTGAGGAATCCTTTATTCGCTACGGTACCCCCTACCGACTGATAGCTGGCACCCGCTTCTACGAAAGGCGGGAAGTCAAGGATATTATTGCCTACCTCCGGTTTATTCAGAATCCCCATGACAGCGTCAGCCTGATGAGGGTGATTAATGTTCCCCAGCGGGGCATCGGACCGCAGACTCAAGCCCGGCTGTCCAGCTGGGCTGCATCCTCAGGGATTTCCCTCTTTGAGGCATTACGACTGGTAGCCAGAGGCGAAACAGCAGAAGCTACATCTCCAGCTACCTTCAGTCCTCATATTGCCAAACAACTGACTTCTTTCTTTAACCTGATGGAAGAGTTTATCGCCCGCAGCCAGGAGGTGAAGCTGGTTGACCTGTTTGACCTGGTGGTGGAACGCTCCGGCTATAAGCGGTATATTCTAAGCGAGGTAGACGGCGAGGAGCGCTGGGAAAATATCCTGGAGCTGCGTAGCGTCGCCCAGGATTATGCCAGCTCAGCCCCCGAGACAGGACTGAGCGATTTCCTGGAAGGAGTAAGCCTGGTATCCGATGTTGACGGGCTTGAAGAGACCGCCTCGGCGGTAACCCTGATTACCCTGCACCAGGCCAAGGGGCTGGAGTTCCCCGTGGTCTTCATCGTCGGCATGGAAGACGGCATCCTGCCCCACATCAGGTCGTTTGATGACCCCGAGCAGATGGAGGAGGAGAGGCGACTCTGCTATGTTGGCGTGACTAGAGCCAAAGAGAAGGTGTATCTGGTGCGGGCTTTCCGTCGCACTCTGATGGGACGCAGCCAGGTGAGCCAGCCCTCCCGGTTCCTGGCAGATATACCCCGGCAACTGCTCTCGGACGGCGATTTACCGGCGATCGAAAACCGGGTAGCAGCTTCGCTTTATTCCTGGAACAAACCCCCCGCCCCACCTGACTGTGCTCCGGAGTTGAAAGCAGGCGACCGCGTTTACCATGCCCAATTTGGCAACGGAGTGGTGGTAAACTATAAGCCGGTAAAAGACGATGCCGAGGTGGTGGTCGCCTTCAACGGAGGCGTCAAAAAACTCCTCCTCAGCTTCGCCAACCTGGAAAAGATGGCATAGCTTTTTAGGAATTATCAAACCTCGCCCCCTCTCTTACTGAAACGCCCCCTTCCCTTAATAAGGGAAGGGGCAGGGGGATAGGTTATTAAATATTTCCTAAAAACCCCCCTTGACATTTTACACGGAAGCGTGTAACATATTAGAAATGGCCATCAAAATCTTAGACCCTCAGGTTGTCTCCCGGATTGCCGCCGGAGAGGTGGTGGAGAGACCGGCTTCGGTGGTGAAGGAGCTGGTGGAAAACTCGCTGGATGCCTCAGCCAGCCAGATTAGCGTTGAGACCGGGGGTGGAGGGGTGAGCCTCATCCGTGTAAGTGATAACGGGATGGGGATTCCAGCCACGGAGTTAGAGCTGGCTTTCCAGCGATACGCTACCAGTAAGATATCCAGTTCTGATGATTTAGCCTCAATTTCCAGCCTCGGCTTTCGTGGCGAGGCGCTGCCCAGCATCGCCGCAGTAGCTCAGGTGGAGATAGTTACCTGTCCCGCCGGTGAGCCGGCAGGTAACTTCCTCAGTATAAAAGAGGGGGTCAAGATTAACCAGGGCAGCCGGGGGCATCCTCAAGGCACCACGGTGACGGTGCGGAACCTGCTCCGCAACCTGCCCGCCAGGTTAAAATTCCTCAAGTCCACGGCGACGGAAAACAGCCACATTGCCAGCGTGGTCAGCCAGTATGCCCTTGCCTTTCCCGAGGTCAAGTTCACTCTGTCAATCGACGGCAAAGTAATACTGAGAACTCCGGGCAGCGGCCGACTGATTGACAGCATTATTGAAGTCTACGGCCTGGAGACAGCCCGGAACATGCTGGAGGTGAACAGCGAAGATGGAGGCTGGGGAAATGGGTCGGCACTTTCCTCACTCAAGGTAACGGGTATGGTCAGCTCACCGGCAGTAAGCCGCTCCAGCCGGGGTTACCTCAGCTTTTTCATCAACCGCCGCTGGATAAACAGTCGGCTGCTCTCCTGGGCAGTGGAGGAGGCTTATCACGGTCTGCTGATGACCGGGAAACATCCGCTGGCGGTTATCAATCTTTCACTCCCAGCTGGAGAGGTGGATGTTAATGTCCACCCCGCCAAGAGCGAGGTGAAGTTCCAGAACGAGCGCCTGATTTTCAGCTCTCTGCAGAAAGCAGTGCGGCGGGCTCTTATAGAAACGGCTCCGGTACCCAGAATTGAAGATGTTGCTATCGCCTACGGGAGGCCGGCAGCACACCAGCCGTTAAAGGCTCTGCCCGTAATCGCTTCCCTGCCCGGTATTTCGCCACCGGTAACTCAACCAACCCCGTCTCTTTCGCTGCCGGCTCTGCGCCTGCTGGGTCAGCTTGCCAGCACCTACATTGTTGCCGAAGGTCCTCAAGGACTATACCTCATCGACCAGCATGCCGCCCACGAGCGAGTCCTCTTTGAGCAGATTCTCCGGCAGAGCAGACAGCAAGAGGTTGAAGTACAGGGGCTGCTGGAGCCGGCTACCTTTGAGGTTACTCCCGAAGAAGATGAAACCCTCAAGTTATATTATGTCAATCTAGGCGAGTTTGGTTTTAACATCGAACCCTTCGGCAGCCGGAGCTACCTGGTTAGAGCCGTCCCGCTTTTGCTGCACCGGAAAGATTGGGCAGGTGCTTTTAGAGAGTTGCTCGATTCTTTATCGCTGGAAACTGAAAGTGACTGGAGGGAGAGGCTAGCCACGGTTCTCGCCTGCCACAGCGCTGTCAGAGCCGGTAAAGGGCTAACCGACCAGGAAATGCGTGAACTGTTAAGGCAGCTGGAACAGGCGACTAATTCCCATACCTGTCCTCACGGGAGAGCGACTATGATTCGTTTGAGTTCAGAGCAACTGGAAAAGGAATTTGGGCGGCGCTGACCTACGGAATTACCTCCTGGTCTTTCAGTCCGGCAATATCCTCCCAGCTATAGCCCAGCTCAAGGAGAATCTCCTCGGTGTTCTGGCCTACTTCAGGGGCGATACTTCTTACTGAAGCTGGGTTTTGGTGGAATTTAGTCGGGCTGGCTAATATCTTCATTGCTCCGGCAGGATGAGGTAAATCGACGAAGAAATCGTTGGCCTGAGCCTGCGGGTCAGTGATAACTTCAGCCGGAGTTTGAATGGGCGAGAAAATCAGGTGCTGCTGCCGGCAGCGCTCTGACCACTCCGCTACCGTCCTGGTAGCAAAAACTTTATCCAGGAGATGGATTAACTCTTCACTATTCTTGCCTCTGGTATCCATATTGTTGAACCGGGGGTCATTTTCCAGTTCCGGCATCCCTAAGGCTTTACAGAAATCAGGCCAGTAACGGTCAGACTGGCTCATGGCAAACATAATCCAGCGGTTATCTTTAGTGCGGTAAGGGATGTGGAGAGCATTCTTCTGCTTGATACGGGGGATAATGTCCTCCGGTGCTCCGCTGAGGGCCGCCTGGATATTGCGCGACATACTCCATAAAGTAGTATGATAGAGACAGAACTCCACTTGCTGCCCTTTGCCGGTTCTCTCTTTGTGGAGCAAGGCGCCCAGGACACCGGCCACCATATGGACTGAAGCGTTTCTGTCTCCCATACCGTGGGGGTGAGTGGGTGGGCCCAGCTCCGGGTCGGTTATCATCAGGTAAGCCAGACCGCCGCGAGCCCAGGAGGCCACGTTGTCAAAAGCCTGCTCATCTTTGTCCGGCCCTTTTGAACCGTAACCGGTAAGAGTAGCATAAACAAGCCCGGGATTAACCTTGCTTAAGTTATCGTAGTCCAGCCTCAGTCTCTCAACAGCGTTTAGCTCGTAGTTATGCATGAAAACATCCGCCTGCTTGACCAGTTGGCAGAGAATATCCCTGCCGGTTTCCTTTTTCAGGTCTATCGCCAGACTCTTCTTGTTTCTGTTGACGAACTGGAAATAGTGGTCAACTTCAACACTGCCGACTTGTACCCGTGTCTCCACCCCACCGGCTCTTTTTAATCCCCGGGACTGTTCCCCGCCCGGGGGCTCTATCTTGATAACGTCAGCTCCCCAGTCAGCCAGATAGGCACTGGCTAAAGGCACCATCGTCCAGTGCTCCATAGAAATAACCTTTATACCGTCAAGAACACCTGCCAATTATCTTTGCCTCCTTACTATAATTATAGTTTGACAGTGCCGGAGGGTTCATCCTTCCAGGGAAGGGACTCCCAGCCTGCTTTTATCAGGAATAACCCCCTGCTCTTTCAGCCGGGTAATCTCTTCCCGACTGTAACCTAGGTCAAGGAGAATCTCTTCATTGTGCTGCCCCAGCTCCGGGGCTGGAGTTTTCACCGAAGCCGGATTTTGACGGAAGTTCATCGGACTGTTTATTATCTTGACCGTTCCTTCAGGATGAGGCAGGTCGACAAAAAAGTCGTTCGCCAGGGCCTGGGGGTCGTTGATTACCTCAGCCGGGGTTTGAACTTTCGAATAGATTAAGTGATGCTCGCGGCAGCGTTTCTCCCAGTCATCTAAAGTTCTGGCGGCGAAAATTCCGTCCAGGAGACGGACCAGTTCTTCACAGTTTTCTCTCCGCCCAGCCATAGTATTAAAGCGGGGGTCATTTTCCAGTGCCGGTCTCTCGACAGCCCGACAGAAAACGGTCCAGTGGAGGTCGGTGCTCATCGATAACAGAAGCCATCGGTCGTCTTTTGTACGGTAGACATTATGCATCGGTCTTTCTTCTTTGGTCCGGTCAGGTTTGCGCACCGGCAAACCGTTAAGGGCGTTCAGGATAAATTTGAAGTTGCCCCAGATGCCGCAATGGAAGAGAGAGAGTTCCAGTTCCTGTCCCTGGCCGGTCTTTTCCCTGTGAAACAGGGCACCCAGTATGCCGGCAACAAGATAGATGGCTACATTTATATCTCCCAGACCGGGAGGCTGCTGCACGGAGGAAACCCCCGGTTCGGTGATGACATCCTGTATTCCGGAGCGTGCCCACCAGGCAACCTTATCTAAAGCCCCCTCATCTTTATCGGGCCCTTTCGCTCCGTAACCAGTAACAATGGCATAGATGAGTTTAGGATTAAGCCGGCTCAGGCTCTCATAGTCCATGCCCAGCTTTTTGAGCGAGCTTGATTGGTAGTTGGACAGGAAAACATCCGCTTGCTGAACCAGCCGGTAGAGGATATCCCGCCCGGCTTCTTTCTTCAGGTCTACCGCCAGGCTTCTCTTGTTCCGGTTCCTGAACTGGAAGTCAGGATTTACTTTGGCTTTTGTTGGCCTGCCTCTCTCACCACCGGACTCTTCTTCAGTTGGCGGCTCTACCCTGATAACATCAGCTCCCCAATCAGCCATGCAGGCGCTGGCGAGGGGTCCGGCTATGTTTCTCTCCATGGAGACCACTTTTAGACCCTCGAGAACACCTGCCATTTCGTCCTCCTCTGATTTCGGTTCAACCGCTATCTCAGCTAGAGCTGCCGGAATTTTTCCTGGTAGTTTGCCCGGTTATAGACCCACTCGGGCATGGTGAACTCGACTCCCTCTTTCTTCAGAGCTTCCTGGTAATCTTTTCGCACCTGAGGGTCCTCTTCGTAATAAGGGAGGGTATGGCCGCCTTCACCAATTACACGACCGGTACCGCGGGCAAGGCCGCGGCCGGAATCACCTTCTTGTGTTGGCAGTTCCAGCCAGAGTCCGAAAACAACAACTCTAAGGGGTTCTTTGCCGATGCTAAAGTGCTGGTGAAACCAATCGCCGTGGCCGGGAACCGCTGTGGCCATACCGCCGGCGATGTATTCCTGACGCTTGACCAAATGACCTTTACCCGCTTCCCAGGGGCGCATGCCCAGTTCCATCGGCCAGGCGAGTGAGTATCCTTTGCCTCTGACGCAAACCAGAACTCTTGATGCCATGTGGGCGTGGGCGTTGGAATAACGGCCGCTGGGATATTCCATCCCGTCACCGCGTCTCATACCCGGGGCGCGCATATTGTCCAGCGGCATCTCAGAGTGAGAGATATCCGGTCTGAAGTTCGTCTTGGCCCGGCTGGCTTTGCCATCCTCCCCATACTCTATTTCCTCAGATGGTTTATAGAAGTCTTCGCTCTCATCAAACTGCTCCCGGAACTCGTAGGGATTGTCAAAGATAAAGCTCTTATTAGGGCACAGTTCCATCCAGCGGGGAGCGTTGGTCTTCACCAGTGCCAGTGCCGGGCTGGAGGTAGCGTTTACTAGTCGGTGCCAGACATTAGGAGGGACAATGAATTTGCTCACCGGCTGCCATTCAAAAGCCAGCTTCTTTGAGCTGCCTTCCCGCCATACCTCGGTGCTGCCCCGCCCCTCAAAGATGATAAAGGTTTCTTCGTAGATGTGCCGTTCTGCGGTTAAGACTCCGCCGGCCGGCACTTCAACAACATACATCCCGAAGACATTGGCTTGCCCATCGAGTTGAAGAAAAGTCCCCTGTCCGCCCATTCTTTCCCAGGGCGCAAGGGGTAACTGGCGGATATCATAAACCCCGTGGCTCCGGTAAATCGGGATGTTTTGCTCGTACATGAATAGCTCATAGGCACATGGTGGCGCCTTTTTCGGTTTAGCAATTCTTAACTCGTCATCACTTATTGGCTCAAACGAGCCCTTACTTTCTTGTGCCACGGTTCCTCCCCTGAATCATAGCTTTAAGCGGGTTGGAGGCTTTGAAAGCCTCCAACCCGCTTCTTATTAATAACCCATTTCCTTCTTCAGTGCCTGGTCAACCCAGACCCATTTGTTGAAATGGCGGGTATTGTAACCCAGGTATAGTTCGCCGCTGTAGTTCTTCAGCCAGGGCCAATAGGCTCTGTAAGTGAGCTCCTTAACTGCTGAAACACCGTAGGCTTGCTCGGCAGCGTAGATAAGCATCTGGCGCACCAGCTTGTGAGCTGCGACCGGGTCATCGATAAGGGTTGCTTCCATCTGGGCTTTAAGGTCCATAAGCACCGGGTCATTAATTGCCATCTGGTTTGAATGCGAGGCGCCCGTTAAATCCTCTAACCGGTAAAGCACACCTGAGCCCGCCCCGTAGTCTATCAGCTGGTCAAAGCTACGGACGAACTTAGCCCTGTCATGGGCAACTTCTTCCAGCGGGCGAAGCTCAAGCTCAATACCTACCTTAGACCACATATTCTGGAGAATAGAGGCGTAATCAATCCTCTCCGAGGTATTTTCAATTATGGCGTTGGTTTTGAAGCCGGTGGGATAGCCGGCTTCGGCAAGGAGCTGCTTTGCCTTCTCCGGGTTATAGGTGTATAGCTCCTTCACTGATTCAGGAACATCCGAGGGCCATTCACCTGTTTCACGGTCGGGACCGAAGTAGATATCCGTGGTTTCTATAATTGCATCGAAGGGGTAATAGGCAATTCTGGCCCTACCACCGTAGTAATCCTTTATTATAGTATCAAAATCGGTGGCTAGATATAGTGCCTTACGAACCTTGATATCATTGTAAGGAGTCTCGTATATCTTTGTAGCGATAGCAGCACCACCCCCTGTATCACTTAGCATCACACTGGGATGAAGAACCAGCCCTGGTGATGTTTTTCCCAGTATGTCAGCCTCCTCGGCATTAACGCTATCAATCCAGTCGAGTTTAGCCGTGCGCAGGGCGGCGAGCTGGGTAGAGCGGTCGGGTATCTGGAAATATTTAACCTGGTCTACGTAAGGCAGTTGGTTGCCTTTACCGGGACCAACAGGGTCTGTATCCCAGTAATTGGGGTTTCTGACATAGGTCAGGGTACTACTGGGGATAAAATCGGTCAGTATGAAAGGCCCAGTACCAACATAGTTCCGCCAGTCAGTCATCGAGCCGTATTCCTCATAAACCTCCGGTGGCACGATAAAAGCCCCGATACCGAAACGGCTTTCACCTGTTGACAGAGCTTCCCAATCAACATCGACCTCAACCTGCCACGGCGCCGGAGAAGTAATCTCGGCATTTCTCAGTTCCGGATTGCGTAAGTAGAGATACCAGCCTTCCGTGCCAACTCGCTTTAAGGAGGAGACAACATCATCGGCGGTCATTTCCCGTCCCCCGACCAGGTTACTGGCTTTACTGCCCGGTTTCTCATACCAGTGGACACCCCGGCGGATATTAAAGATGAGCCTGGCTCTGTCCCCTTCTACTGTTTTGGGGAACTCCCAGCTCTCGGCGAGCACCCCGGTGTAGAGGTGGTAGAACCCTTCCATTCTATCTTCCCACACCGTTTCCTTGGTGCCATAGCCACCAGCCCGGCCCTTAGCCCAGTCACCACTCAGCAGAGTTTCGAAACTATTCTGCATTGGCGGAACAACATAATGAATTTCCTGGTCAAAACGCTCCTGGCGTCCCAGCCAGTAAAAGAGTTTCAAATCCCCACCATACTGTGGTTCTTCATTCGTTGGTTCTACTACCGGCGGCTGCTCCGTTGGCGGCTGCTCTGTCGGCGGCTGCTCTGTCTTCGGGGCACAAGCAGTTGCCACCAGGGATAGTACCATCAAACTACTTGCTATTAACCAGATAACTTTTCTTTTCACCTTTCCTCCTTCTTGTTTGATTTATTTGACAAACCTACTGGCATAATCTCTATCACATCTCTTCACCTCCCTTACCTGCGTCACAACACTTTCTCATACACCCCACCCCCACTATACTTAATTTAATTAATAATCTTAAATATACACCAGATTCTTGTCAAGCCTCAAATGATTGGGTTTCGCTTGCATTTGGTTGATTTCCATGTCATTGCGAGACCATTCCGCCGCACGCGGAGGCTTCAGCCTTCAGTCCGAGACCCGAGTTCAGCGTTCGACTGAGCTCACTCGTTCCGATATGTCAGAGTGAACGCCGAAGTCCCGAGGGCGAAGCAATCTCAAAATCTTATAGATTGCCACGCTTTCACTCTGACGATAGTTCAGCTTCGCTCACTATAAATAATCGGAACGAGTCGCTCGCAATGACAGAGGAGGAGATTGCTTAATATTCTTTATATCATTGATTAACATTGACAACCAAAACCAAATAGAACCAATGTAGACTAATCACCTATTGCCTTCAGGATGACCCTCTTTCTCCTCTGCCCGTCAAACTCAGCGTAATAAATTTGCTGCCAGGGGCCGAGGTCCAGGCGTCCTTTTGTAATCGGGACAATAACCTCGTGGTGTAAGAGCAGACTCTTCAGGTGAGCATCGGCATTGCTTTCGCCGGTGGCGTGGTGCCGGTAGTCCGGCTTATAGGGAGCAAGATTCTCCGCCCACTCATTGATATCACTGATTAAACCCGCTTCCGCATCGTTCACATATACCGCCGCCGTGATGTGCATCGCCGATACCAGCACAAAGCCTTCGGCTATACCGCTCCGCTCTACCAAATCCTGCACTTTATCGGTGATGTTAATAAACTCGCGCTGCTCTCTGGTATTAAACCACAGGTAGTCAGTGGCTGACTTCATAAGCTCCTCCTTGTGCAGCATTTCTATCTTTATGTAAAATCAGCTAGGAACGACTGAATTCTGGCTCCCGTATCAGCACGGGACAGGCTTCGCAGAATGACGCGAAGCCAAACCTCGTGCTAGTGTAGTGCATCTTACGCTTCGTTATTTGCGGTTAACCATACCGACGAAAGTCGGTATCCAGACGTGTAGGCTTATCCGGTATCGCCTGGATTCCGGCTGGAGTTTATCCCGTACCTGATACGGGGCCGGAATTGGGGGGCTGTAGCTAACGTTATTTTGAAGACACTACACTAGTAGTATTCCAGCTTATATGCTAAACAGCACACTATTGAATGAGTGCTGGTCGGGGCGAGTGGATTCGAACCACCGACCTCAGCGTCCCGAACGCTGCGCGCTAGCCGACTGCGCTACGCCCCGTTCCTTCCTGCTCAAGTTTCCGAGCTATATCCTGCCTGAGCAGGTTTTTGTCCACTTTATTTCCACCGGCTAAAGTGGGGAATTTGTCGAGAATCTCCAGCCTTTCAGGTAATTTGAAAGAAGCGATGTTTTGCTGCTTTAGAAAAGCTATCATCTCATTAAAAGTAAACTCCTGTCCTCCCATTGTCACCACATAAGCGCATGCCTTTTCGCCCATTACCGGGTCAGGCATGGCAACTACCACTATATCCATAACTTTCGGGTGGTCGATAAGCATTTTTTCTATTTCCGCCGGGTAAATATTCTGGCCTCCCCTGATAATTACATCCTTCTTGCGTCCGACGATTGTCAGGTTACCTCCCTCGTCAATCATACCGATATCCCCTGTGGTAATCCACCCTTCCTCATCCCAGAATTCACCGGTAGCCTTTTCATCATGATAAAATCCCAGAGAATAAAACAGGCTTTTAGCCCTAACCTCACCTGTCATCCCTCTGTCTACCTCTTTACCTTCATCATCAACTATCCTGATTTGCACGCCAAAGAGTGGCTTGCCATCCGTATTCATACGAACTTCGTAAGCATCTTCAGGCACCACCGAGCTCAGGTTACCGGTTTCCGTAAGCCCATAGGTATTCACAACAGTCCCCCCCATTTTGCTTTCCGTCTCTTTTCTCAGGGGGGTAGGTAAAGGGGCACCGGTACTTTCCCAAATACGCACTGAACTCAGGTCATAGTTCCTGGCCTGGACTTGCTCCAGCATCATAGCCAGCTGGGCAGGAACCAGACAGACACAAGTAATCTTTCTCTCCTCGATTACCTTGAGGGCATCCCCGGGTCCTGTCCATGGCAGCATAAAGATTTTAGCTGCTGCCCACGGAGCGCCGAAGTAAAGAGGATTATTGGGTCCCCTGGCTGCCGGACTCATCGCACCTAAGGTATCATTCGGGCTGAGGGAATATCCTTCCATAAAAAACTTACCGAGACCTGAATAACTGAGGGGAGAATACATAAGCAGCCGGGGTAAACTGGTTGAGCCGCTGGTGGGGCCGATTAGTGAGATTTCTCCTCCTTTATAGCGCCTTGTCTCAAAACAGTCGGCCGGGTATTTCTTCTCCAGCGGCTGCTCAGCCATCTCTCTAATAGAAATTAACCCTCCAGGCACTTTGTCATCAGAAATAAAGATATATTTGAAATCAGGTAGATTAGGACAAATTTCTTTAATCATATCTATATAGTTAACCCCTCGATACTCCCAGGGAATAACCACACCAACCGCCCGGGTATTAATTAAGATATTTTCCACTTCCGTTTTTCGCATATTGCTGTTCAGGGGGAGACAGCGTATTCCTGCTTTTTCACAAACGACGCGGAGTAAATGGACCTCAACGCAATTCGGCAGCTGGACAACGAGCACTTCGTCCCTCTTGATACCCAGCTCCAGCAGACCAAGGGCGACTCTATCTATCCAGAGTTCAGCCCCTGCCCAGGTAAAGGTAACTCTCAAATCCTCGATAGCATCCTTGTCTGGATACTGGAGGGCATTGCGCTCCCACAGGTGGGAAATTGTCATCCCTCCGGTATATTCAGTCAGTTCGTCTTGCTCAGAATGGCTTAAATTAGTCATGAGAATAGCCTCCTCTTTTCCTGACCTCTCTACCCCATTTCTTTCCCTTTTCTACAATTCTAAACACTTTAATTATGAGATGCAAGAAGTCCTGTTTATCTTGCTAATTTCTCTTGACAAGTCATAGCTTGAAATTATAAAATTATTATTAGCAGTCTTGGTGTTAGACTGCTAATTGAAATTGTTAATAATAGGAGCTTGTGATGTTATCTCCAAGGACAGATACTCTGCTCAAGTCTATTGTAGAACAATATATCATCAAAGCGGTACCCGTGTCATCTCAGAGTGTTACCGATGACTGCGGGCTGGGAGTGAGTGCGGCTACTATCCGAAATGAAATGGCACAGTTGGAGCAGGAAGGCTATATTATTCGTCCTCATGTTTCAGCCGGAAGCGTACCTTCAGACAAGGGCTACCGCCGCTATCTGGAATCGTTAGGTGAGGTCAAACTCCCTTTAGCGGAACAGCGTCTGTTAAGTCACCTTTTCCATCAGGTGGAGCAGGAATTGGACGAATGGCTGAACCTGGCGGCTACCATTATAGCCCGAAGGGTGCAAAATGTGGCTCTGGTTACCAAGCCCAGAGGGAAAGCCTGCTTGCTCAAGCATTTAGGCTTGGTTAGTCTGCAAAATACGCTGGTATTGCTGGTCGTTGCCCTTTCTGCTGCCAGGGTAAGACAACAATTAATAACTTTCGCTCAGAATGTAACTCAGGCGGAGCTAACGGTTATTGCCAATAAGATAAATGAGATTTATTTTGGCCTGTCCAGCTCCCAGATTTCGGCTAAGGAGGTAGAACTTTCCTCCACCGAACGGTGGGTAACTGATTGCCTGGTGAAGGTAATGGAGGCGGAAGACAAAGAGAGGTATGAAGAACCTTACCTGGCTGGCTTGCCTTTTGCCCTTAATCAGCCTGAACTGGTTCTTAACCACTTGTTGGCACGAAACCTGGTGGAGTTAATTGAGCAACGAAAACTGCTATCAAGTATTATCCCTGCCCATCTCTCCCAGCAAGGTGTTAAAGTAATTGTCGGCAAAGAGAACGAGGTAGAATCTATGCGTGATTACAGCGTGGTTACCATCCGCTATGGCTTGCGGGAAGAAGCCAGTGGCACTATAAGCGTCATAGGGCCTACCCGGATGCCCTACACCCGAACTATCGCTATTGTTACCTATCTCTCTCTGGTACTGACCGGACTGGTAACCAAACTTTACGGCAGGGAAATATCTAATGCTAATTGATGAGGGTAAGAATAATAATGACAGAAGAAGAGTTAAATGATGAAGTGGAAAAGACTTCCGAGACTGAAGATATGGAGAAATTAAAGGAGCTTCTGTCTAAAGAGAAGGAGAAAGCAGAAAACTACCTGGCTAACTGGCAAAGAGCCCAGGCAGATTTTATCAATTACAAACGGCGTCGTGAACAGGAAGAGGAGGAAATGAGCAAGTTCGCTAACTCAGTGCTTATGCTCAATCTGCTGCCTGTTCTGGATGACCTGGAGCGAGCTTTTACAGCTATCCCGCCTCATCTGGCTAAACTTAGCTGGGTAGATGGCATCCGGCTTATTACTCGTAAGCTGCAGGCCAGTTTGGAGTCACAGGGGCTTTCCCACATTAAAGCAGTGGGCGAGCCGTTTGACCCGAACCTTCATGAAGCGGCGATGAACGGGAAAGGTGAAGAAGGAATAGTTATTGAAGAGCTACAAAAAGGGTACAAGTTTCGCGATAGAGTGATTCGGCCGGCTATGGTAGTGGTGGGTGATGGGAAGACAGAAGAGAAAAAGAAAGCTGAATCAGAAAATAGTGGTAAAGGGGAGTAAATTATGGCAAAAGTAATAGGTATTGATTTAGGAACAACTTTTAGTGAAGTGGCTGTAATGGAAGGGGGCGAGCCGAAGGTAGTTCCCTCCGCTGAAGGCGGCAATCTCATTCCCTCAGTGGTAGCGGTAAACAAGAATGGGGAGCGCCTGGTGGGGCAACTCGCAAAACGGCAGGCTATTGTTAACTCCGAAAATACCATTTACAGCATTAAGAGATTTATGGGGCGTAAATGGGGTGAGCCGGCAGGGCGGGAACTGCCTGTGGAAGAGGATATCCGGCGCAAAACATATAAAGTAGTTAAGGCACCTGATAACGAAGTCCGAGTGGTGATGGGAGGCAAGGAATACAGTCCTCCGGAAATTTCGGCAATGATTTTGCAAAAACTAAAGACTGATGCTGAGGCTTATCTCGGTGAAAAGGTTACCCAGGCTGTAATCACGGTACCTGCCTATTTTAATGACAGCCAGCGCCAGGCAACTAAAGATGCCGGCAAAATTGCCGGGCTGGAAGTGCTGCGCATCGTTAACGAACCAACCGCCGCCGCTCTTGCCTACGGTCTGGACAAAAAGGGAGAGGAGACGATTGCTGTCTATGACCTCGGTGGCGGCACTTTTGATATATCTATCCTGGAGATAGGCGAAGGCACCTTTCAGGTTAAGTCAACCAACGGTGATACCCACCTTGGTGGTGATGATTTCGACCAGAAGATTATGGACTGGCTGTGTGATGAGTTTAAACGAGACCAGGGAATAGACCTGAGACAGGATAAGATGGCTCTCCAGCGTTTGAAAGAGGCTGCCGAAAAGGCTAAGTGTGAGCTATCCACCGTTCAGCAAACCGAGGTAAATCTCCCCTTCATTACTGCTGACGCCAGCGGGCCCAAACACCTTAATATCACCTTTACCCGCTCCAAGCTGGAACAGCTGGTAATGGACCTGGTGGATAAAACTCTGGAGCCTTGCCGTCAGGCACTCGCTGATGCCGGCAAGACCGCATCTCAGATTGACGGTGTGGTCCTGGTGGGCGGGCAGACCAGGATGCCCCTGGTCCAGCAAAAGGTAAAGGAGCTTTTTGGTAAGGAACCCCATAAAGGAGTTAACCCTGATGAGGTGGTGGCGATTGGCGCTGCTATCCAGGCAGGAGTGCTCACGGGAGAAGTCAAGGATGTTCTGCTGCTCGATGTTACCCCACTCACCCTGGGCATCGAGACACTTGGCGGAGTGGCTACGCCGCTCATCCAGCGTAATACTACCATCCCTACCTCAAAGAGTCAGAGTTTCAGCACTGCCGCTGATAATCAGCCCAGCGTGGAAATTCATGTCCTCCAGGGGGAAAGAGCGATGGCGGCGGATAACAGAACCCTGGGCAGGTTTATGCTTGATGGCATTCTGCCGGCACCCCGGGGAATACCCCAGATTGAGGTCAGCTTTGATATTGATGCCAATGGCATCCTCAGTGTTAGGGCTCATGATAAAGGCACGGGTAAAGAGCAAAAAATTACCATCACTGCTTCCAGCGGTTTGAGTAAAGAAGAGGTGGGGAAAATGCAGCGGGAAGCAGAGATGCATGCTTCCGAAGATGCCAAACGCCGTGAAGAGATTGAGGTCCGCAATACTGCCGATACCCTGGCTTACACTGCGGAAAAAACCCTGCGGGAACAAAAAGACAAGATACCCTCCGATTTGAACCAGGAGGTAGAAAGCAAGGTTCAGGCGGTGCGCTCCGCTTTACAGGGAACGGATGCTGAGGCTATCAAGCGGGCAACACAGGAGCTAAATGAAACCCTGCAAAAGGTGGGGCAGGCTGTCTACCAGCAGCAGCAACCACCCCCGGGAGGCGAGACACCTCCGGGCGGGGAGCAACCTCCACCCCAGGGAGACGGTGGTGACGAAGGCACCGTGGAAGGTGAATTTCGGGAAGTCTAGGTGCTGATGGTAATAGCGCCGAAATCTAAAGTGAGGTCAAGGCTAATTGGTAGCAACTATAGTACTTATCTATACCAGCATTCTTATTGCAATTACTGGCGAAAGTGCGATAGCCAATGCAATAAGCAACGCTGGGCTTCCAGGGATTCTTACTGTCTTGCTAACGGCAACGTTTAGTGGGTCAGTGATACTGTATTTTCTGGCTCATTTTGCCTCTCAAATAGGAGTTTAATAAGAGTAAAACAATAGTCCCTGTAACGGGAGTTTAAGAGGGGCGAAGCCCCTCTTCGATACCCCACTCCCCCTCTCCTTCAAAGGAGAGGGGGATATAGGGGATGAGGTAGAAAAATGTCACCCAAACGAGATTATTATGAAGTCCTCGGCGTAGATAAAAATGCTACCGAGGGACAAATAAAAGAGGCGTTTCGTAAGCTAGCCTTCAAGTACCATCCTGACCGCAACCGTGAGGATGGGGCTGAAGAGAAGTTTAAGGAGATAAACGAAGCCTACGAGGTGCTTTCCGATGCCGAAAAACGGTCTGCTTACGACCGTTTTGGTCAGGGAGATGGCCGGAATCTATTTAACCAGGACTTTGCCGGGGTTGATTTCGGAGGTTTTGGCGATATCTTTGATGCTTTCTTCAGGGGAGGGGCGGGGGCAACTGCCCGTCGGGCACCCCGGCGCGGAGCTGACCTCTATGCCAGTATAACCATCACCCTGGAAGAGGTGGTTTCTGGAGCGGAAAGAGAACTGGATATAACACGAGTTGAACTCTGTCCCCAGTGCCAGGGTACCGGCAGTCAGCCAGGTAGCCAGCCAAGCCGCTGCCCCAAATGCAATGGCTCCGGGCAGATACATCAGGTTCAGCAGAGTGTCTTTGGCCGTTTTACCAATATCACTACCTGCCCCCAGTGCCATGGTGAGGGTAAGATTATTACCAATCCCTGCACGCAATGTCACGGTAGTGGCAGAGAGCAGCGCCAGGAACGTATCAAGGTGCAGATACCCGCCGGAATTCAGGATGGAGGCAGGATACGCCTGGCTGATGAAGGCGATGCCGGGCTGAGGGGTGGTGGCGCCGGAGACCTCTATATTAATGTATCTGTTAGAGAACATCAGCTTTTTCGCCGGGATAATGATAATATCCTCTATGACCTGCCCATCAATTTTGCTCAGGCTGCTCTGGGTGATGAGGTGCAGGTACATACTTTATACGGTAAAGTTATGCTCAAGGTTCCCGCCGGCAGCCAGACGGGGCAGGTCATTCGCCTGAAAAATAAAGGGGTTCCCCACCTCCGGGGACGGGGACATGGTGCCCAACTGGTCAAGCTGTTGGTGGTTACTCCGTCATCATTGAACAAAAAACAGCAGCAGTTATTTGAAGAACTGGCCAAAGAATTGGGGTAAAAGAATTAGGTAATTAACATCTGCTACCCTAATACTTGGTTGCAATAATAATGTCATCACATATGCGCCATTCGTGGTGAGACCTTCGGCCTCGGCCTGAAGGCTTCGGCTCACTTCGTGGTGACTCAGTGGAACCATGAGAGGCTTGTCGAACTACAACGGCGCCCTTTGACATGCTCAGCGCCTGCCCCGTACCTGATACGGGGGCGAACGGTCTTGTTGTAATGCCCTTTTCTGCCCGGGTAAGCTCTGGTTCAAGAGCGGCGGCGTACCCTGAGGGCAGAGAATAATTTCCACTTTCTCCCGGCCAGTTCGTGCACAGCCCCGGCTTCCATCAATTTTGCTGCTGACTGGCGAATGTCAGCCCCCTTATAAAGCACCCGGTAGATTGTTTCAGTAATGGGCATTTCCAGGTCCATTTGCCGGGCTAGCTTCCAGACAGCGGCGGTAGTGCTTACTCCTTCGGCAACACCGTTCATTCCCTCGGTTATCTCTTTTAGCGGCCTGCCTTTAGCCAGTTCCTCGCCCACATAACGGTTGCGGCTTAGCGGGCTGGCACAGGTGGCTATTAAATCACCAAGGCCGGTTAATCCAGAGAAAGTAAGTGGATTTGCCCCCAGTGCCACCCCAAAAGCCGTCATCTCGGTCAAACCCCGGGTAATGAGGGCAGCCTTGGCATTATCTCCATAGCTCAGTCCATCAGTTATGCCAGCGCCCAAGGCGATGATATTTTTCAGAGAACTGCCCAGCTCGACACCAACAACATCACTATTGATAAAAACACAAAATTCAGGGGTAGCAAATAATTTCTGGGCTCTTCTGACTATAGCTTTATCCTCAGCAGCAACTACCGTGGCGGCAGGTAAGCCCTCGAGAACCTCGCGGGAAAGATTGGGTCCGGAAAGGACACAGATATTAGATTGGAACTCTGGCTTTATTTCCTCGGCAATTACCTGTGACATCCGCTTGCCGCTGGCAATCTCTATGCCCTTCGCCGCGCTTATTACCAGCATAGACCTAGTGATGTGACTGGCAATCAGCTTGGTATTCTGCCGGACGCTCTGAGATGGTACGGCCAAAATGACTGCTTCTGACTGGCTTAATGCTTTCTCTAAAGAGCTGGTCACGGACAAATTGGGCGGCAGAGTAAACCCGTTGGTGAAGTTTGCCTGACCGTCCATCAGTTGAGCAGCCTCTTGCTCAGTTCGAGCCCAGACACTGCCTTTTGTTCCCTTGCGGGCTAATATTATCCCTAATGTTAGTCCCCAGGAAGTAGTGCCGATGATGGTGACTTTCGGCATATCTTACTCGTTACTATCCTCAGAAGGAGAATCTATTGGCTCGGCTTTCTCACCCAGTTTACGCTCACGGCCCATCAGCAGTCTGCCAATATTATCGTGATGCATAATAATTATTACTATGGTGCCGATTAAAGTATAGACGAGGTACTCGAGGGGAAAACCGCCCAGGAGAGTAAGGGGTATCAGGACAGTATAGGCGCCTACTGCTCCGGCGATAGAGCCTAGCGAGGCGAACCTGGTTAGCCCGACCCCGATGATGAAGACTTCACTGCCGAATAATGCCACTACCGGGCTCAGAGCTACCAACCCGCCGAAGAAGGTGGCAACACCCCTGCCTCCTTTAAACTTGAGGAACACTGACCAGTTGTGCCCCGCCATGGCGGCTAAAGCTGCCAGACACTGAGCCGCCAGCAAACCGAGACCGAAATCATTTATCACCAGATAGTTTCTGCCAACAATCACTGCGGCTACAACTACCGCCAGGGCTCCCTTTGCTGCATCCAGGAAGAGTACCAGGGCCGCTGCCTTTTTGCCAGCCGCACGCAGGACATTGGTTGCCCCTGTTTTACCGCTGCCGTAACCCCTGATATCCTCTTTAATAAATCGCCTGCCTATTATCACCCCGAAGGGTATGGAACCTATCAGATAACCGACTGCCACCACAGACAGGAATTGGACAACTATCATGATTCTCCCCTTTTCTTAAAGACCAGGCGAAGCGGATTGCCAGTGAAGCCAAAAGACTGGCGCAGCTTGTTTTCCAGGTAGCGTTGATAGGAAAAATGGATTAGCTTGGTATCATTGACAAAAAAGACAAAGGTCGGCGGGTTTATATCAGCCTGAGTAGCCGACAAGACTTTTAGTTGCCTGTTGCCCTTTCGGGGTAGACTGTGTGCCGCCAGTGCCTGCTGAACAACTCTATTGACTGTGGCGGTGGGGAAACGTTTCTGTCTTTCCTGATAAACCTGGCATACCTGGGGCATAATTCTGTCTATTCCTTGTCCGAGTTTGGCAGATGTATATAGTATCGGGGCATAAGGCAAAAACTTGACCTGGTCTCTGATGTATTTATCCCATACCTTGATATTCTTATCCTTAACCAGGTCCCATTTATTGACTATTAATATGATTCCTTTCGCCATCTGTTGAATGAAGCCGGTTATATGCATATCCTGAGCCGTAATAGGCTCGGCAGCATCAATAATTAACAAACTTATATCAGCCCGGTCAATAGCCCGCAGGGAACGGATGACGCTGTATTTTTCTATTCCAGCTTCCAACCGCCCCCGCCGCCTGATACCGGCGGTGTCAATTAGTAGCATACTTTGCCCTTGAAAGTCAAGTAATGTGTCTATGGCATCGCGGGTTGTTCCCGGAGTCTCATTAACGATAGCCCGCTCTTCACCCAGGAGAGCATTTACCAGCATTGACTTACCCACATTGGGCCTGCCGACAATGGCTACCTTTATCATCTCCGGTCCGGCTTCGACCGGTTGAGGTACCGGTAAACAGGCAGTGATTTTATCCAGCAGCTCAGCAGTGCCTCTGCCGTGATAGGCTGAAATTACCAGCGGCTCGCCCAGCCCTAATTCATAAAACTCCACTGCCTCAGTCTCAAGCCTGTCATTGTCCGCCTTATTAACCACCAGCAGTAAAGGTTTACTCGCCTGACGAAGCAGAGCAGCTATTTCCAGGTCAATCGGGGTTATCCCGTCCCTGACATCCACCAGAAAAATAATGACATCAGCCTCAGTGATAGCCGCCTCTACCTGCTCCTTCACCTCTTGGGCAATAGTAGTCTCGGGCTTTATCTCCAGTCCGCCGGTATCAACCAGGGTAAACTCAGTCCCCTGCCAGGAAACATTAGCTAAGATTCGGTCGCGGGTTGTCCCCGGCAAATCGGCAGTGATAGCGATGCGTTCACCTGCCAGTCGATTCAACAGGGTAGACTTACCCACATTCTGCCTGCCAATAATCGCCACCACCGGCTTATCCACACTTACCTCCAGAAGCCTTGTATTTACCAAACGCTCACCCTATTTTTAATTATAACCCCATCCCCTGTCATTATGAAGGAGTCCGAGGAAGGACGACAGAAGAATCTGGGGAGGGGTAGGAGTCGAGCCCCCAACCCTACCCCGAGATTCTTCGCGGAGTTTACACTGAACTCGTTCCGATTATCGTCAGAGTGAACGAAGTGAACGTGCTCAGAGTGACAACCTCGAACAGTCTCAGAGAATATTTTTTAAGAGGGACTTCGCCCCTCTTTCTTTATTCTCCCCTTCAGGGAGAACCCTTCAGGGTGAACCCCTCTCCTTTGAAGGTGAGGGAAAAGGGGGTAAGGTTGACATTTATTTACTTGTCCTTTTCCAAAAAGTATCCCAGCCCTTGCCCGGGCTTAGCGGGTTTAGCCTGACTTTCTTGACTGGTCTGAGGAAACTTGACCACTGATAGTTCCCTGGCAAGCTTGACGCTTGGAGCTTCAATCTCTGTTCCGGCGGCTTTCCTCAGCTCAGCAATTGTTTCCTGGAAATTCTGGACAAAAGAGTTGTATTCCACAGCGAAGCGGTTATACTGCTCGATAGTTTCCCGAAGAAGCCCGGTCCTTTCCGCTATCTCGCAGAACTGCTCGATGAACTCATAATAGTGACTGTTGACCAGCCAGAGCTCGTTCAGGTAGGTACGCAGGTAAACATCAAACCTCCTGGTCCTGACATCACTCTCTAACCTATTGATAAAGCTGCTGCACCAGGTATTGAAAATCCGCTGAGAGACGTCACAGGCACGTGCCCAATCCCACAGCTGTGGGCTATCAATATTGAAGAGAGTATCAATAATAGAGAAGACAGACAGCGAAGAATTACCCATAAAGCGGCGGTTAAAATACCCGGCCAGTTGCTTGAGCTTGAATGATAAAAGCTCAAGCTGTTTCTCCCTGGCGCTGACTGCCGCTACGGTCAAGCCGACGACCAGAATACTGCCCGCACCGGAAGCGACAACCACAACTGGCAACTCATAGAAAACGCCAAGCACAGCCAGCACCGCGATTAAGATAGCAGACCATCCCCGGTTTAATATCGTCCTTAACATATGTCTTCACCTCCAGCGTAAGCCGGTGAGCGGTACATCCAGACCGCCCAGCATTCGTAATAGCACTGCCTTCTGGGCGTGCAGTCTATTCTCAGCCTGGTCAAATACCACCGACTGCAGACTATCCAGAATGGTTTCGCTGACCTCCTCACCGCGATGGGCCGGCAAGGGGTGCATCAGTATAGCATCTTCTTTGGCAAAAGCCATCAGCTCATCATTTACCTGGAAATTAGCAAATACTTTGCGTCGCTTTTCGGCTTCAGCCTCCTGTCCCATACTCGTCCAGACATCGGTATAAACTATATCCGCCCCGTTGACTGCCAGCTGCGGTTCCTCGGTGCAGAATATCTCGGCATCACTGGCGGCAGCATAATCCTGAGCCTGACTTAATATTCTTTCCTGGACAGCGTAACCCGCCGGAGAAGCAATCCTGAAATTCATCCCGGCGAGGGCAGCGGCCAGCAGCAGGCTGTGAGCTACATTGTTGCCATCACCAATGAAAGCCAGCCTCAAGCCTTTTAGCTCCCTCTTTTTCTCATAAATGGTAAGCAGGTCAGCCAGCGCCTGACAGGGGTGTTCCAGGTCAGAAAGGGCGTTAATCACCGGCACAGCGGCATATTCAGCCAGAGTTTCCAGAGTCTGATGGGAAAAGGTACGAACGGCAAGGGCATCCACATAGCGGCTGAGCACCCGGGCTACATCAGGCACTGATTCCCGTTTTCCCAGCCCGACCTCAGCAGGTGATAGATAGATGGTCTCCCCACCCAGCTGCCGCATAGCCATTTCAAAGCTAACCCTCGTCCTTAGCGAAGGTTTCTCAAAAAGAATAGCCAGCGTTTTTCTTTCCAGTGAAGAAAGCCAGCTTTTATCTTTGCTCGCAACAGCATCAGAGATGAGCGAGCGAATATCCTCACCACTGATGTCGGATATGGAAAGAAAATCCTTGCGTTTCATATTTGCCCCTTTTAGTGTCCTATAGTTTATCACGAAAAGCGATAATTCGATAGCCAAGGTGGTTTCTAAGGCCGTTCAATTGTCATTGCGAGGAGTCTTTCACTGGAAAGACGACGTGGCAATCTCTATAAATCTTAATCCTACAGATTGCCACGCTTTCACTCTGACCTCGGGACTTCGGCGTTCACTCTGACATATCGGAACGAGTGAGCTCAGTCGAACGCTGAACTCGGGCCTCGGACTGAAGGCTCGGCCTGAAGTCTGAAGACGATAACTCGTTACCGAACCTCGCTACAGGTAACCTGCTCCGAGCTTGTCGAGGCAAGTCGGAACGAGTTCACTCTGACGATAATCGGAACGAGTTCACTCTGACGATAATCGGAACGAGTCGCTCGCAATGACAGGTTGAACTACTAAACGACCTTAGTTTCCCCTGATTGACTAAGGCTTCGATAAGATATACTATTCATCTAAACTTCACCAAAGGAGGCGGACTATGGATAAGAATGTGAAAACGGCTCTGATTATCGGAAGTATTGTCCTGGCTGCCTTTATTATAGTGCCCTCTGTAGTTGGAGCGATTTCAGGATGGCAGGGTGGAGACTGGGGCTGGGGAATGATGGGGCCGGGGATGATGGGTGGTTTTGGCTTGATGTGGCTGTGGCCAATTGCCTGGCTCGTTATTCTGGTACTAATCATCTGGGCGGTGGTCGCCGCAATCAGTAGCACAAGTCAGGCAGGCGGTTCTGGCTCTGCCTCCAGCCAATCTGATTCGGCCTTGGAAATACTGAAGAAGAGGTATGCCCGGGGTGAGATAAACAAAGAAGAATATGAGGAAAAGAAGAAAGACCTGGAATGACAAAATTCGTTAATCCAGTCCGCTACAGCTGGTTTTGAAGAGGGGGTTAAAAATGACTATTAAAGAAAAGTTTACCGTATCTGGAGGTCAGCTGGTTGATAAGGTGAAACAACTGATATACGAAGGTAACATCAGAAGAGTGCGTCTGTTACACGAAGGGAAAGTGGTAATAGAGATTCCCCTGTCAATAGGCGCCCCTGCAACAGCAGCAGTAATTCTAGTAGCTCCGGTTCTGGCGGCTCTGGGTGCCTTTGCCGCCCTGGTAACGGAATGCACTATTGAAGTGGAGAAGACTGAGACTCGTGACTGAAGCCGGGAAGAGTGCCTTGCCCTTGAAAGAAAATTCAAGGGCTAAAGGGAAAGGCAGTTATGTCCTGCTTATTGAACTCTCCCGGGAGCAAACAACCGTCATCGGCAGCCTTAAAGTGTCCCGGTTTCCCCGGGGCTACTATGCTTATGTAGGTTCAGCCCTCGGCGGAATCAGTGCCCGGGTAAACCGTCACCTCCAGAGAAATAAAAAACTCCGCTGGCATATTGACTATTTGCTGGAAAAGGCGTCTCTCAGGGATATAATCGTCTGTGAGACTGAGGATAGAGTTGAATGCACCATTGCCCGGGGTCTTAACCGCCGGTTTGAGGCTATCCCCGGCTTCGGCTCAAGCGATTGTAAATGTCCGAGTCACCTCTATTATGACCCTGATGAAATGGGGCAGAAGATAATGGCGGTGCTTGGCTCGCTAGGCATGAAGCCAGAATATTTTACCAAACAATCTCATGGTGGGTGGCTTGACAGGTATCGTGCCATAGGGTAGCCTTTATACTGAAAGTGGGTGAAGGCGGAAGGGCTGACTTGTCAATAAAGGCGAAAATCCCGATATGCTGGGATTTGCTACCGAGTCTTTCATTTACCCCTGAATTTTCAAAAAGGAGGCAAGTATGAGCGGATTACTCGTTCTGGGTATTATCGGTATTGTTTTTGGTCTATACCTGATGCAGGTAAACAAGGGAAGAGGGGGAGACCCTAGAAGTAGGTTCATGGGGAAAACTGCCAGCATCATCGGGGGACTCGTCATTATTGTCGCTATTGTTGCCGGTATATTCGTTGCCGTTCCTGCTGGTAATCGGGGGGTGGTTATCCGCTTTAATGCGGTGACGGGCACTATCCTGAGTGAAGGTCTCCAGACCAAGGTGCCCTTCATTGATTCGGTGGTAATGATGGATGTCCGCACGGACAAATATGAAGTTGCCGCTGCGGCTGCCTCCCGTGACCTTCAGGATGTCAGCACCACCATTGCCCTTAACTGGCGCCTGGAGCCGAACAGAACCGCTGAGATTTATCGGACGCTGGGTATGGAGTATATCGGCAGAATTGCCGCTCCGGCTGTCCAGGAGGTGGTCAAACAGGTCACTGCCAGACACCGAGCCGAGGACCTTATTACGAACCGGGAGCTTGTCCGTAACCAGATTGCCGAAGAGTTGGGGATTCGTTTAATAGAGCGCGGTATCATCACCGAGGCGGTGTCAATAACGGAGTTCAAATTTAATGCCACCTTCGTTGCCGCTATTGAAGCCAAGGTAGCCGCCGAGCAGGCGGTATTGCAGGCACAATTCACGCTGGAGCAGGTGAAGATTGAAGCCCAACAAAGGGAAGAAAAAGAGAGAGGTGAAGCCCTGGCGCGCATAGCTAAGGCAGAAGGTGAAGCCGAGTACATTCGCGTCGTCACTGACGCTCAGGTTGCCGCCAACAACGCTATTGCCGAATCTCTAACACCTGAAGTGTTGCAGTACGTCCTTCTCGACAGGCTTGGAGAAGATATCAAAGTCATTGTGATACCCTCGGGGCAGGGTCTCGACCTGGTGCTTCCAGAGCTACAGCCTTAATAACTGATGGATAGAAACCAGCTTAACGATGACAACCCGGCCTGATTATTATCGCATCCTCCAGGTGCATCCCAGGGCAGAAAGAGAGGTAGTTGATGCTGCCTACCGTCGACTGGCAGCGAAGTACCACCCTGATGTGAGCCGGGTAGCCGATGCCTCAGAGAGAATGAAACAGATAAATATTGCCTATGAGGTGCTCTCGGACCCGGTTAAGAGAGCGGCTTATGATTCGGCACGGGGCTTCACGCCGCCAACGGACACATCACCTCAGCCAACGGTCAGGTCACGATACTCCACCAGGGCGTGGCGAACTTTCTTGGTGGCTACCGGTTTAATGCTTCTGGCTGTTGTTGCCTTGAGGTTAGCACCGGCACTTTTACTGGCAGTTGCCAGATTGTTGCTGCCTATCGGCGTCATTTCTTTCCTTGTCTGGCTTCTTTTTGCTCCGGGGAAGCCAAAGGGATGAAGAAAGAGGAAGTTAAACGGATGAATGCAAAAAGGTTTTTGGCGTTAATGTTCCTGTCATCACTGGTTACTGGAGCTGTCCTGGCTGGCGGATGCGCTGGCGCTGAGACTGCCCCTCCGCCGGTATCTGGCCAGGTAATCGAAGATGTTACCGCCCGCGAAGCCTTCACCCTGATACAGGAGAACCTGAATAACCCGGATTTTGTTATTCTGGATGTGCGGACACCGGAAGAGTTTGCCGACGGTCATATAGAAAGAGCGATTAATCTGGACTTCTATGCCGGGCCTTTCCGTGATGAACTGGAAGCCCTGGACAGGGACAAGACCTATCTTCTTCACTGCCGCAGCGGTAACCGCAGCAGCAATACCCTGAATATAATGAAAGAGCTTAACTTTCTGGAAATCTACCATATGACCGGTGGCAGCATTGAATGGCAGGCGGAAGGCCTGCCTATGGTAAAATAATGGCTCCCTGTGGTAGCTTTTCAGGCTAAGCCTTGAGCCTGTACATCTCGGTCATCTTGCCCTGGGCTACAGTCTTACCCTCCTGGTTAATGGTATTCCACTGGTATTCGATAACACCTTTGTCGCCAGCCCTGGTTAACCGCTTAGAGAGAAGCTCCACTTCCACATGAATGCTATCGCCAACATACACCGGACTGAAGGCTTTCATCTCATCGGCACCAAGACAGGCTATGACATCATCAAGGACTCCGGTTTGCATGATGAGTCCAACAGAGCACGGGTAAGTATAGGTTGCTGGAATAAGCCGCTTTTGCCAGCCTCCTTCCCGGGCGCCGGCCTCACTGAGAAATAAGGGCAGGCTGGTCCCGGTAATAGCGCAGAAAAGCTCCAGTTCACTTTGAGTAATAATCTTGGAGGGAGTAACCGCTTTTGCTCCCGGCTCGGATTCTCCGAAAGTTTTGGACATTAAAAACCTCCTCTGTCATTGTCTGGTGTATCTATATTACATTATTTTGTAAAAACTTTTTATGACCCCCGAATCGGTCATGCTGGACAACCAGCGCCACAAAAGATGAAAATAAAATGTCATTCCGTGCTTGACACGGAATCCAGGTGGGGAGGGTGAACTGGATTCCGGCTGGAGTTTATCCCGTACCTGATACGGGGACGGAATGACAGATTCTATTTTCGGAACGACACTTTTCAATTGCCACCACATAAGGAAAAACTAAGTCCCAATATTTTAAACTCTAAACACCAACTCTGCTATAATAGGGTCATGAAGAAGCCGCTTCTGGTGCTGTTTGATGGTAATGCTATCGTCCACCGTGCCTACCATGCCTTTCAGACTGCCAGACGCCCGACGGTGCTCACCGTGCCCAAAACGGGCGAGGTGGTGACCGCCGTCTTCGGTTTTGCCCAGATGCTGCTCAAGGCAATAAGTGAGTTAAAACCCACCTGCTATGCCATTGCCTTTGATACTGTGGCTCCTACCTTCAGGCATAAGATGTTCGACCGGTATAAGGCACAGCGTCCTCCCACCCCTTATGAACTGGTTAATCAGTTCGGGCGGGTAAGACAGCTGGTTGAAGCCTTCCATATTCCGATATATGAGCTTGACGGCTACGAGGCGGACGATGTGCTGGGCACCTTAGGCAGCCAGGCAAGCGAAAAGGGTATAGATACCATAATCGTTACCGGAGATGCTGACACCATGCAACTGGTATCAGCCAGAGTAAACGTACTTTACCCGAAACCCGGCGGCTCATTCAGCGATACCATGCTCTATGATGAAGAGGCGGTTAAAGGAAAATATAGCATTGAGCCGCAGCATATCGCTGACTTTAAGGCACTGGTAGGCGATACTTCTGATAATATTCCCGGTGTTCCGGGTATAGGCAACAAGACAGCCGTCAAGCTTATCCAGGAATTTGGTTCCATAGAGGAAATTTATGCCCATATTGATGAGGTAGCTCCAGCCAGAATCCAGGCAATACTGCGGGAAAATGAAGCCATTGCCCGCCAGAGCAAGAAGCTGGCGACCATTGATACCCGGGCACCTGTTACCCTCGACCTGGACGAATGCCAGCTAAGTCATTTCGACCGCAACAAGGTAATCGAACTCTTCCGTGAGCTTGAGTTCTACAGCCTGTTACCCAAATTGCCCGAAATGCCGGAGGTAGCCCAGGTTACAGCCAGAGTGGTGACTGAGCCGCCCTCAAAACGAGACTACCGAATCATAAGCACCATCTCTACTCTTGACGAACTATTAAGCCGCTTCTCCAGCGCAAAATCTTTTGCCTTCGACCTGGAGACGACAAGCCTGAATGCCATATCGGCCCGGCTGGTTGGTGTCTCGCTATCGCCTGCTCCCGGTGAGTCTTACTACATTCCGGTCGGTCACGTTGTTTTGAGCGAGGTAGGGCAGCTACCCCTGAAATATGTCATTGAGCGCCTCAAACCTGTCCTGGAAGACCCCACCACAGCCAAACTCGCCCACAATGGAAAATATGATATTACGGTGCTGGCTGAATACGGGGTAACAGTCAATAACCTCACTTTCGATACTATGGTGGCTGCCTACCTGCTGAGCGAAAAATCTCTGGGCTTGAAAGCCCTTACCTTCAATCGGTTGGGTATCGAAATGACGCCTATTTCCGAGCTTATCGGTTCGGGAACGAAACAGCTTTCTATGTCGCAGGTAGAGATAACCGGCGCGGCTGATTATGCCTGTGCCGATGCCGACATGACTCTGAGACTGGCGGAATTACTGGGTCCCGAACTACGCCAACTGGGCTTGTGGCAGCTATTCACCGAGGTTGAAATGCCGCTGGTGCCGGTGCTTATCCACATGGAGCGGAACGGGATTGCCCTGAATACGGAATTATTGAGACGGATGGCACAGGAGCTTGGTGAACAGCTGCTAACGCTTGAGGCTGAGATATACAATAGTGTCGGACACCAGTTTAACATCAACTCCCCTCAGCAGTTAGCTCTTGTCCTCTTTGAGGAGTTGCATTTACCCTCTACCAGGAGGAAAGGCAGCTACTCTACCTCAGCGGCAATACTGGAAGAACTGCGTGGGGTTCATCCGGTAATCGAATTTATTCTGAATTACCGCCAGCTAACCAAGCTCAAGTCGACCTATATTGATGCTCTGGCTGCTCTGATAAATCCTAAAACGGGGCGGGTGCATACCAGCTTTAACCAGACAAGGACAGCTACCGGCCGTCTTTCCTCAAGTGACCCCAACCTGCAAAATATCCCTGTTCGGAGTGAGGCGGGAAAACAGGTCAGGCAGGCATTTATTGCTCCCCCCGGCTCCTGCCTGCTGAGCGGAGATTACTCGCAGATTGACCTTCGTGCCCTTGCCCATCTCTCCCAAGACCAGGGTTTGCTTGATGCTTTTAACCGCGACGAGGATATTCATGCGGCTACTGCCAGCCAGCTCTTTGGTGTGGCTGGTCCACAGGTGACCGCTGATATGCGCCGTGTGGCTAAAACGGTGAATTTTGGTGTCATCTACGGGATGAGTGATTATGGACTGGAACAGGCAACCGAGCTATCGCGCCAGGAAGCTACTCAATTCATTGCTGCCTACTTTCAAAAGTATCCCGGCATCAAAAAATATCTTGACTCCACCAAGCAGCAGGCAAGAAATACGGGCTATGTTCAGACATTATTGGGCAGGAGGCGCTCTATTCCCGAAATCAACTCTGCAAACCGGCAGATAAGAGAAGCTGCCGAACGTATGGCAATAAATATGCCGGTGCAGGGTACCTCAGCCGATATTATCAAAGTAGCGATGATTAAGCTGTACCAGGAGATGACCAGGCGCCGGCTAAAGAGCAAGATGCTCCTTCAGGTGCATGATGAGCTTCTCTTTGAAGTGCCTCTGGAGGAGCTTGAGGAGATACGCCAGCTCGTCCCGGAAACAATGTCCACCGCTTTAGAGATTAGTGTCCCCTTGAAGGTAGATGTTAAGAGCGGCCGGAACTGGGCAGAACTGAAGTAAGAGCAAACCACCAAAATAAAACTAGTATTGCGTCTTATAAAATAAGTTGAATAAGTCAGGACTATTATATTCGTCATTCCAGCCCCGTATCACAGTACGGGGTAAACTCTGGCTGGAATCCAGGTAGCTTGGGAACCTGGATTCTGACTCCCGTATCAGGTACGGGACAGGCTTCGTCAGAATGACACAAGAAAATGAGTTATTTATTCAACTTATTGCCGGAACGGGATACTAGTGCATCTTACGCTTCGTTATTTTCGGTTAACCATACCGACGAAAGTCGGTATCCAGACGTGTAGGCTCATCCGGTATCGCCTGGATTCCGGCTGGAGTTTATCCCGTACCTGATACGGGGCCGGAATTGGGGGGCTGTA
>JAUYHA010000034.1 GCA_030690265.1 Dehalococcoidales bacterium | reverse complement strand
CTTATATCCACCGCATCCTGATAATCGAGATTCCCCATGCCTTCACCGACCCAGAGTGGGGAGTCATTGCTATCAATTATGTAGGCTCTATTCCCAGCCCCCTTCTTCCTATCTGCTTCAAGGCCCTCTCCTTTTTTTGCTTCAGGGTTACTAAAATACGTTGGCAATTCTGCTGGCAAGGGCTGCTTCAGATGAGAGCCCCAGGCGGCAAGCCAGCGGTTAGCCAGGTCACGCTGAATACCCATCTGCTGTAAGCCCGAAGCTACCCATTTCAGGTCCTGATAATCGCCACCGTTCCAGATGTGGTCGGTAGTAACCTTAATCAGGCTCATGGGCACTACCCCGATATACTTCCCGAGCCGAAGGAACTGTTGATACTCCGTCGTGCCGGCTGTGGCTTGGGTCTCTTCTTTTTTACCCTCGCCCGCCTCTGCTAACTCACCCCCAGGGATGCCATCAATTTCCTCCTGCAGGGATTCTTCCCTCCCTTTGTCAGTCAGTATGTAGCAATGGTCGCCGGTGTCCTCGATTAACTCCTGCTTGACCCACCGGTCAAGCTGTGTCTGGAAGCGACGGTAGCTCTCGCCAACCTTCTCTTCCAGCTGAGCCCTGCCCATGGGGCCGCTGGCTCCCGCCATGATGCCAAAGATTTGTTCTTTACTTGCCATAGCACACCTCCTTTAATCTGGATTATAGGCGTATGCAAACGCTTTTGTCAACAAGTTTGCGTTTTTATTATGGTAAAGGCTTGACAACCCGTGGTAATAAATCTAATATAGGTAAGAGGCTTTGATATGAAGTGGCTAGCTCTTGTAGCACAGGTGGTTGATAAAATCCCCCTCGAGCGTTTGCTGGTGAGGCGCTCTGATGAAAAAGAGCGCTTACAGGATCTGGTAAAAATACTTGGAGAAGCTCACTCAAAGCCCGAAGGGGCGGAACCCGAACTGATACCGGACCTTCCGGAAGAAACCGACGAGGATACCTACCCTGCCAACCTGGGCAACACCAGAACAAAGGTGCGCCTGGAAGCCAATCCTTCGGTTACCTCCACTGTCTCCACCAAGGAAACGGTGGATTACCAGAACCGAGAGATAGGCAAGAACCTTCTCATGCTGCAGCGCCACTGCGTCCAGAAATTCCGTATCAATGGCAAGGTTTGCGACTGCGGACAGTCAAAACATTTACTCGAACTTGAAGCCCTGGCGGAAGAGACCATCGGCATGGTCGATAATCCGGATATCTACTACCGGATACTCGACTGGATCCGCCGGCTGGGGCCGATATCCACCGTTGAGAACGTCAGCTCAGGCAAATATGATGACGTTATTCCTGCCTTTGGCACCGAGGCCCGGGACCTGCGCAAAGAACTTTTGGGAACCCTTGACCCTAAGGCACTTTTCCCCGAAAGGCATCCGGAAGAGATGACAGAATTGCCCTCCACTGCAGAAGATGATCGGGAATTAACCGAAGAGGCATTTGAAAAACAGAGTAAAGACCTTCTTGCCCGAGGTATAATAACTTGAGGCTTGAAGCTTTAGAACACAGGAGGTAAGATGAAACTTGTTTTACTGTCTAGTGATGATTGTTCCATTTGCGATGAAGCCGAGAAGAAGTTCAAGAAGGATTTTTGGAGAGAACTTGACAACGGCGAAGCAAAGATAGTAAATTTAGACCAGGATGAGGAATTCCAGGAAGTGTTCATCACAAATGAACTGCCCCTGGCGCCAATCGTTTTAATCATGACGGACAGGAATAAGATAGTGGCTCACATCGATTCAAAGGACTTTTTCGAAGGACTCAAAGAGGTTTTACCGGCCACTGCAGAGGCCGATGAACAACCCCAGGTCGAGGGGTAATAAAAATCTTAAATAAGGAGGGATGACCAAATGCCAGCAAAATGGAAGAGAATTAACCCGGGGATGGCCCCGCCTGTTGGTCAAATCCAGGCAGTAGCGGCAAAGAAACACCTCACGGTGTTCCAGCGCTCGCCTAGTGCTCCTGGAGCCGGCAGCCCCGAACAGAAGCTGAAGTTCTCCAAATGCGCTGCCCAGACCAAGGGAGTCTCCAGCCGCCTTGAGCGCAATACGATCATGCGTTCCTGCCTACGGTAAAAGCGCGTCGGCTTTTATTTACTCGACAAAAAGAAAGGGAGTGGTTAAAACCCACTCCCTTTTTCGTTTCTCCGTATTGATATTCTTTTGAGGCCCCGGTTACTCATCCTTCTTGGCTTGGTGGGTTATCTGCTTGATAATATCCATCGGCAGCCAGTTCGTTATTCCGGTGCCGTCTCGAACCTCAATCTCGTGAGCCTGCTCCCAGCACGGCATACAAATTCCATCCCTTGATCTGAAGACTTCACGACCGCAGTTCGAGCAAATAATGCCGGCAGCCTTCTCCCAATTATCAGCAGCCTGTTTTGACGTCCAGTGATGTCCCCCAAGGGCGATATTAAGGTTGGGGTCAACGGCATGCAGGCGTTTTCTTAGCTCTTGGCCGCACATTCCTGATCCTTGCGCAGCTGGCGCTCGGCGAGTATGGCATTATAGGCTTCCGTGGCCGCCTGGAACTTGACAGTGTCCGGCTTGGTACCAGTGTCCGGATGGTATTCGCGAGCGAGGGCGCGATAGGCTCCTTTCACCACCACATCCATAGCCTCAGGATGTATTCCCAGTATGGTGTAGGGGCTGTCGAGCGGCAGCTCCGGCTCTTCCGGACCGGTGAATACGCCGGCCGCTTTTCTGGCCAGCTCTTCCCCAAAGATATTTATCCCCGTTCCCACGATGTTCTTCAACCGCTTCCCTGTGAATAAATGGATGATGTCATCGGCATTTCGCAATGCTCGCTTAACCTGCCTGGCTCTTGACTTGGTTGCCATCGCTTACCTCCTTGCCGTCAATTCTTCAACTTCAACAGTCTTCAAGTCGAACTCTCGTATCCCTATCTCGGTTGAAAAGGCATACTTATCATTAAACATGCCGTGTAGTACGTATT
>JAUYHA010000028.1 GCA_030690265.1 Dehalococcoidales bacterium | reverse complement strand
CATAGCCACCTAAGCACCACGATTGACGGAAACGAAAGGGGGGTGATTTATGGTTATGCTAAAGCATTTACCCAAGTGGTCAACCCCTAACCGACAAGCTGAATTAGTCAAGCTGTTCGTTGATAGCGGGGGCTTTTGTGTGTTCGGGCATCAAGATTGTCTTATCCCTTCCCATCACTACGAATACTATATTGAACGGCTAATCGCTATCTGGAAGGCAGACGACAGAGAACTTGACACGATAGTTTGGGAAGCGGAACGGCAAGCCCTTCACGCCTTAAATGAGCCAAGATACAGGGAAGGGCGGTTCGGCACTATCTCAAGGGAGATATTTTACGGAAGTCAACCGCTATTCTACATTGAGGCTCTAGGTATGTCGGGTGTTAAGCTTCAGCCCTTCGCAAAGGTAAGGCTACCTTCCAGCTATTTACGCCTCAATGTTGACTTGGGCGATAGCCTGAAGGGTATTAGCAAAAATAAGAGGCGAAAGGCTATCAGGCACGGCAAGCCGTTACCCGCTAGAACGGAAGCTGAAGTATTTAAGCTAGTTTTGCTTGCGGTTAGGCATTATCTAAACATCTAAAGCGGAAAGCAAAAGACGCTTCTGGTTTAACGGGGGCGTCTTTTGCTTTTTATCTGGTTGCGTGGGGGGGGGGCGGACATCTCTAAGAGGGGTGTCGCCTCCCCTTCTTTTAGCTAGGGACTTATTTTGCTTCAAGACGGTTAACATCTAAGGGAGGCTCGCTCCGGGTGGGGTGTGCCTCCCTTCTTTTAACTAGTGATATACTTAAGAGGAGGTGAGAGCTATGTTGACCAAGCTAAGACGCATCTTCGCCCGTAAGACGCCGCCTACACCGCCGCCGGTGCCGCCGCCAGCTCCTTGCCTAAAAGACAAGTATCTTGTGCCCTTCTGTCAGTGGCGGTCCGGGGATAACTGCCTCAGCGCTGAAAGGCGTGAGTGGTGTACCGGCGTCTGGGAGAAGGGCATGGGTCGGTAGCGGGCGGATGAGAGAGATTTTACAGTACCCGGACCACAGGTTAACCACGGCTGCCTGGTCAGTAAAGACTATTGATGAGTCTGTCAGGCAGATTGTCGATGAGATGAGGGAGATATGTATCGAGCATCATGCTCTGGGCCTGGCGGCTCCGCAGATAGGTGAGACGAAGTGCATTATCGTCGTGAAATATGGGGCAGAGTATGTGGCGATAGTCAATCCTGAGCTGAGTAGGGTGTGGCCGAAGGTTATCGACCATCCGGAGCGCTGCCTCAGTGTTGAGCATGGTCAGGTGGTTCTTAGTGTGAAAAGACATAAGATTGTCGTGGTTACCGGTCTCGATGAGAACGGAAAGCCGGTCAAGTATAAGGCCCAGGAGTTTTATGCTTATGCATTACAGCACGAGATAGACCATCTGAAGGGCAAGTTGATAGTGTCCGGGTAGGCTTTGACTTTTCTTGAGAAATGTCGCCACTAGGAGGTGAGGGGAAATGGCCTATTATGTTGTCCCAGATATCACCGATGAAGCGGTCGTCTGCCAGCAACCTTGCGAGCATAGGGATTGCAAACTAAACCGAGAGGAGTGGACGAGCGCCAAATGTGATGACTGCGACAAACCGCTAACGGCCGGCAAGCCATTCTACTATAAGGACACTACCACCTGGCCGCCAAAGCATCAATGCATGGACTGCGCTTTTAAGGGGTAAGCTAATATGGAGACTGGAAAGACCAGGCGGTTGCTTTGTACTACACCAAAGCGGGCCAAGGTTATCCGGCAGGTCGAAGAGACCTGTAAAGAACGAGGTTTCGCTCTCGAAGTTGACCTAAGATATTTGACCTGCTCTGAGATGTGGTTGCTTTTAGTACAACTACAGACTGGCGATTACTGAAAAGGTTGGGAAAAGGGAAGGTTCGCCGGCTGGCTCCTGACATGGAGTAAACCGAGTCGTTTGTAACAGGGTTGGCTTACCCCCCATTCGTTCAATCCTGTCCGCATCGGCTCTTAACTCCATGCCGGGAGCGAGCTGGCGAGCTCGAGAGGGTAAAGCAGCAAGGAGGTGACTGATGGTTGCAGTAGATTACACGCCGAACCCACAAGTAGAGGGAGAGATTCTTCAAAACAATGGCCAACGTGCGCTAGTCGTCCAATACCGCGACGATGGTAGCATGCGGTTATTGGTCTATGAGTGGAAACAGGACAAAAGGCGGCGGGACCGTAAGGGCTCTTGGTCAGTTGCCATGTTCGGCACTCTAGATTTAACTCTCGCGGAGAGGGTAAATCTTAATCAGGTGTTCAAATAGCCAGGCTACTTGACAATAGAGAGGAATGTAAAGGAGGTGCCGGTGGCGGAAGATAGACGCTAATCAGGTCAAGGAGATACTTCACGGTGAGAGTGCGTAAAGTGAAAGACCCAGCCTCAGGAGATTATCTCCGAGAGGCAAAGAAATAGCGGTATCTCGGACAAGGTTGGGGTGTTTACCTTAGAGGCTAAAGATACCCCCAGCAAACCTCTCCAGTTAATTACTGGACGAGGGAACTGTGGAAGCCGAGTTACACTGGGGTCGTATATAAAACGAGGCGTCAGCACACGCCTATCCTGACCATCTAAGAGTGAGAGGCTCTTAGCCGGCACGGTTTACAAAACACTATAAAGTAAAGGGGGTAGTTATGGTTAGGATTCATTTCGAAGACGATGGTCAAGACATTCTCTGGTGGGATATTGATGAGCATGGTGTGGTCCAGGCCTGTAATATGCAGGAGTGGGTTTGGAAAGGCACTCAGGTTCAAATGACCGTCAGTGGGAATGAGCCGTCGAAGGTACAGCCAGGAGACCGACTGGTTTGTGAATTTAAGGATGGCAGAATCGGAATATTTCAGCATCCTGTCGAGAAGATAGAACTGGTGGACTAATGGCTCGTAGAATCATTGGCCAATGTAATACCACCGATTTCAAAGCCCTCGAGCATCTTATCAGTCTAGTTCGCCAGGGCGAAGAAGTATACCAGGACAACTTGAGCGGCAGGCAAAAGACAGCCGTCATGGTATTACGCCATTTCCAGATGTGCGGCGTTCCTTTCGAGGTGATCCTGAAACTCCGCGAAGTCCTCGTCTGGGAGATGCCGGATAAAGGACTAGCTTTCGAGTATAAGATGCTTAACCCTCAAGATATTGAAACGCAGACAATCCTGTGGGCTATGGCGCCGCGGAAGTTGACGCTACTCCCAGGTTTAATGAAGAGGAGGTGATAACGATGGCAGCAAAAGAGAAGCGGAAGGAGTTCGTCGAGGGCAACGAGATTACCTGCCCCATATGTGGCAGCGACAACCTTGAACCGGACGAAGAAGCTCTTACTCCCTATATAAGTGGGGCCGGAAAATGCCTAAACTGCGGGCTGAAATTTGAAGTCCGTCAGGTTTTAATTTGGAGAGAATAAAGGAAGGAGGTGAACCATGGCAAGAAAGTTTATTGTTGATGGGACTGAATACCCAGACCCGGGGCCCGATGTGACCCCAGAGCAGTTCAAGCAGATGATGGCCGGTTTCTTACCCGAGCTGGCCACCGCCGAGATGACTGAGGAAAAGCAGGGCGAAGATACCATCTACCGATTCAAGAAGAAAGTCGGCGTGAAGGGGTGACTCTATGGCAGATATCGCCGACATCCTAAAGAGCGTTCCTGAGGTCAAACTTAAAATCATACCGCTCACCTGGCAGTTGGTCGGCAAAAACGGCCATATCGACATCAAGAAGGCGTCATACAATGCCAAAGAGGTCGACGGCGCTCTAGAAGAAGCGGCGAGCTACGCTAAATCAGCAGAAAGCGCCGCCTCTCATCTGAAGAATCTTCTCCGGAAATAGAGAGGAGCCATTTAAATGTACGACTTAGACACCTTGCACCTTATGAATGACCGTGCATACGAAGAGTACCACCGCAAAAAGGCTATTACGACGCTGGAAGTACTCCGAGAGAAGCTGCATAATACCCGCCCGCCCTCTATATCCCTGCTCCTGAACGTTTTCCAGAATGCCGAGACTTATAATGAGTTCGTGGTGCTGGTCAGAGAATATCTGCCGGAGCGGGAGAGGGAGATACTGGCGAAAACCAGCCCGCATGAACAGATGGCCTGCTTCGCTTCACACTTTGAGGAGCGCTACCTGCCATTGCACCCCAGCTTTAAGGAAGGGGAGTGTGAAGACGACTACAGAGAGATTCTCCGTAACATCCCCGTCACGGTTATGGGCTTCGGCTGGGAAGATTATCACGAGCTGAATGATCACAGGCTAGGGATTCAGCTCATGAGCTTCCTTTTCGAGCCACCCTTTGCAGAGGACAGTGACCAGCAAGGCGAGAGAGTCGCCCTGGCTGACGGGTTTCCCCCAGCCTACCGAGCTGAGGCGCAGCGAGTCCCTACCGGTGGTATTACTCTTACCGCTGCCGAGCGCATATTGAAGGGGAAGAAGTGGTTACCTTTGCAACATTGGGCTGCGTACATCAACATGTCCACTGGTAACTGGTTCCTGGATATGGATAATGAGATGTTTTATTCCGGCGGCGAGATGAATGGATGGGATAAAGACGTTGTTGAGGAGATGAAGAAGCTATGGTTCCAGGCCCAAGCTTATTACGATAAGATGATGAACTTCGCCCTCTGGCTCGAAGGTGAGAAGGAGGGACCGGCTCACTTCAAACAAACAGTAGATTTCATTCTAGCCAATCTCCAAGCCGGAGACGTAAGGGGAGGTGTGAAAGATGGATAAGGGGTACAAAAATGATGGTCATTGCCCAGAGTGCGGCGGGTTACTTCATAAAAGCCCGTCTACTGATCTGCTTAAATGCCCAAGCTGTCATGTAACCTGGTATCCACGCGTCGATGGGCGAATAGGTTTATGGGATAGGACGAAACCGAAAGGAGGGGTGAATGACACCGGAGAAGAAAGGAAGCGGTAAATTAGCGGTGGAACAAGCGGCCTCGTTCCAGTGGGCGCTTCCGGATAATGTCGAAGTGCCGCCCGACGAGCTGAAGGTTCGTCTCGACTTCTACGGCCAAAGTGTGGTGATGTACGTCATGGAAGATGAGATTATTACCACCAAGATGGTGAGTCCCCAGGATGTTGCTCTCGCTTTACTCAGGGATATACCGCTTGGGTCGGGAGTACTGCCCGAAAACACTCTCTGGTGGCAGCATCGGCAAGATGGGGCGCCAGTGGTAGCTTTATGGCGACCGCCCCAGGTCTGGCCAGCCGCCCTGCAGCTCGAGCCGTTCAAACCGCCGCGGCGCTTTAAGCTGCCCATGCCGGGGTTTATCTTCGTGTGCCGGCCGGGGTCACCGCCGGCAATCTTTGCGGTCAAGAACCGTCCTACCACTCCGGAGGAGCTGGTTTTCCGTGCTCCACTCTACAACGTTTATGCCAGCGGAGGCAGTTGCCCCGGCAGCCACAAATATTCAGATGATGTATCTAAGATACCCGAGGAGTTCTTTACCGCGTTCTTCTCCCAGTCTCTTGGTGGTGAGGTGTCCAAGAAATACGGCCATGACCTGCTCAAACTGTGGGAGAGCATCGATAGAAAGCGGTCATATCCGCTGCGGGACTTGTTGCCTTGCGGTAAAGTAGAGAATCTACTGAAGTAGAACGACGATGACCAAACCAGTAGGATTTTTGATCAATTCGTTGACTGGACTCGAGGGTGAACCCGGGATTTTCTATGATTACGTAATGGCTGCCGGCGGCTTATTCTTGAGAGCCAAGAACGCTCACCTGGCGGTTACCGTCTGTATTGCACCGCAAGAGGTTAGAGGGCTGGCGCCCATCGAAGAGAGCATCCATCTGATTCATGGGAAAATCTCTATTTATTTCCTTGACCTGGCTCTTTCGGTGTTATGCGCCAAGCCGGATATCGAACAATATCTGGCGATTACCTGGCAGGATCACTACAGCCTGGCCATCCCAGGTCAGTCACAGACAGCCGCCTCGGTGACATATGAAACCTTGCCCGGCACAGTGCTGGATATCCACAGCCATACCGGCGGCGTGCCGGCTCGTTTCAGCAGTATAGATAGCGATGATGAGTTAGGTTTTTGTCTGTATGCCGTAGCGGGAGAGCTTCGGAGCTTAACTCCTACGTTGACACTCCGGCTGGGCGTTTATGGCTACTTTCTGACTATTGAGAAGGGGGAGGTCTTTGTATAAAATTGCTCTATCGTGGGACCGTAAGACATTTGAAATAGGCAACTCCCGGGTGGAGGCGGTCACTATCGTGGGCTGCGGTGGTACCGGTGGCTTTGTCGCCGATAGTTTGGCCCGGTGGTTACCCAGAGACAAGAATCTTGTGCTCATTGATATGGATACCGTAGAAGAGGACAACCTGAACCGGCAGAGTTTTACTACCGCCGACATTGGGCTATTTAAGAGTGAGGCGCTGGCAAAGCGCCTGGCGGTTAAATACCAGCGTCCGGTGCAATACAGTGTCTTGCCGGCCGGCGCCGGCGATTTGCCCCATGGAATAATCGTGGGGTGCGTCGACAATGGGCCGGCGCGTCAAGCGATCGCCAGCCGTCTCCGTGACGGGCAATGGTGGGTTGACTCCGGCAACGGGCACAACTTCGGCCAGGTACTCATAGGCAATTCACAGACTGCCAAATTGCACCCGTCTTTCGTCGCCGGGCTCTGCTTCCGGTTGCCGCTCCCCACTATTCAGCAGCCGGCAATACTGGCCCAGGTACCCAGGGACCGGAGCTGCGCCGAAGCCGTTGCCGCGGATGAACAAGGACCCACTATCAATCAAGCCATGGCTGCCCTGGTGCTCGAGGTGGTAAGGCGCATTATCGAAGGCACCTGCCCGTGGATGCAACTGTTACTCGATTTAGACGCCGGCACACTAACCCCAACCATGGCTTCACCAGAAGTAGTGTTCCGATTAACGGGAATAAGGCCAAGCAGGCTAATAGAAAAAGAGGAAAAAGGAAGGAGGTAAATATGCCAAGGGAAGAACTAAGGGTAAGTATCATCATCAAAGAGGACCGTATCTTTCTGGGAGCTGCGGCGAGCGACTGTGACCCGAAGATGGCTACTCTGCAGGGTAACCTACAGACAGCCCTCGAGCGGATACCATCGTTCGTCGAAGAAGCTAACCTACAGTGGGATGCTGCTCCGCACAATCCCAAATCTACAATCCCTGAGCCGGTAGCGAAAGCTCCAACTAGAACGGCAACCACAGCGGCAAAGAAGCAGGGGGCCGCTAAAGCAGTTCCGGCGCAACCGAAAATGTTTTAGGAGAGAAGGTATATGCTTGACCGCGATGACAAGCAGGTTATAAAAGAGGCAAAGGCTGGCACCGCCGTTTTGGTCACCTGGGACCGTGTGCTACGTAAGTCCGCTGGTGGGATTACCCCATATGAGGCACTGGATCAAGCCAAGCTATCCGGTAAGGGAACCCCGGAGGCCCAGGCCGAGGTTTCCCGATTGCGTCAGCTCGCGCCTGGCGATCTGACGGTCTTGTTGGAGGCCGGTAATAAGGCTGTAGCGCACTTTCGCCAGCAAATCGAAGTTAACAGGAGCATTGCTAATATGATACGACAACTACGGGTCGAAGAAGACTGTTCTTGGCGAGCGGTTGCTCGATTCACCTCCAAGTTATGGGGAACATCGTGGGGCGGTAACCAGATTGCAGGCATGGTGCTCTGCGAGAAAGCGGCAAAGTTGCTGGGCGAGGATTTCATGGAGCCTCCGTGGAACTAGATTAACATTTAATAAGGAGAGGATGATGGATGTAGATTTTTGCCCTAACTGCAAGAAGGCGGGATTGAGATACAAAGACCATGACGGACATTATCCTGTTGATTTTCTTGCCCATGATGTTCTTTCCCGGAGTAGGGAGACGAAGAAGTGGTGTCCCCGCTGCAAGGAATGGGTAAAACCTAAAGCTCACAATGTTATGAATCGCTAAGTAGGAAAGGTTTAGTAATCGCACAAGCTTTTGGGCTGGCCTCCAGAGGCTGAATAAGTGGCCACAAAGGAGGTGAAATACAAATGGAAATTCAAGTTAACAAGCTGAAAGAGCTGCTGGAGTTGGTGAAGCCGGTAATCTCCAAAAAGTCTACCCTAAAAGCCACTAGCTATATCAGGGTTGGCGATGGCAAGGCGGTTGCGACCGACCTGGAGACCATGGTCATAGCCGACCTACCTGAAGCGACTGAGCCTATGCTACTTCCTTTCGCCTCGCTTGCCGATTCACTGAAGTATATACCCGGCAACGGGGTACTTAAGATTGAGGCTCAGAACAGGAAGATCTCCCTGGCATGGAACGGCGGTACCGCCAGCTACCCCACCGAGGATGTGGAAGATTTCCCGGTACTACCCGAAATGCCAACCAGGGCTGAGGGCTTAATTGATGGCGATACACTGATGCCGGCAATGGCGGCTGCATTGTCCTACGCAGCGACTGAGGAAGGTCGGCCGATCCTTTGTGGGGTAACCCTGGTATTGGGCAATCCCATTGAAGTCGCAGCAGGAGATGGTTTCACAATGTCCCATCAGGTGCTGGCCCTTTCCTTCCCCCTCGAGGAGAAAATCATACTGCCGGCGCGTAGCGTCCATATCCTGGGCTATGTCTTTGCCAGGACGCCGCGGACTCCGCCATCGGGTGGCGATTCCATAATCCCGATAATTATCGCCAAGCGGCAGCTCCACATGGCTCTCCTGAGCAAAGGCAAAGTCAGGTTCGACTTCGGCTCTACGGCATCCGTCATCGTCAACCTGATAGACGGTAACCCCCCGGAGTTTCTGAAGCTCATTCCCAAGGGAGAGCCTATTTTGCAGAGCCAGCTCTTCGCCCCGCAGCTGGAAGCGGCAGTCAAGCGAGTCCGAGCTATTGCCAAAGACGGTAGTGGTATCGTCAGACTGGTATTCGCTGATGGCAAGCTAACCGTTTCCGCCAGAGGAGAGGAGCAGGAAATCGCTGCCACGATGGATACCATCACCACCCAGGGTGAACCGGGGAGAACGGCGGTCAACTACGACTACCTTCTACGCTACCTTTCCGGTAAGCAGGGTATCATCGTCCTCTCCCACTACGACAAGACCGGCCCGGTAGTCTTCGAGTACCAGAGTTCGCCGCGTGTTCTCATCATGCCCATGTTCGTAGAATGGGGTGATGAGCCGGTGGCCGCTAAGGAACCGGAGGCCTCCCTCGAAAAGGGAACTGCTGACGCGGCTCAGGAGACCGACGAAGGGTCACCTGAGCCGGTAGAAGCTGTTGCCGTGGCTACTACACCAACCCGCAAGAACCGCAGTAGAAAGGCGACCAAGTAATCTTGACCCGGGAATCGAGGTGCTGGGGCCGGCGAGCCCCGGTACCCCGATATTATACCACGAAAGGAGGTAACATGGTAGAACTCAGTTTTAAGGAGCAGCGAAAAAAGACCAAGCAGGAAGCCCGCGCCCGGTTTCAGAATCCCTATAAAGAAGGAGATATTCTTCATCACTCATGGGGCTACGACCAGACCAATTGTGACTTCTACCAGGTAGTAGAGGTTAAGCCAGCGTCGGTAGCACTGCGGAAGATTGGAACCAACATAGTCCCAGGGTCCGAAGGCTTCATGTCCGAAAGCCGGCTGCCGGAGAAAGATGCCTTTGTGGCTAACGGCACTCAGGCCCTAACCAAGAATGACCATAACTTTAGCCCGGAGAACCCCACCATCACCAAGCGAGTATCATTCTACGTCAAAGAGGACGGTACGCTTCGGTACTATATCCCGGTACCTTATGGCTGGTGTGACCTTTGGGAAGGTAAGCCGCAGTACTCGAGCCATTATGCTTAGAAAGGAGGGAATGTGACAATCTCTAAAAGAAAAACTGATGGATGGATAGACGATATAGTTGGCGCCCTCTTCGACCCCATCATAGTAATGCCCGGCGGCTGGGGAGATGACCTGCCCGAGTGGATGAGAACCAGGGTCACTCTTGAGCGTCTCATGGAAAACATGTTGGCCACTAAGGAAAGCAGAGAAATAACCGCCACCGATGCCGAGGCCACCTGCTACCTATTCACCGCCTCGCTCACCGCTCCGATCGGAAGTGACTGGACCGAGATATACGTATACCTCACGGGTAAAGAAATGAAAGACAAAATGCCCGAAGACCTCAGGGTAGTCACCTTGACGGATTACCAGCAGCGAGAGCTGCGGCAGTTGAAGAACTGGATCTACGAGCGGCGGGTAAAACACCGTAAGGAGAAGGCGAGAGGACAACGGCGCCAGTCAAAGGAAGAGTCAAAAGAAAAGGAGCTGGAGACAGTGCCGGCCCAGCCCTCATTCTTCTAAAAGGAGGGAAAACCATGGAAGTCTTACAGAACATAATAATCGGAATTCTGATCCTGACTCAGGTAACACATTTGTTATTGTTTCATCTACCCGGTAAAACCGGTAAAAAGGGCGGCTAACTTTACTTTAAGATTTTTTGTCAATTGGAAAGGAGGTGACAATCATGCCTAAAGATGTTGTTCTAGAACAGGATATTATAGAGACGGGTGGGAATAAGTTTACCGTCACCCGTATACCTACGGCGACGACATCGGGGAGCTGGTTTGTAATCCACGATGCCTTTGAAGTTTGGGCGGCAATGGCTGCCGATGACTTCTCCGGGAAAATCATCGGATGGCGGTGCCCGCCGCGGGAAGAGGACAGGGCAGAAATTGAGAACGCTATCAAGAAAGCGTTCGGCATTCCTGTCCAATGCTGAGCGAAATGAGGGATAATCATGTCAATCTATAGGGGGTATCGTTACCAGGAAGTCGGGTCTTTAGTGGTCGCTAAAGACGGTCAGCCGCTCTCCCCAAAGCCATCACAGAAACTGTTTAACCACTCACCTGATGGCTTCCAGTGGGGCTATGGGGGGAGTGGGCCCGCTCAACTGAGCTTAGCATTACTTCTCGATGTGACTGGTGATGACGAGCTCTCGGTGCGCCTGCACCAGTCCTTCAAGAGAGAATTTGTCGCCGGCTGGAAAGAAAAGTGGGAGATCAGTACTGAGGAAATTAGGGGCTGGATAGAAAGGAGTAAAGGACTATGCCCTGCTTTATAGTAAAGGTTATCTTTACCTATCCTGTGACTGCAGTAGATGCTCAAGGAGCTCTCTCGACGGTGCCTGAGGTGATACGGATGAAGTGGGCCGGGCGATCTGGAGAAGGCGTAACGGAAATTTTGGATGCCGTGACAAAGGAAGTATTACTGAAGGCCGGACTCCACCTTCCCCTTTCAGATGACCGACTTTCCACCTTGGACTAAGAAAGCCGGTTCGCTTTTCTCCGGAAGGTGGTCAGGATTGTAATGTTCTTGCCACTCGTATTGACAGTTTTGGCATGCAGCTTCCAACAGTTTTGCCTCAGCGTCAGAAGACGAGATAACATCCCTACTACCACACTGAGGACATATCATTTATTAGTCTCTCATACTTGCAATGGCATCATTATTATCTGGCCTGCGATGATATTGTTTTGGCAACTGAAGCACAAGTCCTGCTCGTTAGGCTTGTTCCCCAGTCTCTTAGCAAGCGTCTGAAACGTCTCCTCTACCTCTTTCCCGGACCGGTAGTAAAGCCGATACTCGCTCTGGCACTTGTCACACTGTCGGTACTCAACGTAAAGCGTGCCCTCTTTATCTTGTTTAGTGATGGCTACGCCCAATAACATCTTGCCCATGCTCCCCCAGCGCCTCCTTCTCATCAGGCTTGCTGCCGTTCATGAGACGCCGGATAACCGTACTGTAAGTATCATCCATCGTACCGAGTTGCCTTAACTTCTTAGCTAAAGACTTCTCCACCCAGATAGTAGTCATGTCCTTTCGGTCTATCTTTTCCACTGTCCTTAGCCCCCTTTACTTACCATAGCGGTTATGACATCACTTGTCAAGTAGCATAGCATTTATTTTACCGGAAGCTTATTACCACGGTACCGGTGGCATCCTTACTCTCCTTTAACGGACCAACAGAACTAGTAAGCTTGGACAGGTACCGATTAGCGGTAAGGGGTGAACACCCCACTACCTCTGCTCCGGAGTTTATAGCCTCGACCTTTGTAATGAACCCATGTTCTCTGACGATAGTAAGTAGCCATTCCCGGTACTGCGTTTCATAGTATGAGTTTGCCTTCATCTCCGGGGATGCATTCCTGAAGTCGACTAGGTCTTTGACCAGGTGAGTGTTTTCTCTCCCTCTCTCTCGCGCTCGCTCTCTCTCATTGTTAGCACTATAGGTACGAATGAGCCTTTTATGCTCGGCCGCAGTCTTGCCGCGGAGTTCAAGGTTATGCTTCTGGCAAAGCAGATGAAGGTTCTCGGGGTCCCAGTTATCCGGATCATTATCAGCATGGTCAATCTGGAGCTTGACAGCCGGCGGCTTCTTCTTACACTGGAGGCAAAAATCACCATCCCTAGCGGCGATGAACTTGTAGGCTATTTCGTGCTGGCGAATTTGGAAACGATTGGCCATTAAACCTTCACCTTCCTATCTGGCAATTCCTGTCTTTGATTAGCCATGTCCTCCCAGTATAAATCGTGGTCTTCAGCCGGTCTTTCCATCAGTAGCTTGTAAAGGTTATCCTTTAGCCACACCGGGATGCCGACAGCATTGGCCGCTTCGACTATCTCCCTGACCCATTCGAGTGGTGGCAGGAGAACATACTGCGAACCATCGGCGGAGAGCTTCACAAGTTGTAGGGCAGGGTGCGTCTTCTGGAATTCAACCAATTTGCCCTTGTAACCGGTCTGCGCCCCAATGACGAGCCAATCGATGCCAGTAAGGTCTTGCGTTTTGATGTGAATCTGGCCGAGTAATGGTTCAATGGACAGCCATTTGTGTTTTGCCCGGACGGCTTTTAACCCTATACCATAAGGCGGCTGGGTATAAATAGCACGAAAGAATGTCTCATTGTCCCAGACGGTAACCCCTACCCAGCAATTCTCAGGGAACGGACTCCACTTGATTAGGTTTTCCGGTCGCTTGGTCAGGAAGATGAAAGTGTGCTGGGGACATTGCTGTATCACCTGAAAAATGAATCCTTTCAGGGGTGTCTCCATATCTTCAGTTACAGCAGGTGGAGTGCCAATATCTCCTAGCCGTATGTGCTGGTTAGGGTCAACCCAATCACCGAAGAGGTCACCCATGAAGTTGACCAGTATGCGAGCCGGCTTTTTAATCGTGAGAGGCAGTAGTAACCTCTCCGGGAGCAGCTGCGGCTGGTGAAAGTCCTGACGCTGTCTCTTGGACATCCCTTCCGCCCAGCAGTTGGTCACCGGGCAGATACCCTGCGGCTGATGCAGACAGCCGGGATAAAAGTTCCAGGCATAATCGCCGTATTCAATCCCGGTTCTACTGAGTCGCTTCATTTTTTCTGCCTTCCTCAGCGGCTGCTTTTATCCGGTCGAAACGAGCACCGCCGATATACACATTACCGGGTAATCCCCAGTTCCTCCGGGCATATTCCGTCAGGGCATAGGCGCCTTCGGTATCCGATGGCTTGACCAGCTCAGCAAGTCTGCGGATGCCCTCATCGGTATAATCCAGTTGGAGATGACCTTCCGGTGAAATGCTCTCAATCTCCATGATGCCCTCCGCCAGCGCCCAGGGGATGCCGTAGGGTTTATTCTGAGCGCCCACCCGTAAGACCGATGTCTCCGGTAGCGGTATCTTTATCACCAGAGATGGAATGACGGGCTTAGGTATCTCGATTTCGAGTTTAACGATATACTCCGAAAAGCCTCCCTGCAGTCTCTCCAGCAACCTACACTTGCCCGTTTGGCTGTCAATAACCAGATATTTTATTATATTCATTTAACCTTTCCCCTCCGTCAAAAGGAATCCCCGGTCAATCATACCCTCATAAAGCGTCTTCTGGCCATCGCCCATCAGCCCTTAACCTCCCCAGTCTTAAGATTTACCTCGGTAATTTGCAGGTCCATCTCCGCCTGTGGAGACTCGAAAACCACATTAAGTGGCCGAGCCGTTGCCTGGAAATAGATAAGTTTCAACAAGTCGTGACCAGGCGCGGTGACCTCAAAAGAGATCTTCGCCGCCCCTTTCTTAAACGATATTCCTAGATTATCAATATTGGGAATTTCCACTCTTGGAAATTTTGTAACCCCTGCCGAATCGGCTGTCTTAGCCACTAACTTACCTCCTTCTTTAATTCTTTATTAGGGTCAGGATGACAAGAACCACAAAGCCACTCTCCATGGTCGTAGAATTGGTCTAAAAGCATCCGGGGCTTGCGATACCACCAGTTCCTTGAGCCGCAAGAGCAAACCCGCTCCGGGCGTGGTGACCCGGTAGTAATCTGGCTACCGGTTTGCACCGGAGCTACAGTGGCTTTTCTTTTCTTCATAGTCTTTACACCTATCAGGGATTCCACCGCAATCACAGCTTTTCACTGGCTGATCGTTCTCAATATGGTTAGGGTTTAAAACCTTCCAATGGACACATCTTTCGCACTTCATACTGCTCCCGCCTCTCCTAGCAAAACTGACTTACTCTTTCGGAATAAACCCGTGATACCTACCTTCGGCTATCAGTGTCTTCAGATCCAAAATAGTCATACCAAAATAGTCATACCCAAACGGACTCCCCAAACATCTCCTGGGCGCCGTTGTGAACTTGGCAGGGCCAAGGTATCCCTGTTAATCTCTTTGACCTCGAGTATCTTGATTTTGTCCACGGCACTTATTAAATCGATGATCAAGTTCCCAATTCGCGCTATCGCTATCTTCTTGGTTTCTTCGCTCATTGTTGACCTCCTGCGTTATTTCCAAGGCTTCCCCTTCGATGATTCCTCCGGCAGATAATGATTCCCAGTTGTGAAGCTTTACCTCGTCATTATGAACAAAGATACCCCAAATTCCAAGTACGTCCATAATCTCCTCTGGGCAATTTAATTCCCGAAGAAGCTTTAAGGCTAATTCATATTTTTCTGTCTGAGTCATCTTGGTGTCAAACCGTAATCCGCTGCTGTTACTCTTTACTCTGCTGCAATCTCCGAAAGTCACTCTTCTCGCTGTCACTTAGGCGTTTATGTTTACGCTCAACATCGTAGATTATACGCTCCTTCAAGTATTCCCCCACACTCGCCCACCTTGACCCTCTACCATTGATTCTACGTCTTAGTGTATACACCACGGAGTTCGGCAGCCTTATCGATATCGAAGTACTTACACGCGATGTCCCGCTCATACCACCAAGCCCTCGAGATTAACTTCAAAGAAACCGAGGCTCCCCCTACAGGCTAGCGGCTTTTCATAGAGCACCCCGTCCTTAACCACAAAACCGTACGGCCCAAAGAACCAGGGGGAGTGAGTGGCTTTCAGCCCGATATCGTCCATGGTCACCTCGTCGGTTATGGTTATCTCACCGATAATATGCCCCCGGTATTTTCCCCAGTCAACTGCACGGAACTCCAGCCACTGCTCCGGCGTTAGTCGCGACCGGATGAACATCTTCTCCTCATAGCTGGCTGGCTTTTTACTGGCATGCAGATAAATGCGGACTGGTAGGTCACTACGCTTGAAATACCTGGTCAAGGGCCAGTTTCGATTCTCGATATCTTTCCAGTTCTTAGCCATGAGCCAGAACCATTCGGCATAACCACTAAGCGCTTTCATATCTAGACCTTCCCCCCACGATCTGCCATTATAGCTTCGTAAGCTTTAGTGATGCGCTTGAATTTCTCCGGGTCTCCACCTTTGTCCGGGTGGTAAAATTTGACCTTCTGCACATACACCTTCTTAATAAGCTCAGTAGGGTCATCTCTACTGACACCCAGAACGTCATACGCATCTTCTAGTGTTTCTTCCGCGGCTGGCTTTGTATCGAAGGAACTCTTGACTAAATCTTTTGTCGAACTGAGCCCCTGGTAAAAAATACCGGACTTTTCAGATATTCTGACTCTATCCATAAAAAGAAAGATTGACCGCATGTTAGTAGCAAAGTCGGAAAGGTTACAGAATACGGTTTGCCACTCGCCCTTGCGGAAATAGGTAACAGTGACACCGTTTCCTCTCTTCACACCACCGGACACATATTCTTCCTGCTCCCGGATAATACTAAACTGATCGATTCCCCATAAATCAAACATGTGTCTCAGGTCATTCCGTGTCCGGTTAGCATCAACTCTCGGGCCCATAGTTAATCCCTCCTACGCTCTTATTCTCCCTTGTAGAGGTTGACACCGAAGATACCGAATCTCATCATCTGGAACCAACCCATAGTCGTCTTATAATGCTGCCATTCGAACCTGCTGCTTCTGGGTATATACCATAAAAACTTCACCGTTGCACTCCAGGGATAAACTTCTCTCTGTCTTTGTCCCACGCTACTATGATGTTCTTATCTTGCAGTTCCGCCGCCCAATTCGCCGGCGGCCACTCCGGTGATGACGGCACTTTCCATACCAGGATGTTAAGGGCAGCACAAATACCTTGGAGAACACCTTTACCGACATCCCCAGTCGACACTAATTCCCCCAGCTCCTTTAATCGAACGAAAGCATCAAACCAGCCCACCTTGGTTTGGCTATCCCACTCCTCGCGAAAGGCAGGGAAGGCCGGCAGCTGGTCTTTTTCTCCCTTTACCGGCACGCCGGGTTTAATCAGCTTCTCTCTTGGCCTCTTGAATTTCCCGGGAACATTCCACTCCTTCATCAGCTTTGCCCATCTAAGCGTCTGGATATGCCACTTTGTCAGAAACTTTCTTACCGTGAGGGTTTGATAATCCCGGATGATTGCCTCTTTGTTCTCAGCGTAGTATCCTGGCCAGGCTTTACGGCTTTTTGGCCGGGGTGGGACTCTGTTATCCATCTCTTTATCCCCTTGGGAAAGGGCTACCGAAACCGAACCTGTCTGACTCACCCCAGCCGCCCCATTCTCCCAAGGATGCGGTTTAGTTCCCTCCTTGCCTGAGCGCCGATTAAGGAATTTAACCCGGGCTTGCAATTCTTCTTCCCCATCCTCAGCAGTAAAGAGAGTAGCTCCACAGTAGCAGGTTTTTTTAAATATCCCAGTCTGGTAAAACTTGACATTCCAATGATGAGCGAGCTGGTTACCGTTTGTCATACCTACCTCCTTCCTTGACAGAGGCAAGCAACCTTGCTATAATCACAACAAGAGGTCGCTTGCCAACACCTCTCTCCTTAAAGAAAGCCGCTCTGCTTACCGGGCGGCTTTCTTCGTTATTGCTCCTTCGTACTGGATGCCCTTACCGAATTATCTAAGATTGTCTGGGCAGCCTTAACCCAGTCTTCATCAAAATAGCGCACCTTTAGCTCAACACTCCCGCGCATGACGGTATCGATATAGGTGGGCGCCGGAAAGATGCCACGGTCAATGCGGGTGTCAAACTCCCACCGGCTGAGCTCTAACTTTTCACGAGCCTGGGTAGACGTGAGGTAATTATCGGCTAACTCCCTTTTTGGCTCTGGCATAAGCTTATGCTAGCATAAGAACCCGGCTTTGTCAATAGGGTGTTGAAAATATATTTTGGGCTTGCTACCGCCTCTCGCCACAGGTGGTATAATGGGAACATGATGCTACAGAACTTCAAGACCATGGTTGAGGGTGTTATTCGGGAAGGAAAGGACGGCGGGCTATCTGACGAGGAAATACTCTGCGAATTCCTCGAACAGGTAAGATTCATGGCAATGAAGCTGTCGCTCAAGCTTCTGTCTCTTAAACAGCCTCCCGGGTAACTTGACATTATAATCTTTTGTAAAGCGCTAAAGACTAAACCCCTTGCCGCCCGCCACCACATCTGAACTATCTCATTTATGCCGCCAGTCGTAATCAACGACCAAACCAAGGGCCTGAAATTCGGCAGTGTTTACTGTCGGATTGAAACCCATTTATATCGCTCCCACCGACATCAGCTTAGACGCTATTCTACCATCATGCAGATTCTCAGCACCGCCAGCAACCTCCAGCTTAAAACGAGTAGCAGTATCATGGTAGCCCCGTCCCCATAGCCTGAACCGAGTATCGGCGTCTTTATAACCCTGCACCTGTAAGAGGAACCGGCTAGCTGTATCGGCGTATCCTGGAACTGTTAAAAGGAACCTGGTAGCGATGTCGGCATAACCCTGAACCCACAGCAAGAACCTGGAGCTGATGTCTTTGTAGGCGGTAGTTGCTGTCGTTAGCTTGAACCGGGTGGCAACATCCTTATAGTTCTGGGCAGTTACCTTAAAACGAGTAGCTATATCTTTGTAGTTCTGGACGCTGAGAAGGAACCTGGTACTGCTATCATTGTAGCCCTGCACCCACAGCCTGAAGCGGGTAGAAATATCCTTGAAGTTCTGAACGACCAGCTTAAAGCGGGTAGAAATATCCTTATAAGCTATGGTTGCCGGGTGGACCGCCATCGTCCAGGCTGACCAGTCATCGGAAACAGAAATTGTCCAAGAACCAGGGTTTTCTGAAGCAGCGTTAAGATTTCTTTGAGCGCTGGCTACTCGGCAGTTTGTAGCAACGACTCCACCCTTCCCCGTGTTAGCCCCCAGGGGGGTAGTGTAGTTTAGCGGATTGCTGGCAGGTGGAGAGGTTTGCTCACCTTCCCAGCCACCGAGCCACAGCCAAAGGTAATCTTTAGCTCCGCCTGTCGGGGTTAAATCCTGAGGGTCAGGCAGGGTGCTTGTCCCGATGTTGAATGTAGAAAGCTGCGGGGGTCTGCCCGTTGTGGCCGCGCCGGTAATGCTATAAACAATAGCAGCCATCTTACCGCTGCCGTGAGTAACATTAAAGGTCGTACCGTCTTCGTTCCCAACGGCTTCTTTCCAGGCGATAGCTGTTACGTCATCGGAAGCATCGGCGTTGAAGTCGACTAACTCGTTCCAACCAGCGGGCCAACCAATCGCGCCGGCAACGGTAGCTCGAGCAATGCAGACAAGCAGGGCCTTGGGTGAAACGGTTGCTGGATAGCTAATTGGGCTGGTGGTCTCAGCCGCCGTTCTGTTAGTGCTGGCAGAACTTTCAACAACAGGAAAAGCCATGGGCTACACCTTCAGTCCCTGAACTTCTAAACTCAGGCATCCGATTTGGAGATATTGCATACTGTAGATGTTATCTTCAAATTCGACGAGCAGTTTACTTCGGTAATCCCATGCCCGGCATAAACACTCCCCGGTGACATCGCGGACGACTCCGATGATATGGGCACCAAGATAATGGCTGGCTTTCCCAGCTCCGACCATGATGCCGCCGGCTTTCAGTTGGAAGAACTTATGGCCTTCAGGGGCCTCGAGCTCCCCGGCCATACCATTTGGGCAGAGTAGCCTAAGTGCAACCATGCCGTCTTTGTTTACTTCTTCCCATCTAGACGAACCGCCCGGGCCGACCGGTAAGCGTAGCTTGGTAGTCAGGGTATCCCACTCACTGAGGATTTTACCCGAGCTGTACCGACACTGCCACCAGGAGCGGCCGGAGTGTTTTATCATACTAGCAATTACGGCGTTCATACTAGACCTCGCTTATTCAACTCCCGTATCTCTGCCACCAGTTTATTTCTTTTCTCCATTCTTGATACAAACTTATGTCCAGCTGTAGCGGAGGCTCTGGATAACCAAATATAGGGAGGGCACTTGATTCGGGCCCGAAAAAATCGCAAAGTGAACATTCCATTGGTCCTGAGTGGTAGCCGCCGGGGTAAAGGGTGCCGTGATATAGTCAAGGTCCCCCATCAAGCTCTGGTAGTTAGCCAGCCAGTTGGCGCCGGCTGCGGGAGAAACCGAGCCCACGGTACCATCGGTAACTACGGGAGCTGCTGCGGGGCCGGCTGCCGGTGCCCCGGCACTGGTTACCCGCCCGAAAGCATTACCTTTCATGTAGGAGAACTTTGACACGTTCAAGGTATCATTCGACCCCTGTAACAAACCACCGTCTGGGACACCTCGTGTAATAGCAGCGTGAGCCGTCGTCAGGTACGCCGTATAGATAGGAGCTGAGGCGAACGACCCCAGGTTATCCCACCACCACCGGGACCAGAGATAGTTGTCTTTGGAGTAGGCTGGGCACGGTGATGCTTGGCCAGATATGTAACCCCATCCAACAGCGTCCGCGGTGTAAGCATAGGTATAGCTAACAATGCTGGTGGCTCCCGGTCGGTTCATCGCCGGCCAAACCGCCGAAGCAATAGTATTTTGAATTGCCGAATCCGACCAGCGGGTCTCGCGGTTAGCGCCTGATAAATCGGCCCAGACGGGAGCGCCAAGAGTTCCGTAATTTCCCTCTAAACGCAAAGTAGTAAAGTCACTCATGCTATCATCTCCTTAACCAGAAATAGCAGAAGCCAGAAGAGAACCCCCGGGTACTTGATAGAGCCGGGCGGTGACCTGTCCGATGTTCCACATGTCAACATATCCCCCATAAACATCCCACGGGTCTTTAATAGTCGCGTCTGTCCTGGTTTCAACTGATTCTCCGGGAGATACCAGGGCATCCTGGTTACGGTCGAGTTCAGGCATCAATTCATAACTCCCCCCGGTTTTAACATTTACAAGAATATATATTCGGCCCTGAATGACAAAGGGGGAGTCGTTGCGCCAGGTTACCGAGATTACCTTCAGAGCCGGCTCGTCTCCGCCGGTGGTTTCCAGTCTTAATTGAGTAATGGTGGCCTTGGTTTCAACTCGTTCCTGGTGCACGGCGTCGATGTGCGCTTGTAGCTTAGCCGGGCTCCGGAACTTCAAACCATCACCATAAGGACAAAGCCACCAGTATGGCGCCAGGGTGTCGCCGCTAATATGGTACATGATGGCGCCATCGAAGTAAGCCTCGGCAGACGAGTTTATCAGTCCGATATTTATCGCTTCCTGTATCATTAGAGATTGCAGCTGGGAGATAGCAGCCCCGGCGTACTGAAGACCATACCCGGGGACCATCACCCACCTATTCGGGTCCGTGGACACAGCAATTCTAACCGCATCAACCAGTATTACTTGATAATCCAGCAAAAGCTGGGATGGTTCGACGACGGTAACCGGCTTTAAGACTATATTGATTTCATTATTGCCGTTCGACAGAGAGAACCCACTTTTGATGGCCGTTTGGTATCCCCGGGCCATGACCGTGAGGGACATCCCTATGTCCCCTTCGAAATTGCTAAACTGGTAATCACCGGTATTACTTGTCATTGCTTCCAGCGGCTCGGGGTCATAAGCCAGTAAAACACGAGCCCCCGCAACTGGCTGGCCATTAGTACTCGTAACTCGACCATAAAGATTAGACTTGGCTGGCTCCGGAGCCGGTGGTGGTTCAATTGGACCAGGAGGAAATACAAGAGGACTCAGTGTGAAATTCAGTTCATTATTCCCCCTTTGTAAAATGATACCGGGGGCGAGACCTGATGCCTGATAGCCATCCTTTCTGAATTGTATTGCATAGCTACCCGGCTTGATGTTAACAAAGGCATAATCCCCATCAGAATTAGTAGAGACCTGCTCGATACCCATGATAACCAGAACCCCGCCTATCGGCTGGTTAGTATTAGCGTCGGTGACCCGGCCATATAGATTAGCCTTTCCACTTAAAGCCTTCACGCCGAAGAAGACAGCTAAGGAAGCTATTCCCAAAGCGATGATGCTACCCTTTTTCATTTTATCCTCCCAGTATCAGTGTAACCAGGTAACCAATAGCTGCCGCGGCGGTTGATGAAGCAAAGAACCATAAAGGCTTGGTTAATTTCTCGGTCAACTGATGACTTAGCATACCGATACAGGCTAAGATGAGAGTATTAGTCTCAATTTCTCTCCAGCTCTGTTTCCCGCTGGCTAACTCCTCGCCAGCATCTTTACACATCTTTGAAAAGAAATCACTGCCGTTAGTTTCCATGTTTATTTCTCCTCTAATCTAGTAACCACCCGGCTTAACAGACACGGCTCTTCCTCCGGCTGTAATTCCTTCCCCATGTACCGGCAGAATTCCGAAAGATTCTCCCAGCACATTTTTAAGCCATTGACTACCCTGAACGGATGATGTAAATATATCATAGAGATACCACCGAGAAATACCCAGAGGTAGACCAAGGCATCATAAGCGTCCCCACTATGCTCCTGGGTATATTGGTCTATCTTCTCCTGGTCGGGATTTTCTAACCACCGATAGATACGACACTCCCCCATATCCTTGACAGAAGGATAGGTAACCGCTTCAACACCCTTGGCGATTGCCTGTGAAGTAACAACCTCCCCATCCGGAAATATTCTCACGATATACCCGGTGTGCCAGGCCCACCGGTCCCAATGAGACCTGTAGTCAATCCAAGATAGGGGCCGGCTCAAGATTTCATAAAAGATACCGTTACCCTTCCAGGTGATAGCATCGCCCGCTTTTGCGTCTTCAAGTTTTATTCTCATACTATATCACTCCTGCAGCCTTCAGCTTAGAAGCCATTGAGCCTCTACTGCCAGGAAGAAAGTAAGTCACCACCAGTTTAGGCTTGTCGCTGCCCCCCTGGTCGGCGGTATAGAAAATCATTTCCTGAGCTTTGTTAATTATCCAGGTGGGCGAAGAACTACCCGAAACCCTTTCGGCTACGTCGTAATTAGCGTTCTGCAGACTTAGCTTGAGAATGCCGGATAACGGTATTACCCCTAGACCGGTTGCGTTAAAAACAAGGTCGTTAAAGCCGGCAATAGAGAAGCCAGCGTAGGTTATCGGTGTGTCAGAGTAAGGAGTTGTTCCCATCTTAGCCGCAGCAAAGTCTCCAGCAGCTAGAGCAATGTTGGAGGTAGGATTAGATGAGTAGGCATTCATGTCTATTGCCCAACCGGCGTTGTCGTTCTTGGATTGACCACTAACTGAAAAGGTAGCTGCTATTTTAACAGCGTTGGCGGGCAGGGATATGGATAGAAGAATTATTGACCTGATTATTCGCTGCCAGTGAGGCGAAGGACTGTAAGAAGCGATGTGAACCGACATCGTAGTGGCACTATCATTAGCGAACGCACCTGCGGTAGCTACCATCGCTGCCCAGGTAGCCTGGTCGGTGTTATCTCCCGCCTGCCCATCAACAGTAGTTGACTCCGGGCTGGCGTCAGGGTAGAAAGTAGCCGTATCGCTTATTATTACTGGATAGCTACTGAATTGAGCTAGCTGGTCAAAGTCCCCCGGCTTAATGACCTCGGTATCGCTGTCGATGGCAAACTGACCTAATCTTAGTCTGTAATCACCGGTCTGATTATACGAAATCCTGATTTCGCCAGTAGGCTTGGCGGGAAAGACCCAACTACCAAGAATTTTACCCTCAATAACCCGCAGCCTCCGCAGGCATACCCCATAGTCCCACTCAAGGACATTAAACTGGTAGGTCAAGTTGATAGGGTCGACATCCAGCCGGCGAGACGCATCCGCCACCGGCTTAATCTCAATCCCGTCCAGAAAAAGTTGGGGATGGTATAACAGCTCGGCGTTTTTCTTGGTTCCGGTCGGCTGGTCGCTGAGGGTAATCAATCTAACGTCGCTCTTATTGACTACACAATGGAAGATGTTGTTGCCGTTCTCAATGACGCCAGCATTATCAGTCCAGCCCAGCTCGTGTTTTTGCCCATAGGCATCGACCATAGGCAAGCCAGAGACAACAGCAAAGCGCTTCCCGCCTATAAGGTCTCGGTAGAATTTGGCGTAGGGGGAGTGTTCACTCCCCAAAGACTTAGAGGCGTAGTCTTGATATAATTCCACGTAATCTTTATCTACGCCCTGCTTAGCCAACGCAGAGAGCAAAACGGGGTCAGTAACTATCTTGGTCGGCGCTGTTACTTTATCTGCCATCTTTTACACCGAATAGAAGATTCTTAAGCCGGCCTGACAATCATTCCAGTTGATGCCCAGTAAATCGGCTTTAGCCAGCAGATATCGGACAGAATAGGTGTCATTGGCATCAACCCTATTGGCAATATCGATGGAGCCAATCAGGACATCACCGCCCTCACGAGTGCTGGCGGCTAATCCAAATTGGTCGTCTACAAAATTGATGGCGTCGACCCAGCCACCAGCCCCGGAGTCTTGAACCTGTACGACTTGACTGGTCGCCGCGACAGTAGCTCCGTCTAGTTTGTTAGCAGCGCCATTGATGTTTTCAATGATGCGGAACTTGAGCATAGCATACGCCCGTACTATCGTGGCACCGGCAGGTAAATTCCCAATGACCACATTAGGCAAGGCTAACGTGGCCGCCACCGCCGGTATGGCGACTTCTTCTTGTGGCACACTCCAGGAGTCCATCGAGAAGAGTTGTCTGCCCTTCGAGGTTTTTAGCTCGTCAATGTCGGCAGGGATATTAGCAGCAGCCAGTTCATCAAGATACCCACCCCTAATAGCAGTATAACTTCCGAGGGCCGTAGCCAAGGCGGATGTCCATGATGCCGCAAGTGCCACCGCTCCTCCGGATAGGTTATCCAGGTAGCCTGCTCTCACCGCTGTGTAATTGCCTAGTGCTGTGGCAAGAGCGTTAGTCCATTGGACATTTGAGAGAGCCGTAGCTGCTAAAGCAACAGCTCCGGCCGAAAGATTATCCAAATAACCGGCTCTGAGTGCTGATAGGCGAGTCAGAAGGGTAGTCATATCGGTATTAAGTGCAACGGCACCACCAGATAAATTGTCTAGATACCCAGCACGGGCTGCGGTAAGCCTGGTTTCCAGGTCATCGACTAACCCTTCGATAACAGCCAACCCAACAACCCCATCAGCCAGCAGGTCTATGTAACCCAACCGAGCAGCTGAGATATTGAGCAGCTGGGCGTTGTTGATATTGTCTAGATACCCAGCACGGGCTGCGGTAAGCCTGGTTTCCAGGTCGTCTATATAACCTTTTAGCATTGCCAACCAATCAGGCATCTAATCCTCCTATGTCGATAAAGCATGACTATATTGTCCAGTTACTGCGAAGGGTCCTACCGCTGTGGCGATAACCGTAACTTTCAGGTTATCACCAGCTAATTGAGCCATTCCGAACATATCCATCAAAGAATGATACGTTCCAGCGTTGGCAGTGGTAATAGCAAAAGTATCAACCAAAATCAGAACATCGTTTATTAACTCATAGAGCCTAACGGTAACCGTTTCAGCAACTGGGTCAACACTCTTTAGCCGTAGACTTCTAACAATATATCTGGTAGCGGCTACACTCAGGTCAAAGACTGTAACTTCAGCTAGAGCAGCATTGACATTGACCGCCGTATCAGCTTGCTCTTGAAATACACTATTGGCTGCAACAACACCATCATAAATTGCCCCAAGAGCTTCAGCGATTGAGACACCATTACCCGGAGCAGCAGAAACAGGCCAAATAACAATTCCGGTAGCGCCCGCCAGCATGTCAGCCAGGTCTTGGAAGATAAGCTGGAGATTTGCTCTGGAGCCGGCGCCCGGATTCATGGTTACGCCCAGTACTGCTCCGGCCAAATTAAAGTAAACGGCCAGCTGAGCCAGCATGGTGTCGAGCTCGGTTTGGGCAACTCCCTGGATGGTGGCAGTGAAGGCGTTGGTCGATAATCTATTCAGGATACGTCTTAATTTTGCCGAATTAGAACTGGTCATAATATCGGAAAGGTCATCCAGGGTTGCCACATCTATTCTCCGACCGATAGTTGCCAAAACTGGGTTCATAATAATAATATGGTCGCCGATACCTACAGCGACGGTAAAAGCGGAGGTAGTAAAGACACCCGTCGCGGTAACATAGGCGGTAATGGGCTGCATTTCACCCTGAGGGGCCGCGCCGGCGCCGCCGGCATCCCGAAAGACCAGTACCCACCAGGGAGCGTTGATATCGGTAAAAGCTCCGGCGCCGTGCCCAAGTAAGGTGGGGATAGTGAACTGGGCAGCTCCGGGGACGGCAGTAACTTCTCCATCCAGGGTTATGCCACCACTCATGGCAGCAATAAAGTCCCTGATGGCCTCGAGCGAATCGGTCGCCGGGTCGAATGTCTCAAGGGCGTTGGCATTCATTATACGGCGCAGTATGCCGAGAATATCTATCATGCTTTACCTCCCAAGTATGGTTAGTATATCATCTCCGACCAGTACCATGCCACCGACTTCGGATAATGTAGAGAAAGTCAGGTCACCGCTGACCACCGGCGGTCCATGGCTATTCTGAAATTCAGCCCGGCAGTGATATGCCTGCCCGGGTGATAATCCACTGATAGCTGCGCTGAAACTATTGCCAGTACCGAAGCCGCTCTGCCAGGCGGTTGTCATGCCATAGCTCGCGCTGGCGCCCCACTGAAATCTTACCTGGCCCAGCCTATCCCCCTGGAAAGTAACCATACCGTTGAGAGTGGCTTGATGTTCGGTTACGAGAGTGGGCGCCAGAATATCCACTATGGGATTAAGGATACTGCCCAGACTCAGTGAGGTCATAAAGGAAAGTATCGCCCCCGAAGTACCGGTGCCCACGGCATTCCTGACCTCAGCCTGGAAAAAGTAGATGGTGCCCCCGAGTAGTCCGGTAAGGACATGAGAAAAGCTGTCACCGGTCACCAGGGTGCCCCCCTGCCAGGGCGTAAACAGACCCATGGCGGGAGTAAGCCCATACTGGAAACGCCCTTCGCAGCTAAGCCCGCCGTCATCGGTTATAGTAGCATTTAACCGCGCCTGAGCCATCAGCTCACCTCCGTGGCGTTCACAGTGATTACCGAAGGTGGGTAGATAGGGTAGGTACCATCCGACCTTATTTTGGGCTCAGCATTCATGTGGTGAGCAATCATCAGAGAGAGGGCATAAAATCCGCTAGCTACGAGTTGGGCATTCCTTGTCCTTGCCGCATCATCAGCAAAGAGTGAAACTACTGTCACTTCGGCATCACAGTCAAAGTAACGAGTGCCTAAGAAACTGTTTAGTTCGTCTAAAACCCATAATCTTGCATTTCTATCTGAAGCGTAATTATAAACAAAACCGGAAGTTACCATTATCTGAGAGTAGGTATCAGTAGCGATTACATATTTAACGCCATGATGTCTATCGGCGCCAGCATGCACCTTCCCAAAGTACAGAGCTGTCAAGGCCGTGTTTATTGACATTCCCCCGCTATTATTACCTGGCCCCAGAACATAAACGCTGGCAAACTGTGTCCAGGTATCGGTCGAAATCACATACCTATAGCATTTATTCCTAGTCGTTCCTCCACCTTCTCTGGCATGGCACCAAATGGTGTCATTGTCATACCAGACAGTAACTTGAATATCAGCAGAACCGCCAGTGGCCACAAAGACCGGAGCCGCCGACGAAGATGTCCAAGAATTACCAGCGATGTTGTAGATGTAGAGAACTGAGCCGTTGATTCCATGCGCAGTTAACCTGGTGCCGTCGGGGGATAAGGAAATAGCCCCCCATATCTGTGCTGGCGGGTCAGCCAGCACAGTCCAGACTTTTGTACCGACATTATACCTGTAGAAACTAACCGTTTCCCAGCCAGTAATATAAACATTGCCATTGCTCATTACCGGCGAGAAAAAAATGGTATTCCAGGCTTCGGGGCTGGCTGCTTCAGATATCCATGCCATTTCCCATCCCCTTATGCCAAACCCAATCTTTTGGCATCGTATGCCTCAAACTCAATCTGGAGGAGAGCTACCGCTACGGCTGTCTGCTGCATGGAAATTTCGCAGCCGTAAACGTCAGGAATGGGATTGATATGCACGGAAGGATGAGTTACCGGCTGAGCATTATTATAAGCGACCTGGTCATGAATTACCCAGGCTCCGCCAGGGACGAGAATCTTCCTTATCCTGACGTTGATAGTATCGCCGGCAGCCATGGGAGAAAGGTTAATCTCGGCGCCGGCGAAGAGGTAGGCCATAAGACTTACTGCGGTATTCTCAGTGTAGACCACCTGCCAGGCGGCAGTCATTACTTTGGAACCGCTCTGCGCTGATCTCTTGAAACTGAGACTCGGAGGCATGCTGCTGACAACTGCCATTAGCTCCTCCTTCTACGCTCAAAAGTCCAGCATACCAAGTCACCGACCACCGTGCCGCTCACGAAAATTGCATTGAGGTTTTGAACATTATACCCGATGGCTTCATTAGGAAGCAACGGCCAGACCGCATTGGGATTGGTTACATTGGCCTCAGAGTCGGACACGTAAATTAAGCCGCCATTGGTAGGCCAACCCTTTAACTGTAAAGTCATGCCGTCTGGTACTGGTGCATCGGGAAGCTGGTACCACTGGTTGAGAGCCCCAATCGAAAGTCTGCCCGCAGCCAAAGTGTCCGTATTGGGTACCACCGCCAGGTGAAGATTCGCAACTGCAGTAAGAAGTTCGCTAACCAGGGTTTGGAGGTCAGCCCCGGACGCGGCTATGGCGATGAGCAGATTCATTGTCGCTTCATCGAGAGTCAATGTATTCCCCACTTGGCCTCCGCTGCTTCCGCCGGCTCCCCCATTAAGGGGAGCGGCTTTAACCTTCCGAGCCATCGCGATAGCTGAGGCAATCAGGGCGACGCTACCGGTAGCAAGAACTACCTTATCGTTAACTGCCATAGGAGCCTCCTTTAGCCTATTTCAGCTACTTCGATCTGGATGTCGATTCCCAGTGCGCCTATGAGCGCTTCCGGCCAGGCTGTAATACTGGCAAAAGCCTCCCGGGACGGCAACTCACCTTCGCCATAGTCGTCACTCATGGCATTGATGGTATAGAGGGCCGGTATGAGATCAATGAAGGTTCCGCCTACCCCCGTCCCGATATGGATATAAGTGCTGCCGGCCGCATTATTGCGCAGCTTGATTTTGGTTATCTTCATTGACTTGGTACCGACGAGCTGGTTGAACGCACTTAAAGAGAAGACTGTCACGGCATTAGCTACTGCAGCCAGCACCAAGGTTGTTACGGGTCCTTGAAGCCTTACCCCTTCTTCCTGTCCAGTTAGTAAACTCATATTCCACTCCTTCGTTTTTATGATTCTCCCGATTTTTAAGTCCGACCGAGTCCAGAGGCATAGACATGTGTTACTGGTGCTTTACCAGCTTTAATTTCCTCTACAGTATCCATCTCGGCCTTAGTCTTATCCGCTTTTCGCTCTGCCTCGTTCTTGGGCAAAGCAACGGAATGGAAGCGGTAGCCCATGGCTACTAATCTGACAGCAGCGAGCGGATAGGCCATCCCGTTAACCGCCTCAATCGCCGGCCGGTTAATCTGCCACACCACGATTTCAGTACTGACTAGATTCGGGTCTCTTTGCATTGTCTTGTAGTCAACCGGCACCTGAAGATTTCTCAAGAAATGCAAACCGACGCCGGAGGGAAGGAACATATAGATCTGGGCGTTGTCGAGGGGATACCAGCGGTAGAGGCCGAACTCGTCATCGTACATCTCGAGGTTGGTGATGTTAGTATGACCACTCCGGGTTCCTGCGGCCAGAGCCCCCAGATTTATACACTGAAAGGGAGGGATTGCCTCCATATAGTCAACGAAGCGGTAATTGGTAGAACCCTGATAGTGAACACAGACGTTATGCTCGGGGAGGGCAAAGGGATCAAACATCCCGATTTGGGACTTGAAGACATGTAATCCAATATCCATACTACCTCCGTTTCTGTCTCTCTCTTGGAGAGTAATGGTTTATTCCCGACTTATTAAATTGTAAGGTAGGGGAGAGACATAACCTCCCCTACCTTACCTACTCACCTGAATTACCCAGGCGTTACTAAGCTTTGAGGTGTGCATGGCTCGTAAGCCAGGTACCAGTCGATAATACCGCTTACAGCGGAGACAGCGTTGGTCAACCGAACACTGCCGATACCGAAGGTCAGGGGACTGTTAAAACCAGCTTCCGCTCCGGTCAAGTCCAGATGGGCGAGACCAACAGCAGGAGTTAGCAAACCAGCTAACAGGCCTGTCCAGGTAAGCAGAGTACCTGCTACTACGGCAGCAATAGTGGTGGCCGCAACGCAGAGACCGGATAGAGTGGCCGCAGCGCTGAGGAACTGAAGCCGCGGTACGGCAGCACCACCACCAATGTTGACAGTGCATTCCCCGAACAGCGCATAGACCAGGACCGGGCCACCAAGGATGTTGAAAAGGTTAGCTCCGTTGCCGGCACTGGCGGGTGTCAGGTCAAGGGTTACTCCAGCTCGCCGTACAACCTTCCTCTGTCTCGAGAGGATATCTGCGATTTCTTGTCTAATTCCCATTAGTTTTTCTCCTTTCTCCCTTTCGGGTTACTTGCCTAGACTAACTAGGGCTTCTGAGAGGGGGGCATATCCAGCCCCCCTCTCCTCAGTTACGCATAATTTACGCGTTAGTGTTTCCGGATGGTTCAAAGACGAAGGCGCCGAGCTGAACCTGCGCGGCTACACCGGTAGCAATCGAAGCCAGTACCTGGACGGCAAATGTCTGCGAGGGGTCAATTACGACCGGCTCGCTGAAATATCCGTCGGTCTCCATTCTGTTGACCATCTGCTCCAGGTCATACTGGGCCAAGATATTACCTTGTACCGCACCAGTACGGAAGATAACCCGGTTCACTGGCAGCGGCGCAGTCTGTACTCCGATTTTAAAGAAGACTACCAGCCTATTGGCGCCCAGAGCAGGGGTCGCCACGTTCGAGAAGGCGCTGTAGGCAGTACCGATAGCAGCCAGGGCAGCTGTAATCCACCGGTCGTTACCAGCGGCCACGCCCGCATCGAGAAGTGGCTGGAATTCCCTCATGTCAATCGATTTCGGCCACTGCGCCATCTTCAGGTGGGCTATGATCGAGGCTGTCTTCTTTGCCGGGTCAGTCATTAACGCCAGATCCGGCCAGTCTGCGAGAAGATCGCCGATGGCTTTGTTCTGGGACCTTAACAGTCCAGCCGCTATTGCCGAGTAGCGGTACTCCTTCTGGTCAGTCAGGCTCATCGAGCCTACGGGGATGATATATTGCCTTGTACCCATTAGTGTAAACCTCCTTCAGGGTATTTTGTTTTTCCGACTTTTATTTCGCCTTAGAATGAAAAGGCGTTGACTTTGTCAAACTCTGGTTGCGCACTTCGCCCGGCTTGTCTCGCAACTTCCGCCCGATTCCATGCGGTGTAAGCCGCAGAAGGCGTGTTGGATTTGGCACCCGTGGTTAACTGGTGGGTTGCCTTCCTGCCGGCGAGCTGACCAGCAGCAGTAACCAACCTGGTTTCCACATCGCCCTTCACCCACCCCATCGCTGAGGCGAGGACGGTAAGAATGGGGACACCGTAGTTAAGATAGGTTCCAAACTGCTGCATCAGTGGTAACTTCTTATCGACAGCTAGTCTGCCGGCAGCACGCTCGTCGAGCGCTCTCTTCTCGTCCATGTTCTGGACCACCTGGTCTGCCACTCCTGCAACTGCTCCAGTTACAGCCCCAGCACCAACCTTGAACCAATCCGACATATGTTTCCTCCTTTTTTAGTGGGGAGAACCTTTATTGCTAAAGGAAAAGGCGGGGAAGCCCGACCTTCAAGCAAAATCAGGTTCTCCCCCGCCTTTAGTTATCTCTGTAAACATACTATAACTAATTTTATTCTTTTGTCAATACCTCCTTTATTTATTTTTTTTACGTCTTGAAAAGCGGGAGATGACTACTTGCCGGTCATCGCTCCTTTAACCGACGTTCCTTTAACTAAAGCGATGCCTACCAGGACAGTTCCCGCTATAGCTACTATAACTAGAGGGTTTGATAAAGGTGATGGGCGTTTACCTCCATCTGTGGCCGGTCCCCAAATCAGGTCGCTTACCTGCTTAAGTGTGGGACGAATAACTAGCCAGTATGATATTAATGCCAGCGCCACACCAATGATAATGACCCACGGCAACGGCTGGCCGGTGATATCAGTCGCGGTCAGGTGTAACTCATAATTGGTTCGTAGTGTCGGCGAGGTATCCCTGTATAATTGCAGGAAGAGAAGCTGGTCACCCGGGCTATTCTGCTGGATAGCCTTCACGCACTCTCCAACAAATTTATTGACAAAGAAGTCATTTAGGAAGTCAAGTTGCTCCATGCTGGTAGAGAACGTGAATATGGCCGTTTGTGCCTTCCCCTGGTAGGTCTTAGCCGCGTCGGTGGTAGCCTGCTGATATAGTTTCATGCCGCCACCCCCTCCCGTCCCGCCATCTCCTGCAGGAGCAGTATCCAGTAGAATTTGATGTACGATAGTGGTGATATACTCCCATCCGTTCTGCGCGAGTTGAGAATAAAGAAATGGAGTAAATGCCGGTTGGTGGTCGTGGTTGGCAAATAATTGAGCTACGGCATAGATATTTCGGTTGGGCATCGCACCCAGCCGAAATCGGTAGGGTGTATGAGTAAAGTTAATCTTGGGGGCATAAGATACCGGGTCACCCCATGCTCCACTCTGGAAAACCTGAAAGTCACTTCTGGCTACTGTGTAATCCGGATTAGCGTAGGATACGACAACGGCTACTTGCCAGAAGTCGGGGAAGCTATCCCGCAACTCGTTGACGACTCCGTCGACCGCGAGCTCTATATCCGCCCCAGCCTTAAGACTGGCAGGTGGTAACCGAAAAACAAGTCCTTCTACCGACCAGTCCGCAGCCAATTCAACCGCGGATGCACGGGGTGCGGGCATCTCAGTTCTGGCGTACGAGCCGGCATAAATGGGCGACAACCTTTTCTCCTGCGCCATACGATAATTCTCGGCGAACGGTTCGCTCAAGTCGCCGTGATAGTAGTGACCGTACCGGTGGCCGAGTTCATGTAACAATGTGCCTTCGCTCGCATCAGGGGGGAGAATAATTGTTGAAGGTGGAAGATAGCCAAACCCCTCTTTTTCTTGCTCTCCCTCAGGAAAATAGAGGCCGAGAATACGTCTATCCTCCGGGGATGGGATAGTCTCAGTCAGGAAGTGGAGGTCAACAAAAGCCGGCTCTGCGTCGAGACCGGTTTCCTTCATAAACCGGTCAATTCCCGGAAAATCCATAGCTCACCTCGCTTTTTAATATAAAGCGCAATCGGGGCAATTGTCAAGAGGTGAGCTTTTTCTTTGCCTCTTCTACTTGGAGACGCAGCCAGTCTACGCCCCCATCTGTACAGGATATAATAGCCAGAAGGTCGGGATGATAACTGCTGAGTTCCTCAATGGTTTTTTCGTAGCTGACCTCGATTTTGCCGGTGTGCACCGCTTTACGTATGATTCCCCATTGCCTCTCTGATACCGACTTAAATAGATCCCTCTTCGCCAGTATATACTCCCGGCATTTCACAGCAGGGATCCGTTCAATATACTTAGCTATAAAGCCTTGCACAACATCGGGCCCGAATCCAGATACGAGAACTTTACCTAGAGCTTCCTCCCAGCCTGCCATTAATCCTTCTTGCTTCTGGTATAGACGCTCTGGCAAAATGGGCACTGGATCCGGGTCGCCCCTTTCTCTACCTCGAATTCCCTGCCGCACTCCGTGGTTTCACATTTGAAATGTTCCGTTTCGAATGTCTTACTGACAGCCTCCAACTCTTCTCCCTCATCAGCCATGTGTCCGGCGATACCACGGCCGATTTTCTCAGGGATATCAGCAAGAGTTTTGGCCACGCTGGCCTTATATACCTTTTCGGTATCAAGCCTCTGCATTTCCTCGGCATGGCGATTTTTCTCTTTAACGACCTCAATAGAATCAGTCTTGTCTGGATTTTCCCTTGGCTCAAGAAAAATCGGCTTCCCTGATTCAATCTCCTGAACGCTACCATCTGCCTTGACCACTATGAAACTTTTCTGGGGCGGGGCAGCTGCAACAGTGGGTCTCTTCTCAAGCGCCTCGATCTTTTCAGTCAGTTTGGCGAGGATAACTGCAATCGCCGGGTCGGACTTATTGGATTCCTGCCCCATTTTGAAAAGTTCTTTCATGTCAGAAAAAGATATACCTTGCGCAGGAGTCCCGGCACCTGGTAATCCAACTTGGGGGAGCTGCCCAATCCCGAGCAGGTAATCAACGGTCCGTCCAACAACAGCCGGGTCCAGCCCTCTCTTGAGAAGCCCCTCGGCCATGTCAGTCAGCCATTCCTTACTGCGTGCTGGTTCTCTAACTCCACCTACTTCTGGTTCTCTAGCTCCGCCCAGCACGTGGGCACGCATTTGTCCTATCCTAACCTGTCTAGCCGCAATAATTTCCTCCGCCCGGGACCGTTGCAGATCCTTGGCCAGCGAATCATCATCGGCTGCCAGTTCTCTCTCAAGAGCCGACCCCAGCGCAGGTGGGTCAGTCGGCGTTGATTTACCCCTCTCTCCCCTGAGTACATCCTCTAACTTAGAACCACTTCCTTCGCCTGCCATTTCCCCTCCTTTACTATTTCTATCTCCGCATTTATCCTGCGGGCTTCCCTTTCAGAGAATACTTCCCAGACATGCTTACATGCTGTCTTCACCATGGTTGAAAAATCATCGTCTATCGATGGGTCGATGCGCTTGATGTCTTCGCAATATCGGAAGGCATCGTAAATATTCGCCGGGTTCAGGTCGATACTTTGGCCCCCCATACGGAAAACAATCGGGCCTGGCGTCTGGGAGGTTACAACCGCTAACTCCTGTGGAGTCTTGACTACCTTCTGGATACCCTGGGAGCTGGTCGACCCTGCGGGACCGCCTGTCCTTTCTCCGGCAGGGTTAGCCTTCTCAGCCTCAGCTTCTTTCTGATACCGGTAGATAGTCCTCTTTGACACGGCGGGAAAACGAGTTACTATCTCTTCCAGTGTCACGCCGTCCTTAAAGAGCTGTTTTATCTCTTCTTTAAACTCCGTCGCCTGGAAGATTCGAACTGCCATTTACTCTCCTGTGACACGGTGTTTAGCTTCCAGTGACACGATGACACTGTGACACGGTGACACGATGACACCATTCTAGCTCATCGTGTCACTGGTGTCAATAGGTGTCACAAAGATATTTTGGACAAAAAGACAGGGGGAGGTCTGGCGCCTCCCCCTGTCGAGTCGAGCGAACCCTTTCCCGATAGCCTAGTTGCTAGGTCGGCCTCTTTTTCTTGATGTTGAAGCCGCAGCTCTTGGCCGCATCATAAAAAGCCTGACGCACTGCGACATTGTTCCGTCCGCCTAATCCGGGCGGTGGCTGGGCATAGCTTTTGCCCCTCAGAGCGGCGCCGACACAGGCATTTTTGCCACTGGGGCGATGCCCTGGAATGCCTACGGCTCGCCGTAAGGACTTTACCGTCAAGGACCCGTTGGACTTCATTAGTTGACCCATTTGATTGTTCCTCCTCTTTATTTCTTCCTGGTCTCAACTAGAGCCAGGTGTAACGCTACGTTAGATAAAGGACTCCCCGTATCAAAGACCTTGTCTAAGTTGTCTCGCAGGAGAGGAAGTGGCTTGTTCGAACCGATCGCTCTCGATACCATTTTCAAGCTCTCTTCTCTCGCCGCTTCATCTTGGTACTGTACGTGAATCCTCTGGGCTTCCAGAAGATTCTGTAGAGGGGTCAAATTCGGTCCCTGATTAGGTGCCCTCTTCTTTCGCTCAACTGCAGCCACCATTTGATAAGAGTATAAACGCACTTCAAGTTTTGCGCTATACCCCCCTATATGTTATACTCGTCTAAACTATTGAAGCAAGGCTAAAACACATGTCTAAAGATGATGCTACAACTATCTGGGTTACCAGAGAAGAAAAGGCTTTCCTGGCAGAAGCAAAGACTCTCTTCTCTGGTTTTACTAAGTCGAAGATAAGCTGGGGGGCTTATTTGTGCGCCCTTTCCATCGGTGGCCTGGCCATGAAAGCAACCATAGGTATTACGATGCGCTGCCCTGACTGCGGGCATGAGGTTGAGGTAAAACTATCTAATCCGCACTCTCAGCTTCCTCGGAAACCTCGGTCGGGTCAAAAGACTGGATAGCACAGTCGAACTCCTCGAGGCGCTTTCTTAAATCTTCCGGAGCGCCGGCCTTTATTTCGTCAAGGTCTTTGCAAAGCGCCATAATTTGCTCGTCGTTATCCTCTTCCAGAGCATTTATCTCAGCTTCGAGATGGGCGGTTATTTCTTCGTATCCCCGTTCTTTCAGCTCTTGCCAGTACCACTGGACCACCGGCGTCAAGGTGCAAGGACGGCAAGTGTCTGGAGTCTCGCCTTTTATCCACTCAGCCATGGGCTGTAGATTAGGGCAGGGTTTTTCTTCCTGCTTAACCTCAGTTTCTAGAAGTGGTTGGGGTTGACGGCTCTGATATAATTCCTCAACCCCACACTCTTCTAGGTTTTCATCAATCTCCTGCACTTGCTCCTCCTCACCTAGATTTTTTGTCGTATTGCGAGGGTATCGGTTGCCCTAACTCGTGCATTTTCCTTCTCCACGTATCATCATGGGGGTGGCTGGGTGTTAGAATATGAGCATATTCGTGCCATAGCAGACGGGATGGGTTCGTGATTACCTGACCTTGCACTTCACCGACTCTCTTAATGCTTCTGACGCATATCCACCCGAAGTACTCAAAGGTTTTTACATTGTGAGCATGCGCCTTTGCCCTGAACGAGCTACCGACACCCCTTGCCACGCAGCCACCTACAAAGATTCCTTTTACTTCCTGCCAGTTAGGAACGGTATAGATTGGTGATTGTTCTTGCTGCTCGCTCTGGGAATAAGGTATTCCTTCTAGTAAAAAAACCGGCGGTTTAGCTTCGAAGTTCTTTCTGACTTTAATTAGTTGAGCTTTACAGTCCTCAACATCCTGGCAAACGAAGGATGTCTGGGTGACCGCGTCATCTTGAAAGAGGTGGCCTAAAAACTTACCCTCGGTGCCATAGGGCAACCATGGTCCAACATAACGGACGCCGTTATCGATCTGGCGAGTGATTTCCTCTCCCTCAAGTCGAAGGGTCTGTTCTCTCAGAGAGGTAGATTCCACAGGGGCTCTGTTTTCAATTACTCTCCCCGCGGCTCGGGATGCTATAGTTTTGATTTGGTCAGGAGTTAGTGGCAAAGAGTGCCTCCATCAGGATACTTCAATGAGGCGCTTATTAAACTCTTCGTAATGGCGACTCTCTTCAATTGCAACGTGTTCATATAGCTTGACAGTTTCTCCATCGCCGCGACCCCGGGCATGTCTCGCTCGGAGCTGATACCACATTGAAGCGGTCAGCTCCTCACCCAGGCTTTCCTGTAAACCTTGCCGTACCGTTTCTGGTTCATGGTAGGTCAGCCGGTCTTCATGGAGAGCATTGATGACTTCCTGAGCGGTTGCTTTGGCGATTTGGACTATTTCTTCTTTTGAGAGCGGCATAGGTTATCCTCCGGGTTATTTTGCCAGGATACCCATATCCTCTGCGTACTCGAGGACGCTATCCTCAAAGGCACGCTCTCCAAGCCCTGACTTAAAAAACCCGTCCACGAACATCTGCTCAGCATCCTCATCCCACCAGCCGGCTAAATACTCACCGGTCTCAATAACCTGAATACCAATATGACGTCGGTCTCTTTCCGACCAGTCCTCTACTCGCACCTGGTCCCGAGTTGGTATGGCCTTTACAGCTGCCTTTTCGCCGCAAACACACTCACCAATAGCAGCAACAGCCATATCCACTACGGCAGGAAGTAAAACGATTGCCACGTCGCGGACGACCCCTTTTTCTAGATTATAGCCCTCCAGAACTTTCAACTGCTCCATTACGTCAGCGGTAGTCTTGGAGCTAATTTGCTTGGCATCAAATAAGTCTTCAACCCTCTCCTTCAACCGGCCAAGGCTTTCCGCCCGGCGCTCTGGTTCTAGATATTGCCAGCCGTGTGTAAGCGCATCAGAAACAGCGTAGATTTTGATGACCTTAGTAGCTAAAGCAGCACATTCCTCTTGACTCTCTCGCTTTTCACGAGTATACTCGACAGGCTGAACTTGGGCATAAGATGGAGCTACCTCATAGACCTTACCGATGATACTTTGGTAGTTCGCGCGGTTAAAAGGTGAATCAACCACTAAGAAAGCCATTTTTAACCTTCCTTAAGAAACTATTGTCCATCCGCCGGACAGAAAGTCAGCTACCAAGCCTGGCTCTAACCATGTAGGATTCTGCCCGGATCCAGGTGGGGCATCCATCAATACATACTGACCATTGTAGCTGGAAAGCCACCAGGTCGGTGGGAAAGCAGGGTAAGGTGGGGAAGCCCAGTAACTTGGCTTACCCGTCTGGCTACCACCTCCGCTATCCGCACTAGCGGATTTCTGGGACAAGGCAATCAATCCGACCGCGGCAAGTATCCCAGCTCCGATTATTGCTAATCCCTTATTTGCCATTTTAACCCTCCAATCTCCAGGCTCTCTCTACTTCTTTGGCCGCTTCTTCGGCAGCAAGTTTTTTAGCTTCTTCAAGGGTTATCCGCCCACCGGAGCTTTCAATTGTCTCGGCAGAACCCATTACACGCTTACGGAAAGTCTTGAATTCATTAGCCATCCGGGGATATTCAGCAGCATACTTGCCACTCTGGATAGCCTCTGGAGATACTTTGGCCCCGTTCGCGGGGATCCAGTTGATGATGTCCTGGTAAACAGAGGCGTTACCCGGGTCCTGGGAAATAAGTTCCTCGGCCGCCGCTTCCAGCATTAGAGCATGTTTATGGGTTAAGCAATCGCATGGTCTATTGGCTATCTTGAGACCAGCGGCCAGGTCAAGCTCAGCTCGGTAAAGCTCCTTGGCAAGCCGCCGTTTAAGTTCAGTGGTAGTTTCGTCTGACGTGGCTAGCAAAATCCCTGAAGTCCGGGGAGATGCCGCCGGCATAGAAGATGCCACAGGCTTAGAAGGTTCCGCCGGCTTCTCTTCGGCTACTTTGACTGGCTGTCTGGGCCGGTTTATTACCACCCTCAAAAGGTCACTAACAACTTTCCCCCCCTCCTCTATCATCCGTGCCTTCGTTCCCGCGTCCATGCCCCCACTATATTCCAGTAAAGGAAAGAATGTCAAGCCCCCCCCTTGACAAACTGCCCCTAGCGTGGTATTCTTAGCTACCTTGACGAGGTTGACGTTCCCTACTAAAGTAAAGAAGGAGGTTAGTTATGGAAGGCAAGAATCAAAAGGACGACAAGGTAAAATGGGAGAGGAATTTCCCCCGCTGTCCACAGTGTGGGAGTGGAGAGACCGTGATGAGGGAATCATGGAGAGCGGTAAAGGGAGAGATACCGCACGGGGTGTATTTAGCCCTGAGAAGTGCCGCGGTTCCGTTGACTTTGACTCCGGCAACAACTCTCTCGTTACCTTTTGTACCGGTTCTAATGGCTTCTTATGATATATGTACTGAGTGTGGGCTAGAGCGCTGCGTTAGGGTAGAGGTGAAAACCATAGACAGCAGAACAATAGCTGCCGCAGTAGGTTTACTGCCGCAACCTGGACCACAGAAAAGGAACTGAGGTTTCCGACAAAGATGGAAATTAAGGAGAGTGAGGATGAATTTATCACCAGAGTTAATTAAACTAATTGATGGTCTCATGGAGAAGGGCTTCACAGTGGAACTACGAGTGGAGGAGGGAGATCCGATTGACCAGCCAGACGGTGGTACCATACCCCGGCCACGCCAAGTGACAGTATTCAAACGCCCCGATGAGGCTGCGGATATCCTCATTCCCCCCACCCTGGTAAATACGGATTCCCCTACTACGTTGATACTTACGGTAGGTGAAAATAATCCAGTCCATATTGCCCGGGTGAAGCTGCCCTCTGGCTTTTACGTCACAGGGATTAAGGGCTATAGTGGCTCCCCGAAAATTACTTAAGGTAAAGAAGGAGGCAAACAGATGTTCTACAAGGTGATTGAGGTAGTTGAATTTACCCAGGTGATAGAAGCAGACAGCCCTGAAGATGCGAAGGAGAATTACAGCCAGGCGACTGCAGATACTGCTCAGACAATTAGGTTTGTTGCTAAGCCTGTTCAAAAACCAGAACACCCGTAATCATAAGTAAAGGAGGTACTCAGATGGCAATAACACTAAAAAAGCTAACACCTGAGGAGGTCAAGGAACACCAAAGACAGTTTCTTGGTGGGAAGGCAGCGACCTATGCTCTTAAAGATGGCTCTATTACACTCTCGTTCCATGACACAGAACAAGAGGCCCGAGCTGAATTGCGTCGCTGGCAAGGCAGAGAATTGATACAGGCTAAGATAGAGGTAGCTATGGATGAAGTTCTTGAAATTGCCAAACGCTATGGTCTGGGCTCAGAAGAAGCCCGAGACATCTTCCACAAGGACGTTTGATTGACGTTACGTGCTTTTGTAAAGTGAGGTTAGAAAGATGGAGTACACATTCAAGCCTGGCGATATTGTAATCTTCAAGGAAACTGAGCACTGCATTGGTTGTTTTAATCTCTCTTGGGATAGTAAGGAGGGGGCGGAAAAGAATAGAGCCATATACAGGAAATATCGATGGGAAGTTGTCAAGATATTCCAGGGGAAAGTAGATAAGGATGGAGACCCTTGTTTCCAACTGAGAAGATTAGATACCAAAGCGCATGGACTAGAATCATGGTCTCAGGCCAGTTTCGTCCATGCTTTACAATCAGTGGGAACGTCAACTGGAGGTGAACTATGAAGAAAAGGTTCAGAATAATACCTTATTGGCATCTGGCACTTACCCGCGCCGGCATTGGTCCGGAAATAGATTGGCAAGAATGGTTCGGTGGATTCTACTGGCTGAGAATCGAGCTTTGGGTTACTGTCTTGGTTCTGGGTATCGAAATAACCAACAGGCCACCGGACGAGGAGGTTGTTTAAGTGATTAGTTTGCAGATTGACAAAGCCCACACGTTCAAGGTCGGGGAAACGCTGTATTTAAGGGTTATCGGGATTGAGGAACGAGCCCGCGGCAAGTGGCAATTAAATGTCGAAGATGTAACCCCACTCCCCGGCGCCGAGCCGACCGGATACTGTTGCCGCGGATGTGGAATTATTGAAGAAGCTGCCCCGGACGGCGGCCTGCCTAACCAATGGGTTAAGAAAGAGTTCCCGGAACAAGCCTATTTCCTCTGTGAAGAATGTCAGACAGATTTCCGTTATTGCCGGGTGTGTGGCTGCTCCGAAGAAGACCCCTGTGATGGTGGTTGCGGATGGGCGGAAGAGGACCTTTGCTCGGCATGCACGGAGAAGAAGGTTTGATATGGGAAGAGAAGCGGTGGTTCAGACTGATGGCAGTATAACCCGCGACTTACCATGCTCCAAGTGTCGTTTTAGGGGTAATTGTTCGGTGGAGAAAGTAAAGGAGGAATGTATAAATGAGAAATCAAGGACAGCGAGTCGTACGGCAGAAAAGGGTGAAGATAGCAAACGAGCTGATACTCTGGATTGAGGATCTTCCACAAACAAAAGGCCACTTGGCGTTCCCTGTTGTTGAGCAATTCGCCCGGGAAAGAAAAGAGACATTGTTTGAAGTATGGGAGGCCTGGGCCATTCTAAGGGCAGCTAACCGATTGAACTCAGATGGGCGCCATGGGTGGGAGTTGCTGAACACTACACCGATTCAAGTAAATGCAAATGGCGATATCATACAGGGATAGAGGTCAACTATAGATGCCCACTAAAGAATACCTAGAAGTAGAAGATACCTCGTTAATAGAGGATGCGAATCAGTGCCTTAGGGACAAGGTACTGATTCGCCTGTTGCGCCGGCTTGGCTGCCGCGTTGGTGAGGTCCTCGGGCTGGAAGAAAAGCATATCGACTTTGGTCAGCGCCAGATTAAGATAGAGCACGAGAAGTTGCGCATAAATCTCTCCTGTCCTAAGTGCGGTGCCCGCCTGGGCAAGAAGCATAAATTCTGTCCAATTTGTGCACAGCCCGTCACGCAAGCTATTTCCAAGGCGAAGGAAGAACGGCACCTGCGTAAGGTCCCGGTCGATAAGGATACACTACAGCTGCTCCGCCAGTATATCAAAAAGGGTGGGATAACTGAGGTGGATGGGAAACGAATGCTTTTCAAAATGAGCCGGCAGTGGGCCTGGCATATCGTCGTGGAATGCGCCGAGAGAGCTGGTTTCATGGGGCTTGAGAATCCTACTAATGAACGTCAGCACCATGTCTCTCCCCATAAATTCAGGGATGCCTTTGCCATAAATGCCATCAAGAAGAGACCCACCCTGGACGATGCCCGGTTACTCCAGGAGTTGCTGGGCCATGCCAATATCAACACCACCCTACACTACCGCGTGGTTGGTGGAGTTGAGCTACAGAAATTCTATGACAACCTGCTAAAAGAAGAATAGTACATGGGAGATAAGGTAGCCAGTCAAGTGGTAGAGAAGGAAGAGGAGTTCCAGTCTTGGGTTATTGACCTGGCTCATACCCGGGGCTGGCTGGTAGCTCACTTCCGAACGGCCAGAACCAAAACTGGGTGGAGAACCGCGGTGAGTGCCGATGGCCAGGGATTCCCCGACTTAATTTGTTCCCGGGGAACAATTACTATCTACGCAGAAGTGAAAAGACAGAAGGGACGTTTGACTCCTGAGCAGAAGCTGTGGCTTGAGTTGCTGGCACAGAACCCCGGGAACAAGTGTTTTGTCTGGCGCCCATCGGAAAGAAAAGAGATTGAGGAGGTACTGAGTTAAATGGTAACTAATTTGAATCTTACCCGGAAGCGGGGCGGGAATAACCATCCAATAGCAGTAAAACAGTTCATCCTCGACCGGCTCTCCCAGGTAGGGGAAGACTATTTCTCGGGGTTGCACCAAGCATACAAGACTGCGCTGGATGAGCTAGCCACAAACCGCCGCCGCAAATTCTACTACCATCACCCGACTTACTTCTCCTTCTTCAAAAAGGTGCAGGATCTCATCACAGAAGGGCTTGTCGAGTTTTCCGGCCGCGAAGAGCAATCTAATGACCGACGCTTCATTGGCTGGGCGACTCCACCAACCCGGCGGTTCGTTCGCCTGGTAAGAAGGTGACAATCTCGTGGCAACTCTCGTGCTAAACATCGTGTCGCTTTTGACACGATGTTTAGCTTCAAATGACACCAGTGACACCAGTGACACGGTAACACGGAGAATGACACGGGACGTCCCCTGTCGTTCCGCAAGGATAGTGGCAGACCAAAACTGCTGACCTGGTTCACTTTCGTCTATCCCTTTACCCCCACTGAGAAAATTCATAACAGAACCCGACCACTATCGGCCATAAATACCGGTGCCGATAGGCCGGCTCCGGGGTTTATCCTGTCACCAGGGGAGCTGCGAAGGGCTACCCCATCGATTTTTTTATATTATAATTGATGACTTGACGCTTTTTTGTGCCTAATTGTTATTGTTTTTGTGCCTAATTCGTGGCACTTGACAATGGTTTTTAGCTTCGGATATAGTGTAAATACAGTTTACTTTAACAATCTTTACTTAATGTAATAAAGTAAATTGCCGTGCCTGAATGACACGGAAGTTCTTTAACAAAAATTGAATAGGCAAAGCAAAAAAAATTGCCGAAAAAATTGATGCGGAATAGGTAAGCCACCAGCTCAAAAATCCGGGCGGCGGCACCGAAAAGCACCAGTCTGGTCAATCATATAGTAGCTAGTCAATCGTGGTGCTTAGGTGGCTATGCTGAATACGAAAGAAGGAAGGTATTTAGCAGAATGGAAACACCTAACTACATCAAATCGTTACTATCACCCGCCACGAAAGCACCACAGGGGCGGAAGGTCTGGTCGCTGGATTTAGCCAGCACTTGGTTACCGTTTTTCACCGCAACAAACGCTATGGGTGATACCGCTATACCAAGCCAAGCAATCGGTTGCCCGCTTCGTTTAGCCTACGACAAGGCAGGTCAAGTCCGTTTCAGCCAAGCTGGTCGCCCGACCATCAGGGTCGCCAAAGAGATAGCCGATAGTGTCAAGCTGGTTCGGGACAACTTTACCGCTAACCTGTTAAACTATACAGGCTCGGTTATGCGTGAAAACTCTGATGGCTTTAAGGCTCAAGCCGAGCAAGCCCGTAAAGCTGGAGAGCCGATATACCAGCACGACAGGAACGAACTGAACAACGCCTTGAAAGCAAGGGCGGAAGCGGAAGCCGAAGCGGTTGCCAAAGCGGAAGCGGTCATCAAAGCAACGAACAAGGGAAAGGTCTTAGTCCACGCCTAAATAAACACAACGGCATAGCCACCTAAGCACCACGATTGACGGAAACGAAAGGGGGGTGATTTATGGTTATGCTAAAGCATTTACCCAAGTGGTCAACCCCTAACCGACAAGCTGAATTAGTCAAGCTGTTCGTTGATAGCGGGGGCTTTTGTGT
>JAUYHA010000026.1 GCA_030690265.1 Dehalococcoidales bacterium | reverse complement strand
AATACCTCTTTTCAAGTCTCAAGGTTCTCAGGTATTCGCCGAAGTTCTCCACCATGATGTCTCACCTCCTTCAGGCATGATAGCTATGATAGCACCTTTTGTGGAGAATGTCAAACACAACCGCTATCAAAACGCTATCTACAGTGACAAAAATCTATTGACAACCTGCAATCTCTCTATTGTATACTACAGTAAGCATTTCGTCTACAGAGGTATATCAATGGTTAGAGTTAAGGTAAACCAGCGTGCATTTGAAATTGCTCTCTCGAAGGAAAATCTCTCCCAGCGCGACCTGGCTGAACAAATAGGGTTTTCGCGCAGCCACATGTCCTACATCATCACCGGAAAAAGGGAACCTTCTCCAACCATGAGACGGCTCATTCTAGAGCATCTGACCGGCTATACCTTCGACGACCTGTTCTTTATTGAGGAAGGCGGCAATGGTGACGGAAACAAAGCCTAACAGACGTGAAACCGGACTGAGAATACTGGCCAGGATGATCGTCCGGGCTTACCTCGGCGAGATAGACCGCGGCGAGGCCGGACCGGGAGTAAATAAAGAAAATGAAATGGAGGTTGAACATGCCAATAAAAGGAGTAAGCGAGGTCATAAGGCTCCCCCGCCTGGGCAAGATAAGGCTGGGGATAAAGAGGGAGACGGATAACGGCATACCCTATCCTTCTCCGACGGACTACTTCGTCTGTCCGGACGAGGTAAGGAAGGTGTTTGGAGAAAAACCAAGAGACCTTCGTATCATGTTGCCCACGGAAGACGAGACCCAGTGGGCCAGTCAATACCTGAGATGCTACTCAGCGACAAGATGGCTTATCTGCCGCGGTGATGGCCTGACAGCCGTGGCCAGGGCAGACATCCATAGCGGCGAGGTTACAGAGAAGGAATCCGATATAGCCGAGCTCGTGGAGGTTACCTGCAACCCGGGTAAGTGCATATATTACCAGGAGAGTCAGTGCCGCCGGGTAATGAACCTCCAGTTCTTGCTGCCGGACTGCCCAGGCTTCGGCGTCTACCAGCTCGATACAGGCTCTTTCTATTCTATAGTAAACATCAACTCCAGCCTGGAACTCATCCGCGGCGTTTGCGGCCGGCTTTCAATGATACCTCTCTCCCTCAGATTGGTTGAACAGGAAGTACGCCCTGAGGGAAAGAAGAAAACGGTCCGGGTTCTGAGTCTTACCGCGCCCTATTCGCTTGCTGAAATCCAGAAGTATGCCCGGATACCGCCCGGACAGGTGCTGCTTCTGCCGGCACCGGACAGTGAAGCCCCGGACGACCTATTTCCTGGTGAAGTGCTCCGACCAGGAAAACCGGCAAGCCATACTATCAATACCGATAAGGCGCTAACCGACCTTTGGGACAGGGTGAAGAGCAAAGTCTGGCAGCTTGATGTCAGGGACTCTCAAGTAGCCGACTGGTTTAAGAGAAACTACCGGCTTGACGTCCGGTTGAGCGACTTCGACCTGCTCACCCCGCCGAGCCAGGTTACCGCCGAACCTCTCGAGCACTTCCTTAAGACTCTGGAACGCCAGGCCAACCACATCTGATTTAGCTTAAAGCTTTTACCTCGAAATAAGGAGCAACATGGTTGATCCCGTCTTTTCAGAGATTGTGCCGGCTCTCCTGACCGACCACTTCCGTCATCTCAGCGAGGGGAGCGGCATCAGTCCTGAAGTAATCAAGGAAAGGGGATACCGGAGCCTTCTGGGGAAGTCTGATCTCGATAAGCTCGGCTTCTCGTCCGCCCAACAGCGAGTTCCCGGTATCCTCATTCCTCTCTGGTCAGTGGACGGCAAAGAGGCAGGCTTCCAGTTGCGTCCCGACCATCCCAGGACAAACGGACGAGGCAAAGCGGTTAAGTATGAGTCTCCGTCCGGCTCTTCAAACCGCCTAGATTGCCCTCCTCGCTGCCAGAAGATGATAGGCAATCCCCAGATTCCTTTATGGATTACGG
>JAUYHA010000023.1 GCA_030690265.1 Dehalococcoidales bacterium | reverse complement strand
CCAGGACCTCTCCCAGGTTGCCCGTTTGCAGGGACTCTATGAAGGGGTCTGTGCCTTCCTGCTGGACGCCGACTAGTGTGCGTCCCTCCGCCATTACCGTAATGACGATCTTCATGGTTTAACCTCCTTTCCGTGAAACTTCATTACTTTGTTGTAGTAGAATTCCCAGTCGCTTATCCCTTGACTTTTGGCAGCCAAGTGTTCTTTCATAGTGGCTTCAGTAGCCTTCATTTTTGCCAGGAGTTGTTTAGCTGCATCAAGCAACTCGGGTGTGACTCTGGGGGGGTCCTTGCGCAATTTCTCCTCAATACTTCTTTGGCAGAGATACAAGTAGGCTTCTGCTCCGATACGTCTTGTTGTGCCATCAGGATTTTCAAATTCGATGAACATTGTCTCTTCCCTATAGAAGCGGGCTGGGTGACCCGGTTTTCTTTTCACCAGGCCTTTTTTCTCTAGTCGCCAGACGGTTTTAGCCAGGGCATCTCGTTTGATGTTAAGCTTATGTGTGAACTCTGCCAGTGACCTTGGTTCTCCTCCTTCGAAGGAGAACACCAGCAGCAAGGTTTTTTGACTAATGCTCATATTTCACATCCTTCCTCTGGCGCCTCGACAGCGCCTGAGAGTTGACCCTGAAATACCTGGTCCCACCTCAGCATATTGAAATATCCATAAACCCCGACCCTAATACGGACTTCTGTTCGCCCTGTGAGGTTTCCGCAAACAGCGAAAAGACGAAATCCTTGTTCATCGCGGTCATCGGTACCGGAAAAGAACGCCTTGATCGTGTGGGAGTGAAGGTCGAGCACGGTATTCGGAAGCGTCGAGTACTTCACGTTCATATTGCTTTGCTCCTGGTCGGGCAGGCGCAAGCGGTACTCCCCTTCCCAGGTGAAGGCCAGGAACGTCTCCTGGTGCGCATTTGCCAGCAGAAGGTTAAGACCCAGCTGCCACAGATGGTTCGGTATCAGGCCGTGCGCCAGTTCCACCCTGGGCTCGATATCCTTCAGTCCGCGCACCGGTACCGCGGCGATCGGCAGGCACACCGAGAGCAGGTCCGAGCGGGCCTCGATGAAGAGGCCGTTCCCTCCCAGGACATAGTCATAATAGTTTCCATGGTAGCCGTAGAGGCCGTCATGCTGGCTTATCAAATATCCTGCTGGC
>JAUYHA010000016.1 GCA_030690265.1 Dehalococcoidales bacterium | reverse complement strand
GTTAAGGGTGCCGCCTGAATTGATGCCTAAGCTGGTGCTCAAGTAGCCGGTCCTGAAGCGGAGGTTGGGATTGCCTAGGTTAACGGCATCGTCAGTAGTGGGTGAAAAACCCAATGCTACTGATGCTCCGCCGGAGAAGGTAGACAGGCCGGTGACTCCTAGGGTAGAAGACAAGGTAGTAGCTCCGGCGACATTTACGGTCGAGCCGAAGGTAGAAGCTCCGGAGATACTGGCTGTGCCTCCTACTTCTAAGGTCTGGTTGGTGTTGGTTACGTTGATACCTAGCTTGGAGGCGGCAGAAGTGAGTTCCAGGCTGCCGGAGACGGAGACGCTGTTGTTGAAGGTCCAGAAGCCGGTGATGGTCTCGTTCTGATCTGACCGGGTAATATTGGAGCTGGCGTAATCAATGGCGATGATGGCTTCACTTGAGGAGGCGGTGACGATAAAGTCATCGGCATTGAAGTTGAAGATAGTGGCGGCGGCTACTTCGCTGGTGCCCCCTTCTTCAGTTTTGACGCCGTTGATGCTGGCTTGTTCCTCTACGCAGGCAAAGAGGCCGTTGGACCACTCTAGCTTCTGGGTAGAGGTGCATTGGGACAAGGTGGCGCCGAAGAGCTGGGAAGCCGAGGCATAGCCGATTACTTCGAAGTTAAGGGAAGCGGTGGCGTTGTTGGCGATGGTGATTATGCCTGAGTCTATGGCCAGGGTGGCAAACTTGCCGACCAGGGCCTCAAAAGTGCCTGAACCGGAGGCATTGGCTACCGAGAGGTCAGCTACCCCGGTAATGTTCTGGCTGTTGCCGGTCAAAGGGCCGCCCAAAGTAAACGCATTGATGGTCAGGGTACCGGTAGAATTGGAGATGGCGTCGGTCTTGAGGGCGGCTGATTCAAAGGTTGAGGATACCGAGGCATTACCGGTGATGTTTACATGGTCGGTGGCGGCATTGTTGAGGGTGATCAGGTTGCCGGTGGGAGTAATGACTACGTTGCCTGTAGCGCCAATGGTCAGGTCACCGGAACCGGTAGTGATGGAGACTGCCCCATCGCCGGAGAAGGAAGCGGCTTTAATGGTGCCCGTTGATTCAAAGTTGCCGGAGATGGAGGCATGGGAGGAGAAGTCAGACCGGCCAGTGACGGCCAGGGTGCCTAGAAGGTCGGTATTGCCGTTAATTACTACATTACCCCCTATCGAAGCATTGTTGATAAGTTCCAATCCGGTAAGCTGGGTAGAAGCCGCGGTGAAGTTCCAGAAGCCGGTGATGATCTCGTTGAAGGCACGAGAGGCGGGGCCGTTGGCCCAGTCGAGCTTAATGATGGCTTCTAGTCCGGAGAAGCTGATATTAAAATGCCCGGCCTCGAAAGATATGGATGAAATATTCGTACCGCTTATGACAGACGATTCTCTAATTTCGATTAAAGTGCCCCCACTCCCGACATCGTCATCAGTACAAGAAAATGTACCGGTTTCAGCAGACCAGTTCAGCGCCTTGTTGCCGACTGTGCCATCGCAATCCGTCAATCCCGCGCCAAAATATGCCGAAGCAGACGCATAACCGGCAATTTCAAAATTCAAAGAGGCACTGGCATTGTTCGCAATGATGATATTCCCCGAATCTTTCGACAGCGTCCCGACTTTAATCGTACCTGCCTCGAACGTCGATGAGACCGAAACTCCAGCATCAAAGAACGCTTGAGAGTCAACCTCAAGAATTCCTCCGATTAGAAGGTCGGATGCCCCAGCTAAGGCATGGGTTGTCATGCCTATTCCGAAACGAGAATGCGCAACGGTTGCCAGTCCGCCAAATTGACCCACTCCATTCGCATTGATAAACCGTCCCCCGTGTACCGAATCGGCGTTAATGGCAAAGCCGGAAGAAACAATCCGCTGCCGCGGCTGGAGAGTTTGAAAATTTACTGAATCTGAAGATACTTCAACTTCGAGATAATAATTAGTGGAATCAAAATCAATATCAAGCGGGTCGAATCCGGCAGTCGTATCGCCCAACAAAACGTTAAAAACTCCTTGGGTGACTTTTGACGTAATTGCCGCCGGCGATCCTGCCGGCCATAATTTCGTCCCAATGCTCGATGCGTCATAGATAGAGAACTTAAAATAAAAATCGGTGCCGCTACTGCCCAATAAATCACCGGAAGAATTCGTCAATCGGCCCTGAAAACTTAAAATGCGGGGAGTATCCGCATTAAGACCTTGAGCTGATAACAAGAAAAATAGAACAATCAAAATTCCAGTTATTAGCTTCTTGTATTTACCCTGCATCCCTCCTGTAATCATGGTAAAAATATGTACTATC
>JAUYHA010000008.1 GCA_030690265.1 Dehalococcoidales bacterium | reverse complement strand
TATAGTTAGGCGTTTCCATTGTGTTCAATACCTTCCTTCTTCTTTATTGAACACAGCCACCCTAACACTAGGTTGAACTACATTCTATATGACCGACTCCGTTAAGGCGTTTCGGTGAGCCTTGTGGTGAGTGTGGTGGCTTGCCTAATCAGTCTCAAAGTTATTCGGCAATTTATCCCCTGATTTTTGAGATTGCCTATTCGGTTTTTGTTAAAGTGCTTTTTGTGTTTTCTAGCTTCATTATGTAACAATTAGTCATAAGGTTAAATTTCAAGAACTAGCACGATTATGTAGGTAATCCGGGGGGCAGGGCAGAAGAAATAAATAAAACAAAAAACCTCCCGCTTTGGGAGGTTTTGGTGATCACATTATGTGACTACGGCCGTTGGTAGTCAGGGATATGTTCTACCCTATGGCTAATCGTAAAAACTAAAAGTTCGAGTCTCTTTATACGGGCTACTCGGAACAGTTCCCGAACTCTTGTTCGAGAAGAAGGGGCTGATACCGGCACTTCAGCAGTTGCTTATCTCTAATCTGGAACATGCGGATTAGCTTTATTCTTTCAACCGGCTAGACAACTTTTCTTACTTCTGGTCGCTAATCCTGTCAGCCTTATAGAATCCTAAGATGTTTGCCTCTTGCCCGCTAAAGCTTATACCTTTCAGTCCGAGCCGCCAGACGATTACGCCTTCAGGTGTAACCTCAACTATCTCTGTCGTCCCGGTGATTAGCGTATTGCCGTTCGGCAAGCGGTTAGCGTCTCTGAGAGGACTGACTTCAGGTTTAAATCCCGCAGATTGCCAGACAATCTTGCTCGTTTTCGGGTCAAACTCAATGGCTCGATTGGGCTTGCCGTGGTTCGCCATCAGGATGTTACCATTGGGAAGAACCTCCGGGTCGTGTTGATTATCAAAAATCCCCTCCCCGATAGTCCTGATAACTGAGCTCTGGGGGTCAACTTCTACCACGAAATCAAAATTCCTCAGGCTGATGAGCGTGTTGCCGTTCGTCAGTCTGGTGACGGCATTGGTATGAGTCCAGCCCCCGTCGTAAATACTATTGTAGGGTGCCTTGTCAAAGTGGTCTTTGGCATACCACCTCCAAACCACCTCGCCCTTCGGATTTACCTCCGTCACCTGGGCATCGCTTTTCTGGTCATCGGCACCAAAGACAAAAATGGTGTTGCCATTGGGCAGGCGGTCGGCATCATGAGAGATTTTGCTGGTCAGGTATGACCAGACAATCTTACCGCTACGGTCAATCTCATACACACCCTTACCACCCACTGTATACAATATGTTGTTGTTAGACAGTAATTCCGCCTCGGTAGTGTCTTGTTGTGGAACCACGTATTCCCAAACAATCTCCCCTAACATGTTGACCTCTATTATCCTGGGCTTATCCTTATTATGGCTGTCTGTCAGTAGTGTGGTGCCAGCCCAGGCCAATTCAGACTGATAGACATCCACCGATATGTTTGGGTCTACGGCTCCTCTCGGCATCGGCGCCGGTGTGGCACTGACACTGTCCACCCGTACATCTTCGTTGCCGTTTTTATCCACGGCAGTTACAGCAATGTAATACCTCGTTCCGTTTTCAAGCCCAGTCACTTGATATCTAGAGGTAGCAATATCTTTTATCTGCTGGATAGCCTTCATGCCGGTGACATCGGCTATCTCGGCTTTGTTTAGATATATGTTGTAATGGTCAAAGTCGGCCGCCGCGCTCTTATCCCACCACAGGTTTACTCTCTTATCATAGGCATTATTGGCAACCAAGCTGGTGATTGCAGATGGGGGTGTTGTATCAGTCGGTGATATTGGTGTTACGGTCGGTATTACTGGAGGGGTGGGTTCAGTCTTGGGTGGCTCGGTGGGTGGTAGTACCGGCGTAACCGATGGTGCTGTCGGCGTTGGAGCCTCTTGCGTGGGCGGCAGTGTGGCCGGTGGTTTCGAACTGCAACCAAGTAGCATTGTTAGTATCAAAACTGCTACGACCAGAAAATTCCGTTTCATGTCCACCTCCTAGCCCCGGTTGGGGATTTGCACAGGCACTGGCAACCAGGCAAGCCTATAATACGTTGATAAGGCACTATTTGCAAGTAGTTGGTGGATCTTACGTAACTCGAACCAGTGAAGAAAGTCTGCGCCTACTAACTAAGATAGCGCTCCGCATAAGAGCCGAGATGCGACTCCGTGATGGAAGACACGTTGACCTCACACCTCACCCAGCATTTGCTTGGATGCAACTGAGGCACGATGTCACAAACACTCATTTTGTTAGATAGCTTCATCGCGGAATTCTCGTACTAGATCACGCTGGGTAGGGGCTCGTGAATCCCTATAGCTTTCTCCGGACCGTCAGTCGCAAGGAAGACGATAATGTTCCTCAATTTGGCTTATTTATGCCCAGTCCCTTCAGCTAACTCTGACCGCAATTTAGACAGAATCTTGATTCCGCCGTTCCGGCAAACTTCGTCATCCGCACCCCAGGCAGTTGTGACGCAACGTGGGCAGCCCCTGCTCTCTGGGTGATCCTTGCAGTATGGACACTCTTTGAGAACCCTTAATGCCCCGTCCAAGAGCTCCAAGGGTCGGTGATAGACTTGTTCGGTAAGTCCGTTCCCTCCAGCAGCATTGTCCGTTAGGAACATACGGAACATACCATTCTCCTGTGACTCGACGTGAACCCCTAGATCATCTGGATCAGTCGAGCACATCAAAGCCGACGCAATCTTAAGGCTCTCATTCGCAGATTTGACTGATGCTGCACGATCGCTATCGAGGACATGCACAAACATGGAACCACCGAGGCTGAACCACAACCCTTGAGTGTCTAGCTCCCGGTATGGGGGCGCAGCCCGACCTAAGTGTTGGTATTTAGGCTCTCCAGACCCTCCAACGGGTATCTTATAGTAACCTTCCACCGTCACTGTAAATCGTACGGTTCCGCGGTCGAAACTGCTACTGGTCTTCAAGGGATGTTTTTCTTCAGTGCTAAGCACTTTGCATGATGTTTTAACGACAGAGGCTGTAGTGTATTCGAGTTTAGCCAGTCGTTTTGCAACGGCCTCAGCTTGGTGATTGTCCCAATTAATCGTAAGGTTGGTAGTTTCGTAAGCCTGCTCCTGTTCTTGGAACCGAGCATACTTGTGAAAGTATCGGACTGCCCGTAGAACACCAGGTCTTGCGACTTCTTCTCCAGCCTCGTCTCGTACGATACACTCAAAGCCAAGTGAGCGGATGTTGACTTCGTGTGCGGCGTCGCCGCGTTTATTGATGATTAGCACCTCGCGACCGTCAGGTTTCATTCCAGGTATCTTGGAAAGTTGTTTAATATACTTGCCGATTGCTGGCCAGAACTCTTTATCCTTTTTTGGATCGAGTGAGGCTTCTTCAGCAGCCAATCGCAGGTGGGCGAGAACAGTGTCTTGGTGATAAGGATTGAGGTAGACAACTTCAGATGTCGCATCAAGTAGTTCCGCCGGACGAAGTGCAAAATGCTGATCAAGCGGGGACTTGTCAGCAATGAACACAACGATGCTTTCTCCATTACGCCCAACCCGCCCGGCTTGCTGGAAAAAGGCAGCTTTGCTTCCAGGGAATTTACAGACCACACAAACGGAGAGATCCCCGATGTCAATGCCAAGTTGAAGAGCCGTGGTCGAAATAACTCCGAGAGTGGCACCACTCTTCAAGTCGTTTGTTACCTGTGTCTTTTCGAGGGCAGGGATCTCACGTTTATACTCCCGGATAATCGTCTTGTTTACACCTTTGATAGCTCGAACGACATCGCCTAGGACGTATCGATAGACCTGGTCAACCTCGCTAATCGACCTCATGAAAACTATTGTTCTTGCCTTAGCCTTCACTATTAATTTCACCGCTAATTCTTTAGCAACTGTTGATAGTGCGTCAGATGTCAATCCCAAGTCTATGATGGCTCGCCGTTGCCTTTCCACAGGAGCACCGTTGTCCGATGCCGAAACAAGAATAGGAGAGGGACGACCTGTAATCAATTGGAAAAGTTCGGACGGGTTGCCGATACTCGCCGAACAGGCGATGATCTGTGGTCGCTGTCCATGCATTTGGGCAAGGCGTAGCACTCGACGCACAACGTTGGCGAAGTGCGCTCCGAACATCCCTTTGTAGACGTGCAACTCGTCTAGAACGATGTACCCGAGGTTACCGAACAAATCTGACCAGATGGTGCTGTGGTTAGGAAGAATACCATAATGGAGCATGTCGGGATTGGTCACGAGGACTTGAGGACTACTCCGACTGATACGACGACGCAATGCGCTGTCTTTGATACTACCATCGTAGCGTGCCACTCGGACAACACTGCTGCCAATTTTCACTGACCGCGTGTAATATTCCAACGTACCCGAAGAGTATGCTTGAGGCTCGCCGCCGAATTTCTCAACAGCACGCATTTGATCCTCAGCAAGCGCGTTTAGAGGCGCAATATAGATGGCGGTTGAGGTCGGGCGCTTGACTGCCATGTTTAATATGGGAACCCAGTAGCAGAGGCTTTTTCCGCTGGCAGTTGCTGTTTCAATAACTACGTCATTGCCGTTCAGTGCTGCGTCGATTGCCTTTGCCTGGTGAGCCCAAAGGTTGCTCCCCATCAATATTCGATCATAGAGCGTAGTACGAATGGAGGTATCTAGTCGCTGGTCGGTCCTGAGAGAGGCATCAAAAATGGGTGAGGTTTTTGCTCGATCGCGCGTTATAACGACAAGTCTACCGAATTCCTTTTCGATAATCCGCCAGGTGTTTTGTGCAGAGAAGTCTGCTGCTTTTAGACCGATATGTGGAGGATCGTTCAAACCAGCTTCGGCGATATCCCGGTCGTCGTAGTCTGGGAGTGGGATTTTTGATCCTTCCTGTATACACATCTTACAGTAGAGTCCAGGTAGCAATCCAGACTTGTCGAGTATCCATCCACCCGGTCGTTGTTTATTCTCACGGGCGGACCCATCAATGGTCCGTCCCGCAAGTTCCCCATCACTTGCTTGAGCTATTTGCCACAGCTTTTGCAAAGGCTGACGATGTTTTCTGCATCGAAAAGACATAATCGTGCCCCCTTCTGACGTTCATCTTTGGTAAAGCTTCAGCAGCCTCTTTCGGCCAATCAAAGCCTTTCTCCAACTAAGGAATATATGCGTTTATCACGTCTCCAAAACCGAGTCCTTTTGATATCGCCAATTCTACACCTGCTGTGGTTATGGTTCAAGCCGTCACCGTTTTGGACCATTCCCGCGAATAGCCGCGCGGATGTTCTAGGTAACGATCTAGTAAAATGAGACCTGACAAGAAGTGGGCAGTTAAAGGGATTCTTGAAAGAGGACTATCGGGCTGGGAAGAGAGTGGACCCTGCGCTCTTACCCATTGAAATCTCCCCGCGATACAAGAGGGCACTCCGTCATTCACCGGATAATCCTGTATTAGGATAGAGTCTTGAGGTTGAAAAAGTCAATCGAGTTTTGTCGCAATTCTTTTTGGGTACCGTGAGCCGGGCAGACTTAGACCTGCTTCTTG
>JAUYHA010000001.1 GCA_030690265.1 Dehalococcoidales bacterium | reverse complement strand
CTCAGTATGTCGACCAATACCTGGTACGGATTATCAGCGAGATAGATAGAGCAATCGGCGGCAGCCAGTGGGAGCCGGTCGGGCGGATGAAAGCAGGGATACAGTCCGTCCGTGAGTCTCTACCCGACGGAGCGGTAAAGAATGAAAAGAAAAAGCTGGAGAGCGGCAGCCAGTTAAGCCTGGTGGCTTAGAAAAATGCCGGCAACTGAAGGGGAAACCATGCCCAAAATTTGAAGGGAAGGGGGTGAAAGTATGATAAGTCAGCTTGACTTGTTCGACGGGGTGAAGCTTGCCGAACCAGAGCCGACTACCACAGTGAGACTGGGGCAAAAGACCGTCCAGATACCGCTCCGTAAGAAGCGCAGGGAGGCCACAAATCGCCTGATGGAGATACTGGAAGAGCTGGAAGGCAAGGACATCTACATCGGCTCTTATGATGCCGGTGGACGCCACTTCTGGTTAGACAATCTGAAGCTACCCAGGCTTCAGTTGGAGTGGCATCCTGTCAGGCTCAGAAACGACCAGTCCTATATTCCCAGCGTAATAGTTCTCTGGGGAAGCAGGTCGGCTTCTGTCAGGATATTCACCGATTATCTGGTAGCCGTTCGAGAGCAGGAGTACCAGGGATACTGGCATTACTTGCTGGACTTCCGTAACGGCTTCTGGCAAAGCCCGATTGACAATTATCGGTCGCACTACGCCTGCCTCACCATCACCAGGTTCAAGGATTAAAAGACTGATTCTCAGTTTTTGAAGGGGGTAACTACGTCCAAAAAAGGAGGTGATAACTATAGATACTCTGTTCGTAATCAACGCTGTTTTCCGCACCGGGCAAATTATTGCCAGTAGAGGAGTATATGACCTGGCGTGCCAGAACCCAGACTTTGCCCGGTTCGTCCAGGAGTCTCTCAGTCGCCACGTCAAAGGAGACTGGGGAGACGTGGATGACGAAGACAAGCAGACCAACGACCAGGCGCTCAAGCAGGACACTCGGCTACTATCGGCCTACAGTCCCCGCGAAGGCGGGGATGGCCGCTTTCCCAAGCATGGAGTAGCAACCATCTGGATAATTACCGAGGCCGACCGGAGCGCAACCACCATTCTCTTTCCCGACGAATATTAGCCATTGACCCTGGTACTTAGCTCCGTTAAGTGCCGGGGATGAGTGGCTAACACTCAAATCTACAGGGCTACCCATGCCCGGAAAGGAGGTGTTTTTATGCCTAAAAAGATAGAGGTGTATCAGGCTGAAATCGATGTTAAAGGACAGAAGTTCACTGTAACGCATATTCCCACGGCAACGTCCGGGTGCTGGTATACCGTCCATGACTTATTCGAAGTGTGGGCTGCAGTGGCGATTGACCTTGATGGGACAGTGGTCGGTTGGCGAAACCCACCGGATAAGTCTTCCCGGCCGGACATAGAGAAAGCCATCAGGCAAGCCTTTGACATACCGGAGCCGTTGACTGGTACCCCTGAGGCAGAAACAGAGCGGTAAATTAACCTAGAAGGAGCAGAGAAGATAATGAATCCAGAAACTAGAGATACCTTTGTGACCGAAAAACGGGTTGAATTCAAAGTAACCCCCGTCGGATACGGACACAGCGTTCAGGAAGCCTGGGAAGATGCCATTGAAAGCTTCCAGAATGACCCAGGTGCGCCGGATGACGAGGAATACAAGGTGACGGAAGAATGACACATATTTAGGAGGTGAATCATTGACAACTGAAAAGCAAATTGAGAAGGGCATCTCGGAAATAGTGGGTGCTCTTACAGACCCTATTATTGTCTTTCTGGGTGGCTGGGGAGACACCTTGCCAGATTGGCTTAAGACCGCTATTACCCTAGAGAGGCTAACCATGAACATGAAGTCCCTTAAGGGTGAAGAGATGACCGGGACTGATGCTGAGGCTTGTGCCTATCTGATGACCGTTTCCCTAACTCAGCCGATGGACAGCGCCTGGACCCAAATCTACCTATATATCGCTGGCCAGACCTACAAGCGATGGAACAAGGGTGAAATGCCGGCGGATATTGCCGTAGACGCAATTAGCGACTATCAGATAGGAGAGCTAAGCAGACTTAAATCGTGGCTCTATCACCAGAGGGTTAAAGCGAGGCAAGAGAAGGACAGAGCAGAGCGGAGGCAAGAAAAAGAGGAAGCTAAGGCACAGCGAGAAGAGGAGCAGCCAGCGTTATTCGTGTTCTGAGGCCGGCATTCATCAGAGAAGGGCCCGGGGGAGTTTCTCCCGGGCCCTTTTTTTATTCTCCGCAGGTAACTAAATAAGCTGAAGTTAGCTATCATTATTGCGATCGAGTCGAATGATAACAGCAGTGTAGGGATTCTTTGTTGACAAAACCGTATGCATTACGTTCCAGCGCACAATTAGACAGTTGCGTGTGTTCGAGCGATAGGATGTTTTCTAACTCGTATCAAGTCGCCCCAATTCCGTGAGACCTGAGCGGTATTCTTGATAAACATATCCTCGTGGTGGGGTTGAGGTATCAGTAAGAAGGCCACGTGAAAAGTACAATAAGAAATGACACTGGGTATACCTTCGAGCGCTTTGAACTGTTGGATTAATCCGCGAATGAATGATTCACGAGGCTTTCGAGGAAAATGCTGGTAGAGCAGAATCGAGTGACCTGACCTATATGATGCTTCAACTTCACTCCAATAAATATATTTCGAGGATTTCTTTTTGCCACGGGGGACAGATTTTACTCCTAACCCGTTGTCGGGATCGAAGAAGACTAAGTCGGCACCTTCTGCAAACTTGAAGAACTCCTCAAAGTATTGGTCTCGCATATGCATGTCATCTTGAATGATCTCGTCATAGAAGCGACAGTTACGAAGTACGTCGGCTCGCTCAATGACATTTACGCGTCGTATGCCTTTGTTAAGAACGTGCTGTCTGAGATGGTCGAATACAATTGGATCATACTTTTGCCATGTTTCCGGCTGCTCCAAGTATTTGATTCGTTTACCGTCAGTCCCGCTATCGTCTTCAGTCAAGGCCCAGCAAACTGCGGTTTTAATTTGCCCGTTCCCTCCTAGAAACCTGAGAAGACTGTATTTTTTGTAATCGTTGATGTCACCAAAATACTGATTCTTCATAATATAACCCCAGTTCTTTGCGCCCTAATTTCACAACGGCCAGATTTGTTTGACTGGCTTACAAACCCTCTCGTTATTCTCAAATGATCCGACGCATTCCACGACGGACAACGTATGCTCCTCTATGTTCGAGACTTCGTGTTCTATGGCTAGCTCCATAGCCCTATTCTTAGCTGCGCTCTTTAAGAACGGTACAAAGATAGATGGCCCCCTTGGTTTCTTGCTATAAAGGCTGCCCGAATTCTGGGAAGATATGCTTGCCTTTCCAGCGTAGCTCGTCAGTAATGACATGGTATCAATTTTTAGCACCCAATGGGGTTTGTTCCTGTAAAGCCGGGCGCACAGCATTTTCTTGAATTCATATTCTGAAACCCAAAAAAAGACCTTCCTATTCAGAAATTCGAACCATTCTTGAGTGGTGGTCCCAGGTTCCAACAAATCTGTCAATCTTATTCCATCCGAAGGTCTGTCTTTCATTGGGTCTTGGTCTCGGATATAAATGTCACCATATGTCGGGTGTTTAATTAACACTTTACGTGTCCGTAGCTGCGATTCGATGTTAAAACGCTCTGTGTCAGTTACGCCACAAAGGTCCAGCAGGGCTGAAGTACTCAAAAGCCCCAGTTTTTGAATGTTGGGCCAACTTCCTTTCTCTGATATGTGATACAGATACTTACACCTATTTGCTGCAATAAACTCATCTATGTCCATTTGCTCTCACCAAGAACGCCTGTCAATGATACTCCGGCTATTGAATCCTGTCGAGATGATTGAAACGGGGGCTCCTGCCACACGTTCCATCTCTTGGATAAAATTGATGGTCTCTTGGGTTAGCTGTTCAAAACGTTTTGCTTTTATGTTTTCTTTACTGATGTAGTCTGTGAAGGTCAAAGCTATATCGGTTGCGCCATTCAAAAGAGCCGCACGATGGAGAAGTCCCCATTCAAACTCTCCTATGCGTCGCCGCCTTTTGGTAGTGGTGGTCTTCTCCGCTTTTCGCAGTTTGTCAGCGCTTTGTCCCGACCTCCGAGCTATTTCTTCCCAGCTTATGTCACGTAAAGGTCCTGACGTTGCCTCTTCTGGACTTTCTACCCTGATCGGATATGTGCGACACACCATGATTACTTTTCGTACTCGATTAGGAGCTATGCCGGCTTCCGCTAAGCAACCCAAGGCAGTAGTGTCCCTAGATGTAACATACGGATAGATGCCATGATAAAGGCTTAGGCCAGTACCTTGGGTACCTTCAAGGAGAACCTTTTCATCCCGTGAATATGCACCTTCAAGTAAATCTAAAGCATTACCTATGAAAGGTTTGAGTTCAGGAATGTGTTTTGCTAATAGGGTAGTCTCGTTACGATGCATTATGCGTCTTGAAGTGGCTGCACCAACACCTTGCCCCGTGGAGCCTATGTTCTTCACGAGCTCAGCCTCATCGGATATGTCATCATCATTAATAACCATTGCGTTTCCATCAATACGGAGTCTTTCAGCATCAACACCACAGTCAGCAATTTCCTTCAAAAGCTTGTCTACTCGCAGAACAGCCCCTGGCCCAATGACAAGTCGTGCCTCACTATTTCTGGTGCCCGATGGAAGTTGGTGATGAGCGTATGGTTCAGGGACCTCGAATACAGAATGACCCGCATTCGGTCCTCCTACCCGGATAAGCAAATCATATTCTTTTGCCAGATGAGCTACTATTTGTCCTTTACCCTCGCTTCCATACTGTCCTCCAACAACCACATCAACAAACCCAGCACCTCGACCTGTACGAATATTCAGGTAACTCATGGTCCTAATCAACACGTCTTGATCAGTGCATCTTTTTGTATTGACTACTACATCGGCGATGTCTGCCAGGTCCTCAACTTGTTTCTCGGTTGGATCGGCCTTTACTTCTGAATATTGGAAGTCCTTTTCTCTCCCTTGTTGACGTCGTTTATTGAACCTCTGTTCAAGTTCATCGAGCGGAGCCGTCAGGTGCACGTGTATTACCTTCGCCCCATAAGCTTCGCGAATCGCCTGAATCTGTTCTTTGATTCTAAGTGAGTCGATAACAGCGTCAGAGCCGGGGTCGAGATGATTTGACCATTCTGTCAATTCCTCTAGCACCCATCTGCCCCTAGTCTTTTTATCTAATCGCTCACCTTCGGTCTGGAGGACCTTCCTATCTTGCACTAAGTCCTTTCTAACCCTTTTCTTGATGACTTCATTAGTCTTGAAAATAGTCATGCCGTAACGCTCTGCTAACCCTTTGGCTAAAGTCGATTTCCCAGAAGATATCGGCCCAGATAGTAGGATAATCCTATTAAACATTGACCACTTCCTCGTTAGTCTGCCTCACTTTGGGTCAACGCCCCCAGTTCTAACACACCTTGGGTTTCGCCAGGATCATTTCCAGGGAGAGCGTAAATGGTTACGGAAATTCCATTTCTTACCAAAATTTCATCAATTAGTTCTGAAATGAAAGGCCAATTACCGCCTGCGTACCCAGTCCCGATGCGTGGCATATGTGTAGTGGCAGCTTTGTCGACAGCTATTTCCTTAAGTCGGCCGAGGCAGTCCTTCAATGCTGCATATCGAATCCGAGGTTTAGTAGAATCTCCATATCCGTGTTGAGCAATCATACTTACTACATACAGGCCATCGGTAACCTGAGATACATGTGTGTTTCCAAGGGTAAGATTATCTGGATTTGTAAAGCACCATTCCCTGAATTCTTCTTGTGCAGAGGGATATTTTGCTCTGATAGCACGAGCAAACCCTGCTCCCCAGTTAGGGGTTTTATCATTAACTATTTGAGCAATTATCCTGGGCCCAGTTCCTCTCGGGTCTAAAGCGTCCCCGCGCAACGATACCAGACTCAATGCTTCCGTTGCTACGGCATCCCCTTGGCGGGCTATCCCAATAACCCGAGGATAATTTCTTCCTGGATATGGGGGAATTCCGACGCACTCTAGATAAAGCTCGGAGAACTTGCTTGTAATTCTCTCTCTGCCCTTTGCTGTGTAACCGACTGCAGTACACTGTGAGATAACTTTGTCCTGGATCACAAGACCCCGGGGCACCTCGATCACACTCGTTCGAGAAGGGATGCTATAATCTATGCGATAAGCTACCATGCGTTCGCTATCAGCAATACGTGCAGCGGTGATCATAGTGCAAGGCTCTAAAGTTAATTTCGCCAGTCTTATAGAGATAGCCTCGGTGGAGACGTCAAACTGTTTTTGGAGTCGCAATAGGTTGTCTATGTTAACCGGCGTTTTCGAATCAATTTCGCCTCCGGTAGGCATCAGAAACTCTGATGCGGCAACGTTGCAAAGTAATTCCAATTGCCAATCATCATCCCTGGATTCAACTTTCTTTGACCTATTTCTCGTGCTCTCAACACAGTCTGGAAATAGAGTGTGAGCTATCTCGTGAGCAACGGAGAATCGTGTTCGCCCACGTGGTCGATTGGGGTTAAATTCTATTTGCAGTCGCTGTGAACCAGTAGGTAGGATGCGCGCATCAAGCACATCTTCTCGAGGTATGGTTGATATTTGGAGTAAACTGGCCAGTTTAAAAGGGTCAAAGGGGGGACCTTGCCAGCCATCCTGTATTGCCTTCAATACGACTTCTTTGGCTTTTTCGGTTATCAAATTAAAAGGATCTGCACCTCCAGCAAACTGCAGTACGCTGGGGTTAGTCCAATATCGCGTTTCTTGAATTGCCACAGCTGTCTCCGTTATTTGTTCGTCTGCTTGCCATCCGCTTCTTGGCTTTTGATCACAATGGCTCTCTCCTCTGTATCCAGGAAAACCTCGACGAGATCGCCGGCTCGGATTTCAAGAGTCTTGAGAAGGTTTACATCGAGCTTGATCTGGTTAGTTTTGTATACCTTCACCGTCCCGTAAGATGCCAATTTCAAGGGTGCTTTTGATTTATTATTGTTGCTATTCTTTACCATTTTATTAATATATTCCACACCAATTATGCATTTATATTAACACTATAATTGGTCTAAGTCAATAGACAAATTATAATCAAATAATGATATTTTCAATGTGGTTAGGCAAAGGGTCTTGGAATTAATTCCGGGGCCCTTATTTTATCCAATTACAGGTGATTTTCTTAAGATAGCGCACATCTTTATTCACCTGAAGCGCACCTCTTGATTTATCGTTCTCACAATGTTACTATTGCGGTAACGATAGACTAATGAGTGGAGAATGGTATGCCAGTACTTGATAACTACGTCAATGTAATTGAAGCTGCGGAAGTGCTAGGCGTTCACTGGGAGACGGTGAAACGTATGTGCCGGGAAGGTCGTATTCCAGCCAAGAAGATTCATAACATGTGGCTTATTGATAAGAGTGAGCTAGAGAAGTTTGCATCGACCTACAATGAACCACGGCGTGGTAAAAGAAAGAAGTAATACCCTCAGGAGAAACATGGCAAGTCGAACTGGAAACAACCATAGCAAGCAGAAATCAAACGGAGCGAACCTGGGCTTCGAGGAAAAGCTATGGCAAGCCGCTGATAAGATGCGCAGTAATATGGATGCCGCCGAGTATAAGCATGTCGTCCTCGGGCTTATTTTCTTGAAGTACATTTCGGATGCTTTTCAAGAGCGACATCAGCAGTTGGAACTCATGACCGCCGACCCATCTAGCGAATATTTCGTCAAAGAACCAAAGGCACGGTACGAGGTACTTGAAGATCGTGATGAATATAAATCAGAAAATGTCTTCTGGGTCCCGAAGGAAGCCAGATGGCCATCTCTTCAGGCAAACGCTAAACAGCCGACCATCGGAAAGCTGATCGATGATGCCATGGTAGCGATTGAGCGCGATAATCCTTCTCTTAAAGGCGTGCTATCCAAAGACTATGCCCGTCCCACGCTGGATAAACAAAGGCTGGGGGAGCTAATTGACCTTGTGGGAACGATTGGACTTGGAGATAAAGAGAGCCGCTCTAAGGACGTACTCGGACGGGTGTACGAGTACTTCCTTGGCAAGTTTGCCAGTGCTGAAGGGAAGAAGGGTGGAGAATTCTATACTCCGCGGTGCGTGGTCCGGCTATTGGTGGAGATGATAGAGCCATTCAAGGGACGAGTATATGACCCGTGCTGTGGTTCCAGCGGCATGTTTGTCCAGAGTGAGGAATTCATTCGCCAGCATGGCGGCCGCATCGGCGATATTTCCGTTTACGGACAGGAATCTAACCCGACGACATGGCGCCTGGCTAAAATGAACCTGGCAATTCGTGGTATTGAGGCTAACTTGGGACCTTATCACGCTGATAGCTTCCATAATGACCTTCACAAAGATCTTAAGGCAGACTTTATCCTGGCCAATCCACCCTTCAACATGAGCGACTGGGGCGGCGAGCGCCTGCGTAAAGACGTGCGCTGGAAGTACGGCGTCCCTCCGATAGGTAATGCCAACTATGCATGGATACAACACATGATTCACCATCTCTCCCCCACCGGTATTACCGGCTTTGTACTGGCGAACGGTTCAATGTCATCCAACCAGTCCGGCGAAAGTGAAATTCGGAAAAACATCATTGAGGCTGACATAGTAGACTGTATGATTGCTTTACCACCACAGCTATTTTACGGTGCTGCAATACCTGCCTGTCTCTGGTTTTTGGCAAGAGATAAAAGCAACGGCAAATTCCGTGACCGTCGTCGGCAAACGCTCTTTATTGATGCCCGCAAGATGGGATACCTAGTGGACAGGGTGCACCGCGAGCTGAGCGATGAAGAAATTGTTCACATTGCCGGCACGTATCACGCATGGCGTGGTGAAGCAGGAGCAGGTGAATACCAGGACGTTCCCGGATTCTGTAATTCAACTACAACCGAAGCAATTACCACCCATGGCTACGTGCTCACCCCGGGTCGCTACGTTGGAGCCGAAGAGATAGAAGATGACGGCGAACCTTTTAACGAGAAGATGGCTCGTCTGACGGTCAAGCTGGATGAACAGTTCCGGGAATCGGCGAAGCTGGAGGCGGCAATACGAAGCAACCTGAAGGAGCTGGGATATGGCTAAGGCAAAGACAAATCAACCACCACGAACAAACAACGAAATCCGAGGAATGATGCTGCAGTATTTTTATGACCGAAACAAGAGCGCGACCAGCAGCATGGGCAAGAAAGGTTCTGCCGTAAGAATAAGCGATATCAAAGCTGACCTGAAAACCAAACATAACCTCAGTCAGCAAGAAGTCCAAAGCAACCTTACTTACCTTATTAGTCAGGGTTGGGTGGAGGAAAAACTTATCAAGAAAGAGGTTCAGGCACGAGGTGGTATCGTGATTCCATCAGTGACCACCTTTTACCAGATTACTGCCGCAGGAATCGACAAGATTGAGGGGCCAGGAGAATTCACTATGCCTAAATTTCATGGGATAAAAATAGAAGCGACTGGCCAAAATATAATTACATTAGGAGATGGCAACCAAATCAACGCCCAATTCAGTGACTTAGGTCAAGCGTTAGTCGAGCTGCGCGAGGCGATCACCAAATCGGAAGCCGCGGAAGCAGAGAAGATGAATCTGGTGGCCGACATCGACACAATCCAGTCTCAATTGGCCAAGCCGAAGCCAAACATTAGCATTATCAAAGCCGCTTGGGACGTTGTGAAGGGTGCAGCGGTTATTGGCGGGTGCGCTTCTTTAGTCAGTAATATTTCTGGTCTCATCGCCAATTTAATTTCGTAGCGGGTTGATTATGGGGAACAAATGGCGACGATGTGAATAATGAAATCTGACAAAGAATATTTGACGTCACAGCTTGTGATTTCAAGATGTCGGGACTCGAAGGAGTTAGGGTATGAACTCTAGCTGGCAACTCAAGAAGTTCGGGGAATGCGCTGAACTGATCAGAGATACCTGCCGACCTGATGAAATTGAGGAAGCGCCCTACATCGGTCTTGAGCATATCGAAGAGGGCACCTTGCGGCTTCTGGAGGTGGGTAACAGTAAAGACGTTACCAGCGTGAAATCTCAGTTTCAGTCTGGTGACATCCTTTTTGGGAAATTACGCCCATACTTTAGAAAAGTAGTGAGGCCAAGTTTCTCAGGGGTTTGTTCCACCGACATATGGGTTTTGCGCGCTAAAAATAGTATAGACCAAGGCTATCTTTTCTACTGGATGGCATCACAAGAGTTCGTCGATTCAGCTACCCAAGCCTCTGAAGGCACTAAGATGCCTCGCGCTAAGTGGGATTTTCTAGAGCGCCTCGAAAAGCCCGTTCCTCCCCTCCGCGAACAGCGCGCCATCGCCCATATCCTTGGCACTCTGGACGACAAGATAGAGCTAAACCGCCAGATGAATCGGACGCTGGAAGCCATGGCGCAGGCTCTGTTCAAAAGCTGGTTTGTGGACTTTGAACCTTTCCGCAACCAGGGAATGCAGGACTCGCCGCTGGGGGAGATACCGGTAGGGTGGAGGGTGGTGAGACTAGAGGAAATTGCTTGTTTTGTGAAAGGTGTCTCATACAGGAGTGAAGACCTGAGAGAATCGAACACGGCGCTTGTTACCTTAAAATCTATTACCAGAGGCGGCGGTTACCAACATGAAGGGTTGAAGCCTTACATTGGTGAATATAAGCCCCAACAGAGATTACAGCCTGGCGAGATTGTCGTGGCTCACACTGATCTAACCCAAAAGGCAGAGGTTCTAGGACGAGCAGCGCGGGTTCAGGCTCATCCGCAATTGCAGACGTTGGTAGCCTCACTTGATTTAGTTGTCGTTCGGCCAACAGAGGAAAGGGCTTCTAACGAGTTTCTATACGGCATGCTCTCAAGGGATGAATTCCAGGAACATGCATACGGTTATGCGAACGGAACGACTGTATTGCATCTGAGCGCCAAAGCTCTTCCACAATACCAGTGTGTATTACCACCTTCCAGTGTAGTTGGCGCTTTTTCCAAGCTAGTCCGTCCCATTTACAGACTTGCTGACAATAACGAAGCACAAACCATCATACTGGCCGATATCCGAGATGCGCTGTTGCCCAAGCTACTATCGGGGAATATACGGGTAAAGAACACTGAGAAGTTTTTAGAGGAGGCAGCATGAATAAAATTGATGCTCGGTCGAAGACGATTAGAGAGCTGCTAGAAAAAACGAAATACAGCATAGATTTCTACCAGAGAGAGTTTAAGTGGAAAAAAGAGCACGTTACAGCTTTGTTTGATGATTTAGAAGCAAAGTTTCGATCTGAATATGAAGAAGGTCATGATCCCAGGAAAGTACAAGAGTATCCGCATTATTTCTTGGGACCTATAATAATTAGCCGGAAGAACAACACAAACTCTATTGTGGATGGCCAACAGCGTTTAACTACGCTTACTCTGTTACTCATCTATCTTAACAATTTGCAGGCCGAGCTCCAGAAATCTGATCCAACCTTACGCCAAGTAGAAATTAAAAGCCTTATTTTCTCTGAGAAATTTGGGGCTAAGTCTTTCAACATAGATGTGGATGAAAGAGCTTCGTGCATGGAGGCTCTATTTATTAACTCGCAATTTGACCCCGAAGGGATAACCGAATCAGTACATAATATCCTGGATAGATTTAACGACATTGTCCAGCTATTTCCTGAACCGCTGAAAAATCACACTCTACCATTTTTCATTGACTGGTTAATAGAATGTGTAGATTTAGTTGAGATCGTGGCGTATTCAGATGATGATGCCTATGCTATTTTTGAGACGATGAACGACAGGGGCTTGAGGCTAAGTTCCGCAGAGATGTTGAAGGGCTATTTGTTAGCTAATGTTGAGGATGATAGCCAGAAACAAAAAGCAAATGATCTGTGGAGGAGACGTTCCTTTGAATTCCTTCAACTCGCAGATGGTGATGAAAAGGAAGCGGAAGAGTTTTTTAAGACTTGGTTACGGTCACAGTATGCAGATAGTATTCGTGAACGTAAAAAAGATGCAAAGAACGAAGATTGGGAATCACTCGGAACGAGGTATCATAAATGGGTGCGAGATGAGCACAAGAAACTCAAATTAGTTAACCCCAAAGATTTTTCTGAATTCATATTGCGAGACTTCGACTATTACAGCAATATCTACATGAAAATTTGGAAATCAGCCTTAGATATTACACCAGGATTAGAGTACATTTATTACAATTCGGAAAACAACTTCACTCTGCAAGATGTTCTGATTTTCGCGTCGATAAGCCCAGATGATGATACAGCTACCGTAGATAAGAAAATCCGGCTAGTTGCTGGCTATATAGACATATTCATTGCTCGGCGTATCGTCAATTTCAGAACACTCAGCTATTCATCTATTGTCTATACGATGTTCAATCTTATGAAAGAAATTAGACACAAGCCAGTGAAAGAATTGGCACAGCTCCTAAAAACTAAAGTCGCTAATATGGAAGAATCTTTTGCCGGGGTGAAGGATTTTTATGTGCATCAGCAGAATCGCGGATATGTTCATATTCTGTTAGCCCGTATTACTCATCATATTGCCCAGAAATGCGGAATTGATAGTAATATTCTCATTTACCTTGACAGAACGGTGAAGCATCCTTTCCAAGTCGAGCATATTTGGGCGAATGACTACGAGCAGCACAAATCGGAGTTCCGTAATGAATATGAATTTAGTGAATTCCGTAACCGTTTTGGCGGGCTTATCCTGCTACCTGATGACTTTAACAAGAGTTACGGGAAGAAGAAGTACATAGAGAAGCTGGATGCCTATTTGGGACAGAATGTGTTAGCGAAGACTCTTCATCCGGAGTGGTACAAGAATAATCCGTCATTTTTACAATATAAAACACAGTCAAGTTTACCTTTTAAGGCTTACCCCACTGAATTTACCAAGGCAAGCCTCAATGAGCGGCAAGAGTTGTACCGTCTTATCTGTGAAGAAATATGGAGCCCCAGTCGTTTCGATTTGGAGATTCAATGACAATAGCTATGATTACAGAATCCATTGTTGAAGAAGCTGCTATCGAATGGTTCAAGTCATTAGGATACCAATATCTGTTTGGACCTGATATTGCGTGTGATGGTCTTCACCCGGAGCGGTCAAGCTATGGAGATGTGGTACTTGTTGAGCGGCTTCGTGCCGCGCTCATATCTTTGAATCCTCATATTCCTGCTGAAGCCATAGAGGATGCTTTCAGGAAGCTAACACGTTCCGATAGCCCAAGTTTGGTTCTCAATAACCGCCAGTTCCATAAGATGCTTGCTAATGGTATAGATGTTGAATATCGTCACAGTGACGGACGGATTGTTGGCGATAAAGTCTGGCTTGCCGACTTCGATAACCCAGAGCGTAACGACTGGTTGGTAGTAAACCAGTTTACTGTGGTCGAGGGTCAGCGTAACCGCCGGCCAGACCTCCTCGTGTTTGTCAATGGACTACCGTTCGCCGTAATTGAACTTAAGAACCCTGCTGATGAAAACGCCACCATCAAAGGCGCCTTCAACCAAATTGAAACCTACAAATCGGATATCCCTTCGCTCTTTCACTACAACGAGTTACTTATTATCAGTGACGGCACAGAGGCAAGAGCTGGAACGCTCACCTCCGGTTGGGAATGGTTTTTACCATGGCGCACCGCGGATGGTGAAAACCTCGCTCCGAAAGGCTCCCCAGAGCTGGAAGTGCATATTAAGGGCATGTTTGACAGGAAGCGGGTTATGGACATGGTGCGTCATTTCATCATTTTCGAAGATGATGGAAAAAATGTCGTTAAGAAAGTGGCCGCTTATCATCAGTACCATGCTGTCAACGCCGCCGTGACTGCCACGGTAAAGGCTATTTCGCCGTCGGGAGACAAACGTGTTGGTGTAGTATGGCATACCCAAGGAGCCGGTAAAAGCCTTACCATGGTGTTCTATGCCGGTAAGATTATTCTACAACCAGCGATGGAGAACCCCACCCTGGTGTTACTTACTGACCGTAATGACCTTGATAACCAGCTCTTCGACAACTTTGCCGTAGCCCAGGACTTACTCAGGCAGAAACCAGTACAGGCGGAGACGCGGGAACATCTCAGAGAGCTTTTGAAAGTAGCTTCCGGCGGTATTGTATTTACCACCATCCAGAAATTCCTACCAGAAAATGACGAGAAATTCCCTTTACTCTCCAGCCGCCGCAATATTGTGGTAATCGCCGACGAAGCCCACCGCAGCCAGTATGATTTCATTGACGGCCTGGCTCGCAACATGAGAGATGCCATACCATATGCTTCCTTCATCGGATTCACCGGTACACCGATTGAAAAGGCTGACCGGAGTACCCCGGCTGTGTTCGGAAACTATATCAGCATCTATGACATCCAACAGGCTGTCCATGATGGTGCCACTGTACGCATTTTCTACGAAAGCCGGCTGGCAAAGTTGGAACTAAAAGAAGAAGAAAAGCCGCATATTGACCCCGAATTTCAAGAGGTAACCGAAGGCGAGGAGGAAACAGTAAGGCAAAGGCTAAGGACCAAGTGGGCTAGGCTTGAGGCCATGGTAGGTGCAGAGAAGCGCATCGGTCTGATAGCAAAGGATATTATAAACCACTTCGAACAGCGGTTAGAAGTAATGGACGGCAAGGGGATGATCGTCTGTATGAGTCGTCGTATTTGTATTGACCTGTACGACGCCATCATAAAGATTCGCCCTTCCTGGCACAGTCAGGATGACGAGACAGGTTTTATCAAGGTCATTATGACTGGTTCGGCAAGCGATCCACCAAATTTTCAGCCTCACATTCGTAATAAAGAGCGACGCGAGCTTATTAAGAAGCGTATGAAAGATCCTGCGGGCCCGATGAAGCTGGTTATTGTCCGCGATATGTGGCTGACTGGTTTTGATGCCCCGTGTCTACATACGATGTACATAGATAAGCCAATGCGTGGTCATGGGCTGATGCAGGCTATTGCACGGGTTAACCGTGTTTTCAAGGATAAACCCGGAGGGCTGGTGGTTGATTACTTGGGGATAGCGGATGAGTTGAAGAAAGCGCTCGCTGATTATACAGAAGGGTCACGTGGTGAAACCGGTATTCCTCAAGAAGAAGCCGTTGCCATTATGCTTGAGAAATACGAAATTGTCTCGGCCATGTTCCACGGTTTCGACTATTCCCGTTTTGGCACGGGAACGCCTACCGAGCGAGTATCAATCATACCTGCTGCAATCGAACACATATTAGTGCAACAAAGCGGCAAAGAACGGCTGCTTCAGGCTGTGACAGAACTATCTAGAGCTTTTGCACTGGCAGTGCCTCATGAAAAAGCTTTGGAAATCAAGGACGAAGTAGGTTTCTTCCAGGCAGTCAGGTCAGCAATTGCTAAGAATACCAGGATACCAGGTAAAACACAAGAAGAGTTGGATACAGCGATACGGCAAATTGTATCCAAAGCCATCTCCTCCGACCAGGTAATTGATATCTTCAGTGCTACCGGTCTTAAGAGGCCGGATATTTCGATTCTGTCGGACGAGTTTTTGGCTGAAGTACAGAAGATGCCGTATCGCAATTTGGCTCTTGAGCTATTGCATAAACTACTGAATGATGAAATAAAGACGCGGGCAAGGAAGAACCTGGTTCAATCCAGGTCGTTTGCTGAGATGCTAGAGAAAACCATCCGGCGGTATCAAAACCGTACTATTGAAGCTACGCGGGTTATCGTGGAGCTCATTGAATTAGCCAAGCAGATGCGCGAAGCGAAGTCACACGGTGAGCAACTTGGCCTGAGTGAAGACGAAGAAGCTTTTTATGATGCTCTGGAAATCAACGACAGCGCTGTAAAAGTATTAGGCGATGAAGTCTTGAAAACACTAGCCCGAGAGCTGGTAGAAACAGTACGCCGTAACGCAACCATTGACTGGACAGTTAGAGAAAGTGCCCGGGCAAAGCTTCGGACGATGGTCAGGCGACTTCTCCGAAAGCATGGTTACCCACCAGACAAGCAAGAGAAGGCTACTCTAACAGTATTGGAACAAGCTGAATTATTGGGCAGGGATTGGACTGACACTTTGTAATTGAAGAAATAACATGGATAAAGTGAGTGAAGGACAGGATTTAAATAGTGGACACCCACACAGCTTGGTGTTTATAAGGGAAGTTGTAAAGTACTTCATGGATTTCCTTGAAACGGATTTTCATAAGAGGCGCCATCCCAAGCGAACCGTAAGATTTCGCAGTGACAACAATCTTCTTGTGGGAATAGATTTAGGCAAATATGCCAAATTCAAGAAGCTGGTTTTCGGAGCTATAAATCAAGGATTCCATAAAAGTGCATTAGGCAAGATTGGAAGAGGTATCTATCAGGCTAACATACCCAGAGATCTTCTACAACTCATAAAAATTCAAAGTCAGAGGCTAACCGAGCAGCAGGTTGATAAAGTTTTGGATGCTATCGCCGAAGGCATAACTAAGGCTACTTCGAGCAACAAGGAATATGACCGTGCAGTAACTACAGCACTGGAATTTACACAAACCACAATAAAAGGAGAGCTCGCACATCCTTTCATTACATATTTAGAGAAACCTTTAAAGAATCTTACCTTAGGTGATGAAAACACAATTTATATAATGGAAGATGAGCTTACCAGCATCTTCAGCAAAGCAATCGAAGATAAGATTGCTAATGTCGTTCGACTGCTAATGACAGGCGAAAAGCTTGATGTTAGAAGTGAACTGGCTTTGCTTTTCAACCTGGAAGAGGTAAAAACGACGTTAACGAGTTTTTTAAAAGTTATCAAGTTAAAGACATATATGCTGAACTCTATGAAATTTATCGAAACAAAAATATATTGGATAAACAGGATACTTATTTATATTTCTACGATATAACCTTCCAGAACACGAAATATCCAATATTCTATATTCCCTTTGATGTCGAGAAAGAAACGGATGCATTAAAGATTGAATTCGATAGTCAAGTTTACATTAACAAGAGGGCTCTCGAATATATAGTGCAACAATACAACGAGTTTTCAAACAAGAAAGGGAGCTTAAAAACAACGGGAGAGAGAATAATATATCTTTCTCAATCCTCACAAAGCTTATCTACCTTGGTCACCAGCATCATCAACGAGATAACTGACTTCTTCGAGCTTGATTCTACCATTAATCCTTCAGACACTAACACACAGGTTGCAAGGAGTTCGCTCGTTAAAGTATCTAATTCTTGCTATATAAATCTCTCTGAAAAGTCAGACGAAGCACTCGTAAACGATTATGAGGAGATTTTACGACTGCTTTCTCAAGAGGACAGTGTTCTAGGAGATGCTTTTAACGGGCTTATCGACGATTTTATTCACGAAGAACCAACTTCATTCAACAGTGAAATAGAAGATGAGTGGGAAGATAATGAAATTGGCGACAAATTAGTTTTCGAGACTCCGGTTCCATTGAACAGCGAGCAGCGTCAAATTCTAGAGGCAGTTCGTAAGGAAAGCTGCAAATATGTTACCGTCGAGGGCCCCCCGGGAACTGGTAAAAGCCACACCATAACAGCTATTGTTTGTGACGCTATTTTGAATGACAAATCTGTTTTGGTGTTGTCCGATAAGAAGGAAGCCCTAGATGTTGTCGAGGATAAAATTACCCAAACTATGGACCAGGTGAGATATGATAAGAATTTTCAGAACCCTATCCTCCGCTTAGGTAAGACTGGTAGCACTTACAGCCAGATTTTGTCTTCTGGGTCAATCGACAACATAAAGATACATAATCGCGCATTAAGAAACGAATACGAGACATTGGTGGAGAACATTAGCAAGTCTTCTAGTACCTTGAAGGAATATCTTGAAGCAGAAGTACTAGCATACGGTGGAATTGAGGTATCAGAAATCAGGGAACTAGTAGAACTAGAGGCTTATCATACACGTAACGACTGCTTTATCGACCTTGAAGAAGCTTCGCGTATATCAGATTCAGCGATTTTGTTTGAAGATTTAAGAGAATTAATGCGTAAGCTGCAAACGATATTCGCTGATAATAGCAGAAAACCTCAGTCCGATGAACTCCTTGAACTCCTTGGAGCTTCGTTAGCAAATTTCAAGAGCCTAGACGCTTTCCGGAATTTTCTTGATGTCCTGGCTAGGCTGATAGACTGTTCAAACCAGCTAATGTCCCAACACCAGAGAGAAGCCGCATTATTGGCGCACTTCGGCGAGTTCTCTGATTCCTCTTTGGAGAAACTTGAGCAATTAATAATGCAGTACGAGAAATGCCGAAATTGGCTTTTAGGATACTTGTTCAAAGACGCAAAAATAGAGCAATTGAACAGGGAGTTTAGGGAGGCCTTTCCTCACTATGAATTTGAGGACCCTCACAAACATTTAAAGCAATTACACATCGTCCTATACTTTCTTAAGCAAGCGGTTAATATCAAAAATCGTCTATTAAAAGATTCTAACTTCGATTATCTAAGGATTGTTTGTGCCTTTCTAAAAGATAATACCCTCATGGAGCTAGCCGAGGAATTCGTCAGTACAGGTGAAGATATTGATTTCTTAAGACAAAATTTACCCAAATATCCAAAAACCCTGAAAAAGCTTCGTATTAATTTATCGAAGGTGCCAACTGTTTGGGACAATTTGCTTTTACGCTCAACCGACAGCGATTTTGATAGAATAGTAAGATATCTCAGTCTCAATGAAAAAATCACCCGAGCTTTCATTGCCATCGAACCTTCTGACTACGGAAACAGCAAGAAGAAAATTGAGCAACTAGTTACTCTTCGAATGACTTATCTCTTAGATCAGCGTGTTATTGAGTTTTACGAAAACAATCGAGCCACTGCAAAAGCCCTGGGTAATATTATCAAGAGCAAGGGTAAGTTTCCTAAAGATGAGTTCATTAAGCTAAAAAGCTCATTCCCGTGCATATTAGCTGGTATACGGGACTACGCAGAGTATATACCACTTGCGCCCGAGATTTTTGACTTAGTGATTATTGACGAAGCCAGTCAAGTGAGTGTTGCTCAGGCTTTTCCAGCCTTATTGAGAGCAAAGAAAGTCATCGTTCTTGGTGATAAAAGGCAGTTCAGCAATGTTAAGGCTGCTCAAGCACGTTCTGATACCAACATGGAATATCTGAATGATTTAGAACATAGCTTCAAGGAGAACGTGTCACAAGACCCAATTAAATTGGTAAAACTACAGAAATTTAATATCAAGACTTCTATTCTTGAGTTCTTTGAATTCATAACCAATTTCAATATCCGATTGATGAAACACTTCAGAGGTTACAAAGAACTAATTTCCTATTCCAACAAATATTTCTATGAAGACACTCTCCAAGTGATGAAAATCCGAGGCAAACCAATTGATGATACTCTCAAACTCACGTTCATCGAACATGATGGAAAGAAGGAACTATCGCAAAATACCAATATGCCGGAGATAGAATTTATCATTTCGGAGTTGCAGCAACTTAAAGAAAACGGTAGCAGCGCTACTGTGGGTCTAATTACTCCACATACTAACCAGCAAAAACTTGCCATGGAGATGATCAGTAAAACACCGGATAGGGACCATTTCTTTGATGTTAACAAATTGAAGATAATGACTTTTGATACATGCCAGGGTGAAGAGAGGGACATCATTTTCTATTCTATGGTGGCAACCGAAGAATCCGACAGACTCTGGGGTGTCTTTATCAAACACCTGGCGGATGTAGACTTAGAAGAAGAGAGTAAAATCAAAGCACAAAGACTTAATGTCGGATTTAGCCGTGCAAAAGAGTGCATACACCTTGTATTAAGTAAACCACTTGATAAATATTCAGGAGCGATAGGTGATGCATTGAGGCATTACCAGAATGCTCTTTCAGGCGCCAGAAGTGAGAGGACAGCTGTTGATGTGGACCCACGCTCCGCGATGGAACCTGCTGTACTTAATTGGTTCTATCAGACACAGTTCTGGAATGAGAACCGCAACAACACAGAATTGATACCCGGTTTTGAAATCGGGAAATATCTAAGGCAGCTTGATAAGACCTACTCGCATCCTCAATATGTGGTTGATTTTCTTCTCGTCCATCATGATGACAGCTGTGAACACAAAATCATAATCGAATACGATGGATTCAAGGAACATTTTCAGGATACTGACGCGAGGAATGAATTCCGTCATGATTACTACTATTCTGAAGACGACGTGTACAGGGAAAAGGTCCTTGAAAGTTACGGGTACAAGTTTCTTAGAATCAACAAATTCAATATAGGGAATAATCCCATTGAGACGCTTGATAGCCGCATCAGAACATTAATCAAAGAAGAACCTGCCAATACCAAGTTCCTTTCCAATGTTCATGAAACCGTCGAGGCTTTTCAGAACGGTAGCATTCGTATATGTCCGAAATGCGAGGAAATTAGAAATTTAGAAGATTTTCGTGATTCTGCTTTGATATCCGGTTATGGTAGGATTTGTAATAAATGTAAAGACATAAAGAAAACCACTAAACCGGCAACAAGGATTATTGAAAAGCCTAGAATTACCTCAGTGAAATACGGGGCTAGTCGCACTCTCTGCCCCAAGTGTGGATCTCGTATGGTGTTACGAAATGGGAGATATGGACAGTTTTGGGGTTGTTCTCGGTTCCCTTATTGCAGGGGCACAAGAGGATATTAAACATATATGTGCAGTGATGCCGATAAGAGGAAGAGACCGGAATCCATATTAGCACGGCAAGACCGAGGCATTCAGTTTCCCTCGGATAGCTCCATGGGAGAACTCTGGATACATGACAAAGTTAATCAACCTCTGGAAGATTTATGGCCAGAGAACGGACAATATAGTCAGAAACTTGGTGAAGCAAGAGGATTAGTTATCCTGCCGGGTAATGAGGGTCTGAATCTCACTATCAGCCCTGATGCTTCAAATGACCTGTCGCCATTGGCTATTCTGAGCTCAAGCGACCTGCAAGGTATATACCTTAATGGCACTCAGGTCAGCGATGCAGGGTTGTTGCACCTAAAAGGATTATCCTCATTGCGAGAGTTAGGTCTCAGCGGCACTCAGGTCAGCGATGCAGGGTTGATACATCTCAAGGGATTGACCTCACTGCAAAAGCTATATCTCAGTGGCACCCAAGTCAGTGATGCAGGACTTGCTTATCTCAAAGGATTAGCATCGCTACAGATGCTAGACCTCTATGGCGCCCGAATCAGTGATGCCGGACTGAGACATCTTCAAGAATTGACTTCGCTGCAGGAGCTATATCTTGGGGACTGCACTGGTGTCAGTGATGCGGGACTTGCTTATCTTAGAGGATTGACATCGCTGCAAAAGCTAGACCTCCATGGCACTCAAGTCACCGATACCGGAATGGAATATCTTAAAGGACTGACCTCATTGCGTTTGCTAGACCTAATTGGCCTCCGGGTCAGTGATGCAGGGCTTCCTTCTCTCAAAGGACTGACCTCACTGCAGAAGCTAGACCTTAGTGATACCGGAGTCAGCGATGCTGGACTTGCTAATCTCAAGGGATTAGCATCGCTACAAATACTAGACCTCATGCACACTAAGGTCAGCGATGCCGGGTTGGTGTATCTCAAAGGATTGACTTCGTTGCAGACGCTACACCTCAGCGATACCAAAGTCAGTGACACCGGACTAAGATATCTCAAGGGATTAACCTCTTTACAACAGCTTTTCCTCTATGACACTCAAGTCAGCAATACGGGGAAAGCTTATTTGACAAATGCACTTCCAAAACTAGAAATTTATCTTGGGGTGTTTAGAGAATAATCACACTTTCCCTTAAAAGAGACAAGCAACTGATGTATCTTCGGAATCATTCCTTTCTTCTCAAACAGAAGTTCGGGAACTGTCCCCCAAGGCCCACCATACAAAACCATGCGGAAAGGTAATATCATTACCACACCTTAGCTTCAAATACTTATATCATTTTCCCAGGTTTGGTTAATCTAGTCTGCTTATTTGGGAATGAAGTTACCAGATTGCCCAAATTTATCTCCCGTACTCCTGAATACATAGACATTATTGAATGCTCGGCTAGTACTTTGAAACATCTAGCTCTTCCATCTTACCTGTTACCATATATACCACCCGTTCGCAGATATTGGTTACCCGGTCAGCGCTGCGTTCCAGGTTGTGCGCCACCCATATCAGACGAGTGGCTCGCGTTATGGTCTTCGGGTCTTCGGCCATAAAGGTAAGTAACTCACGAAACACCTGGTCATAAAGGTTGTCAACCTCATCGTCTTCACCAACAATCTGCTTGGCTGCATCAGCATCCCGGTTTATCAAGGCATCAAGGCTCCGATGTAGCATATCATTTACTTTTCCCGCCATGCGGGGTATGTCAATCAATGGCTTAAGAGGGGGTTCATCGCCTATCATCACCACTATCTTGGCAATACCTTCGGCGTGGTCGCCAATTCGTTCTATCTCGGTAATTATATTGAGAACCCCGATAATGGCCCGCAGGTCGCCAGCCATAGGTTGCTGAGTGGCAATTAGCTGGACGCATTTCTCCTCTATATTGAACCGTTTCCGGTTTACCTTGGCATCATCGGCTATTACCTCGTTCGCCTTATCCAGGTCTCTCTCTTTCAACGCTTCAATAGAACGGCTTGTTGCTTTCTCCACCATGCTACCTATGTCGAGAACATCATCCTGAATTTCTCTCAGTTTTTTATGAAAGGCTGTCCTGATCTCCATCTTTAACACCTCCTGCCGGACTTCAGCCGAATCGGCCGGTGATATAATCCTCGGTACGTTTGTCTCTGGGATTAGCAAACAGTTCGGAGGTTGCTCCGAACTCCACCAATACTCCAGCCCTGTCATCGTCCATAGTCATAAACGCCGTTGCGTCCGATACCCTGGCTGCCTGCTGCATATTGTGAGTGACTATGATTATAGTATAATCCTCGGTCAGATTTCTCATCAGGTCTTCTATCTTGAGGGTGGCTACCGGGTCAAGAGCGCTACAGGGTTCATCCATCAGGATTATCTCCGGCTCTATAGCTATGGCGCGGGCGATGCACAGTCTCTGCTGCTGCCCGCCGGAAAGGGCCAGAGCGCTCTTGTTGAGACGGTCTTTCACCTCGTCCCAGAGAGCCGCCCGCTTCAGCGATGACTCGACGGCTTCAGCCAGGTTACCCTGGTAGCTATTGGTGCGCAGCCCGAAAGCCACATTATCAAAAATGGACTTGGGAAATGGATTCGGCTTCTGAAAGACCATGCCGATGTGGGTACGTATCTCGGTTGGGTCCACCTCACTCGCATAAACATCCTGCTTGTCAAAGAGTATCTTCCCTTCTACCCGCGCCCCGGGAATAAGGTCATTCATGCGGTTGAAGCAGCGCAGGAAAGTGCTTTTCCCGCAGCCCGATGGACCAATAAGTGCCGTAACCTTATTGCGCAAAACCGTCAAGCTGATATCTTTGAGGGCCTGGAAGTTGCCGTACCACATGTTGAGTCCGTTAACTTCAATAATATTCGAGTCGCTCATATTACTCCTCTGACCTTATCTGGAAGCGGTTCCTGAGGTAGATAGCGATAGCGTTCATTGAGAGAAGGATTACCAGCAGGACAATTATGCCCGCTGCGGCCAGTCCGCGGAAATCATCCTGGGGACGCGTCACCCAGTTAAATATCTGAATCGGTAACACAGTGAATCTGTCCAGTGGACTAGACGGGATGAAGGTTAGATAGACAAGGGCACTTATCGCGATAACCGGGGCGGCCTCCCCGATTGCCCGGGACATGGCCAGGATAACTCCGGTGAGAATCCCCGGGAAAGCTGCCGGTAGCACCACCCCCCTGGTTACCTGCCACCTGTCGGCGCCTAGGGCGTAAGCAGCCTCACGGTAGGTCCAGGGTAAAGCACGTATAGCCTCTCGTGAAGCTAATATGACTATCGGTAGTACCAGCAAGCCCAGGGTGAGCGCTCCTGCCATCAGGCTCCTGCCCAGAGACATCCAGCCAACGAAGATGGTAAGACCCAGCAGGCCGTAAACAATCGAAGGTACACCTGCCAGATTGGATATGTTGACCTCAATAAGGCGGGTCAGCCAGTTCTTGGGAGCATACTCTTCCAGGTAAATGGCCGCGCCGACACCGACTGGCACTGTGAATAGGGCTGTCAGACCCATCAGCCAGACCGTACCCATCAGAGCGGAAAACAAGCCTGCCTCTTCCGGGTGACGAGACGAGTAGTCGGTCAGGAAGTGCCAGCTCAGCCAGGGAACACCCTGAGCTAACACCTGCACCAGTAGCGTAACCAGACCGGCGATACCAGCTAAAACAGCCAGCAGAAAGAGTACGAAGGCAAAATCGCCAATCCCCTTACGCAGTGGCAAACGGCGTCGGAATAATCCCATGTTTGATTGCATCAGTACCTCTCCTGCCAGCGGCGGACTACCCAGTGCCCTAAAAGGTTCATCAACAGGGTCATCACGAAAAGGAGTAAACCGACAGCGAAAATGGTGTTATATTCCAGAGAGCCATGAGGAGTTTCTCCCAGGCTTAGCTGGACAATAAAAGCGGTCATTGTCTGAATGCTCTCAAGAGGATTGAGGGTCATTTTGGGTGTAGCCCCGGCAGCGATGGTAACCAGCATCGTCTCGCCTATTGCCCTGGAAATAGCCAGGATAAAGGCAGCAATAATACCAGAAAGAGCCGCCGGAAGCGTCACCTTCAAAGCTACTTCCAACCGGGTAGCTCCGAGCGCATAAGCCCCTTCACGAAGAGCCCGCGGCACTGAAAGCATGGCGTCTTCACTGAGAGACGAGACCATCGGAATTATCATTAACCCCATCACCAGTCCGGCGCTGAGAGCGTTAAAAATCAGCATATCGGGGAACACTTTTTGCAGTAATGGGCTAACAAAGGTGATGGCGAAATAGCCGTAAACAACGGTAGGAATTCCAGCCAACAGCTCCAGAGCCGGTTTTATTATCCGCCGCACGCGGTCAGGAGCGTACTCGGAAAGAAATATGGCCGTTGCCATACCCACCGGCGTGGCTACGGCAGCGGCAATGATGGTCACCAGCAGTGTCCCCGTTACCAGAGGCAGGACGCCGAATGACTGAGGGACGAGAATCGGCGCCCAGCGGGTGCCGGTAAGGAACTCCCAGACAGATACTTCACGGAAGAACCCCACCGCCTGGGAAAGCAGGCTAACGACGATGCCGATAGTGGTCGCTACTGATATCAGGGCACAGGCAAAGAGCAACCAGTGTACTACTCTGCCTTCGATATCCTGCCGCCGACCGCGGGAGCTTTTAGCTCGCGTTCCCAGTTTTACGACCGGCATGCTGATTCTATTTATATCCTGTTCCATAGTTATCTAAAAAGCATAAGGAATGGCGCTTTTTCGCTTTCTCGATATATTTCGCCATTCCCCGGAAAGGAGGTAGATATTTACCTTTTCTATTTTCCTACTTTATCTTCGCCAGATTATCCTGGTATACCCGGTCTTCGAGCTTGATATAGCCGACCTCGGCTACCAGTTCGGCGGCATGTTCCATGTAGAACTCGACAAAGGTCTTTACCTCAGGCCGCTCCAGGCTTTTCCTGTTTACGTAGATGAACAGGGGACGGGAAAGCGGTGTGTACTGTCCGGCTTCAATTGTCTCCTTCGTGGGCAGGACAGGACCGTTGCCGCTGTCGATAGCCACCAGCTTTAGCTTATCCTGGTTCTCCACGTAGTAAGCGTAGCCGAAGTAACCCAGGGCGTTACGGTCGCCGGCGATTCCCTGCACCAGCACATTGTCATCGGCGCTGGCCGTGTAGTCAGACCGGCTGGCGCGGGCTTCCCCCATGATTTCTTCGGTGAAGTAGTCAAAGGTGCCCGAGTCGGTGTCTGGACCGTAGAGGTTGAGAGGTTGCTCAGGCCATCCGGCACGGACATCATCCCAGGAATCAACCGTTGAGCCGGGTTCCCAGATTCTCTTCAGTTCCTCAACTGTAAGGTAGTCGACGAAGTCGTTCTGAGGATTGACCATTACAGATAAGCCATCCGTGCCTACTTTCAACTCCAGGTAATCGATGCCGTTGGCCGCAGCCTGTTCGGCTTCCGAGGACTTGATGGGGCGGGAAGCGTCCGATATATCCGTCTCGTCAACGGTGAAGCGTTTGAAGCCACCGCCTGTTCCGGAGACGCCGACATTCACCATGACTCGGGGATGAATCTTGTTGAACTCTTCGGCCACGGCTTCACTTATCGGGAATACCGTACTGGAGCCATCAATCTCGATTGTGCCACTCAACTGTGAGGTTTGAGTGTCGCTTGTTTCCGTTCCTGCACAGCCGGCCAGGCCAAGACCGGTCAATATCAGTGCGGACATAAACAACAGCAGTCTTTTCTTAGTCCCTAACATTTTCAACTTGTTTTTCTCCTTTTTATTTATTTTCTACCTCCTTCTATACTCATAATAACTGCTGTTGTTTAAGGTCTGTTTAAGGTGCTGTTAAATTGTGGTAAAGGTTTTCCCTGTTGAGTGCCAATGATACATTTGGTTTGGAAAGACATAATAAAAAGCCTCAAGCCTTCCTCTTTCATTTCTTTTAAGATAATCCAGCGATTTTAAGACAGGCTTAAGGTTTTGTTAAGATTTGGTTAAATTTTCAGTTATTCTAAATAGGTATTTGTGCAGGCAGACTGAAACTGAAGGTGGAGCCCTTTCCTTCCTCGCTCTTGACCCAGATTTTCCCGTTGTGGGCTTCGATTATGTGTTTCGCAATGGCCAAACCCATCCCGGTACCTCCTCCAGCCCTGGCTTTGTCCGCCTTGTAAAAGCGCTCGAATATGTGAGGTTGGTCTTCTTCCGGAATTCCGGCTCCGGTATCTGATATGTCAGTTTCTACGGCGTTATCGGTTACCCTGGTGGTTATTGTTATTCGTCCAGCAGAATCACTAAACTTGATGGCATTATGAAGCAGATTGACAATGACCTGGCGGACTCTTTCTCTGTCGGCCAGAACAATGGGTATATCAGAGGCAAATTCTGTGGAAATAGTCAGCTGCTTCCTTTCTGCCTGCGGTGTAAGCTGGGTAGCTACCTCGTTTATTAACTCGTTGAGATTGACCTGCTCATACTTAAGCTTAGCCTGGCCAGTCTCAATACGTGACAGTTCGGTGAGTTCGGATACTAGCTGAGCCAAACGGTCGACTTCATTATCTATCCTTAGCAGGAAATCCTGTGCCTTCTCTTTATCGTCGATGGCCCCGTCCCTGATGGTCTCAACCATTGCTTTTATTCCTGCCAGAGGCGTCCTGAACTCGTGGGAAATGTTGCCAATCAGTTCTCGCCGCATCGTCTGAAACCCGTGCAGTTCAGTGAGGTCCTGGAGCAGTAATAGTGCCCCACTAATCTGGGCGCCGCTAACCGGCAAAGCAATAGCCCTTAGAAATCTGTTCGAGATGCCGGATTCGAACTGGGCTATCTGTTCCTGGCGGGTTTCCAGGCACAGTTTTATCACCTGATTCACTTCGTGGTCCCGCACTGTTTCTATGACAGGTCCCGTGGGCTTTTCACTTCTGATGTGAAAAATATTTCTGGCAGCTTTATTGGTGAGGATAACGTTTCCTTCCGTGTCTGTCATTATTACGCCGTCAGCCATATTCTCAAGAATACCAGTTAGCCTGACCCTGTCTTCGGAGATGGTTTCGACCATTTCTTTTAATTTCCGGGACATCTGGTTAAAAGCTCGGGCAAGGTCCCCTGCTTCATCCCTGGCCCGCGTTGAAATCGTTTCACCTAACTGCTCTCCCCGCGTTATTCTCAGCGAGGCTGCGGTTACGTCCCTTATAGGCTTGGTTGTCCTTCGGGCAATGAGCCAGGCTGCCAGTATTGACAAAACCGTGGCTATTATGGTCGCCACTATTATGCTATACCGCACCCGGTTAACCAGACTTTCCACCGTGGTCAACGGGAGCGAGACCCGGGCGGTGCCTAAAATCTCTTCCTGAAAAGAAATGGGAACAGCAACATACATCATCTCGCGTTCCACAGTAGTGCTGTAGCGGGTGCTTTGACCTGTGCCCGTAGCCAGTGCTTCCCTTATTTCAGGCCGGTTAGCATGGTTTTCCATCACTGCCGGGTCTTCTTCAGAATCGCCCAGCACGGTGCCGTCCAGGGCGATGATGGTAACCCTGGCCTGTATTTCTCCACCCAGTTTTTTAGCCAGGACATCCAGGCCATCCTTTTTATCCTGGTCGATAAAGAACGGCAAACTGGTTTCGGCGGTAATCCTGCTCTCGTTTTCCAGTCGGGTGCGCAGGCTATCAAGCTGGGAGTTTTTCACGGAAGTACCGATGTACGCCCCGAGAATACCCATAATAACCAGTACCAGCAGTACGAAATATATTGTAATACGCCATTGAATGCCACGGAACATTTTCAATCAACCATTTTGTATCCGGCACCCCGCACCGTGACGAGATTCACCGGTTTTGATGGGTTGCTCTCTATCTTTTGCCTGAGCCAGCGGACATGCACGTCCACGGTCCGGCTATCACCGGCATAGTCGTATCCCCACACCTTCTCCAGAAGCTGTTCCCGGCTGAAGACTAACCCCTTATTCCTAACCAGGAAGGCCAGTAATTCGTACTCTTTAGGAGAGAGCTCTAGCTCTACTCCTCTAAGGAAAGCCTGGTGCCGTTCTACATCAATCTCCAGCTCGTTAATCTTTAGTGTTTTATATTCAGGGGACGGCTGTGTCGCGCCCATTTCTGCTCGGCGAAGCATTGCTCCTATGCGGGCAAGCAGTTCCCTCATGCTAAATGGCTTGGTCATATAATCATCCGCCCCGATTTCCAGCCCGACTATCTTATCGACTTCTTCGTCTTTAGCCGTCAGCATCAGGATAGGGACGGTCATCTCTTTACGCAGAATCCGGCAGACCTCAAAACCACTCATTTTCGGCAGCATTACATCAAGGACAAGCAAGCCCGGTTTTTCTCTCCGAGCGGTTTCTATAGCCTGAGCGCCGTCTACAGCCGTGATAACTGAATAGCCCTCTTTGTTCAGATTATATTCGAGAGTGCCTAGCAAGTTCGGGTCATCCTCAACAACAAGAATTATGTTTTCGCTCATTCTGACATAAGTATATCCTTTAATGACTACTCTCTCAACTAACTCAGTACGGAAAGCAGTAGGCTCTCTTGACGAAGTGACCGGGTACAGAGACGGAATACCTGGTCTTATGGGAAAGAACGAATGTCTTGGAGAAGGTTTTAGTTTTACCTTTTCACATGCAGGTCTACAGTATCGGCCTTGAACAATGCATTGACTTTTAACGCTGTTTCACGTTTCACCTTCACGTGTGGTATGATAATATGAGCTGTTGAAGCATAGGAATCAATTCCTTTTTCTCAAATAGAAGTTCGGGAACTGTCCCCCAAGGCCCACTTTACTGGACTCGAACCAACTGACGTCCACAATGGTTATGTTCGGTTTGTGAGAAGTTGCTGTAGGGCTGGAAGTAATGCCTTTTTCTCAAACAGAAGTTCGGAAAGCTTCTTGATTGGCTGGGGACTCTGGAACCATATCGAACTTTTTGCAGCCTGACTTAATTCCTAAATTACGCGAGCTACTCAAAAAGTCATGTGCTTAATAGTCCCCGCCACAGCTATTATTTCAATACAGGCACAAAACGGCAAGGTAGAGATCGAGTCCTCTCTAATGGAAGCTGATATCAATTGATACTAAAGCTGTGTGATCTGGTTGCCAGCTTGGAGCTTATCGGCTAAAATCACGTCTACATAATACAAAAAATACTGGGAGTCCATTTTTCGTAAGTACCAGGGGATGCCGGTTCTCTCCGTAAGAATGTTGTAGTTAAAGCCACACTCCGCTACCTGTTTTCCGGTTAGAGTCTCTTTTACGAAAGAATGGGGTTCCAGCTCCTCGGTCTCGAGCCATCCTGTACTGATGCCCGCGTCCCAGGCATAAGGCGTGCTCAGGAACAGCCTGCCTCCCGGCTTTAACATGGCGTCTATCTGCCCCAGGGCAATCATCGGATTACTCACACTGTCGATTAAGTTCAGAGCGCTGACGAAATCGAAGGTTTCCATCCTGAACGGAGGATTAAGGACATCCGCGAGGAGAAATAACACATTATCTGAAGGGCTGAAATCGGAGCTTATCTCCGCATGAGCCAGCGCCCTCGTTTTCCGGGTGTAGCTTATCTTCTTGTTGCGCTGGGCTGCCGTTGCCAGATTGAGCAGTTCCAGGTTCACGTCTATGCCGACGGCAAATCCGTCCCGGGCACATTGAAAAGTATACCTTCCCACGGAACACCCGACATCCAGGCAGAGCCCGCCGGTCTCAATACTTTCCATCTCAAGCCAGTAACCGCTGTTGATGTTACCGTAATGCGCGTCCATATACTGCGCCGCTAAATCCTTATCTCCTGAAAAACTCTCTATAAAACAGGGCACCCCGTCGATTATCCGGTAGCGCTTACCGCAGTGTGTGCATTCGAGCCATCCAGTGACGACGTAGTCGCCAAACATTTCTTCTGGGACGAGCATGACCCTGTGCTGCTTCACTTCCCCATCGAAAGCACGGCAATGAGTGCAATAAAGGTCTAAATAATTCAGAGCGTCATGACGCATAAAGGGGGACCTCTAAACGAGCATTGAGAACGGCTTATCAGACTTAACCTTTAATTGTGCCGTTTCCGCCGCAATGCTGAGTGGTGCTGCCTATCTTAGCAGCAGGTCGGCCATTAATCAGCACGCTGGAATCTCCACTTGTTACCTTAAAAGTGTTAGGGCCGCAGCAAGCGGCATGGACTCCTGTGTCTCCAACCCTGGCAGCGGGCTTACCGTTTATGAGGACATTCGGACTGCCGGTGATAACGGGACCCTTTGTAGGATGGGGGCAGGCGGGACAGCCGTGCGCATCGGCTGGGCAGTGGGCAATGGTGCCTACGCTGGCATATACGGCGGGCGATACGGCATTAACCGTGACCGTCTTCTCGTGTGTTTTCCCACCAATTTCTACCGACAACGTGATGGTATTCGCTCCCTCCGAGTTGAACACCGGACGGGAGAGTTTGCCGGTGGGAGGATTGAACGAACCCGTACCGCTCCATTTGACCAGGTGTGACAATTCCTCTTCGCCGCCGCCTTTTTTAACCAGACACCTGGCTCCGAACACCCACCCGCTCGTGAAGACGTTTGGGCTTCTTCCGGCGGGATATGTCAGAGCGAGTGTTACATCGCCGAATTCTTCGTCGTCAGATTCGTCGCTTACTTCGTCCAATTTCCGCCGCAGCAGGTCCATGATTTCGTCCAGCGTCATCTGGTCCGAGTATCCACTGCAGCCGACGAGCGGCACAGCCAGCGCGGACAGGAGAGCCGCTTTCAGAAACTTACGCCTGTCTATCTCTGTCACTGGTGTCTCCTTTCCTTATGGGCTGATGCTACTGTACGAACTTTAGCCACGGTTCAAGGCTACTGAGCGGCCTGTCCATATCCATTCTAATCTGGCCGTCGGTAACAGACATTTCCCTGATGTTATAACCCTGAGCAGTCAATACGTTTGAGATATACCTCTCAACTGAGCCCATGTTATCGTTTAATTGTTCCTGAAGGCTTTCCGGAACTACTATCCTGCCGATTTCCAGCTTATCAACGTCCAGTGATACCTGGTTGTTGGATATGCCGAACTGGCCGGAGACGTAGTAGATGGCCCAGTCCATTTTACTCACGTAGTCCATGACGGTGTTTATAACCTCGCTGGAAGCCCCCGCCCGTGTCATCAAGTCCTGGAACTGGCTGATATTGATGATGCCGGAAGACTCGACGCTTCCGCCCGGACCGAATTTAATCTGGACGAGCTTGACGGGAAAGTCGATGGTCGAGATTAGCGAAGAGGCTTGTTCGTCTGTGATCGTCGTTTTAACGGTTGTGTATATGCCGGGATTATCAATTATTGCCTGGAGATCCGCTGTGGAAAGTGGATGGTTAAGGCTGGACAGCCCGTCGAAGGCGTTATCAACGGAGAGTTCTATGCCGAGATCCCTGGGTTGGTTCGTACCTAGCAACCGCGAAGCGACGGGCAGATTTCCCATGAAATAACCGGCAATGAAATAAGCCACGATGACCACCGCCATAAGAACGCCGAGCCAGATTACTTTTTTCACTGATACTTGTCCAACCAACACTACTAATAAATTTAAACAAATACTAAGGATTATGCTTGGGAATATATTATCCATTCCGGCGAAGTTTGTCAATTGACTGGAGGAGTTCGAATCCCCTTGTATGATGATAACTACGTGTCATGGGGGAAAACGACAAAAGTAGAACTTTGTAGATTAAAAAATAGCACATAAAAGTGGATCTGGTGGATTCGCATTGTTATTTTGAGGGTAATACAATTACCAATTCTGAACTCAGACCAAAGTGATTGATTATAGAAGCCGAAGCTAATTTGAGGTAAATCTTCTTACCTTTAATGGCTGACCACCCAGAATTCGAATCGTGGTGGCGCTAGTGACCTTTTAAAAAGCATCTCATATTATTGATTATCCAACATTTCATCTTTTCGTATGATGAAAAGAAGACGCTTATTTGATAGGATATTTGTGCCTTACAGTCAGTCGGAGCCGGGCTGGCTTTGTCATCCCCTCTATAAGAGAGTCTGTATGGGCCGTCTAGGCTCGGTAGACATCACCTCTCGCCATCACTCGATAAATGATGAGCACCTTTGCCCCATCATCGATTTGATAAAGGATCCGGTAGTCCCCTACACGAACCCTGTAGCCATCTCTTGCGGTTAATTTCTTAGCTCCGGGTGGACGGGGATTCTCAGATAAACGAGCAATAGTTTTGTTGACCCTCTCCTGAGTTTGCGCTGGGAGCCGGCGAATCTGCCGGTGGGCGGTGTGGCTAATTTCCAGCCGATATACCACTCTTCATCTCTTTCGTCTTCGTCATATGCTCTTCAAAAGGCATTGTCGGCTCCTGGCCCAGTTCAGCCTTGAGTAACTCGGCCGCATCAGAGAGATCTTCCAGGCGCTCTACCATGTCGTTATACTGGTTAACCCCTACGAGAACTGCTTTTACCCGGCTGCCAGAGACTATAAGGTAGGGCTCCCCACCCCCGGAGACCTCGTCCACAAGCTGAGTGAGCTTTGGCCTGGCCTCGGCCATTCCGATTGATTTTATCCTGTTCATGTTACCCTCCTTAACGCTTATGTTAACATAAGCGTTAATCTCTGTCAAGTGAAGGGAACCCCAAAGGAACTTATATTCTTACTTGATACTGCAGCACTGCACAGGTCATTCTTGAACCAGCGTTGACCTTACCCCAGTCTTAGTGCCATCTGCATCTTAGCGTTTCCGTCTAGTGCCATGAATTCCTGGGGTGCCAGTCCACCCAACGCGCTATGAGGCCTGACGGTATTATAATCCTTTCTCCAGTCTTCTATCACCTCCCT
>JAUYHA010000194.1 GCA_030690265.1 Dehalococcoidales bacterium | reverse complement strand
AGATTTGAAATGTCATTCGAAAAGACTTCGATATACTTCACAACTTGAGTGTTCCTCGTCCCACTTTTTTGAAGCCAATCACCCAGGGTATTACCCTGCCACAACACTCTTTCACGCCCTCAAGTTGACTCGCTCTTCTTCGGGCGTCCCATTTTACTTGAATGTTACCTGAGTTTAAAGATAGTCATTTCCCGAGAGCGACAAAGCAAGCCTTCGTGCAATACAGGTAACGTTTGCTCAGTCACCGGGATTTAGGACACGCCCGACGAAGAGAATGGCACTCGTATCAATGTCACGAATCAGGAAGATGAAGGGGCGGTCTATAGTAACTTCAACTGGCGGGTCTACCGGCATTGCTGTCTCTTTCATAATCACTGCCGTGGCAGCCGCCGCTTCTGTGCCTGCCTCATCTACAGAGACGAAAGCCTTGTGTAGCACTTCATCTATGAACAGGTCCGGTGAACTAGTCATCCCAGAGAAATCCGCGCCACCAGAAAAGGCAATCGGCATGCCCATCCCGGTGAGGATATCCTTCAGGCTGAAGTCTGAGTCGAATTCAAATTGGGGCATCGTCAGGGTGACCTGGGTGTTTTGCAGACCCTTTATGATGTCATCAACTTGCTGAACCTTAAGAGCCTCTTCAAAAGCCTCGAACTGGCCAGCTCGAGGCAGGAGGATGACCATAGAGAGTTCGCCGCCGTCATAGAGCAACTCAACTGCCTGGTATCCTTCACCCTCGGTGTAGCCGAATGACTCTGTCTGCTTCATCAGCGGCACGGTTACCTGTCCACCGTCGAGCAGGTAGAAAAGCCCATCCGCTGTCATGGTCTCACCGAAGGGGTACTGCCAGGCGGCATTGAAATAGATAGCGTTGGTTAGTACGAGGCGAGTCGCTGCGTCAATCACACCCTGCGGGATAAGGTCTTCAATACGCCCTTCCGTCTGGCCACTGACCCAATCATTGATGGTGACGCGGGAATTTTCTGTTTCCTTGATGAAGTCCAGTGTTCTTAGCCCGGCACCGTAGTTCTCCGCCAGGACATCGAGGAAGGTCGGCAGAAAGCTGTAATCCTTTTGCCCCCAGATGGCGTTAACAATGTTGAGCCTGAATCCCTCGTCGTCCTTTCCTTGGGCACCCAGGCCTCGCTCACTAAGCTCGATATCCAGATTGTTAAAGGCCGGGTGGAGATTGTCCTGGGAAAGGTTGAAGTGAAGGGTATCAGCCATCTGCTGGGCGGTCTCGCCACGGGCTCCGGCATATGTCATCGCCAGGGCCAGAGAGATGCTGTGTGGAGAGTAAAAGAGATTGCCATCCTTCTCTCTAAGCGCCTGATAAAGGTCAAAGGTGAAAGCGCTGTTTCCTTCAATCAGTAACGACTCTTCAGCCGGGCTGACATCCGGCGAAGTTATTCTTGGTCTATCTGATTTGACTACACCGGCTTCTGCTGGTTGAGTACAGGCTACCAGTGGCAACACCAGCAGCAGTATTATTAATAAAGATATTAATGTCTTCTTCATCACGTTTACTCCCCCTTTTTGTCCAAATTTACTAATATTATAACTGGACTCCTTTTCGAGGGGCAGGTCATGCTGGCCTGGTTACTTGTTCATCAAAGAAGCGCATGAATATCTCCCAGCCCTGCTCCAGCGGCTCCGCCGTCCGGTCATACTGCCGGCACCAACTGGCGAGTCATCTCGCCTGGCCTCGGCCTGCTTACGAGTCTATGAGTACACAATCCCTTGTAGCCGGCTCGCCGGAGAACTAAGGGGCAGGTGGGGCTTGCGACTTTGCCACATTCCGGCTGAAGGCGAGGATATATACAATCTCGAGTATGCCGGCGGTATTGACGACGAGCATGACGATGAACCAGGCGAGGCTGCCGCTCCTGGCCGCCCGCCACAGCGCTATTCCCTTCCATACCGCTGACCACACCAGCAACGGGAGCAACCAGAGCCACATATAAGCCGGGAACTGGTACATATTGCCTCCTTAATCCCTTCAGCATAGGTCGGACGACAGTTTGAGGGGCATGTCGAATTATAAGGACTGAACCTCGCAGGCGTCAAGCCTGTGCTCAGGAGACGAGTATCCGGGCGGCGAACTATTTGCACATGCGCTATCACTCGTTCCTGATGTACTTTGGGTGCTCAAGCGCCTGGAGTGGGTGGAATCCAGCGAACATCTCTGGTCAAACCCCTTGTTCACGTTGCATCCCGAAGTCGGTCCCAGCCATATGAAGAAGCCTGATTAGCCGTAATCGGTTCCGGTTCAATTAACCTATGCTTACTTCTTCTATCAGAGCCCGCAGCGTGCACTGTTTGTGACGAATTAACCACCTAGTTTCAAGCGGGATAGTGTTTCCTCTGCTTCTTCCTAAGCTCGCTGGAAACAACCTTGATAATTTCTCTTACACTGTTTACGTTCTTTAGCCTCTTTTCTGCAATGGTAATATCATACTTCTTTTCTAGAGCAACCATGATTTCTAAAGAACTCAACGAATCAATACCCAAATCATAAAGATTAGAGTCTGGAGTTATCTCACCCCTATCTATGTCTCCTTCTTCAGCTATAGTATCGAGAATTTCCTGCTCTAATTTGTCCATCATTCCACTCTTCTGGGTAGCTTCTTAACGATATCCATGTAGTGTCTTTTCCGTTTTAGATATTCTTTCTCGTTGTAGATTTCCTTAAATATCCCCAAAAGTCCCTTTTCCAATTCTTCAATACTCATATTCTTAGGACTGAAATTGATATCGAACATAGTACATCGATCCCAGTAAGTATCTTTTAGCAGTCTACCTTCAGATTTAAGTCTTTTATACAGTGGAGTACCCGGGTAGGGCGTTAAAATAGTGACTTGTGCTTCGAGCAACTTGGATTTCTCAATGAAGTCCCGGATGTCATCAAAAATGCTAGGTGTATCACCGTCAAGCCCGACAATAAAACAGCCATTTACGGTTATCCCATTTGATTGTATTCTATCAATAGCCTCTAAATATCTGTCAGACTGCTTCAGTTTCCAGTTATGAGTATCGATTCCATCCAGGCTATCTTTGCTTGTGCTTTCCAGTCCAATTAAAAGCTGATAACATCCGCTACGATACAGCGACTTTAGAAGTTCTTTATCATCGGCTATAGAGATGTCTGTTTCAGCAAACCATTTGATTTCAAGCGGTATTAGCTTCTCTAAAAAATCCCTTGACCACTTCTTGTCAACAAAAGTGTTATCGTCGGCAAACTCAATAAACGGTTTGGGCCACTTTTCTTTTATCTTTTTGATTTCCTTGACGATTAACCCAACTGGTTTTTGTCTAAAACCGCTACCGAAGAGTTTACTGCCAGCACAAAACTCACAATCATGAGGACACCCTCTCGAAGTCTGGACAGTCAACCTATTGTAGTTCTTCGGCTCGAGTAGATCATATTTTGGCATTGGAGAATTGGCGAGATCATAAGTTCCAGGGTGATCTTCTTTATATAACGGTTGCAGACGACCATTCTTGAAATCCTCTATTATCTTAGGCCAGAGAGGTTCAGCTTCCCCAACGACAACACTGTCGGCGTATCTTTTAGCTTCCTCCGGTTCGGCTATTACGTGGGTTCCTCCAATAACTACTGGTATCCCGGCATCTTTATATCTACGGGCAAGCTCGTAAGCTTCATAGATCTGAGCCGAATAAGAAGTTATTGCCACCAAGTCATAACTAGGATTCAACTCTTTAACCTGGCTTGCGTCCGGAACCTCAACATAATCTACCTCGACGTCATCAGGGGTTACAGAAGCTATTATTAAGAGAGAGAGACTAGGCAACTGAGCAATAACTTTCCCTCTTGAGACAAATTGAGGTAAAGTTACCCCTAGCTTTGCAAGCTTTTCGTTTCTTACTCTCACTCCACTTAATGCCATTAAACCGACTTTCATGATTTACCCCCTTTTATTATGTTTAAAAAGCTTCACTTAGGTTTCTGATGCAATTCAGAGAAGATACTTTTGAAATAACTACCTTTTTCAATAGCAGCACCAGGTGAATACACTTTTTTGAAAGTATCGAGGATCCCCTTTTCTAACTCGTGGGGGCTCATTTTCTTGGGCTTGATATTAACATCGTAGAGAGTATAGTTTTCCCAGAGAGTATTCAAAACTCTACCTTCAGTAAGTAGGTTTTTTCTGACTTCTGTGTGCGGGAAAGGAGTCAAGGCGGCAATCTGTGCTCCAGCTAGATGATTGTCAATTATGAAGGCGGCCAGCTTGTTAAACACCGAAATATCATCATTATCAAAGCCGACTATAAATGTTCCAATGATGCCTATCCCATTACCCTGTATCGCTCTGATACCTTCGACATAATTTTTCAGATGTTTGAACTTCCAGTTAGACGAATCTAACCCCCTTAAGTTATCCTCAATAATACTTTCGAACCCTATCAGTAGAGCAACGCAGCCACTTTTCTTAACGAGTCTGAGTAGGTCATTGTCATCAGCAACTGAAATATCTGATTGCCCAATCCACTTTATCTTTAGACCGACAACTTTTTCTAGTAATTGACGGGAATAACCTTTATCGCACAGGAGATTATCATCAGCAAAACCGATGAGAGCATGTTTTTTTATCTGGCGTATCTTATTTATCTCATGAATGACCTGGTCAATTGATTTATGCCTGTATTTAGACCCATATACTCTTGAGGCGCAACAGAAGCTGCAATCGTGCGGACAACCCCGGGTGGCTTGCACCCAGACAATCTTACAGGGTTTTTCTTCTAATAGTTCATACCTTGGAATTGGAGATTCTTTGAGATCAACTTCTTGTTGAGAGGCATAAATGGGGCTTAATCTATTGTGTCTAAAATCGTCTAACAGTTTTGGCCACAAATTTTCAGCTTCTCCAACGACAACACTATCAGCGTAAAGCTTGGCTTCATCAGGTAAAATAGTGGCATGAATGCCTCCCAACACGACCCTAATATTCTTCTCTCTGAATCTTCTGGCAATTTCATATGCTCTGTTAGCCTGCTGAGTCACTGCTGTAATAGCAACTAGGTCATAACCTTGGCTGAAATCTATCTCTTCAATACCTTCGTCAATTAACTCGAGTTCAACATTATTTGGTGTTAAAGCGCCTATGACCAACAACCCTGAGCCGAGGCCAGACCAATATTGCCTATAGAACTCCATTTCCGGCGAGTGCTTAAGGAAATCCTGAAACTCGACATTTCGGCTCAAGGGGGGACTTTTAGGAGAGACAAGAGCTATCTTCATAGTTCAACTCTTGTGGCTAGAATATCATGCCGATGACCAGGATAGCGGTTCCAATCAGGAGCGCCAAAGCCGGGAGAGGTAGGAAGTACTTTGTCTTTCTAAAGAATGCCGCAGAAATGCAGGCAAGGGGAACGCCCGCAGCTCCAAAAATCATTAAGGGCGAGCCGATGCTTTTGACATAAGTAGGAATATCAGGGGAGCCCAGTTCTTTCCCATAGAGGATATTAATCACAGACAGGGCGATGAACGCTACATGAGCCAATCTGAGATAACGGCGTGTTATGGAAGCATATCCACCGAGCCATTTCTCTCCTTCTGCCCACATTCCCAGAGTCATTCCAGAGACGAAGCCAATACACATCCAGACCCAACCAAATATGATGTTAATCTCTCCTGAAATCATGCCTGAGTCTCCCTTTTAACAGCACGCAAAAAGAAAACAAAAAATACTATAAAGATTAGATCTAAAAAGCCAAAGATAGAGAAAATCCAGGGCATGTTCTCGATAAAGACATAATAAAATGCCAGTGCTGTATACACCAGCTTTAAGATAATCCCGAGTCTTACTATATCAATATTCCGGTACAGGTTGAGGTACACAAAATAGAAGCCTATACCCATGATAATGATAAAGGCGGCTGCTGCCTGAAAAAAGGCAGGATAATTGGGAGCAGGAATCTTGAAAATGTTTTCAAATAAGAATGGCAAAGCTATAAAAAATACGCAACCCAAGATAAAATCATAGAGAGCTGCAACAAGAAACAGCTTTCGATAATATTTCTCGTTTTTTAATGTTCGTTGCATTGTTTAGCCTCCTTTCCCCAGTCTGGGTGCACTATTCAGTGAGTATTATACATCAGATGTATTCCCGAACTAAAAGTGGCATTTGATTCTAACATGCTTACTTAGGTTCAAGGTGTTGTTCCATAGAGATCTGGACTGTATCAGGAACGTAAGGTTTCCTAATTACGGTGAGGTAACAATATGAGTATTTGTTACACAACCTTTAGCAACCCGGACATTCCGAATTCCACGCTGACGTAAGCGTAGCTGACTGCGGATTCCGGAGTCTGCGAATCATCCTTTTTTAAACCGATGGTAGGCCAGTAACCTAATGATGCTTGCGAAGCGCTATTTCCTTGATGAAAAAGTTAACCAGGAAGGCAATCACCACGGCAAACAAGGCGAACAGAAATACCTGTGACAGGGCCGAGCTGAGCGCTTCACGCAGTGCCTGTAATATCTGCTGGAAAAGCCGGCCGCTCGGATCTGCGTGGTTCAGGATTACCTGCAGCTGTGCCTGAGCCTCCGGGCTCATCAAAGCTTGAGGGTTTTTAGCTAAGGTATCTAGTTGCCCCACCGGTATCAAGGCCTTGACAGCATCCGGAAGCTTATTGGTAAGTTCGAGGGCAAACTGGTTGTTCATCACCGAGCCAAACACTGCCAGCCCAACTGCGCCCCCAATGGAACGGAAGAAGGCAGTGGATGATGTTGCTACCCCTAGCACATTGTAGGGAACAGCATTCTGCACTGCTATCGTGTAGAGCGGCATGGTAACCCCCAGGCCAATGCCAGTGATGATGATATTAACCACAGCGCTGGCATTGGTGGTCTCCGCCGTCATGCTGGAAAGCAGAAATATACCTATTCCCATGATCCCGATACCTATTGCCCCCAGCAGCTTGTAGTGCCCGCCGGCCCGGGACAATAACTGGCCCGAGATAAGGCTTCCCGCCACCATGCCTAGCATCATCGGTGTTAGAAAGTTGCCGCTGGTGGTAGCTGTAGCCCCCAGCACGCCTTGGAAGAAGAGTGGAATAAAGATGATGCCGCCGAACATGCCAAAGGCCGTAAAGAATATCACCAGTTCGGAAATGGCCACAATGCGGTTTTTAAACAGAGATAAGGGAATAATCGGCTCCCGGCTACGGCTCTCCGCAAAGATGAAAAGAGCCAGCATCACCGCCGAGAAAACAAACATCCCCACTATCTGCCACGAACCCCAAGCATACTCGACACCACCCCAGGAAAGAGCCAGCATGGCCGGTACCACGGTCAATATCAGCAGTATTAGGCCCGGGTAGTCAATATTGTGCTTCAGCTTATCAGGGCGAAAGTTAGGGAAGAAAAAGAAGAACAGGAGAATGATAAGCAGCCCCAAAGGTATGTTGATGAAGAATACCCAGTGCCATGACAGACTGTCCGTGACATATCCTCCTAATGTCGGTCCGATAATTGAGGAGAGTCCGAATACTCCACTCATGAATCCTTGGTATTTACCACGATCCGCTGGCGGGAAAATATCACCAATCACGGTGAAGGCATTGGCCATCATGACGCCAGCACCGATTCCTTGAACTCCCCGGAAGATAATGATTTGGGCCATGGTATTACTCAAACCACAGAATAACGAAGCTAGGACAAAGATTATCAGGCCGCCAAGATAAAAGAACTTGCGCCCGTACATATCGGTTAGCTTGCCGGTAATTGGTATTGCAACAGCCGAAGCTATGATATAAATGCTAGTCACCCAGGTGTAGTGGCTGAAGCCTCCCAGATCACTGATGATGCGCGGCATGGCCGTACCAACGACCGTCTGGTCAAGTGAGCTTAAAAACATAGCCAGCATCACCCCGACAAAGGTAATCATAATCTGCTTTCTGGGTAATGAGCGTAAACCGACCGGCTGTGACTGTATCTCTGTTGCCACCGTTTCTCCTATTCTAGCTTGGCTCCGATGTTCTTCAGTTTTTCCAGCGCTGTGGCCATTTCAATCAACTCAGTTGGAGTTAGATGTGATAGTTTTTCTCTGATAGTATTCTTCATCATACCCAGGCACTCATCGAACACCTCCTTACCATGACCGGTAAGCGAAATGTTGGTCACGCGGCGGTCATTGGTATCAGGGTGTCTGACCACGATATTCCAGTCCGCCAGCTGGTCGATGAGGTGCGTCATCTGCGATTTTGGTATGACGAGTCCTTTGGCAACCTCAGAGACAGTCAGGGTCTCTTCCTGGAGTATGCCCATGATGGCAAGGTGCAGACGGGAAAGCTCTCCGGTGACACCACCCAGGTTCATCCCCAGCAGCTTCTTGTGCACCATAGGAAGGACATGGAAGAGGTTCTCAAGGATACTCTCAATAGTGTTGTTTTCTGTGTTTTGCTCCACTTCTGTCAGGTGATGCCTTTCTTTTGAAGGTTAGTTCACTGATATAACAGTTTACTCCAAGAACTATTATACCGTTATCTTGGCTTCATTTCAATAAATCCTGTGTTTCGTCTCTCCCCGGGAGAGGGACGATAAACATGCTATTATGCAGGTAATAATCAAGTAGCTTCATTTCATGCTCTGGATGAGCTTGGAAAACACATCTACACGTTGTGTCTGTCCTTTATCTTCGGCATCCTGTTTCTGCTTTTGTAGGACCGGCAGAAATTCGACGGTGGTTGAGAAGCAAGGACAGGATTCGCAGATAGTCTCGTATTCACAGGGGACCCCATCCGGCCGGGTGCAATAGCCGTTTCCAAGCATCCGCCAGTGATCCTGCCGCAGCCGGCGCATCTGAGCTCCTTCGACCAAGGCAGGTTGGCGATTTAACAGGTCCACCCGGTTGCAAAGCTCCTCCAGGTGCTGGCTTACCTGAGAGTATTCCTGCTGGACGGTCCGGTTGCCTATCCTGGCATAGACCATGGTCATGGACAGTGACCGGTGACCCAGGAGAGCGGCGATGCTCTCCAGAGGCATTCCCCGGTTAATGGCCAGGGTAACCAGGGTATGTCGAAGCCGGTGCGGCGAGATGTGTTCCTTGATGCCGGCTGCCTTTCCAATACGTTCTACAGCTAAAGTTACTTTGCCTCTCCCGAGTCGGTAGCCATGCGAGGCAAACAGGAAATCATAAGGTTTCTTCGGCGGGCTTTGTGCTATCCACTCATCCAAGAGGCTTTTTACCTCGGGATGAAGCGGAATATATCTATCGTTGTGCATCTTTCCCACCGGTACACGGAGCCAGTGATTCTCACCGATCTGGACCGTGCAATCGGCCGTTAGATCGAGGAATTCCCCCTGGCGCATACCGGTCAGGAGAAGAGTTATACAGCATAGTCGGGTAAACAGGTCAGGATGCTCTCGTGCCGCCTGAAGGAATTTGGCCGCGGCTATCTCATCCAGGAATTTCGGAGAGGGTCTGTCCAGGATGGGAAAGTCACCAGGAAACACGAGTACCCGTTTGGGAGCCTCCGGCCACTGCCATTCTGTGATACGGATGAATAAATAGTATAAGGCCGCGAGCAGGTGATACCTGGTCGTCGGGCAAAGTACATCTCCGGGACCGTTTGATTTATGCAGAAGAGGCGCCCATCGGATATATTCTTTGTAAGCCTCAATATGGCATCGCTGGATGTGTTCGATCCTGGTTACCTCGGGATTGTTGCGAGCCAGCCAGGAGAAAAATCGGAAGAGGCGGACCTTTTCCTGGTAGGCGGACTCAGGGCGAAGTGACAAAGCCATCTGCTGCAGATAGCGGCGTACCGGGACGCCGATGCCTGCCGGAATGTCCTTCCATTGTTTCTCGAAGCTGGCCCTTCGTGTGCTGCGGGTCAGTTGAGGAAAGACTCCCATGTGAAAGAGGACGGTTCGGATTATATTCAATTGCCCATCCCACCTCTTGGGAAGACCGTTCTGAAGGTGTTTTCCTTTGTAACGACTCGCCAATTCCATATAGGCGTTACGCAATTCCTGCCTGAAGGTATTCAGATCATCGAGGGTGAGAGCCTGGATGGGTTTCTGTGTCCAGATCATCAGGCAGAGCAAAGGACAAAACTGACTTTTAATACTTCTTTCCTGATAGCCCAGCCGTTGAGCTGCCTTCTGGTATAACTGAAATGTTTCTCGCTCTATCAGGCGAGTCGCCATCTGGAAAAAGCGGGGCTTGCGTGTAAGCATGTAGGGTATTGGCATAGGTAAAAGGCGCCGTAAAATGAGATAGTGCGCAAAGCTACGTTCTTTGCAATCACAGCGGCGTTGCTCCTCCACCGGAAGTGAAAACCATAATTTTATAAACTATATCTGGATGGACATGGATCTGAAGAAGTCGATGGGGTACTAAGAGGGAAGAATAGCGCTCTCGACTGAGAAGACCTGACTGCCAGTCTCGAGCAGATAAGGAGGTTAACAATGAAACGATGGGAAGAAATTATTCCGGAGGCTGACTGGGCTCTCTACCAGAAGTTAAAATATGGTGCCAGACAGAAGTATGGCTCCAGACCAGCCCTGCTCATCATTGATGTCACGCGGGGCTTTGTCGGTTCCAGGCCGATGCCGGTCATGGAGGCAGTTGACGAGTACAAGGCCAGCTGTGGGCAAGCCGCCTGGACCGCCCTGGAGAATATCCAGAAACTGCTGGCAGCCTGTCGCCAACAACATGTTCCGCCAATATTCACTGCCAACGATGCGGTAACAAGGCAATTCTGTACGGGGTCAACCAAGCCATCCGGTGGGTCTTCAAAGACCGTGAAAGCTGTTGACCTTCAGTCGCGCCTGGAAGGGTACGAAATCGTTTCTGAGATTGTCCCCCTGCCCTCAGAACTGGTGATTGGCAGCAAGACAAAAGCTAACGCCTTCTTCGGCACGCCTTTGCTATCATGCCTGCGGTCAATGGGCATCGATAGCCTGCTGGTGGCGGGTTGCACCACATCAG
>JAUYHA010000133.1 GCA_030690265.1 Dehalococcoidales bacterium | reverse complement strand
CTTTTCTCGGGCAGCCAATTTAGATCCAAAGACATATTCTGACGTAGAAGCAGGGAATAAGCCCGGAAATGAAATCACCAGAGAAAAGATTAAACAAACCATAAATAGGTTACTTAATGAGAAATTCAGAGAGCCTCCCTTAAAGGACACCGAATTGTTCGAAGAATAATGACCAACCTCATGGATTTTTCGTGTCGAATCGGAGAATAAAAATTTGAACCATTTCACATGGTAAATAATATGGATATTTCAGCGATAGATTTATTTTGCGGGTGTGGTGGACTGACTGTCGGGTTGAAGAGAGCAGGATTCAAGGTTATCGGAGCTGTCGATAATGACCCGGTGGCCGTCACGACATATAGGGCAAATCATCGTGATGTTAAGGTGTGGTCTAGAGATATCTCGAAGCTAACAATAGCCGCGGTAAAAAGAAGATTAAAACTTCGTATGGGAGAGCTGGACCCGCTCTCTTTCTCCAATAGAGCTATCTCCGCATCAATTGCGGAGTTGAACTCAGCGAGCAATTGCTTCAAAGCCACAGCGTAGCCATCCTATCACTTGTCATAAGAATACATGCAACATCGCCATTCTACCACCGTGAGTGACGTGGGGCAATTAATACTCAGGACTGTACTCGTATGAGCCTACACCTCTCTCCCTTGGACTTCCGCGCCTAATTCCGCTAGTAAATAGGGCGCTTCAGACCAATAACCTATACTTCTTTGATTCCCAATGTAAAGGTTGCTGGATTTTCTAACTTATACCAGCGACTGCTGCAAAGCCGGCTGCATGGCCTGTCTAAGCTCGATAGACATCCCCTCTCGACATCACCCGATAGATGATGACCACCTTTGCCCCATCATCAACCTGGTAAAGGACTCGGTAGTCACCCACACGAACCCTGTAACCGTCTCTGGCGGTTAGCTTTTTGGCGCCGGGCGGCCGGGGATTCTCAGCCAGACGAGCAATAGCGCTGTCAACCCTCTCCTGGGTTTGCGTTGGTAGCCGGCGAATCTGCCGGTGGGCAGTGTGGCTAACTTCCAGTCGATACACCGCTCTTCAGCTCTTTTGACTTCGTCAGATGCTCATCAAAGGGCATTGTCGGCTCCTGGTCCGTCTCTGCCTGGAGCAACTCAGCAGCATCAGAGAGGTCTTCCAGACGCTCAACCATATCATTATACTGGTTGACACCAACGAGAACCGCCTTCACCCGGCTACCTGAGACGATAAGGTATGGATCGCTGCCGCCGGAGACCTCATCCACAAGCTGGGTGAGTTTTGGCCTGGCTTCGGCCATCCCGATTGATTTTATCCTTCCCATATTGACCCCCTTAACATCTATCTTAACATAGGCGTTAATACATTGTCAATGGGGAGAGGCGCCATTTAGCTAGCCCAAGCACGAGATACGTCACAGGCCAGATATGACTTGACAAGTGCGACTGAATATGCTTACAATATGTCCAAGCAATAGTAAGTATTTAAGGTGGGAAATAAATGGCCAGTGAAAAGGATGTTTTATCTGCCAGGATAGAGCCTGAGTACATAGCCTCGCTTGATGCCGTAGCCAAGAGTCAGGGCATATCCCGCTCAAAGCTTCTCCGTGAGTTCGCCCTCAACGCCGCTACCCTGTACGAATTTCTCAAGGCGGAAAAGGAGAGGCAACAAACGGATAAGATTACCCTGAACGGCAACCTCAGCCAGTGGGTCGTGGAACATACTCCTGCTCATGTAACCTCTGAGCTTATGCACTTTCTGGGAGAGGTGATGCACCATGCGGCCGAGATGAAGGATGCTCAGGGAAAGGAGCCAAAGACGGGGAAGGCAAAAGGAGGAAAATGATATGAGTAATGTAAGCACAACAATAGCAACCAAAAACGACGATAGGCAGGCCGCGTTAACCTGGCTGCGGGGAGGTGCTTACCTCCGCTATGGAAGTATGCCCGTTGTCGTATCAGCAGAAAAAGAAGGCTACCCACCTTGTAAGCAGGATTCCCGACTGGTTAATGGCAAGTTGTGCTGAGTCTTTTAATATCGATTATGTTGGTGGTTCCACTACGTGTCCCGACATGGCCGAGCGGGTCAATAGTGAGGCCGGCAGAGACATAGCCCAAGGGTATTTTGAAGCTCATGATGCCGTACCAGCCGGATTCTGCCTCGACCAGTTAGCCAGAAGCGTAATTAAACATGCCCAAGGAGACAGGTTACCAGTGGACGCTGATATTGTTGTGAGGCAAGTCTGCGCCCTGGCACTGGCGGAGTGTACTGAAGATGGCATTGTTTTTGCCGGAAAAGCTCGTGAAATACTGAGCGACCCGGAAAACCCGAATCACATCATCGTTGATTACCAGATTGCTCTGGAACGCGGCGACAAGGAAAAACTGGAGAAGCTTGATACTATCCTCACCGGCGGTCGATACGGTGAATGGGTTGACTCTCGTCTCGACGAAGCGAAGCGATACCTTGGATTGGATTATCCCATTTTTCGTATTAACTTCGTCGAACGCACTCCCCAGTGGGACGCCCTCTGGGAGAATATTATTAAAGGAGGTACTAATGACTGATGAGTGACAAGATTGCGGCCGTATGGGCCAGAGTCAGCACGGAAAACAGGCAGGAGCCTTCTCTCCCCAGCCAGGTCGCCGATGTGAAGGCGTGGCTGGAAGACCAGGGCTGGACGGTGCCGGATGATAAGATCATCATGACCCACTGGACATCCAAGAACATCTTGGCCTGTCCAGACATGCAGACGCTGCTCAAGTGGGTACGCAACCGGGAAGTTGGAGCTGTCGGGCTTCTCCACCTGGATCGTTTCGTCTGCCGCATGGGGCAGATGGCGCAGATCATGGATATCTTCCGGGAGGCTGAAACCGAGATTCTCGCCAAAAACTCTCCAGTTCAAGCAGGTACGCTTGGGGAAGCTATGGCACTACTGATTACCCTTGCCAAGGCTTTCCAGGTCGACCGGGCTGACGAAGGCTCCAAAGACGGACTACACAAACGGGCTACCATGAGAGGGCTGCCGACCAGTTGCCAGAATCCCTATGGATACCGGTTTGA
>JAUYHA010000018.1 GCA_030690265.1 Dehalococcoidales bacterium | reverse complement strand
GACTTTACCAGCAAGAAGATAGCCAAAAAGCTCAGCAATGCTATTATACCTATATTTTTGCCTGCCATGTTTTTAGCCTCCTACTACAAACATTCTGAAGAGAGCAAAGATGCCCCCTCCGCTTCCGCCAGTGATGACAGCAATGATGAGCCATAATCGAGTAATACTAGCTCCATGGTTAGCTACCTTACTACATAAACCATTATTACCATCGTAGCCCTTTAGCAGGGTTTTTATTTCCTGAACATCCGTCCGTAGTTCTTGCCATTCTTTGTCTGTCGGCATTTATTTACTCCTTTGGCTTTGCTCCTGGCGTTCCTGATATCGGCTGATTGGTCAAAAACCTCACGATGATGCTGAGGCAACCAGCAATGGCGGTCGGGATTGATACCCCTGCTGGTAGACCACCAATATACTCAGCGATACCGCCAGCAACGATTACCACGCCTAACCAAACCTGTTTGCTTTGATACCAGTTCTTTTTTACCATTGTCTTTTGCCTCCTTAAATTACTCCTGCCCCTACTAACTTATTGACGATGCCTTGCTGTTGATACCATACCCAGCCTGAGTTACCGCCTCCATTAGTGCTGCCGACAGCATACCAGGTAGAGCCAGGCATTGCTGTAGAGTTTGAGATGCTTAACCTATTGAGAACGATTATCCCACCGCCTGTCTTTACCCACGTTCCGCCCACGATGGTTATTAGTCCTGTCCCTGTTCGGCTGGCGGTTGCTACCGTCTGAGTTGTCCCGGTAGCGGTAATAGTCTGCGCTCCAGAAGGTTTGAAGTTTAGAGCAGCAATACCAGTCGGGCTTCCTGACAGCGTGTGTGCCGTGCCGTTGAAGTTGAAGGTCGCTCCGTTGTAGTTGACGTTGCCGAAAGCACCTGCACCTGTTCCTGAGACATTGATGGTTGCGGTATTGGCGGTGAGAGTAAGGTTAGTGCCTGAATAGTTCCACGCAGCACAGTTAATCGTAGATGCTCCCATTGTAAGAGTTTTTCCGGTTGCCCCCTGCAAAACAAAGTTCCTTGTTGTTACTGTCTGCCCGTTGGTATCCAATGTGCCGCCATTCATTGTGACATCACCGAAGCCACTAGATAAAAAGGTATCTAAGAGTGTTAAAACACCTGAATTCACAAGCAACCTGTTAGTTAAGTCTTGCCCCGCCATTGTTAGTGTATTTCCTGCACCCGCACTGATAAAATCTCCAGATCCAGTGATGTTCATAGCAGTAATAAAAGTTACATTTCCATAAAATGAGAGAGCGGCGTTATAAGCTAAAGTAGGGCTATTCGTTGCTCCTGTCCAGTCCATAGAGAGACAACTAGAAGTTTCATCTACCGTTACCGTCTGCCCAGCGCCTGAAAAGGAAGAAGCATCAAAAAGCACAGCGTCAGCACTGGTAGGCTTGGAAGCACCGGCAGCACCGCCACTGGACGCTGACCAGTGGTTAGTATTATCTGACCAGTTCCCTGAGCCAGCTACCCAATATCTAGACGCCATTTAGCACCGCCTCTATCGCAGCATCAAAGAGAGACTTCTTTTCAGCTACTTGCTCTGCCAATCTATCGGCTTCTAGCTTCGCCCACCTATCAGCTATCTTCGCAACACCAACAAAGACATTGGAGGCTTGCTGTGTTACACTCATCAGTTTATCGGCTTCTGTCTGAGTGATAACCTTTACCTCTGGCGGGATAAAGAGGTCATCACACCTAGCCAGTAACCAGCCTTCTTTATCGTTGAAGATGAGGACGGTGACATTCTTCGGGCTTAAAACCATCACGCCAAACCAGCCAGGGGAGTATTTGGCTATCGTGCCGTCAAGGTGTCGCGGTATTTTGATGGTGTAATAATACATCAATCTCCTATGCAGCCACTGTTATTGCTTTTACATTTATATCCACTATCCGACATTCCTTCACTGTGATGGATTCTTTGAAAGTTACAGAATAGTTACCATCTTTATCGGGACGCATCCAAAAGGGTTTGCCATTAAGGTAAGCGATTATCATTTCTCTTTCCCTCCTAATTTACTCTTACGCAGCCACCACCGAGCCGCTAGCATTAAGCGGAATCCATAATATCTCCCAAACTATCGCACCAGTAGAAGCTGCCCCATAAGTTACCTTGATTATGCCAGAAGTTATACAGGTGGCGTTTATCGGCGTGGTCGGTGCCTTAGTCGGAACGCCAGTCGTGCCAAGCATCGCATCGGCATAAGCACCAGTGATTCCAAGCATAGAGCCTACAGCAAAGGCATTGATGTCCAGCGTGGCACAGATGTCCTGAATTGTCAGGGCATCTGCCTGAATGCCGAGTTTCACAGTCGTTGCCTGCCCCTGTATCACCGTGGTTACTCGACCGATTATCGAGATTATCTGGACACTGCCAGCCCAGGTAAATAGCGTGCCGGTGGTCAAGGTAGAAGTGCTGGTCTTGGTAGCTATCTTAGTGCCAGGAAGAATCAAGTCGGTCAGGGCTTTGATAGCAGCCAAAGTGTCAGCAAGCGCCTCTAGGCTATCCGTAGTATTATCGAATGATGTGCCTAGTGCCGGGTTCCCCTTTCCGAGTAACTTGGCAAAAAGAGAGTCTTCAGCTACCGAGGCGGGGAATACATCTGTGCCATCGGCTGCCTCCGCCAATCGGTAGGTATTGGTTACCAGTTGCTTGATATAGGCGGCGATGTAATCAGCGGTCGTTACGGCTCCGGTAGCGCCAGTCGTCGCCTTCGTTCCCAGGGAAGCAATCAATGGGTGAATGATAAGAACGATGTCGCCAGCCGCTAAGGGCACAGAAAGGGCGGAGTGCTGGAATGTTCCGTCACTGGAGGTATAAGCTACGACCGGAGTCTGTTCGCCCTCTGGCGCCCCTCCGTCAGCCTGAAAGACAAATATCTCATAGGGAGCCCCGGCTACCGGGATAAAAGCCCCAGTCCCTTGTCCTGCCAGTGCCGCTACCTTGAAGTGGGTCGTATCGGTATATGTGGTTACCTCTCCCCTGAATACTCCACCCTGGATGATACCCCCAGGGCCGGCAGCATCAATCAGTCCTTTGAGATAACGCATCGCACTGGATACATCGTCTTTTACAAGGATTGCGGTATCGGCTTTGTTACCGATGACATTAGAGGCAATATCATTCAACTCGCCGTCAACGGCCGGCACTATTCCCGATGTTATTACATAATGTGTTCCTGGCATATCCTTACCCCCTTATGGTTGTCTCTTATATGCTCCGAGTTGGTGATGACTTGATTCATGACTCGGCACAACTTCAACATAGATTTGGGTGCAGGCAGATTGACCGCTTGTGCCATCCCCCTTTAATCTAACTCCTACTTGTAACGCATTTACCTCGGCTACTGTCCAAGCTACACCTGTTTGAGGATTTGTTGTGTGAATTGTAGAATACTCTGCCCAAGCGGTCGTGAGGTTATTCTGACCGCCATCATATTCTGTCCCTCCAGTCTTTACGATTGTGCGACCACTACCTGATGTTCCTGAAAGCCTTTCAGCCCAGAAAATCACTTTGATATATGCGATAAAAAGTATTCCACTGGGGAGAGATGGGAGATTGTATAAGTCCCTTTGCCAAGCGACAGACTGGTCAGTCCAGACATATGTCGCTCCGCTATCTTCGACTGCCTCAGCCACCTTATCCCAATTTGCCCCTGATGCGGGATATTGGCTCAGCCCAAGTAAATCACCAGCAGCGTTTGGTCTTAAAGTTGCGACTGTCATCTATCCCCCATATTCCCTAGCAAACGCCCAGGCTACCACTTCACCAACAGTCGGCGCACTCGCACCAGTGGCAATGGAAACTCCGATGTAAGGATACCAGTTCACCGATAAGTCAATGCCTAGACCAATCCGTGATATTACCCCTACCGACTCTGACGGCCCGATGTCGAAAGCCCCCGCACCATCAGCCTGCGGTCCCAACGAACCAATAGCCTGAGCCGTGACAGCCACATCGCAGGTTGATAGCACAACGATAAGAAGCGACTCAATAGCCTCAGCGCAATCAGCCAGGTCAAAGGTCGGATAATAAGTGAAGCTGGTATTATATGGCTTTAGCTGGTCGAATAATACCGTCCTCTTGACCGCTACCGCCCCGCCACTCCGAAGGGTCGGGGATGGTAAGGGGGGAGTGGGAACGCCAGGAACGGGGTATCCCCCAGGAGGCGGGTATGCCCCACCACCGCCACCCCGTAAACTAGCCAGCACTTGCTCCAGTAGCGTATTAGTCCTAAGCTGAAGCTCATCACGCCGGCTAAGATAGTCAAATAATCTCTGCTGTGGTTCTTGATATACCATACATCACCCCCTTAATTTGTCTTTCCCTCACCACCGTTAAGGTCAAACACCCGTGCTAGAACTTCCAGAGCCCCAGCACGTTTCATTATCTCGACCGCAATGAGCTGGCGCTCCTCCGTTT
>JAUYHA010000176.1 GCA_030690265.1 Dehalococcoidales bacterium | reverse complement strand
TCCATAACGATGACATTTACCTGTATGACCTGTCCACGAACCGGGAGCAGCGCATAACTACAGGCCCGGCTGATGACTCCTCCCCTGTGATTGACAACGGTCGCATCGTCTGGCAAAGGACGTCCGCCATCAGAAATCTGGATATTTTTTTCTATGATATTGCGACCGGACAGGAGATGAAGATTTCAAAGAGCGGGTACGCCGCCCACGATTATTATCCCGCTATCTACGGTGACCGCGTAGTCTGGGCAGACGCCCGCATCAGCCAGGGTAATACCGCCGATGATGTAATAGAGGGAGGCAAATCCGGCGCTGCCGAGATTTATCTCTACGACCTTGAGAGCCAACAGGAGACTCTGCTGGTGCCATCTGAAAGCACAGAATTCACCTTGAACGCAGGAGGCGGTCAGGGTAGAACATTTATAGAACGTCAGGTCTGGCTGAATCCGGTGATGCATGGTAGCTTCGTCGTCTACGCTCTTTCCAGGCAGGTAGACCCCGCTACTTTTGTCCTGAGACTGGATAAGAAATAACAGGAGCAGGGAGTGACAAGTGAAAAAGCTTGGTCTGCTGACAACCTTCATAATCGGATGCGCTGTTCTTTTCGCGGCTTTCGGCGTCGGTTACGCTGATTGGGGGAAGCTCTCTAATCAAATAATCGTTATGCAGGCTCTCATGGGAGCTCTTGCGGTTGTGGCCGTGCTCCTGGTGGTAATGGGTGTTCTCAGCAAGGGCAAAGAAAGATGGAAAGCCTTGACCTTAAGCACTATTTTAGTTCTCGGGTTTTCAGCGTTGGTCTTATTTCTCTTGAAATTGAGGCTTAAGAATGAACTCGTGTTGAAGTAGGTTCCGAGGTGAGGGCCTTTATAGTTCGTCCTGAGTGTTGTTTGACTAGTGTCAAATGCGCCACCGCAATCGATTAAGGTAACAGGGACTCATCAAGTGACCTGAGAAGAAATGGGGAGCGTGGGTGAGGCTCTTGTAGCTCCGGCATAGTCGAGGGCGTTCTCAACGTGAAGTTGGTCGACGAGGGATGCCACGCGGTTCTCCACAAGCCGGGGCGATGGTCTAGGAGTTTGTTAGGCATATTGTGGTGGTTACAGTCCTAGGCATAGCTCTGGCGCACCAAAGTTGGGGACCACAAATCAGCAGCCTCAAACATGAGATGCTATTCCGTCAAAAACTGGTAGACGATATGGTTAAATTCGTCGGCAAATTCTCTTTGTGGTGCGTGACAAGTGCAGCGAAAAACGTGCAATCGGCAATTCGGAATCAACCTTTGGGCTTGTTTGGCTTGTGACAAAGAGAAATACGGGTCTCTGCCTCCCTATACAATTATTACCGGTGATTTAACGGTTTGCAGACGGCTTGCCAGCAGCCAGTCTTCGGTTTTAACGCCGGGTTTGTACGGGCGATTTTTACTTGTCACTCCACCTACGAGCCTATGTAGAGAATACAGTGCTCTACCCGTCCCTCTCAAGTATCCCAAACCAAAGCTATCGATAATGACCATCTTTCTGGCCATTTCTAGGAAATCTATAGTAAGAACCAAGGCGAAAGCCCCCCGAGAGAATGTCCGACAATATGCGCATCAGGGATACCAATTGCCCCCATGAAGTTCTTCAAGAAGGCACCGCACCAGCGGAGCGTAACCGGTACACTAGATGGCTCACTCGATCCAAGTCCAGGTATATCCAGAGCGAAAACACGGAAATGCCGAGCGAGAAAAGGGAGGGTATCTAGCCACCGACGCCAGTCGCCACCAACGTCATGCAGCAAAATAACCACTGGGCCTTCACCCACGCTTTTATAATGATATCGAGCCTACCTACTTTTTCGTTGTAACTGGAAAACAATGAATTATCGTCCATAATTGCACGCCCTCAATTAATATTCTACGCCAAAAGATGTCAAGGATGCGCATTGAACTCACAACATCCATTTTGTTAAGTGAGGAAACAAGTAAATTGTTCACTGGCCTCTTTTTGCACAATGTAGGAGTGGATGGGCCTCTTGGCACTTGGGTAAAAACAGTGCCGTGCTTGACATTCTTTACTATATTGGAGTAGATTAGTCTAATATAGACGTATATAAAGGAAACATATAGTTGGAGTTAATCAGGACAGATACTGACTACGCTATGCGCATCCTGGTCCATCTGGCAAGAACAGGTAATAAGCAGCCTGTGGGAGCCAAGGTACTGGCGGAAGCGCAGGCTATCCCAGAGTCCTTCGCCTACAAGATTCTCCAGAGACTTACCCGGGCACGTATAACCGACAGGTACATGGGACCCGCCGGGGGCTTTAAACTGGCGCTGGAGCCGGAGCGAATTACCCTGCTCCAGGTGGCGGAAGCCGTACAGGGCCCGGTGCTGGTGAGGGACTGCGTTCTCGGTGAAGATGCCTGCTCCAGGCGTCCTACATGTTCGATATCAGCCAGGCTAAGTAAGCTG
>JAUYHA010000017.1 GCA_030690265.1 Dehalococcoidales bacterium | reverse complement strand
ACTCCTGGGGTATCCCCGACCCTTCGGAGTGGCGGGGCGGTAGCGGTCAAGAGGACGGTATTATTCGACCAGCTAAAGCCATATAATACCAGCTTCACCTATTACCCGACCTTCGACCTGGCTGATTGCGCTGAGGCTATTGAGTCGCTTCTTATCGTGGTAATGTCAACTTGCGATGTAGCCGTTACGGCTCAGGCCATTGGTTCTTTGGGCCCGCAGGCTGACAGTGCGGGAGCTTTCGACATCGGGCCGTCAGAGTCGGTAGGGATAATATCACGGATTGGTCTAGGCATTGACTTATCCGTCAACTGGTATCCTTACATTGGTGTTACGATAGCTACTGGTGCGTCGGCGCCTACTGTCGGTGAAGTGGTAGCCTGGGCGTTTGCTCGTAAGTATGGGGGGTAAGACCAGAGACAATGCCTAACGAAAACTTTTTAACCTACATCGAGAGCGACCCCAATAGTAGGCTGACTGTAACTGCCGATAGGGTTACCTTTACCGCATTACCCAGAAATGAGGGGGCGCCTATTATCTATAAAGATATGGGGGTTGCCTATTTCAACGCCGATTACGAGATACGATTTACTATCAATATCTCCTCACAAGATACTGGTAATGTTCTTCCAGTTCTTGTTCTTACCAATTATCTAGGCAGTATGGGAGGGTTAATAGCTGACCTCGATGACGCTATCTTTGTTCTTGTAGAGAATCCAAGTGGTGCTGACCCTCGTCGTATTGATATTGCCGAAGTAGTTAATGGAAGTGTCACTACCTCCGACCATTTCGCTCAGACATTCGGGACTACTTATTATTGTAAGTTAGTGCGGGATGAGTCTGTAGGCACTTATGGCTGGATGTATCTTTACTTTTATAGTGATGGAGCCCGAACGAATCTTGTTGCCACTGTATCCCTTGCGTTAAATTCTAAAGAAGATTTTAGGTATATTTGGGCTGTTGGCAATTACAACACAGGGTCTACTCAGGCTATCTCTGGCTACATAGAAAAAGTTCTCCTCCTGCCAGCTAAATATACCACTACTCATTACCAACTCGGAGCATATAAAAGACAACCATAAGGGGGTAAGAAAATGCCAGGAACACATTATGTTATAACTTCGGGGATGGTGCCGGCCGTTGACGGGGAGCTGATTGATGTTGCCGCTAATGTCATCGGCAACAAAGCGGATACCGCTATCCTTGTCAAAGACGATGTATCTTCAGCGATGCGTTATCTCAAAGGGCTGATGGATGCCGCCGGCCCTGGTGGTATCATCCAGGGTGGGGTATTCAGGGGAGAGGTAACTACATATACAGACACGACCCACTTCAAGGTAGCGGCACTGGCAGGACAAGGGACTGGGGCTTTTATCCCGGTAGCCGGGGCTCCCTATGAGATTTTTGTCTTTCAGGCTGACGGAGGGGCGCCAGAGGGCGAGCAGACTCCGGTGGTAGCTTATACCTCCAGCGATGGAACATTCGAGCACGCTGCCCTCACTGTGCCTCTAGCAGCCGGTGATATTGTGCTTATCATTCACCCCTTGATTGCTTCCCTGGGGACAAAGGCAACGACTGGAGCTATCGGAGCCGTAACGACTACCGATTACATCGCTGCCTATATCAAGCAGCTTATTACGAATACCTATCGGCTTACTGAGGCAGCTGATGGCATCGATGTCTTCCCTGCCTCGGTAGCTGAAGACTCCCTTTTTGCCAAGCTGCTCGGCAAGGGCAATCCAGCATTAGGCACATCTTTTGACAACACTACGGACAGCCTGGAGGCTCTATCTGACGCCATAGCTGTTGTAGCTGGCTATCTTGATACCGAGATAGCCGCTATCCTGGCTGCTGTGGATACTGAGGTTGCTGCGTTGGTCACGTCTAAGGACCGGCAACTCTTCTCAATGGACTTCTGGAGCGTGCCACAGGAAGAAGTAGCAATACCAGCAGTTGGGGCTGCTGCTACCTTAACTCTTCCAACTGTAACGATAGCAGATTTACCTGCTGGAGCAACTATTGTGAGAGCAATCGCAATGCTAAAGTGCCGAATTATGGAGAATACTAATGTTGCAGCTAATAAACTGAGCGGAGCTACCGTCGCAGACACTTCACAAGTAATCCAGGTAAGAGATGATACACCAGGAACCTGGCGGGATGCTATTAAGTTCGTGGATGACCAGTTTGGCATAGCCGCCTCTACTAGGGAAGGTGGCGATGTGCTGATTGGTGATACAGATATTGCTGTTGAGGTTGACGCCAATGATGGCTATAACTTCCAGTATCTTCTGGCGGCAGCAGATGTAGCAGCCCTGAATCTCAATGATGTCCAGGTCGGTTTAAGAATATGGTATTCGGTGTAGGAGTGGTTAATGCTTGAAAAAGTAACCGACCCCCTAAAGGTTGTTACGGACTCAGTTATGCTTTCTGCTTTGGCTAAGCAGGGTATAGACAAGGACTTCGTGGAGTTCTTCCAGGACTATGCTCCGGTAAAACTAGGCAAGGGATACTCTCCCTATGCCAAGTTTTACCGAGACCTCAACTCGGATAAGCAGTTTATGGTTGTCTCTGGTTTGCCTATGGTAGATGCTGATGGTAACAAGATTGAGGCTGGCTGGAGAGTAGCAGGTATCAACTACTTCGCTGGGAATAACAACCTCTTCTGGGCTAAAGTTCAAGGAATAAGTATTGAACTAAAAGCTAAGAATGACCAGCCTGATGGTAGAAAAGCCAATGCTACACTTTCTTTTACTCCTCAGTTATTTTTAAATGGAGTTCAAATTCAGCCAGTGTCGAGCACTCCAACCTTGCTGACTATTGACCCTCTTAATCCAAACTACCTTGAGAATACCCTTGAATGGAATTATGGCATTGCCAAGAGAAGGATGAGACTTATAGAGGGTAGTATGCTTGGTAGCTGGGTATTTGCCAGTAAGCCGAATGGCGAAGTCAGGATTAAGTATAACCAGACTGGAGACTATAAACTCAAACTAGGGCAGTTCAAAGTAAATAATGACGAAGAGATAATCAAGCCAGAAGACTTTGATAAGCTGGCTAGACTTTTTGGGTATCCTGTAACCATAAGCGATAGTGCTACCTTTTATCCTGATGCCTATGTTGTGTCGGCTCCAGCGGTTCAATTTAATACTGCAACATGGGACTATTATAGTGTGCTCATCCAAACTGGTTCTGATACTATTCTCCATTTCTATACTGAGGCAAGTACAGAGCCAGCCTCCCTTCAAACTGACTGGCTTCGTATTATCAAAAGAACCTACACCATCTCGACGGCAAGCTGGAGTGCCCTCTCAGTCGTTTACGACCGTGCTCCCAATCTCACGGGGAATCCTGCTGGCGGAATTATCGGGAACAATATCTACATCTTCTGCGTGAGGGCGGATTGGGTTGCTGGTGCTTGGAAGAACATTGACTTTGGCTATATTAAGTCAACAGACCTTACTGGCACGACATGGGGTGATTTCGTCCCACTGGTAACTTATGGTGACGGAGACACTAGCATATCAGCAATGGGGCATCTGGTTCATATTTCAGGCGATACTTATATCATATCTTATCACCATATCGCTGGTGCCACCTACAGTGTGAAGATGGCTAAAACCACCGATGCCGGGGCTAACTGGACTCTCATTACGGTCGTCACCGGGGCTACTAAGTGGAACGAGTCAAGCGTTGCTTATATTGGGAGCAACCAACTGATTTCCATAATGGGGAATGAATCAGGTGGCACTCTTGGGCAGGCAACAAGTGCTGATGGTGGAAATACATGGTCAGCGGTGAGTAACACAAATCTTGGTGTGGCTGGAGCCGGTGTAAAAATAGCCGATGTAATCTATGACAATGAAACCAACCAAGTCATCGTTATGTTTCAAGATAGACAAGATAGCAAGGTCAAGGCATCGTGGGAAGACGCCGACATCATTTACGCCAGCCCTACTGCCTGGTTGACTGCTAAGGATATAGCCAGTAATTCTAGTGCCGGAGCTGGTTATCCCTCAATTATAAAAGTCAGCACCAAGAACTACTTTTATGTCTAT
>JAUYHA010000167.1 GCA_030690265.1 Dehalococcoidales bacterium | reverse complement strand
GAAGAGCACAAAACTGGTCTTTGATATTCTGTTCTTTGTAGCCGAGACGTTGAGCTGCCTTCTGGTAGTATTGATAAGTCTCGCGCTCCATCAGGCGAGTTGCCATCTGGTAAAACCGCGGCTTAGGCGTAAGCATGTAGGACAAAGGCATGGGTAAAAGACGGCGTAAAATGAGATAGTGCACAAAGCTGCGCTCTTTATGATCACAGCGATATTGCTCCTCTACTGAGAGCGTAAGCCAGTCCTGAGGGTCAGGAAATTTACTGAGGAATCGCCTGGCTGCCCGCTCGAATATACGCATTTCATGAGGGAGTTTCGAATAGCCGGCAGCTTTCAGGTATGACATATAACTCCCTACCAGGCAATCGTGGTACGATGCTATATCGTTGTCCTTGTCCTGGCCATCTTCGAGGGTAAGCTCAAGGTCAGCCTTATCGAGAAGCAGTTGACTAATCATTGACTGTCCTCCCGTTCGCTTTAAAAGACGAAAAGAGTTCGTCAGACATCCGCAGGTATTCTTCTTGGAGCTCTCGCGGACAGAGGTGTAGATAGATTCTGGTGGTGTTGATACTCCGGTGCCCGGCCTGGGCTTGCAAGGCTTCCAGCGACATTCCTCCCTGGCGTAGTCGAGTAAAACAGGTGTGGCGCATACGGTGGCACTGGACACCAGGAGTGTCTGCCTTCTGCCGATGGTACTCGATGATGGTATCCAGAGCCGCTACAGTCAACGGCTGGCCTTTGTTCTTTCCTTTCATGACAAGAAATACCTTATCCGAGCAGCTGGCAGGTCTCTCTTCGTTCAGGTAGCTGATAAGTTCCTGCAGACCGGTGTCCGATATGGCGACCACTCTCTGATGACCGCCCTTTCCTTCTCTCACCATGAGGGTGCGCTGACCGAAGTCGATATCTTTCAGCCCAAGTTTCAGGACTTCTGATTTCCTGAGGCCGGCTAACAGCATCATCAGTACCATGGACTTATCTCGATGACTGCGTAGAGAGTCCACGAAGGGACTGATTTCCTCAATGCCTAATGGTCTGGGTAGAGTCTGCGGTACTCTAATGAGCGCCGTACCAGCAGTATTCCCATATCGGTTAGCCCAGAAGACATTTCGTTTGGCTAAACTCCGCGGCACCGGATTATTCTTACCTGGAAGGTCATGAAAAACTCTGAGATATTCGTAGAAGCTGGCGACCGCGGCGAGTCGCCGGTTAATTGTCCGGTTGGAAAGTCCAGGTCCCTTGCTGGAAAGCCCGTTTGTTCTGCCCTGTCGGTTGGGTGCCGATTGCTGGCTGTCGACGAAGGCGAGAATATCAGTTGAGGTCACTTCTGTTAATGGCTTCCGGATGAAGTTCAGGAATATCTGGAGATCATAGCCGTAGCTTATCAAGGTATTAGGACGGCATCGATATTGGAGAAACTTGAGATAGGCATCTACTTCGATTACCCCGAGGGATAGTTTCATTACTTTCCCATCCACCAGTTCCCGATGGAGCTTGTAGGTCATTCTGGAGGCCCTCCTTATTGATTATTTTTATCGTTAATTTTAACACCCATCCCCCCAGGATTACCGACATAATAGCTAGCTCTTGAAATATCACTTATTGACTTATCGTTCATTGCGACCGGATTGAACAATTGTCAGGATTGTGTGATGAATGGTTAAGCTGGGACTAAGACGCTCCAAAAGAGTTATTTGTTGTTCACTTCTGAGAACAGATGTATAATCGGTTTACCAAAAAGACTTGGTTTCGGTTAATATTAAAACGAGTGGTTCAGGAGTAGATATGCCACAAGTCGTTATTGAGAACCCAATCCTGAACTCGCCCTACAAGGAGCCTTCCCGCCACTTCAAGTTTTTGGATGAAGGTATCACCAACGAGATTGAGGAATCCAGACGTATCAGCTCATACTTCATCCCGATTGCCCGGCCTAAGAAGAAGGGCAGCGCAAGGCAGCTCGCTCTCAGTGCCGAATGGACTGAGGACAGGATTGAATAAAACGAATTCATCAACCGTATCAGGGAGCGTGTTTCTGTGTGGCGCCGAGGTGGCTATGTCGGCATAACTAAAACCACGCGCCACTTACTCGAATACTGGACTAACTCGGAAAGAGAACGGAAGCTCTTTTTCTGCCAGATAGAGGCGTTAGAGACCGCCATTTACCTTTCCGAAGTGGCCAACAAGTTTAATGATAGCTGGATTGAGAATATTATCCGGGAACAGAATGAGGCAAACCAGATGGCTAAGAAGAAGGTATTCCTAAGTTTTGACTTCGATAACGACCTGGAGCTCAAGAACACGTTTGTAGGCCAGGCAAAACTCCCGGATTCCCCCTTTTCAATCAATGATTACTCTTTGAGGGAGGCCCATCCTGATAGCCTGTGGCTGTCAAAGGCTCAAAGCGCGATAGTGAAGTGCGACCTGTTTATTGTCATCCTCGGAGACAACACACATAAAGCGCCGGGAGTATTAAAAGAAGTAAGGATAGCAGCTGGACTAGGAAAAGACCGTTTCCAGTTGAGACCACAAGGGAGTAAAGCTCGCTCACTTTCTGATGCCGGTAAGGTCGTTGTCTGGAAATGGAAGAACATAAAGGTTGAATGGAGTTAGAGTAACGAATAGTTTCATGGAGAGGCCAAGCGGACTCCTTCCGGTTTAAGTCACATTCCGTCATTTTGTGTTGTTACCAAACCATTGACATCGCTGTAGGGAATGCCTATCATCTACTCAAGAACAGGAGGCGCGCGGTAAGAGGAGGTAAACAATGCCGATAGATACCACAGGTCGTGACGGTAGCACTCGACTGAAATCGCAAAAAGGCGCGGAGAGGAGAGACTTCCTCAAGATAGCCGGTGCTCTTGTCGCCTCGGTCAGCTTGGTAGAATTGCTGCAGGCCTGTCGACGGGCTCTGCCGGTGGTACCTCCAGAGCTTCCTCCGGTACAGGCAGATAATCAAACGGCAGCGGTCACCCCCGTTGCTCCTCCGCCAGCGGAGGTAATGCCAGCACCACTTCCACCTCCACCTGTAAGCTCTTTACGGGCAAGAATTGCCGTGGTGCTGCGCCGGGCCGGTTTTGGCGCCAGTAAATCGGAGCTAGACCGCTTCGAAGCGATGGGACTGGAAGGCACTATTGACTACCTCCTGAACTACGAAACCGTGGACGATACTACCCTGGAAAATTATCTCGAGTCCTTGCAACTTGACCTGACCAAGGCGCAACACCTGCAAAGATGGTGGCTCCTGCGTATGCTCGGTACTCAGAGACCATTGCAGGAAAAGATGGTTCTTTTCTGGCACGGCTTATTGACCAGCGGCATGAGCCGCGTGGGGAAGGCTGAGCTGATGCTGGAGCAGAACCATCTCTTTCGCCGGATGGCGCTGGGCAGTTTCCCATCTTTGCTAAAGAGTGTGTCCCGAGACCCGGCGATGCTCATCTGGCTGGACAGCCGGAGTAACAAGAAGTCAGCTCCGAACGAAAACTTTGCCAGAGAGCTGATGGAACTTTTCACCATGGGAGTGGGTAATTACAGTGAGTCTGACGTACGGGAGTCAGCCCGTGCCTTTACCGGCTCGTCCCTGAGAAAAAACGAATATTTCTTTGACCCGGCCCAGTTTGATAACGGGACAAAAAGCTTCTTGGGCGAGTCGGGGATATTTAATGGCGATGACATTATAGATATCATCATGAAGCATCCGGCAACATCCGATTTCATTTGCCGAAAGCTGTTCAGTTTTTTCGCTTATGACCCTCCGGACGCTGGTACTATTACCAGGATGAGGCGCGCCTTTACTATCAGCGGCTACAACATCAGGGACACTATGCGTGAACTGCTTACTTCTGAGGCGTTCTATGCTGCTGGCGGACCGAATGTGCGGATAAAGAGCCCGGTTGAGCTCGTAGCTGGCACGCTGCGCTCTCTCGCTATCAAAACTGATGCCACCGGATTGCCTGCGTTATTAACGCGGATGGGACAGACTGTTTTTGACCCGCCCGATGTAGCGGGTTGGCCCGGTAGAGCCACCTGGGTTAATAGCTCAACCCTGCTGGAACGCATCAACTTTGCCAACCGTATCGCTACCGACCGCAAGTCGTTTAATCCACAAGCAGACGTGGCAAAATACAGCGGCGGTTCGTCGCCGGAAGAGGTTACCGATTATTTTAGTAAGCTACTCATCGATGAAGATATGCCGCCATCAAGACGGCGTATCTTTGATACCAGTGCGCAGGCCTTTTCCGAGGTAGACAAGACGGATGTCAGCACAAGGGCAGTCATTTACCTGCTCTTGAGCTCGCCGGACTATCAGTTGGTGTAAAAGAGACGATGAACAGGAGAGACTTTCTCAAGACTGGGGCGGCATTTATTGGCGCGGGCGTGTTTATCCCGCCCGTTTTCCACAAGGCATTGCTCGTTCTCGAGCAGCAATCTCTTCGGGGCGGCCCGGCAGATGATGGCCGTATTCTCGTGCTGGTACAGATGGCGGGCGGGAATGACGGTCTCAACACCGTGGTCCCCTTTACTGATACACTTTACTACGATGCCAGACCTGGCTTGAGTGTTCCGCAAAATGATGCTTTGCCTCTGGACTCAAAGACCGGGCTGCACCCGGTTATGGGTAAGTTTAAGGAGCTCTGGGACAAGGGAGTTGTTGCCATTGTCGAAGGTGTTGGCTACCCCAATCAAAACTTCTCTCATTTTGTTTCCATGGATATCTGGCAGACTGCTGACCCGAATCTGAAACTGGCTGATGGCTGGCTGGGACGATATTATGAGAAACACAAGAGTGAGTCTCAGGCTCCCTTCCTTGGCTTGGCTATCGGCGGCACCCTGCCTACCTCTTTCCGTACCCAGGCAGTAGCTATTCCATCCGTTCAGAACATCGCTAGCTACCAGTTCCAGAAAGATGCCCTCGGGTCGTCAATCGCCGCAGCTCGTGTTCAAGCTCTGTTGTCCTTATATCTGGAGAGAAGTTCTGAAATCGGATACGGGCCATTGTTTTACGAAACGATTCTGGCGGCTGGCTCCAGCACGACACTGCTTCAGGATGCCAATGTCAGCTACCAGCCGAGCCTGCAATATCCGTCTGACGCGCTCGCTACGGCTTTTCGGATAGTTGCGGCAACTATTGCCGCTGACGTGGGCGTGAAAATATTCCATGTTGCCATCGGGGGATTTGATACTCATGCCAATCAACTGGAGGACCACCCCC
>JAUYHA010000166.1 GCA_030690265.1 Dehalococcoidales bacterium | reverse complement strand
CCGTCGTCGAAAGTCTTCTGAAGCGCAAGGCCTTAAAGAAGCTTAAGGAAAGCTCAATGGAGACTTATGATAAACGTTTCAACGTAATAATTAATCGGTTCCGTTATCTGCCGACATCTGCCGATCCCATTTCAGAATTTCTAAACGAATTTACTGGGGAAACAGGCAGACATAAGCAGACCTTCTATGACCTCTTAAACAGTATCTTTTGTCATGCGGTAGATTACTTCGGCATGCCTTTTAATCCGCTGAAATATTTAGAAAGACCAGGTATCTCTCATAAGTGCGTTTTCCGGACTAAACTGGGCCACCGTTCCGGAGTCAAAGTGGGCCAGGGTTCCGGACCAAACTGGGCCAGCCTAACGGAGCAAAGTGGGCCACCACTTAAACCGCTGACAAAATAGGCAGGACAGGGAGCGGCGCTGGGTAAACTAAAGCCGTAGAATCAACCTATTGGAGGTGAATTCTATTGGCAAACAGGAGATTACCCATGCGTAAGATAAAAGAAGTCCTAAGACTCAAGTTTGAATGTAATTTAAGTGAGCGAGAGATTGCTCGCAGCTGTCAGATATCCCGGACCACGGTAGCCGACTACCTCAGAAGAGCGACTATATCCGGGCTTAATTGGGCTGAAGCAGCCGCCCTAGGTGAAGTCCAGCTCGTAGAGCGTCTCTTTCCGGTGATGCCTCCGGTCGAGAAACCAACTTCAATCCAGCGTCCGGCGCCGGACTATGCAGATCTCTACAAGCAACTGCGCACCTACCGCAAGTTCAACCTTACACTGACCCAGTTATGGATAGAGTATAAAGAAGCTCATCCGGATGGTTACCAGTATTCCCAGTTCTGCGAGCATTACCGGCGCTGGAGAGGCAAGCTGGATTATGTGATGCGCCAGGAGCACCGGGCCGGGGAAAAGCTTTTTATCGATTATTGTGATGGGCTCTCTCTCGTAGACCCCTTCACCGGAGAGATCATTCTCACTCAGCTCTTCCTGGCGGTCTGGGGCGCCTCCAACTATACCTATGCCGAAGCCACCCTTTCCCAGACCCTGCCGGAATGGATCCGCTCGCATGTGCACGCCTTCGAATATTTCCACTGCATACCCCGGGTACTGGTCCCTGATAATATTAAAAGCGGAGTCAGCAAAGCCTGCAAGTACGAACCGGAGTTGAATCCCACTTATACCGACATGGCCGAGCATTATGGCTGCGCCGTACTTCCGGCTCGCCCCTATCGCCCCAGGGATAAAGCCAAGGTCGAGGTGGGTGTCCTGATCGCTCAAAGATGGATACTGGCGGTCTTACGCCACCGCACTTTCTACAGCCTGGTGGAGATCAATGCGGCTATCCGCGAGTGCCTGGAGCGTCTCAATAGTCGTCTGCTGCGTCATGCGAAAAAATCCCGCCGGGAACTGTTTGATACGCTGGATTACCCCAGCGCCCTGCCTTTACCTCTCCGTCCTTATGAATATGCGGAATGGATTAAAGCTAGGGTAAACTTCGACTATCACATCGAAGTAGATGACCACTACTATAGCATCCCTTTTCAGCTACTGCACGAGAGGCTGGATGTGCGGCAAACGGCCACTACTATTGAAGCCTTCCATAAAGGAAAACGGATAGCCGCTCATGTCCGATCCTACGTCAAGGGTGGATATACCACCCTCAAGGAGCATATGCCTCCACAGCACCGGGCCTATGCCGAATGGAGTCCGGCCCGTTTCATCCAGTGGGCGGGCAAGATCGGAGAGGCTACCGCGCGTCTGGTAGAGCAGATCCTGGCCGGCCGCATCTATCAAGAGCAGGCTTTCCGGTCTTGCATGGGGATTATCCAGTTAGGCCGGAGTTATGAACCGGAGAGAGTCGAAGCCGCCTCGCAAAGAGCACTTAAATACAAGACCTATTCTTACCGGTCGATGAAGGCTATCCTGTCCGGCAGACTGGACCAGCGGCAAGATATAGAGGAACAACACTCCGGACAGTTGAGTCTGCCCTTACATCAAAATATCCGCGGACCAGAATACTATCAATGAAATAAGGAGAAATGAACATGCTTAATCAACAGACTGTGTCTATCCTGCACTCACTCAGACTTACCGGCATGGCCAGAAGCTTTGAAGAAAGGCTATCTGACCCTAAATATGCGGAACTCTCCCATGCCGAGTTCGTCGGGCTGCTGGTGCAGGATGAGAAAACTTATCGCGATAACCGGAGACTCAGGAGGCTGCTCAAGAAGGCTAAACTCCGCCAGGAAGCGGCTCTGGAAGACATTGATTACGGGGCTTCCCGTGGGCTTAGCCAGCAGGTAATCCTGGACTTAGCTAATCCCCAGTGGATACCTGCCCATCGCAATGTCTTAATCAGTGGGCCCACCGGCATTGGCAAATCCTTTATTGCCTGTGCCCTGGGTAACTCGGCTGCCCGCGCCGGTTATACCGTACTCTACCTGAGAGCAACCCGGCTCTTTGAAACCCTGCAGCAATCCCGGGGAGATGGCTCCCACCTCAAGACCCTTACCAGACTGAGCCGGGTACAGCTCTTGATTATCGATGACTTCCTGATTACTCCCCTCACAGACTGGGAACGCAGGGACCTGCTGGAGGTGATCGAGGACCGTTACCAGGCAGGAGCTACAGTCATTACCAGTCAGTGTCCTATCAATGACTGGCATCCCAATATCGGGGACCCAACATTAGCGGATGCTATCTGTGACCGGCTACTGCATAACGCATACAAAGTAGTTTTAAAAGGGGACTCCTTGCGACGAAGGTCTACAGCCGGTAAGCAGAAAAATGAAATCAAGGAGGCAATTGTAAATGACAATAAACTAAGATAAACTTTACTCAACCCTACGCCACTCCCCCCGGCCATTTTACGGGTGGTCTACTTTGCCCGGACAAGTGGCCCACTTTGACTCCGGAATGGTGGCCCACTTTCATCGGAATACGCATCATAAGCCTGTCATGACCCTTTCATGGGAAGAAGTTGTGGCGTTGATCAAGACACCGGAAATCTATATAGAAAAGGCTGGTCTGGAAATACTCCTGGGGCACGGATGGCGGCCGGTAGAGGTAAGGCGGATTAAAGCAAAGGATGTGCGTAAAGCTAAAGATAGCATTATATGGTGCCATGGAAAAGAGCGTGATGAGTTTACTCCCATTCTCTCTGAGACTCTGGATCTTCTCAATGTTTTAACTCCTGGCACTCTCGCAGATGATTCGGAAATATTCCGTAGCACCCGGGTTCGCAATGG
>JAUYHA010000160.1 GCA_030690265.1 Dehalococcoidales bacterium | reverse complement strand
GCAGTATGACCTGGCTATAGCCGATTATAATAAAGCTATTGAGCTTGATCCTAAAAATGCTAATGCCTATCTCAACCGCGCCTTTGCTTACTATAATAATAAGCAGTATGACCTGGCTATAGCTGATTACAATAAGGTTATTGAGCTTGATCCTAAAAATGGTTATGTCTATAACAATCGGGGATTGGCTTACTATTACAAAGGGCAGTATGAGTCGGCTATAGCCGATTACAATAAGGCTATTGAGCTTGATCCTAAGGACGCCGATGCCTGGAACAATAAGGGAGTGGCCCTGCAGAAGCTTGGCAGACCTGGAGAAGCCATGGTGTGTTACGATAATGCACTCCAGATCGACCCAAGCCACGAGTCGGCCAAAAGCAACAAAGCCAGCCTCATGGCGAGTGCTGACGGTTCGCAAAGGGAGGATGGCTTGCCGGCCTTCTCCGACCCGGACCGGATTGTTATTTTTCCCGGACAGGAGATTCGGGGCGTCATTTCCGATAATTCGTCCGAAAGAGAAGGTACCATTACCAACCATGTAACGCCTCTAATTCTGCGTGCTTACGGCGGGAAACCGCAAGTACCGGGTCCTCCCTACAAATGGTCTTTTCCTCTTATGGAATCTGGTCCTATGGCAATACATATGGAATCTAACGGGTTAGTTACATTACGGAAAAGCAGCCTGCCCTTGTTACCGGAAGGTACCTATCCTTTTGCAGTAGAAGTAACCGATGGCACGCGTACCACCAGGGGCACGGTGACACTTCAGGTGGAGCGCTGGGTTCCCACAGGTACAGGTCTTGGGCATCTTCCAGCGCCGGTTATTGCGGGACAATCACTTTCTCCGGGCAAGGGCGAGTATCTGTTGCCTGATGCTAAAGCCGGGCGCGCTTATGGCGCAACGCTGCTAATATTCGGGGGCGAACCGCCATACTGGTTTCAGCATGCCCCGGCCTATTTCGCTTCATCGGGTGATTTCTTTTCTTCCGGTCTCCGGATTGACCCCACAACCGGGGTTGTGTATGGCGTTGTGGACCCTCAAGTAGCCGGTAAAACCCTGCGGTTTGGGGTTAGTGTTAGAGATGGTTCTGGCTTAGAGGGTGGGTTAGTGCCAGGTCCTCCTGAACGTTTTCCAGTATATTCAATTAAGGTGATACCGTAATTCCGCAGCATCCTCAGTTATAAAGCTTAATAAGAAGATACCCTTGTTTTCACAGGGGTTAAAAAGAGCTTTGGTCTTCAGGCCAGCCGAAAGACCGGTGGTATGGGCAGTTTCAGTCGGTTACGGACTTTAGTGCGAACGGGGAATAATATTGATAGCCTCCTTCCCCGATGGATAATAGTAAGTACAAGAAATCAGACGTCCCCCGGTCAACCCTTGTAGACGTCCCAGGCAATGACAGTAGCAGGTGTGGGTGGAATTACTACTATCCAGTCTATTTCAGCTAATTCTGCTGAGGTAAAATCCTTTGAGTAGACTAAGTCTCCTCTATCGTTCTTGGCCTTAACGGTATAGTCGCCTCGTCCCAGTAATATGTTCTCATTTCTGATTATCCCGCCAGGCGTGACTTCATCATCAGGATACCCCTGATGAACGACTCCGTCCGAGGCAATTATCTGGACGCTTAATAATTGGTCAGTCCGATTCCACACACGAAATGGTGCAGCCTTGTTAGGGGGATTAAGCTCCTGCGCGAAGAAGAGCAACAAGCTTGTGAGAATCATGAACAGTATGAAAATTACCGCCAACGACAGCAGAATGGCTTTTGTCCATTTTGTGGAGCGAGGCTCGTCAGCTTGTGCTTTACCCAGCCCTAACATCAGGTATATTAAGAAGAATATCCCTAAAATAGGGATAAACGCGGATAAAACCCACCAGCCAGAACGGTACAGGTCATGACATCTCTTAATCATGGCCATTATGATGACATAAGCCAGGAATACAGCGGAAAGGACCGAAAGAAAGGTAGCTATCGGGCCTACATTGAGTCCAAGCAATCCCACATAATAACTCAGCTTTATGAGTAGTTTTTCTAATTCCCAGATATTGGTGACTATCAGGACGAGACAGGTAATTGGAATGAAAAACCAGAACAGAAATTGCCTTCTGTTATAACGCCCGCCTGGTTTGAGGGTCTCTCGCCATTTTAGCCGGCCCATATTAGCCTCGCCTGTTGATTCTGACAGCGTGTTCATTCCGGTCTACGTTTATTGGCGCACCAGGAAGATTACGAACGAATGTCTTTTCAACGCCTGAAGAGCAACCACCCCTTTGATAGCACGGTAGCCCTCTTTTTCAATCTTTACGTCCACCATGCGTAACCGCCCCGGAGAAACCACCCAACTCTCTGCAAAGGTGCCATTCTCACTAGTGGTTGCACCATAAAACGAGGCAATCCTGGCGCTGGCCACCGGTTCTATGATTCTATCAGTTGGTGCAGCCATGTCGACATATACTTCCCCGTCTGTGTCAGCAGGGGCGTCAACCCACTCATAGACCGTACCGCTGACTCTAAGCATTGTGGAACAGCCACTGACCACAAGCGAAAGAATGACCAAGATTAGCGCCATGCCAGCCAGCAGCCATAGCCTGTTGTTACGATGATTGTTCATGATTAACCCCTTTTCATCTGTGACAAAGGCTATTCCCTTCTTTATCATTATCATTTAACCCCATCATAGCTTTTTCAGTCGGTTGTGCATCAGGTAGGGTCCGCTCTCAGTCTGACCATGGTATATTTACCGCCCGCTGACTATTTAGCCGGCACCGCTTATTTTCACCTGGGACGTTTTACCGGCAATAACCGTGTTCATCTGGTCATAAACCTTGGTTCCGTTGCGGTAAAACTGTCCCCCTTACGGCTTGTCTCGTCGTTGTGGCGGACTACCTTTCTAATTAGGGTGAATCGAAGCCCCTCAGGCCTCCCGCTATATCTCTTAACTGGTCGAATGCTGGGCTTATTGGAGTAGGTGTCAGTGTAGGTGTCAGCGTGGGTCTCAGTGTAGGTGTCGGCTTTGGAGTAGGTGTTGGTGTTACTGTTACCAGTGATGTCTGCTTCTTGATAAGGTTCGCCTGTCCAATGGCTTCCTTCAAATTGAGCTCATGATTGGGATTGTTTTTCACCGCCAATTTTGCCGCCTCTAATGCCTGCCTGGAGCTCACTCCAGTCTGGTTCATGACCTGCTGAATGAT
>JAUYHA010000155.1 GCA_030690265.1 Dehalococcoidales bacterium | reverse complement strand
GTCATTGGTGAGTCATTCCTAGAAGGCGAAGCGACCCTACCTTGTCATTACGAGGAGCGATAGCGACGAAGTAATCTATATAGATAATCTATAGAGATTGCCACGGGCTTCAGCCTTCAGGCCGAGCCTTCAGTCCGAGGCCCGAGTTCAGCGTTCGACTGAGCTCACTCGTTCCGATATGTCAGAGTGAACGCCGAAGTCCCGAGGGCTTCAGCCCTCGCAATGACATTGATAAATGCCCTCTCCGAGCTAGTTGACAGGTGCCACCTTGTTAACCATAATAGGTAACAGAAATAAAGAGGAAGGAGGGAGCTATGAGCTATAAAGAAATTATATATAATAAGGAAGGTAATCTTGGCATCATCACCATTAACCGTCCTGAGCGGATGAATGCTCTCACCTACCTGGCTTTGCAGGAGATGACCGATGCCCTGGAAGATGCTGCCTGTGACCCACAGGTCAGAGCCCTGATTTTTACCGGCACTGGCGACCGCGCTTTTTCAGCCGGGCACGATTTCAGTCACCTGCAGGGTATTGCCAGTGGAGAGGAAAAACTGGCCGCATCCCAGCAGGAAAGCGAAGAAAGTATTTTCAGCTTCTTCCCCAGGCTCTATGAACTGGAGAAACCTACCCTGGCGGCTATTAACGGGGTGGTGGCAGTTGGCTCTTTCGGCGTTATTCTGGCTTGTGATATTCGCATCGCTTCTGATAAAGCCCGCTTCGCTCCGCGCTTCCTCAAGCGTTCCCTGCTCCCGCACAACGGCGTCAGCTGGTTTTTGCCCCGCCTGCTCGGGGAAAGCCGGGCTTTGGAACTGTTATATAGCGACGATATACTTGATGCTGAGCAGGCTCTGAAACTGGGGCTGGTGAGTCACGTGGTGCCTCATGACAAGCTGATGGAGTTTACCAAAGAATACGCTACCCGTATCGGCAATGGGCCGCCTCTGGCTATGGCTCTGACCAAGCGATTGATACATCAGGCTTTTTCCAGTCCCTCCCCCCGCCAGCAGAATGAAGAGAAATATCAGCAGCAGTGCCACGAGACCGAGGATTTTAAGGAAGCGGTAGCCGCTTTCCAGGAAAAGCGGGAGCCGATATTCCGGGGACATTAATCTTTTGCTCAGCGATAGCTCTGGAAAAAGTGTCTGGTCGTTTATACTGGTGATGGCAGACAGGGTAGTTAGAGACTGTCCGAAAACAAGGAATCCCTTGTTTGCCATTCCGTGCTTGACACGGAATCCAGAGGTGGGGATGAGGTAGTCTGGATTCTGGCTCCCGTATCAAGTACGGGACAAGCTTCGCCAGAATGACAAATTATAAAAGATTCGGGTATTCCCGGACAACCTCAGGTTTTGTTTAAGCAGATTTAGGGGATTTCAAAGATGACTGTTAGTGAAGGTAAGAAAAATGAGAAACTGGAAGTAATGAGACATTCGGCAGCTCATGTTATGGCTGAGGCAGTTCAATCTATCTTCCACGATGCCAGGTTTGGTATTGGTCCGGCTATTGAAAACGGTTTTTATTATGACTTTGATTTGCCCCGCTCGCTGACTCCCGATGATTTACCGCTTATTGCTGCCAGGATGAAGGAAATAATCGCTTCGGATGTGCCTTTTATCCATCAAGAAGTAACCAAGGAAGAGGCACGGCGCCTTTTTGCCGCTCAGCCCTATAAGCTGGAGCTGATTGATGAGATTCCCGATGAGAAGGTCAGCCTGTATCAGCAGGGCTCTTTCCTGGATTTGTGCCGCGGCCCCCAGGTAAGCTCCACCGGAAAGATTAAAGCTTTTGAGCTGCTTAGTATCGCCGGGGCTTACTGGCGTGGTGATGAACATCGCCCTATGTTACAGCGAATTTACGGTGTTGCCTTTGATAGTGAAAAGGACCTGGCTGAGCATATCGAACACCTGGAGGAAGCTAAAAGGCGTGACCATCGCAAACTGGGCAGGGAGCTGGAGATATTTATCTTTGATAATGAGGTCGGGCCCGGCCTGCCGTTGTGGCTGCCCAATGGCGGTGTCATCATCGAAGAAATTGAGAAGCTGGCTAAAGAAATGGAGCTTAAGTATGGCTATGTGCGGGTCAAGACTCCTCACCTGGCCAAAGAAGAACTCTTCAGGCGCAGCGGGCACCTGCCATACTATGCCGAAACTATGTATCCGCCGATGGAAGTAGAAGGGGTGCGCTACTATCTCAAACCGATGAACTGCCCGATGCACCACAAGATATTTGCCAGCAAACTGCGGAGCTATCGCGATTTGCCCCTGCGTATTGCCGAATACGGCACCTGTTATCGCTACGAAAAGTCCGGTGAGCTTCTCGGGCTGATGCGCGTCCGTTCGATGCAGATGAATGATTCCCATATTTATTGCTCGGAGGGGCAGTTTGAGAAAGAGTTTGCCGGGGTGGTTTTCCTCTACCTGGAATATTTCAAGATATTTGATATTAAAGAGTACTATATGCGTCTGAGCACCCATCACCCCGGCGGGCTGGGTAAAAAGTATGTCAATAACCCGGCCCTATGGTTGAAGACCGAAGATATGGTGCGGAAAGCGATGGACCATAACAATATTCCCTATCGTGAGGTGGCTGATGAGGCGGCTTTTTACGGGCCCAAGATTGATGTCCAGGTGAAGAGCGCCATCGGCCAGGAGTTTACCCTGGCAACCAACCAGGTTGATTTTGCCCAGGCGGAGAGCTTTGACCTGAAGTTTACCAATGAGCAAGGGCTGGAAGAGCGGCCGCTGATTATCCACCGGGCGCCCCTCGGTACTCACGAGCGTCTCATTGGCTTTTTGCTGGAGCACTATGGAGGTGCCTTCCCGGTGTGGTTAGCCCCGGTGCAGGTGGTGATAATTCCGGTGGCTGACCGCCACCTGGACTATGCTTATAAAGTGGAGGCTGAACTTGCCGGCGCCGGCATACGGGTAAAGGTTGATGCCCGGTCGGAAAGGATAAACTTGAAAATTCGTCAGGCCCAGCTTGATAAGATACCCTATATGGTGGTGCTCGGGGATAAAGAGGTGGAGGCCGGTACCATTTCTGTCCGCCTGCGCAGCGGGGAACAGAGGTCTGCCCAATCTCTCGATAATTTCAAAGAGGCAACCATGATGGCTATAATTAAAAAATTAAATGAACTGGAGTAGGGGGGTGGCTTACCGGGTAAAAATGACATAAAAAGGTTATCTTTTATAGTTTGAAAAGCGGTCAGGAATATGTTATAGTTCTTGAAAATGTCCGTGAGCTTAAAAGGAGGAATACGAGACAATAGTCAGAAAGCCGCGGGTTAACGCAGAAATTAGGACTAGAGAGGTTCGCCTGGTAGGGGAGAAGGGGGAGCAGCTAGGGATTATGCCCCTATACCAGGCACAACAGGTAGCTAGAGACCAAAACCTTGACCTGGTTGAGGTGGCACCTACTGCTGTGCCACCGGTGTGCCGTTTACTTGATTACGGTAAGTACAAGTATGAGCAGACCAAGAAAGAACGTGAAGCAAAGAGAAGCCAGAAGGTTGCTCTGCTAAGGGAGATGCGGCTGCGACCCAAGATAAGCGACCATGATTTTGAGCTTAAAGTAAAGTTAACCAAAAAATTGCTCGATGAAGGAGATAAGGTCAGGGTTGTAGTCTTTTTTAGAGGGCGTGAGGATACTCATCCTGACTTAGGATGGCGGTTGTTGCAGAGAATGGTAGATTCACTAAAAGAGGTAGCTGCTGTCGAGGGACAATCGCTGGCGGCTCAAAGAAGATTAAGTCTGGTTCTGTCGCCGCTAGCCAGGCCAAAACCTCAAAAAGTAAAAGAACAGGGGAATATAGATGCCAAAACTGAAGACCCATAAAGGAGCGCAGAGCCGCTTCCATATTACCGGGAGCGGTAAAATTATGCGGGCTAAGGGTGGTAAAAGCCACCTGCGACTTAAAAAGCCCAAGCGAGTCAAGCGTCTTTATGACGGAAAGCTGCCGTTGAGTCTTGCCTATAAACAAAAGGTAAGCAGGCTTTTGCCTTACGGAGTGGACTGAGAGGGGGATATTTTGCCACGAGTTAAAAGAGGAGTAGCTGCTCACCAGCGCCATAAGAAGGTTCTTGCCCTGACTAAAGGACATCGGGCTAGCAAACACAAACTTTATCGCCGTGCCCATGAATCAATGCTCAAGTCATTGAGCTATGCCTATGCTCACCGCCGGGAGCGAAAGGGCGATATGAGGCGCCTGTGGATTTCACGGGTTAGCGCCGCCAGCCGGGCTAATGGCCTCACCTACAGCCAGTTTATGAATGGCTTGAAAAATACTGAGATTGAACTCAACCGTAAGGTGCTGGCTGATATCGCCGTTAGAGAACCGGAAGTCTTTGCTCACCTGGTTACCACAGTCAAGGGTAGCTAGGGTGGTGTATCTAACACTTCGTTAGCTCACCATCGTAACCATACCGACGAAAGTCGGTATCCAGAAACAATATATTACCGACTGGATTCCGGCTTCCGCCGGAATGGGAGAATGCGGGCGCTAACGTTATTTGCGATGCACTACACTAGAATAGGACAGGGAAAAGGTTTTAGAGAGGGGGCTTTGCCCCCTCTTTTATTTTGAGACCGGAACCCGCTCAGTCTTCACAGGCAGGTTGTCTTTTTCTTCGTGATAACCTATAATCCAGAACAGCAATGATAAATCAACTTGAAGAGTTGAGACTAAAGGCGCTTAACGAGCTAGAGGGCGTTAAAAACATCAAGGAGCTGGAAACCTGGCAGGTCCGCTATCTGGGCAGAAAAGGTGAACTGACCGGGATTCTGCGCAGCCTGGGCAGCCTGCCTCTCGAGGAGAGGAAAACAGCCGGTGCCCGGGCTAATACTTTAAAGACCAGTTTGGAGAGCAGCTTAAAGGAAAAAGAGCAGGCTCTCCGTGAGGCAGAGTTAGCCTTATCTAAAAAAGAAGTTATAGATGTTACTCTGCCCGGCCGCCCCTATCCCGCTGGACGTGTGCACCCCATTACGCAAACAATACACGAAATCTGTGATATTTTTGTCTCACTGGGCTTTCAGATAGTGGAGGGACCTGAAGTAGAGTGGGAATACTATAACTTTGAGGCACTTAACATGCCGGCGGAACACCCGGCACGGGATAGCCAGTCCACATACTGGATTGATTGGGAAACGGAGGACGGGAAAAAGCCGATGTTGTTGCGTACCCAGGGTACGGCGATTACTGCCAGGGTCATTGAGAAGATGAAACCTCCGATACGTACAATCGAGCCGGGCAGGGTCTATCGCTACGAAGCCAGTGATGCCACCCACCTGAGTATCTATCATAACATTGATGGACTGGTGGTAGGCAAGAGTGTTACGATGGCTGATTTGAAAGGTACACTATATGAGTTTGCTCGTCGCTACTTTGGCGAGGACAGGAAGGTTCGCTTCCGCTGTGATTATTTTCCCTTTGTCGAGCCAGGCGTAGAAATGGCTATTGATTGCCTTGTTTGTAACGGCGAAGGCTGTCGTTTGTGTGGCAACAGCGGCTGGATTGAAATACTTGGGGCGGGGATGACCCACCCCCGGGTACTGGAGCGCGGGGGCATTGACCCGAATGTTTATACCAGCTTCGCCTTCGGTATGGGAGTTGAGCGTATGCCCATGTTGCGCTACGGCATTGATGACATCAGGCTTTTCTACTCCAGTGACCTCAGATTTCTGAGACAGTTCTGAGGTATTCTTTCGGTTTCCAACATTCCAGCTTTTGCGGCTGGCTGGGAAGAGGGATGGGATAGGATGAAGAAAGTAGTACTTCCGGTTATCGCTGTTCTTGTCATTGGCATCATGCTTAATTCAGTCTTACTTATCCAGCAAACCGGGAAGCTGGAAGAAGCCGGTTTAAAAATAGTTGCTTTAGAAGGGAATGTTTCTGCCCTGCAGGGGAGTATTTCCGGTATACAGGGGGGCGTCTCCGAAATGCAAGAGGATATTGCCATTTTAGAGGGAAGTGTTTCCGGTATACAGGGAGATATCGCTACTTTACAGGGGAGTGTCTCTGGTCTGGAGCGGAGCATTTCCAGCATACAGGGAAATGTTTCCGCTTTACGAGAGGATGTCTCCGGTATCGAGGAAAAGCTGGACTATCCTTTAGCTGAAGTAGTGGCATCGGTGGAGCCAGCGGTGGTGAGGCTAGAAACAGCCAGGGGGTCCGGTTCGGGAATTATGGTGGCTCAAATGGGATGGGTCTTAACCAATGAACATGTAGTGAGCGGTGTGTCTCAAGTTAGAGTTACTCTTATAAATGGAGAAACATACAGTGCCACCGTTTACGCTAGAGATACTGTCAGGGACCTGGCGATGGTGGGAGTTAATTCCAACCAGAGCAACTTTCCGGTAGCTACCCTGGGTTCCTCAGCAACGGTAAAGGTTGGTGAAGAAGTGGTTGCCGTTGGCTATCCTTTTGGTCTTAAAGGCAGGCCTTCTTTTTCCAAGGGTATAGTATCGCTTGCAGTTGTCCGTCAAGACGATGGCCTGGATTATATTTTAACCGATACTGCTATAAACCCGGGTAACAGTGGCGGTCCTTTAGTTAACCTCAAAGGTGAAATCATAGGTATCAATTCGGCAAAGTATGTTGGAGTGGGGATAGAAGGCTGGGGACTGGCTATTCCCATTGATGAGACAAAAGCTTTTATTCAGGCTGTGTTAAGATGAAACTTACTCTCAACTGGCTAAAAGAATATGTGGATATCGCCCTGCCCGTGGCTGAGCTGGCTGAGAAGCTGACTATGGCTGGCTTTGAGGTCGAGGGGATAGAAACTATCGGCGGCAGCTGGGAAAATGTCGTTATCGGCCAGATAAAGGCTGTCAATCCCCATCCTAACGCCGACCGTCTCACTTTACCTATTGTGGATTTGGGCACCGGGCAGGCAACCGTGGTCTGCGGGGCACCGAACCTGAAAGTCGGTGATAAAGTAGCTTTTGCCCGGGTGGGTGCCCGGCTTATCGACGGGCACACCGATGAGGTAGCCACCCTGAAACCGGCTAAAATTCGCGGGATTGAATCCAGCGGCATGGTCTGCTCGGAAAAAGAGCTTGGTATCTCGGTCCGGCATGAAGGAATTATGGTCTTGCCGGATGACGCTCCGGTTGGTACCCCTCTTGCTGATTACCTGGGTGATGTTGTTCTTGACCTGGCTATAACTCCCAACCGGGCTGACTGCCTCTCGGTGATTGGTATTGCCAGGGAAGTTGCCGCCCTGACCGGGCAGGATATGCATATTGCCGAAATTAACTTTGAAGAAACAGCCTTACCTGTAGATGAGCGGATAGCCGTGGAAATTACTGCTCCCGAACTCTGTGCCAGGTATTGTGCCTGCCTGATTACCGGAGTAAAGGTGGCTGAGTCTCCAGCATGGATGCAGCGGCGTCTGCTGGCTTGCGGCATGCGCCCGATAAATAACATTGTCGATATAACTAACTATGTTCTACTGGAATACGGCCAGCCTCTGCATGCCTTTGATTACGAAAAAATAAGAGGTAAAAAAGTAGTTGCGCGTCGTGCCCGAGAGGGTGAAATCCTGGAGACGCTGGACGGAGTAGGGCGGGTTCTTTCAGGAGAAATGCTGGTCATTGCCGATGCGGAGCGGGCGCTGGTGGTGGCCGGGGTGATGGGTGGTGCCAGCAGCGAAGTAACTGAAAAGACAGGCTCAATATTGCTGGAAGCGGCCAGTTTCAATCCGGCAAGCATTCACTACACCTCCCGTACCCTGGGCCTGTCCAGTGAATCCTCTGCCCGATTTGAGCGGGGAATCAGTTCGGAACTGACTCTGCCGGCGCTGAAACGGGCAACCCAGTTGATTCTCCAGCTGGGTGGAGAAGCTGCGAAGGGTGTAGTTGATGTTTATCCCGTCAGGCAGGCGAAAGAGCCTATTTTGCTGTCAACCGGTGAGGTAAAGCGCTACTTGGGTGTTGAGTTCAGTCTCGAGCAGATAGCAAATGTTCTGACTTCCCTTGGTTTTGAGAGTAAGCAGCCAGGCTCTGCCTCAGAGCTTTTGGTATCCGTTCCTTACTGGCGGACTGACACTAATCTGGTAGTTGACCTTATTGAGGAAGTAGCCCGCATTACGGGCTATGACCGGGTTCCGATGACGATGCTCAGCCAGCCAATACCAAGGCAAAACCCCGAGCCAATCATCGGGTTGAAGAGCAAAGTGAGGCAGGGACTTACCGGTTACGGTTTTCAGGAAATAATTACCTACTCACTGACCGGGCTGGAAATGCTGGAAAGGCTGTTCCCCGAGCCGCATCCTCTTGAAGCTGTGCCCCTGCGCCTGGCAAATCCGATGACCGCGGAGCTGGAATATCTCCGTCCCAACCTGCGGGCTAACCTGTTGACCGCTCTTGCTACCAACAGGAGATACGAAGCTGGCAGTATCCGTCTCTTTGAACTCGGAAAAGCGTACCTGCCGAGACCCAATGATTTACCGGACGAGCGCGAAACTCTCTGTGGTTTGCTTAGTGGCTCAAAGCTCGAGGAATCGTGGCAGGGTAGTGACAAACCGCTTGATTTCTTTGAGGCGAAGGGGATTGTAGAAGGGTTGCTCAGCCAGCTAGGTGTGCTCGCCAGCTTTGAAACCGGCTCGGATGAAAGCTTCCATTCAGCCAAACAGGCAGTAATAGTGGTAGATGGTAACCGGGTGGGTGCCATAGGTGAGGTACATCCCGGAGTGGTGGAGAACTTTGAAATCGATGAAGCCGTCTATCTCTTTGAATTTGACCTGCCGACTCTTCTCCCCTTTACCATCGGCCATAAGATGTTCCAGCCAATACCGCGCTTTCCTCCCATTGTCAGGGATATGGCTCTGGTGGTTGGTGCCGGAGTAGACCATCAAAAGATAATAGATATTATCAAGAGCTTTTCCCTGGTGGAGAAGGTTGCTATCTTTGATGTCTATTCTGGCGAGCAGGTCTCTCAAGGTAAGAAGTCTCTCGCTTACCGGGTTACCTTCCAGTCCCCGTCCCACACTTTAACCGATAAAGAAGTTAACAAAGTCCAGCAGCAAATCCTGGATAGACTCTCTGGCGAGCTTGGTGCAACCCTGCGTAGCTGAAATTAGCCCGGAAACACTTATCGGGGTGAGGCGCGGGCTGGATAAACCTCAGGAATAGTTCTCTCCTCCAGGAAATTGTGCTAGTATAAGTGTGTCGGGGCGTAGCGCAGCCAGGTAGCGCACCTGAATGGGGTTCAGGTGGTCGGAGGTTCGAATCCTCTCGCCCCGACTTTTGATGCTAATCGTCCCCTCCGCAAGAATCACCACCTATCTGTTCATCAACTCCTCTGAACAGGCATACACAGTTCTAGTGTAGTGCATCGCAAATAACGTTAGCGCCCGCATTCTCCCATTCCGGCCCCGTATCAGGTACGGGATAAACTCCAGCCGGAATCCAGGCCGTAGATGGATTTCCTCTGGATACCGACTTTCGTCGGTATGGTTACGATGGTGAGCTAACGAAGTGTTAGATACACCACACTAGAGCAGAATTATTATCTTTTTAAATTTCTTGTGTCACTTTTCTCCAAGGCATTAAAATAAACTGATTAGGCTTGACATCCCCAGAGTGATGTGTTACAAGTGCTTCAGATGCCGGAAGGAGGATAAGATGGGATATTACAACGATTTAAGAGAATACATTCAGGTTCTGGAAGAGAACAATAAGCTGGTAAGGGTCAAAGAAGAGATAAATAAAGATACGGAGCTTATGCCACTGGTGAGCCTGCAATTCCGGGGGCTCTCTGATGCGGACAGGAAGGCATTCCTGTTTGAAAATATAATCGATGTTAAAGGCAGAAAGTATAGCACGCCTGTCCTGGTGGCATCGCACGCTGGTTCAAGGGAAATCTACGCACTGGCTATGAAGTGTAAAGTGGAGGAAATTGCGGACAGGTGGAGGCGCGCTCAGGTTAGTCCGATTAAGCCCAGAGTCATCGGCTCAGGAGTGGTTCAGGAGGAGCAACATATAGGCGATAAACTTCTGGAGCACGGTGGCTTGGGTGAGTTTCCTGTTCCGATTGCCACGCCGGGATTTGATAACGCTCCTTACTTTACCGCGGGCAACTGTGTATCGAAAGACCCGGATACCGGAATTGGAAATGTGGGCAACTACAGAATTATGATTAAAAGCCCTGACAGGGCTGGGTTCAATGCCTATGGTCTGAGACATCTCGGCATGCACTGGGAGAAATATAAACAGAGGGGTATACCAATGCCGGTGGCAGTGGTTGTCGGGCCTACCCCTAACCTGGGCCTGGTTGCGGTGACCAAAGTCCCCTATGGTGTTGACGAATATGATGTTGCTGGAGGCATTGCGGGCGAGCCATTGTCACTGGTAAAGTGTAAAACTGTCGACCTTGAAGTCCCGGCTGCGGCTGAAATTGTGATAGAAGGAACGGTGCCTACCGATTACCTGGAGCGGGAAGGCCCGTTTGCTGAACACACTGGGTACATAGGTATGGACGGGCCAAACCTGGTTTTTAATATTACTGCCATCACTCATCGAAAGGGAGCTGTCTGGAATGCTTTTATCAGTGCTTTTCCACCCAGCGAAAGCAGCTTAATGAGAGGACTCGCCACAGAGAGCACCTTTCTCAAACACCTGAAAGAAGATTTGGGGCTTGATGCTGTAACCGATGTAGCCTTTCACCGTGAGAGCGGCTCGTACCAGTTTTGTGTCATCCGTATGAAAAGAACTCATCCGGCACAGGTCTGGAGGGCAATGTATGGTGCTTTTTCACTGGATACTGCCCTGGCTAAAATTATCATAGCGGTGGACGATGACATCGACCCCAGAGACCTTGACTCGGTAGTCTGGGCTTTATGTTACCGGATGCAGCCCCATTGTGATATTCGCTCCGTTGAAGGAAAAACGGCAGCGCTGGACCCATCAGGTGTGCCTCCTGAAGAAAGGGGGAAGTATGCAGGACGGCCTCCGACCTCTTCATTGCTCATTAATGCAACCAGGAAATGGGATTATCCCCCTACGGCTCTGCCCAAGAAAGAGTTTATGGAGAGAGCCATGAAGATATGGGAGGAAAGGCTCGGCCTGCCCCGCCTAAATCTCAAGTCGCCCTGGTATGGTCAATCATTGGGTTACTGGCCGGAGTACCTGGAAAGAGAAGCTGAGCTTGCCCTCGAAGGTGAGCACTACCAGACCGGCGAAAACATGGCAAAGAACAGGACGCAGGTATAGAGCGGGTAATCAAATTTAAGCTAAAGGAGGCAAAAAATGCCAAAGACTCAGTCCATCTATCTTGTTCCTGACGAGCTAAGGGGTGATTTAACGGCTGAAGAGTTCAGACATCTAAAACGAAGGGTGGTAGCCGCCAATAAAGCGATGGGTTACTGGTATCAGCAAATCGGCAGGGACTACACCAGTATGACAGCCGGTCATGTTTCGGTAAAAGTCCCGGGAACAAATACTTTCATAGTAAAGGGGCGGCCTCCTGACAGGGATTTGATGTCTGAGGTCACCCTGCAGACGCTGGTGCAAATCGATATCTCGACCAAAGAGAAGGTTGCCGGAGAAATGGAGGTGGCTACTCCCGGCGAGATAGAGCTGCACACCTGTGTCTATGAAGCCAGACCCGATGTTATCTCTGTATGTCACGGCCACTCAAATTACGCTATATTATGCGGTTTACTCGGACTTAATCCGAAAATCTTCGGCAGTGAAGATTTCGGGGTATACGATAGACCTCATACCATTACCTCACCGGAGACCGGTATTCCGATGGCTAAGGCTCTCGGGCAGCACAGCATAGTAATGCTCAAAGGTCACGGAGCTGTGGCTGTCAGCGCCCTTTCTACCGCCGGTAAGCTTTCCAGGGAAGGACCTGAAGACTGCATAATGAGACTGATAAAGTTTGAGGAACTGTGCCAGATAACCTGGCAGGTGTTTACGGCGGTCGGGAAAGACTACGAAAAGTACGCATTCAGCGATGAAATCATTCAAGAAGCCCGCCGGCTGGCAATTACCAGCTCAACCAGAGACCGCTTCCCAACGCCCGGTAAAGATATGACCAAAGACCAGTGCTACTATAATGCCGCCATGGCGAGAACATTCCGGGAAGCGATAGAAGGCTAGTGTAGTGCATCGCAAATAACGTTAGCCCCACATTCACCCATTCCGGCCCCGTATCAGGTACGGGATAAACTCCAGCCGGAATCCAGGCCGTAGATGGATACCGACTTTCGTCGGTATGGGTTCCTGTGGTGAGCTAACGAAGTGTTAGATACACCGCACTAGGATTTGGATAGAGACGGTTGTATTTATTCAGCAAAAAGGAGACATTGAAATGGCCGACATAAAACTGAGTTTAGCCATAACTCCTTATGACCGGGTATTGCCTCTTATCACCGGGGAAGTGAAGCCCGATGGTATCACTCTGGAATACGCGGGCTGGCCGGGTAGCTCTATGGGTTTCTACCAGCAGATAAAGTTTAAACGCTTCGATGTCTCAGAAATGTCTTTCTCTTCGTTCTTGCGTATGCGTTCCATTGGCTGGCCATACCGCATATTGCCGGTGTTTCACAACCGTAATTTTGCCTATACCACGACGGCAATCCGCAAAAGTTCCGGAATAAGGCAGGGCCACCCGGAGGACCTCAAGGGAAAACGGGTGGGGGTCGGAGATTACCAGCAGAGTCTCGGTCTCTGGGTCAGGGGGATTCTACAGATGGAATTCGGCGTCAAAACCAAGGATATTATCTGGTATCAGGAACGGAGCCAGCATTTCAGCCACACCGGCGCCTCGGCTGATGCCGGGCTCGGGCCACCTGAAGGAATTGACCTGCGTTATGCGGAGAAAGACCTTGGTGAAATGTTTCTCAACGGTGAGCTTGATGCTTCCACTTCATATGCCTACGGGGTAAGAGTTCTCGGCGCCGATAGCGAAGGGTTAGACCGGCAGCGCGGCGCCCTTGAAGAGAACCCGGATATTGTGGCATTGTTCCAGGATCCCCGCGAGGAGGCGGTTCGCTATTTTACCAAGACCGGGGTATTCCCGCCGCATCATACCACGGCAGTACGGGAAAGTATCCTGGATGAGCACCCCTGGGTTGCCATAAGCCTGATGGAAGCTTTTGAAGAAGCCAAGAAAATTGCTATCGAACGCCTGCGCCGGTCTTTGCCCCGCAGCCTGCTGGTCTTTGGACAGTACACTATTAGAGAACTGGATGACATCTTCGGCACCGACCCCTACCCCTACGGCATTAAAGCCAATGCCAGGGCTATTGAAATGGCTCAAACATTTTCGGTAGAGCAAGGACTGACGGACAAGAAACAGCCTTTAGAGGAAATATTCCCGCTGGAGGTAATCTACCGAGAGGAACGGCTGTAAGAAGTCCCGAACTGTCATTCCGGCCCCGTATCAGGTACGGGATAAACTCCAGCTGGAATCCAGGCCAGCCCACCCCACCTGGATTCCGTATCAAGTACGGAATGACCCGGTTAGTAAACCAATGTTTTCATCCCTTCATTGATTGAAAAATGACACGGGATGTTCTAGCTGACCTTTAAGATTAACGGGTCGTTTCCAGCCGGCCTGCGACAACCTGGAGGATTTTGTCTGCTGAGGGGTCCGGCTGGCGGGAAGTCTGGTTGGCGAGCGGTGTCTCGCTGACAAGTCGGTAGATATCCGCCGCCCCGAGCAGCATCTTCGGTGTCAATCCCACGCCGTTAAAAGTCTTGGCAATCTCTTCCATTTCACCAATCCACCTTCGAGCCCGCCTCGGCATCGAAGGGAGACGCTGATTCAAAATTTCGGAGATGCTGTCTCCGTGCATCTTCAGTTCCGCTATGAGCGCTTCTTCCAGACCGAGAGCCCTGGCGGCAACAAGCAATTCCGTCCAAAGGGCGGTGATTCCCTTGGTAGAGGCGGCGTATACCATTTTCAACCCGGATGCCTGACCGATGCCAGAGCCTACAAATCTGATGTCCAATCCTGCTTGAGATAGCGATTCCAGTGCCGCTGTGTCCGGTCCGGAGCAGTAGATGCGCGTGTTGCTCTTACCGGCTTTTGGCGGTGAGCCGATAATGCCTGCATCGATGAAAGTAGCGCCGGCATCAGTTATGACTGTGTTGATTTCCTTCACCGTTTGCGGGGCGATTGCGTTCAGGTCGACATAAGCCGGATGACCTCCGGTACGGCGGATACTGCCGGCAATAAGCTCGGCAAGTGCCAGTGCTTCCGAAGGTACCAGCACGGAGAGTATGAGGTCTGATTCCTTCACCATCTGGTCGATTGAGGCTGCATTACGCATTCCTGCTTCCTGTGCTCTCAACCGGGTAAGTTCACTGCGTCCTTCGAGACAGGTGATGACATCAAGCCCCGAGTCACTCAGGATTTTACCTATGGCAGAGCCCATGTCACCGGAGCTCATAATAGCTACCTTCTTTGCCTCCATTGGTTCATTACCCTCCTTTACGTCATCAAAAAGGTGTCTCAGAAATCATTGAGCGGGCGCTGCCGAATTTGCCTCAGGTATGTAGTCCCCCAGCAGTTCTGCCTGCTTGATGCCCATTTCATTCAAACTAACATCGCGCCTGCCCCTGAATATCTCACTGGCATTCCATTCAGTTTCACAGTGCCGGACAAGAATAATCTGTGTCATAGCACCTTCATTTTGCTATTGGAAGAGGCAGAAAGTCAATTATTCGGCATACTAAGGGCAATTGTTAATCTGCCGTCACCGTTGACTTACTCCTTTCGATAGTGCTAGTCTATTGGCATACAGCGCTGCGGGCGGAGTGTCTACTGGAAACCGGATAGGTCATGCATGTCGGTATTTGTCGGGTTGAGGTCCGTTTGCCGGAGAACTCGTCTCTCAAAGATAAGCGGCGGGTGTTGAAACCCATTATCAGCCGGCTAGCCAACAAATTCAATATCTCTGTAGCTGAGATTGACAACCACGATTTATGGCAACGGGCAACTATTGGTATCGCCTGTGTCAGCAATGATAAGCGCCACGCCAACGAAATTTTATCAAAGGCAGTCAACTACATTATAGAGGGTCGGCTTGAAGTAGAGGTGCTCGACTACAAGATTGAGATTCTGCCCGTTTTTGATATGTAGGCGAAACGAAACTTGCCTGAGTGACAGGACTAATGGATACCTTAGCTTTTCTTGATTACCTTCAAGCTCAGCCCGGTTATGCCGGTCAGATTGTGCACATCGAGCATATCCCGCCCCGTAAAGCTGTGCCTGCTGAGTTAGATGAGCCTCTCGCCGCCAGCCTTCAGGACCGCCTCGAGCAATCCGGTATATCTTCCCTTTATACTCATCAGGCTGAAGCGGTGAATAAAGCCCGGCAGGGCAAGAATGTAATGGTAGCCACTTCGAGCGCCAGCGGTAAGAGCCTGTGCTATAACCTGGCGGTAATTGAGGCTCTGCTGACTGAACCAAACAGTCGGGCTCTTTACCTTTTCCCTACCAAAGCTCTGGCTCAGGACCAGCTGCGGGTTTTAAGGCAGCTCTTTTTCCCGGCTCCTTTCGGAGCAGAGGAATTAGCCACTTTTGATGGCGATACCCCTCAGGCTGAGCGGGCTGAGATAAGAAGACGGGCAAGGATTATTCTGACCAATCCTGATATGCTCCACCTTGGTATCCTGCCCAATCACCGGAGCTGGTCAAAATTGCTGCGAAGTTTAAGATATGTGGTCGTTGATGAAGCCCATATCTACCGGGGTGTCTTCGGTTCTCATGTTGCCGGAGTACTGCGCCGGCTGAGGCGCCTGTGTGAAATGTATGGCTCAAATCCTCAGTTTATCTGCTCTTCAGCCACCATAGCCAATCCCGGTGAGCATGCCGAAAAACTGACCGGGCTACCATTCAGCGTGGTTGATAACGACGGTTCTCCTCACGGGGGAAAGGAATTTGTCTTCTGGGAGCCGCCAGTCATCGATAAGGCAAAAAATGCTCGCCGCAGTACCAACAGCGAAGCGAGCTATTTATTTACCGAGCTGGTGAAGCAGGGTATTCGTACTTTGACCTTCGCCCGCACCCGCCGGGTGACCGAGCTTATTTACAGCTACTCGCGGGACAGGCTGGCTGAAGAAAACCCGCTGCTGGCTAAAAGAATCAAGGCTTACCGGGCCGGGTATCTGCCCCAGGAACGGCGCCAGATTGAGCGGGAGCTATTCGGTGGTCAGCTTCTGGGGGTGGTGGCTACCGTGGCTCTGGAGTTAGGCGTGGATATTGGCGGTCTTGACGCAACGGTGCTTACCGGCTATCCCGGCAGTATCGCCAGCACCTGGCAGCAGGCGGGCAGGAGCGGCCGCGGCAGAGAGGGGTCGTTAAGTCTTTTAATCGGGCAGGACGGTCCTCTTGACCAGTATTTGATGCACCACCCCGAATCTTTCTTTCAGAAGAGCTTTGAGAATGCCCTGATTAACCCGGATAATCACTATATTCTTAGAGCCCACCTGCTCTGTGCCGCCTGGGAGTCGCCCCTGAACAGCGAGGATGAAAAGTTCTTCGGTGCCCTCTTTGCTCAAGAAATCGGGGAACTGGACAAGCAGGGTTTGCTCAGGGAGCGCCGGCGGAAGTGGTATCTTTCACCGGCTATCTCGTACCCCGCTCAGGCAATTAACATCCGTTCTACCTCAGGCGAGAGCTATGCTGTCATTGATACTTCGTCGGCTTCTTTACTGGAGACGGTGGAAGCCAGCGTCGCTTTCTTCCAGATACACCCCGGAGCTGTCTATCTCCATCAGGGAGAGTCATACCTGGTAACCGGGCTTGACCTTGCCGGTCACACTGCTTATGCCGAGCCAACCGATGTCTCCTACTATACTCAGACCAGGGAAATCGAGGATTTGCGTGTTACCAGGCTAATCCGGAGCAGAAGCTGTGGACGGGTGAAGGTATACCTGGGTGAAGTGGCGGTTACCAATAATGTGGTGGGCTTTAAGAAAAAAGCCCAATTCACCGAGGAAGTAATTGGCGAGGAGCCGCTTGACCTGCCCCCGCTCCACTTCCCCACTGTCGCTTTCTGGTTTGACCTGCCGTCTGAGGCTGAGGCTCGATTGGCTGAGCTTCAACTGGACTTTGCCGGCGGCTTGCATGCTGCCGAGCATGCTGCTATTGGCCTGCTCCCCTTGTTTGCTTTGTGCGACCGTAATGATATTGGCGGGGTATCCACCCCGCTACATCCCGATACCGGAAGAGCCCAGATATTTATTTATGATGCCTATCCCGGGGGCATCGGTATTGCTGAGAAGGGTTTTGAACTGGTGGAAGAACTGTGGCGGGCAACTCTGGAGGCAGTTACCGGGTGTCCTTGCGAAGAAGGCTGCCCGAGCTGTATTCAGTCCCCCAAGTGCGGCAATAATAACCAGCCCCTGGATAAAAGGGCGGCTCAGGTACTGCTGGCAGGATTGCTGAAGTCTGCCCAAAAGGAGGTAAGGCAATGATCGGTAAAATGAAAATCTATCTCGGGTTACTTGTCCTGGGGCTGTTTATGGTAGTCGGCGGTCTGTGGTTTCTGTTCAATCCGCTGACTGTCGACAATTCCGCTAAGTTACTCGGCTCTCAATGGAAGCTGGTCTCAATCAATGATAGCGGACTTGTTGAAGGCACCTATATCAGCCTCTACTTTCGTCCTGAGGGTCGTGTTTGGGGTTATTCCGGGCTTAATTACTATGAGGGTAATTATACGGCAAATGCCTCGGCCATTCGATTTGAGGTAGGGTCGACTGATTTAGGGCATTCCAACCAAAGCATTGTTGAACAAGAGAATATCTACGAAGACTGCTTGTGGAATGCGGTATCTTATAGTATGGATGATAACTACCTGAAAATCTACGGCGCCGATAATCAACTGGTATTTGAGAGGAGACCGGAATATCGGATGGACCCCGCCGACCTTGCCGGCACAAGCTGGCAGCTTGTTGCCCTGGACGGAGCCACTATCACCGAAAGCCAGTTTGCCACGCTTATTTTTGACAATAACGAGAGTTCAGGCAGAGGTACTTTCAGGGCATACGCGGGTGTTTATGATTATGAGTTTTCCTATCAGGCTTACGGAGATGATATTATAGTCACCGACGACAGAGTGCACAGAACTGAGGAAATCCCCAGAGAACTGAGAGTGGATGCCGGCCGCTATTTCACCGGCATGTGGGTAGTCGGCAACTACCGCCTTGCGGCCGATTTACTGGAGCTATATACTTCAGGAGGAAAGACAATGACCTTCAAACCTGTCCCACTCACAGATTCTTCGTTGTCCTTCCCCGGAAGGACTTCCTCAGAAAGACTTTGATACAGGACAAAAGGGATGGGGTTTGATAATAACATTTTTCTTTACTTTGTTCCGAAATACTGCAGTGCCAGCTTTATTTTTTCTTCGAGGTTGAGGCCGGAGGAGGGGGGAAGGGTGGCTACCGACCGTCCCGCTTCAAGTGCGGAGTAGCCAAGCGAGATGAGAGCGGAGATAACTTCGGCGTTTTCCGGCATGAACTGGCTGGTGGAGGTGGTAACCAGACCGGCACCAATCTTATCTTTAAGCTCTACGATAAGGCGCTGTGCCATCTTTTTCCCGATGCCGGGGACGGTAGTGAGCAGGTCAATGCTGCCGGTGGCGATAGCCATGCTCACCTGCTCTACATTCATTGTCGAGAGCACTGCCAGAGCCAGCCTGGAGCCCATCCCCGACACCCCGGTCAGAATTTGAAATAGCTCCAGTTCTTCGGCAGTAGTGAAACCGTAGAGGGCGATGGTGTTCTCCCTGAGGACAAGGTGGGTGTGGAGGTGCACTTCTCCACCGATGCTGCCCAATGTGCTGAGGGTGGAGGTGGGCATATATACCTGAAAACCCACACCATTGACATTGACAAGTGCCCAGTTATCGCCTAATACCTCTAATTTACCGTGCAGACTGGCTAACATCGCTACCTTTTATCCTGACTGGCCAGGATGTGGTTCAGTTGGGTCTCGCTGAGGTGGCAGAGAGCTACTGCCAGGGCATCAGCCGCATCGCTCGGCTCCGGTCTTTTTGACAGGCCGAGCCATAACCTGACCATTTCCTGAATCTGCTCTTTAGAGCTAACTCCATAATTAGCTACACTCTGTTTTATCCGGGCGGGGGTGTATTCGCAGGCTGTAATTCCCCGGTTGGCTGCCGCCAGGATGGCTACCGCTTGAGCCATGCCGATAACCAGGGCGGTTCTGGCATTCTTGGCTACAAAAGGTTGCTCTATGGCTATGGCATCAGGCTGAGTTCTCGAAATAATCTCCAGGAGACCGTTATAGAGATAGCTCAACCGCTCTCCGATAGAGGCACTTGCTGCCGGTGTCAGGACACCATAATCAACCAGGCTTGTTTTACCCTCGTTGCTTTCCAGCACTCCGTACCCCATAGCTTTTGTGCCCGGGTCAATTCCCATAATTCTCATTGAATGTCAATACCTTAATCTTGATTATAGTAACTTTCCAGCACTGAGCTGGTAAAATTGACATTGCTGGAAACGGATTGGACTTCATCAAGCTCTTCCAGTTTGTGCATTAGCTTCAATGTTTGCAGGGCAGACTTTTCCTCAAGCTCAAGAGTAGTCTTGGGCAGCATGGTAACCTCGGCCGAGGCAATAGGTATATTCTTTTCCTCCAGTGCCGCTCTAACCGTCTCAAGCTCCTCAGGTCTGGTGTAAATCTCTATATGGTCCTGCTCTACCTTAACATCATCAGCACCGCTATCAATAGCCCGGAGAGCTATTTCCTCGGGATTCAGATTATCGGCTTCTATCAGAAGCAATCCTTTTGATTCAAAAAGCCAGACTACACAGCCAGCCTCTCCCAGGCTGGCTCCGTTGCGGGAGAAGACATTGCGGACTTCCTGCAGGATTCGGTTGCGGTTATCACTGAGAGCCTGCACCAGAATTGCCGAGCCACTGGGGCCATAGCCTTCAAAAATCATCTCATTCAGGGTGGCTCCCTCTGTTTCCCCGCTGCCCTTCTTGATTGCCCTTTCTATATTATCCATGGGCATATTGTTGTCGCGGGCTTTCTGTATTGCCAGGCGCAGCTTAACATTTGCTTCAGGGTTACTCCCCCCTTCCCGCACCGCCACTATAATCTCACGGCTTAGCTTGGTAAAAAGCTGTCCCCGCCGGGCATCAGCTGTTCCTTTTTGATGCTTGATTGTCGACCACTTGGAATGCCCAGACATTATTGTTTCTCCTCTTCTTTCTCTCTTTCCTCCTCGAGTTGTTCCATAAGGCGGGCGGCCCGGGGATAACCAATGCGCAGTTTCCGTTGCAGGTAAGAGGTCGAGATATTCTTGTGCTCCTGGGCCAGTTGCCTGGCTGTCTCAATGAGTGAGTCCTCCGGAGAGCCTGTCCGGCGTACGGCAGAGGCTGTCACCGGCTCCTCAATCTTCAGGGATGGTGACTCCTCCTTTTTCTGGTTTCCCCAGAAATAGACAAGCCTCTCAACCTCAGCATCAGAGAGATAGCAACCCTGTAAGCGTTTGGGCTTGGAGGCTTCGGTAGGCATATAGAGCATGTCACCGCTGCCCAGTAGCTTTTCCGCACCACCACTATCCAGAATGGTGCGGGAATCAATCTGGGAGGTAACGGCAAAGCTGATGCGGGTAGGGAAGTTAGCCTTGATTAAGCCGGTAATGACATCGACGGAGGGACGCTGAGTAGCCACTACCAGGTGAATACCGACAGCCCGGGAAAGTTGAGCCAGCCGGCAGAGAATCTGTTCTACCTCGTTACTGCTGGTTAACATAAGGTCGGCAAGCTCATCGATAATCAGCACCAGAAAGGGCATCTTCTCGCTGCCCTGCCTGTTTTTATTGTAACCTTCAATGTTGCGGACACCGGCTGAAGCCAGGGTCTGGTATCGCTTATTCATTTCCTGGCTGAGCCAGCGCAGGGCATCCAGGGCTTTATCGGCATCGACGATAACCGGGCTGGCCAGGTGCGGAATGCTATTGAACATGGTCAGTTCCACTCTCTTCGGGTCAATCATGATGAAGTGAACATCATAGGGCGTATTATACAATAACAGGCAACAGACGATAGCATTCAAGCAGACAGTCTTACCGCTGCCAGTGGCTCCGGCAATAAGCAGGTGAGGCATTTTAGCCAGGTCACCGGCTGTTGCCTCACCACCAGCCCCTTTGCCCAGTGCCAGTGCTATTTTTGATTTGGCAAGCATCTTTTGAAAAGCACTGGTCTCTATTACCCCCCGTAGACTGACCAGATTGAGTATGGTGTTAGGCATCTCAACACCAACCACCGATTTGCCCGGCACCGGGGCTTCAATCCTGATGGTGGGTGTTGCCAGGGCTAAAGCCAGGTCATTAGCCAGCGAGCTGATTCTCTCTACTTTAACTCTTGTTTTAGATACCTCTTGCAGCCTGACATTAACATTGCCGTCTTTATCCTTCTCCCTAACCTCTTTCGTCTTTCTATCCCAGCCCGGCTCGACGCCAAACTGGGTAACCGTTGGCCCGACATTTATTTGCACTACCTTAGCCTCAACACCGTAGCTGGCCAGGGCTTCTTCCAGCAACCCTGCTCTTCGGGCATTATCAGCCTGACTGAATTGAATCTCAGGAGACAGGTCCAGAATATCAAGTGGAGGTAATTTCCAGCCATCAATGGTAACCAAATCGGGTGATTCACCGTATTTCTGCCATACTTCCTGAGCCACCTGTTTTAGCTCTCCGGGGGTGGCAGCAGCAGTAATTATCGGCATGACCTTTTTCTCATCCAGTTCTGCTGCTGGAGGTTCAGGAATTACTGGTTTGGGAGGAGGAGGTGCTTTAGGTCGTGGGAGAGGCTTGTAACCCGGCTGTTTGAACTGCTTAATCAGCCATAAAGTAGCATTTCTCACCCTGCGCCAGGAAGCTTTGGGAGCCAGCAGAACAATACCGGTGATAAATAACCCCAAAAGACGAAGTATGCCCTCTGTATCCGTGTAGCCAATGATATTCCGCCCGAATTTGCCTCCCAGACTGTAGCTACCAAAAATACCCTTCCCCGGGGTGATGAAAGCCAGTATCCCCCAGATAACCAGAAGGAAGGCGATACCACCCAGCCAGCGGTTCCAGTGGTGGATAAAGGAAAGCTTTTGCCGCCGCAGTCCCCAGGCAAGAGCCGCTATGCCTGCTATGATGAAGAGCAGGCCCCAGCCAAATAACCTCAATGTGCTGATAACAGCACTGGCTACCGCCTCAACCAGGGTCGTGACCACCAGACTGACCCAGGAGGTAACAGCCTGCCATTGCCAGAATAAGAGGGCGGCAATAATTGCCAGGAGTAAAAAGTAGCGCAGTGGTGACAGGAAGATAAGACGCGCCAGTCGTTTCCCCCACGGCCTTCTCCTGGTAATGTCTCTTCTGGATTTGCCCCGGGTGTTAGATTTTCTCTTTTTAGCCATAAAATCCTCGGGTGTCAGGCTTAAAGTTACACCTTCACTACGAAGGGAAAAATCATGGGACGGGACCGTGTCTGCTGGTAATAAAACTTGTTTAAAGTATCTCTAATCTTAGTATTGATAAAGCCCCAATCAGCCGGGTGGGCACCACCATGGTCCAGGGCTTTGACTACCAGGTCACGGCTTGCCTCCAGCATATCGCTGGATTCTTTGGTATCAACAAAACCACGCGATACAATGTCCGGACGCCCCACCAGCTCCCCGGTTTGACCGTTAACAGCGGTAATTACTATCACAATGCCATCTTTTGCCAGCAGTTTCCTGTCGCGGAGAACAACACCGCCGATGTCACCCATACTTAGACCATCAACATATACATTGCTTGAAGCAATTTTCCCCGTTATCTTGCCCGACTGCTGGTTAAGCTCAAGGACATCGCCGTCTTCAAGGACAAAGGTGTTTCCCTTTGGTATACCTACTGACTGGGCTAATTTAGCATGCAAGCTCAGGTGGCGGTATTCACCGTGTATCGGCACGAAGAACTTTGGCCTGGTCAGGTTTAGCAGTAGTTTTAGCTCCTCCTGGCTGGCGTGCCCATGAACATGAACCGGTGCTATCTTGCTGTATAACACCTGGGCACCTTGCTTGAAAAGATTATCTATCGTTCTATTGACGACGGCCTCGTTACCCGGAATAGGACTTGCTGAGATAACCACGGTATCTCCGGGAATGATATGGACCTGACGGTTATCCCGGTTAGCTATACGAACCAGGGCCGAAGTAGGCTCTCCCTGGCTTCCGGTAGTTAGCAGGACGACTTTGTTATGGGGCAAACCCCGCATTTCATCCAGCCGGGTCAGGACACCGTCAGGGTTGTGAAGATAGCCTAATTCTAGTGCCATGCGTGTCGTGTCGCTCATACTGCGCCCGATAATAAAAACACGACGCTGGTGTTTGGCGGCGGCATCAATGACCTGCTGAATACGCGAGACCAGCGATGAAAAGGTAGTGATAATTACTCTTCCCGGTGCTTCAGCAATTATACGGTCGAGGGTTTCCCCAACCATTCCCTCTGACGGAGTATAACCAGGTTGCTCAACGTAAGTAGAGTCGGCAAGGAGGAGTAAAACTCCCCGTCCGCCTAGCTGAGCTAGCCTGGATAAAGCCATTGGTTTACCATCAACCGGAGTATAGTCAAGTTTAAAATCACCGCTGTGAACTACAGTGCCAATCGGTGTCTGGATGATTAGCCCGGCTGAATCAGGTATGCTGTGGCAGGCCGAGAAGAACTCCACCCTGAATTTACCCAGGGTAATCTTCCCACCAAAGGGCACCAGTCTCAGGCTAGCTTCGGAAAGTGCCTTTTGCTCTTTCAATTTAATAGAGATAAGCCCCCTGGTAAGCTTGGTGGAATAGACTGGCACTTTGAGCTGGGGCAAGAGATAAGGCAAAGCTCCGATGTGGTCTTCATGACCGTGGGTAATGATGATACCCCTTATCTTTTCCTGCTTCTCTAACAGATAGCTGATATCAGGAATAATCAGGTCAATACCCGGCATCTCTTCTTCGGGAAACATAAGTCCGGCATCGATGATGATGATATCATCCTCATACTCCATCACCATCATATTCTTACCTATTTCACCCAGCCCGCCGAGAGGGATTATTTTCAATCTTGGCTTGGGCATTTTTTCTATATTCAAACCTCTCTTATTTTTATAGTTTCAAAGCTCGAACATATTTAGCTGCTGAGTCTCCGGTTCGGCTTCGGTAATTTCTTTCGTTTGGGCTAAAAGCTGGGGAATTTTGAGCATATCCGCTTCTATTGTCTGGCGTAAGCTTTGCTGATGAAGAGCCGCCGCCGGGTGATACATAGCGTAGTAGATAACATTATCCTGCTTCTGGAAAGTGCCGTGAATCTTGCTGATGCTCTTACCGGGGAAGAACATCTCCATGGAATAGCGCCCGAGGGTGACAATCATTTTGGGGCGGATTATCTCAATCTGTTTTTCCAGCCACTTGCGGCAGTTGCTTATTTCTACAGGCAGGGGGTCACGGTTTCCGGTCGGGCGGGTCTTAACTATATTGGTAATATAGACCTGCTGGCGCTTCAGGTTAATTAAGGCGAGCAGTTTATCCAGATACTGTCCCGCCGGACCAACAAAGGGGCGTCCCTGCTGGTCTTCGTGCCAGCCCGGTGCTTCCCCGATAAACATTATCTCAGCATCCTCCGCCCCTTCACCCGGTACCGCATTGGTTCGTTGTTTGGCTATTTCACACTGCTGGCAAAGAGCGATTTCCTTCCCAAGCTCAGTTAGTGCTGACATCTTATCTCGGTAATAGGGTTCACTTAACCACCCTTTACCTAATAATATCACTCTTGATAGGTAGAGTCAATTTGGGTTCTCTTGTGCTATTTCGTAAATAAACTATTGCTTCAAGCACGAAGTTTAGTTTCGCGTCATCTTTGTATCTGTTTCAGGCTTTCCTTTACTGTCTCTACCAGTTCGTCAGGGCTGAAGGGTTTCGGCAGGTAGGGTTGACCGCTTCGTTCCATAAAAGACATTGTGTCACTGTCCATTATGTTCCCTGTCATGAAAATAACCCTTTTGGCAAGCTGCGGGTATTTCTCTTGCAGCCAGTCATAGAGTTCAATACCGTTCATTATCGGGATTCCGATGTCAAGCAGCAGCAGCTGATACTCCTGTTTTTTAATCAACTCTTGAGCTGATTTTCCATCACCAGCAATATCAACTTCAAACCCCCTGTCACACAGGACTCGCTGGCAAGCACTGGAGACAATTGGTTCATCTTCAATAATAAGGATTCTGTTCTCATTTAGCTTTGACATTTCCGCTTCTCCCCTTATTATCTATTTTTCTTCGTGTACGGGCAACTCAATGATAAAGGTAGCCCCTTTACCAAGCTCGCTCTCGGCCCATATTCTGCCGCCATGTTCGGTGATTGTTCCATAACAGATGCTTAAGCCAAGCCCGGTTCCTTTACCCACTTCTTTAGTGGTGTAGAACGGGTCGAAGATATGGGTCAGGTGCTCGGGAGCAATACCGGGTCCGTCATCGGCGAAGGAAGCGCGGACGGCTTTTCCATACTGCTCCGTCTCAATAGTAAGAGTGCCCCGGCCACGCGACTCAATCATAAAGAATTCGGCGTTAAGAATGATATTGATGAAGACCTGTTGAAGCTGGAACTCATTTGCCAGCACCGGAGGCAGGTCGGCGGCAAGGCGGGTTATCACTTCAATATTGCTCACTCTTTGTTCATAGGCGCGCAGTTCCAGCACGGGCTGGATTGCCTTGTTGATATCGGTGGGAAGCTTTTCATCGGGATGCCTGCGAGCAAAGATGAGCAGATTTCTGGCTACCTGAGTAGCCCGCAGGGCCTCCCTTTTGATGACAGAGAGGTCTTCTCTGATATCTTCAGGCAGGTCTTTTTTCCCCATAAGCAGGTCAGAAAAGCCGATAACGCCGGTTAATGGATTAACGAGTTCATGGGCAATACCGGAAGCTAACTCTCCAATAGAAGCCAGCCGGTCAGTGATCATCATCTGCGCCTCCATTTTCTTGCGCTCGGTGATGTCACGGCCAATATGGACGGTTGTACTAATCTCACCATTATCATTAAATATCGGTGAACAAAGCATCTCCATATAAATCCCCAGGTGCGGATTAAAAAATTCCCTCCGGGACGGCTTTCCTGTTTCCAGGGCTTGGGCGTGAGCACAGTATTGGTTCGCTTCTTTCTCCCCATGTATCACCTCAAAGCAGTACCTGCCGATAATTTCTTCAGGGTTCATCTTGATTGCATCAGCCAGGGCTTTGTTCGCCCTGACAATCTTGAAATCTCTATCGTGAATCGAGACCCAGTCCGGAATGGAGTCAAAGGCTACCTGCCACTCTCTAGCCGTCTGTCTTATTTGTTCTTCCGCCTGCTTAAGCTCGGTGATATCCCGCATTGCCTCAACAATATGAGTAATACTCCCTTCTGTATTTTTAAGTGGAGATAGCAGGATATCCACCACTACCTCAGAGCCATCTGCTTTCAGATGGGTGTGCTGGCAGTTACGCGGTTGCCCATCCCTGAACACCTCCTTCAGTGAGCATTGCTCTCCAATCTGGTCACAGGGTATATCGACTTTGTGAGTGACCTCATAGCAGTGACGGCCAATAACCTGCTCACGAGGCATACCGCTTGTTACCATGAAATTGTTATTAATATCAGTGATTATGTATTCCCGGTCTATTACCACAATATCTTCATGCATCTGGTGAATTAGCGAGCGGTAGTAGTGCTCACTGTTACGCAATGCTTCTTCGGCCCTTTTGCGCTCGGTGACATCGTTATAGAGTACCTGGAACTCTGTCTGTCCATTCCAGAGCACTTCTTTACGGAAAACTTCAAGGTGGCGGATTTCACCATCCTTGCGTACGATACTTATTTCATAGCTTGATGGAACATGCTCGCCGCGCTCTCTCCCCTCTCTCCTTAGATGGTGTTCGGCGTAGCTCTGTGGAGTGTAGCGTTTTTGAGTGGGTGCCGTCTTTAGCTCTTCAATATTGTAGCCGTAAATGTCCAGCATCGCCTGGTTGGCATAAATTGTTTCACCATCTTCATTGACAATGCGTATGCCTAGCGGTGAATCATCCAGAGAACGGCGGAAGTTCTCTTCGCTCTTTCGCAATGCCATTGTGACTCTCCGCTGATACGAAGCCAGCCAGAGAAGGGGAAGTGCAATTGCACCAAGCATGGCAGAATGCACTACGGCCGCTATCCCTTCGCTCCAGACGACTGCCTCAATAATAATATGGGGCGCCAGGATTAGTCCGCTCGCTAACCAGGTGCCCAGCCCCGCTCTGAAGCCAAATCTCAAGCCTGCAACTGTCACCGCCATTACCAGTAAGATATCTCGCATCAGTACCAGGGTCAGGTGCCACTGCTCTTTAAGCCCTTCATCCAGCAGATAGCTTTCGACCCCATAGGTGAGAAGTAAAGTAACGACGATGAAGAAGACTATCATCCAGAAATAGCCGTCTCGATGCAGCCTCACTGCATACTCACCTCCTTGCCTGGAGGCTCATATATTCTTGGTGGCGACAATGGAATCCTCCCATGAACAAGGGAATTATCACTATAGTTATTGGTCTTGTATTGGTATTTCATTCCGTGCATCTGGTTAACGCTGTAATATATCAAGAATATTTGCTCATTGTCAATATTCGTATTCTATTTATCGCCAGTTGGCTATAGGGTTCTACGAGGTTAGTTAAAGAAAGATTGAGACAAAAGTCGTATCAGCCAGAGTAAATCGATGTATAGAATATATATTATGAGACGATAAGGGTGGTAAGCAAGGAGATGAATAATACCTTTCGGGACTTTATGAAGGAAGCCAGGCCAATGAGGTTTAAAGAGCCGCTGGCGGAGACTCTGGGAGCGTTTCAGGAAAAGGACGCCGTCCTGGAATACACCTACATTGATGCGGTGAAAATGGCCGGTCATGCCTGCCCCACCGTGACCGGAGCTTACATCTGTTGCCAGGCAGCCCTGCAGAGGTTGTACGGAGATGAAATCCCGGTCAGAGGCGAAATTGCCGTCACCGTATACGGGGGACCGGCTGAAGGAGTGTACGGGGTAATGGCTCAGGTTTTCAGCTTCCTTACCGGCGCCGCGGGAGAGACCGGTTTCAAAGGGCTGGGTCATTTGTTCAAAAGAAAAGACCTGCTGCGATTTAAGCCGGAAAAGATTGACCCCGAGGCAATGTGCTTTGAGTTTAGTAGAACGGATAACAATAAAAAAGTGCTGGTCAGATTTTACCCTCAGCGAATCCCCTTTGCCAAAGAGAAGGTTGAAGAACTCGGCCGGCTGATGCACCCGGTTATCTGGGAAGCGGCCACTGAAGAAGAGAAAAAGAGATTTCAGGACCTGTGGATGGGAAAAGTAGAAAATATGCTTATTAGAAAAGATAGCATCGAACAATGGTTACAGATAGAAGACAGGCAAGCAACTGGATAAGCATTCCAGGATACTGGGCACAATGATGCCAGTGCTGGCATCACTACAAATAATATTATTCGAGGAGGCGAGAAATGAGTACGAAACTGGACCCAATTGTCGAGTTCCGGGAAGACCACCGAAAAGTGCGTGATGGTCTGCTTGAGCTGGCTCAGGCGGCTGAAGCCGGCGACCTGGGAAAGGCTAGAGAAATACTCGGGAAAATAGATGTGGCTGTGGGCCCTCACTTTCGCTATGAGGAAGAGACCCTCTACCCTTCTTTAAAAGAATTTCTGGGAGATTATGTGGACAGCCTAATTGGTGAGCATGACGGGGTTATCACCACGGCCAGGACAGCGGCCGAGCTACTGTCTAAACAATCTCTAACTCCAGAGGAAGGCAAGACCGTTGCCAGAGCCGCCAGAGCACTTCTAGTGCATGTGAGTAACTGTGACGGTCTGAACATACTGGCGGAGCGTTTCTCCCGAGAAAAGCTTAACCAGCTTGGCGAACGCTTTGCTCAAGCCCGCGAACAGGGAGTGCCCTTGCTTCGATGGGCGGATACCATTAGGGAGAGAAGCTAGAACTTGGCCGAGCAAGAGTCTGGCAGCAGAAAGGTCGCTATAATCCTGCACAGCGGTGCTTATGACAGGGTTTCCTACGCTCTTTCCATCGCCCTGGTAGCCTCAGCCTCAGGGATGAGAGTGGATATGCTGGTGGCCTTCGAAGGCTTGAGAAGGTTTACCAGGGGGCGTCTATCAGAAATCGGCGAAGAAACAGCGAGCGTTTTGAAGGAAAGTATAGAGAGGGGGCTAAAGTCAGGAGGAATCCAGTCTCTTCAAGACCAACTGGATAATGCCAAAAAGCTGGGGGTGAAGATATATGCTTGCCCTAACGCAATGGCCGCCTTGAATATCGGGTTTGATGAGCTGGTGCCGGAAATAGATAGCGTTAAGGGGCTGGCAGCCTTCTTACCGATTGCCAGCGCCGCCGATGTTAACTGGTATATCTAGGCAGTCATATCGCCGTAAGGAACACATAGCGTGGTTTTGCCAGCCTTCGCCTGTTGACAAAGCGAAATTGGCGTGTTATAAATTCGTCATTCTCATTAAGGAGGCTTGCAATGCGAGGAATCAAGGTGTTTCTCTTCATCAGCTTCGTCATTTCCGTAGTCTATGGGCTGGTTTTACTCTTCATGCCGGGCCAGATGGCGGAAATCAAAATGGGACCGCAAGATGCACCCTCAGCAAGGTATATGGGAGCGACTTTCATAGCCCTGGCTGTACTGGCCTGGTACGCTTTTCGCAATCCTGCGAAAAATGTGGCGGCGATTCGTGCCTTCATAGTCGCTTTTGGATTGAGCGCCCTGGTGGGTCTGTTTAACGGTATCACCGGCGCCGAAGAATGGGGGCTTGCCCTCACAAGCGTAATTTTCGGAGTCATCCTCGCCGGAGGATTACTCATCTTTACACCTAAAGGCGAAAAGGCGACCTAGTGTCGCGTCAGGTAAATAATGTGTCATTCCCGCGAAAGCGGGAATCCAGCCGCACCACCCTACCTGGATTCCGGAACAAGTCCGGAATGACAATGGGAAAGGAGTCAATGATTAGCCTGACAGGACACTAGTTGCAGGCGGTAGCTGCTGCAAGCCATTAATAAGCCGTCATTTTAAGCAGTTTCCACACCTTAAGCTCTGGTGTAACCCGTGCCTTCCACACGCAGATTGTTCTCTTTAAGGCTGAATCGCGCTCCGAACTTGGCTATCAGCCAGAGATTCGTGTCAACGTGTTCGGTGACATGAGGTATGACATATTCAGTAGTTCCACCAGCCAGAGCAGCGTAAATAATCAGCTGGTCAGCCAGGTAGCGGTCAACCGTGGCTCCCGTTTCAAGGTCTTCGAGCAGGCTCCGGGCGACATGTCGCCCAATCTCTTCGGAGCTTCGCCCTCTTTTGCCCGCCTGGTCTGAGCCGAGTAAACAACCGTTACCTGTTTCTGCCCAGATAGCCAGACTGGCTCCGGCTGATAAAGCCGTTTCATCGTAAGAAACATCGATGTCGGCCCGGTAGCCCTTTTCTAGCAAGACCTTATTACATTCTTCCACCATTCTCTGGCTGACTTTGCGTTCTTTGAGACGCGATGACAGGGCAATCCCTGAGATGCTCTTTACCTTCCCCTGCTCGCTTAACTGCAACGGTCTTAAGCTGGTGCCGACCGGACTTATCCCGATTTCAATGATGCCTTCACCTCTCGGGACGTAGCCGGGGCGAATTACTTTCATTTGTGTCTTAACACCCATCTTCTCCAGAGTCGGAAACAGGACGTGCTGCATATGGTGCGCTGAGGGAGCAAAGTCCTGAAAAAGACCGCCGGAGATTCTGAAGACGCTATCTCCGTCAGCGAAAACTACCAGCGGGAGCAATGCCTGTGCCAGCATGGTGGTTGAGCCGGCGGTGCCGATATCAAACTGGTAACTACCCCCTTTTATCCTTCCTCCGGGTCTATAACGAAGCTCCTTTGAATTAACACTCGCCCCCTCTACTTTAGCGTCACACAGCCGGGCACATGCTTTCACTGAGGCCAGGTGCTGCGGACGCAACCCCGGCTTGTCTCTCCTGGCTCGAATATTAGTTATGTGCAGCTCTTTACCAAACAAAGAGGAAAGCGCCATTGCATAGCGCAGGATAGTGCCGCTTCCTGACTTGGCCGAACCGTCAATCTCAATCTTTTCCAAAATCACTTGTTGCTGCCAGGTGTTTCACAAACCAATCGCTGGCAAGCCTGGCTACCTGCTCCAATGTTCCAGGCTCCTCAAACAGGTGAGTGGCACCGGGCACAATCACCAGTTCCTTCTCCGCCCGGAGCTTTGCCAGAGCCTGGCGATTCATATCGATGACCGGAAAATCATTGCCTCCAACGATGAGGAGAGTAGGTGCTTTTACCCGGTCAAGAACCGGCGCGGCAAGGTCAGGCCGGCCACCGCGCGAAACAACGGCACCTACCAGGTCCGCTCTCTCCACGGCTGCCACCAGGGCTGCCGCCGCTCCCGTACTGGCACCGAAATATCCCAGCCTTAGCCCGCGGGTCTGCTCTTTAGATTGAAGCCAGTCCGTAGCGCCAACAAGCCGGCGGGCAAGCAAGTCTATATCGAACCTCTGTTTTCCCGAGATAAGGTCTTCCGCTTCTTCGTCAAGGGTCAGCAGGTCGAAGAGCAGAGTTGCCAGGCCGGCATCGCGCAGTGCCTTTGCTACGTACTGGTTTCGCGGGCTGTGCCGGCTGCTGCCGCTGCCATGAGCGAAGGCTATCAGGCCGCTTGCCTGCTCAGGTATCAAGAGGTTGCCGTGAAGAATAACCTTGTCGGCTGTGAGTTGTACATAACCCTCTCCCTCAGCCTTGATTTCAGCCATCTTTGTGTTCCTCCCTCAAGATTCTCAGCACATCTTCATCTTCAACAGGGTAGAACTGCTGGTAAAACTGGCCAACAGCGGCAAAGAGTGGAGGAGCGCGCAAGCACAGCATCTCGTCCACATCTCCAGCCAGTCTTCTTATTGTGTCCTCCGGCCCCACCGGTATGGCAGCTATCAGCTTCTGCGGCTGCTCCAGGCGGACTGCCCAGAGCGCCGCCTGAGTAGTAGCTCCGGTGGCTACGCCGTCATCAGTGACTATGACGGTTCTTCCTTTCAGTGGTACTCTGGGTCGGGCACGGCGGAACAGTTCGGTACGGCGTTTAATCTCCGCCATCTGCCGAGCCTTCTCCTGCTGGATGTAAGCCTCCCCTACGCCTAACTTCTCTGCAACATCCCGGTTGATGAAAAGCTTGCCATCCTCAGCCACCGAACCCATCGCCAGTTCCTCGTATCCAGGTGTGCGAAGCTTGTGGGCTAGCACAATATCCAGCTCAGCATCAAGTGCTCTGGCTACCTCGCGGGCAACGATTATGCCACCGCGGGGTATACCCAGCACCACCGCATTTTGACCCCGGTACTCGCTCAGTTGTACCGCCAGCAGCCTGCCCGCCTCCTCGCGGTCGGCAAACTGTACGTCACTGCGCGATAGAATGCGTAATTGAGCCGTCGATTTCCCTGCCATCTTTTAACCGCTCCTCATCTTATTCGCCAGGTAGGTTAGTTCGCTGAGATGCTGACTAATCAGGGTGACAGGCATCATATTCTACAAATCCGCCGATATAAAAGTTATAAAATGAGGGACGAAAAAGTTACAAATCTATAACATTTATGGTTGGTTCTAAAATGTCATAATTTTGTAACTATTTTGCCTTACGGTTTTATGACTTTTATATGCCTGGATGTTTAAGATAGTTGAGTAAACCACAGAATACTTCTGAAGGATGAGCTTTAGAGAATATCGTAAGCGGAGACTGCTGGCATTTCTACAAACAGGATAAGGAGGGCAAAATGGCAGTATCAACGAAGTATGGGAAGGTGGATATTCCCAAAATTGGGAGCGATGAGCCAGTTTTCATCTTGCGTGCCCAAGATAAGCTGGCCGAGACAGCTATCGGGATGTATCGGTTATTGGCCGCTTCCCATAACAGCAAGCTCGCAAATTCCCTGGATAAGGAAATCGAGGCTTTTCAAAGCTGGCAGGGAGCCAGGAAACTCCCGGATTGACCGGGTCCTTATATCAGCCAATAGAAGGACAAGTGTTTGCAGGATTATGGCTTCAAGAGGGCACAGGCCTCGAAAGAGGACTTTTTGATGCCTGGAGCAGGGCAAATTGTCTCCTGGATTCAAAGAGATACTCCATCAGGTAACGGAGGCGGACGTGAAGGAATATGATGTCATTGTCATCGGCTCAGGATGCGGAATGAATATAGTTGATGAGGCGCTAGCCCACGGCCTGGATGTTGCCCTGGTCGACAAAGGGCCCCTGGGAGGTACCTGTCCCAATCTGGGCTGCATACCTTCCAAGATGTTGATATTCCCTGCCGACAGGATAGCCGAGATACAGGAAGCCAAAAAGCTGGGTATTGAAGCCGAGATAAAAAATATTGACTTCGGCTTCATTATGGGGCGCATGAGAAAGTTCGTACGTGAAAACCAGCAACATATGAGACACGGCCTTTCGCATACCAGGAACCTGGATTTCTTTGAAGGCGAAGGGCATTTTACCGGCGAATATACGCTGGAAGTTAAGGGCGAAGAAATTAAGGGCGATAAAATCTTTATTGCCTCCGGTTCACGCCCTCTCATACCGCCGATAAAAGGCCTGGATAATACCGACTTTCTGACCAACGAAAGCCTTCTCCAGCTGGAGGAAAGACCGGAAAGCCTCATCATCATTGGCGGTGGCTATATCGCGGTGGAATACGGGCATTTCTTTGCCGCTATGGGCACCAGGGTTACCATCCTGGAAATGGCTGACCGGCTTGTCCTTAGCGAGGAACCGGAGATATCTGAACTCCTGAAGAAGGAACTGAGCCGGCGTATGGACGTTTATACCAGTGTTCGGGCTGAGGAAGTGAAAGCGGATGAGAGTGGTGTTACCGTCGTTGTCAACGACTTAAAAGGCGGGAAAAGGGAATTCACCGCACAGAAAATCCTGGTGGCTGTGGGCAGAAGGTCTAACGCTGATTTGCTGAAGGTAGAGAATACAGGTGTGGAGGTTGATAAAAGGGGCTTTGTCAAGGTCAACGGCTATCTTGAGACCACCAGGAAAAAAATATATGCTGTGGGAGATGCCAACGGCCAGCAGATGTTTACCCACGTGGCTAACAGAGAAGCGGTACTGGCAGCGAGCAACGCGATACACGGCAACAAACTGAAGACGGACTACGCCGCTGCCCCCCACGCCGTCTATTCCCATCCACAGATTGCTTCAGTAGGCTTGACAGAGGAAAACGCCAGAAAGACCCACAAAATCTCAATCGGAAGGGCAAGGTATTTTGACGTTGCCAAAGGCGAAGCAATGATGGAGGAAAACGGTTTTGCCAAGGCTATCGTTGATGCGGATACCGAAAAGGTCCTGGGGTTTCATATCATTGGTCCCTACGCGCCCATTTTGATTCAGGAAGTGACAAATGCAATGGCATCCGGCGGCGGCGTTAGCCAGATGCAGGCGGGCATTCACATTCATCCTGCCCTTCCTGAGCTGATATTGAGGACATTCAATAACCTGGAGTAGCCCTAGTGTAGTGTCTTCAAAATAACGTTAGCTACAGCCCCCCAATTCCGGGAAAGCCGGAATCCAGGCGATACCGGATGAGCCTACACGTCTGGATACCGACTTTCGTCGGTATAGTTAACCGAAAATAACGAAGCATAAGATGCACTACACTAGCTAAGTTTGAGATTGATTTTGCGGAGTTAGCGAACAAAATAGCCGGACTGCTCCGAAATGGGTAAAACCATAGAACAAAGGGGGCTGGTTCTTTACCAGCCCCCTTGTTACCCTTCCGTCACTTGACCTTGACTTCGATGTGTCTGGCTTTGGCCTCTTCAGCCTTGGGGAGCCTTATCTCCAGCAAGCCATTCTCGAAGGTGGCTGAGACCCTGTCTCCATCAATCGGAAACGGGAGCGATACCGAGCGGGAGTAAGTACCAAAGCAACGCTCACAGGTATAATAGGTGGCATCTTCCGATACTTCTTCCTGCTTTTTCTCAGCCTTGATAGTCAGGCAATCGCTCTCGAGGCTGATTTCGATACCTTCCTTGTGGATACCAGGCAGTTCCGCCCTCATTACCAGTTCGTCCTTCTCTTCAAACATATTTAGACGAGGATGCATATGAGTTCGGTAAACTACCGGCGGCCAGGTTTCCCAGATATCACCGGCATACCTCTCGATTTCATCGAGAAGGCTCATTGGACGATAGAAAGGCTCCCTCACCGTCAAAGCTTGGCTCGGACTTCTTCTGACAGTTATTGCGGTCATCGTAATTCTCCTTTCTATCTATTTTTCTTTATCATATAAATATATTCCTGCCCGAACTATTTGTATGCGACTTTCATCACACGGCCCCAGCCTGCACCCGGAATAAAAGTTTAAGAATCTGCGTGGTCTTAAAAATGAACCAGCAAGTCAACAATCGACTCTTGATTTTGAATTCGTCTTATTACCTCGGCAAGTAGCGGGCCCAGGTCTATTTCTTCCAGGGGTAGACCATCAACTGGCTTTGCCGAAATGCTGTTGGTGAGATAGACGGACTTGAGAGGTAATTTCTTTAACCGTTCCACCGCCTGGCCAACAAGCAGTCCGTGAGTGGCCGCTATGCATATTTCCGGCAGGCATTCAGCCTTCAGAAGCACCTTTGCCGCTGCCTCGATGGTACCAGCCGTACTTATCATGTCATCGACTATTAACGGCCGCTTGTTATGTACGTCTCCGGTTATAGAATGCGCCTCTACTTCGCTGCCACTGATGCGTGTCTTATGGATAATTGCCACGGGCAGACCGAGAAGTTCGCCATAACGCTCGCCGAGCTTCACAGCGCCTGTATCCGGAGAGACAACGATGTCTACCATTTCCTTTTTGGCCGCCTCTGCCAGTAATGGTACTGCGCTGGCGTTCTCAAATGGTTTATTAAAAAACCCTTCTAATGACGGGTTATGAATATCCACGGTTATTATTCTTGATATCGGGGTAGCACTGAGCAAGCTGGCTATGACACGGGCGCCGATTGGTTCCGAACCACTTACCCTACGGTCCTGGCGAGCATATCCGAAGTAGGGGATGAGAGCCGTGATTTTTCCAGCCCCGACCCGGTGCATGGCATCAGCGATAAGCATCAATTCCAGTAAATTATCGGCGATTGGAGGGCACGTAGATTGAACGAGGTAAATATCGCGTCCACGCAAGTTGTTCTCAATTTCAATGTTAAATTCCCCATCCGGGAAACGCTGTAAATCAATCCTGCCCTGCGGTAGTCCCAGGGTCGCAGCAATGGATGCAGCCAAAACGGTGCTGGCAGTCCCGCTAAATATCATCATAAATCTACGGTTCCTTAGTCTCCTCTCCTTAACCGATAACTTTCCGTTGAGTTGCCCGCTGCCGGCCATATTAAACAGGTATAACCAGGTCTACAAGCTGGTCAGAAACTCTTTCCAGGGAGTGGCTATCATCGTTTCTGTCGTCTCGTGTCCGGAGGTACGGAGAATCATGACGGCTCTGGCAACCAGTTCGGGGTTATCCGCTTCAACGATGTCTACCACGTCAAAACGCCCCAGGGTACCAAAACTTTCCTTCCAGACGAGCCCGGTACAGTCGCTCTTAATCTTTGCCGAGACCTTTTCGGCCAGTTGCTTAAATTCCACGGGGTCATCGAGAGCCTGGGGAGAAACCCGGCTGAGTATGATATAAGTCGCCATCTTAAGCCTCCCGGTTAAGAGTCTGGAGTTAAGAGTCAGGACTGGAGTAATTCTAAATACTTATCTGTGGAAAAGTTATAAAATAGATAATGAAAATGTTACAAATGTATGACATTTAGGATAAAGTTCCCGGTTGGACGGAAACGCAGGAGAGCAATTGGGAGGAAGAATGAAGCTCATAATTTTTGACCTTGACCAGACGCTGGTAGACTTTATATCGGTGCATGACGAAGTAACACGAAGACTATTTAAGGAGTTTTTTGATATAGAACCCAGACTTACAGAAATAGATTTTGCCGGGAAGAGCCTTAATGATAACCTCCGTGGATTAGCCAGGCTTAGGGATGTACCTGAAGATGTTTTCCAAAGGAAGAGCCAGCAATTGCTGGAAAGCTATGAAACCATCTTCAGTAAAAGTCTACCCCCGGATGCCGCAAAACACATACTACCTGGAGCCAGAGAACTTTTAAATGAGTTATCAAAGACAGACCACATCATTGCACTCTATACCGGGGATTCGCCGGGAATTGTCAGCTCGGTTTTCAGGGCAACCGGTCTCGGCAAGTACTTTAAGTTTTGTTTATATGGCACCCAGGTAGAGGCCCGGGCTGACATGGTGAGATTAGCGATAAAAAGGGCCAGGGAAATAACCGGGCGGGACTTCAAGAACAAAGAAATTGTGATTATTGGTGATTCAGTCCGGGATATTGAATGCGGCAGGCTGTTCAATGCCCTGACGATTGCCGTGGCAACCGGCTTCCATTCTCGCGTCCAGCTCTTAGCGGCAGGGCCAGACTATCTCTTTGAAGACTTAAAAGATAATAAGGAGATTCTGGCAGCTATCAAAAGAGTTTGAACTATTCTCCTTTAAAACTTCGGATGCCCGGCCTGAGCCGTAACCGTCATCTAAGATGGTAGAGCAAGCTGTACAATAGACAGGGCTTTTTGCCTGGTGTTTGGCTTGTCTTGTTAGCTTTTTGAGAATTGGTCAATCGCATCTATTAATTCCTGGGGTTTGAATGGCTTGGTTATATATCCGCTAGCCCCCAAACTAGTAGCCAGCTCTTTATTGAGCTCATAGCCTACACCTGTAAGCATAACGACAGGGATGGCGCTGGTAGCTTTGTTTGCCTTGATTTCCGCGCAAGCGGTAATTCCATCTTTCTTAGGCATCATCATGTCCATTAAAACAATATCTGGTTTATGTCTCCTGGACAGGTCGACTGCTTCTTCCCCATTGCTTGCTTCAATTACAGAACAGCTATTTGCCAGAACCCTTTTTACGGCATAGAGTATTGACGGGTCATCATCTGCCACCAACACCACCTTCTTTTTACTGAACACAGCTTGATTAGCCATTCTGATTTCCTCCTCCGAGATTCTATCCTCTTTCTTTAAAAGCGTCCACAGCGTTAACCTACAGCTTTCTTCATTAGTTGTGCTCAGGATTACTTGCCGTTTGCCTTTTCTACTCGCGCCATATTCTCTTTTACACTGCGGAGTAATTTGTCAGTGGTATAAGGCTTTTGTATGAAAGGGTATCCCCTCTTTTGTATAATAGTCAGTTGAGCTTTCTCATCAGCATAGCCACTACTCAATATAATATGAAGTTCAGGTTGGAGAATGAGGAGTTGGCTGGCCAGTTCGACTCCAGACTTGCCGGGCAGAACCACATCACTGAGAACCAGTTGGAAATTACCATGCTCTCTGTCAAAGATAGTCATTGCCTCCTCTGCAGATTTTGCTGGAAAGACAAGATATCCATTTTCAGTAAGCAAACGCTGAGCAATGGCGAGGATTGACTTGTCATCTTCTACCAGTAGAATTCGTTGTCCGTTGCCACGAAGTTCCTGTAAGGAAACGTTCTCTTTAGCTAGTTCTCTTTTATCTTCCGAACCGCCGGAAAAGGCTGGAAGATAGACCCTGAACGTCGAGCCTTTCCCTGGCTCACTGTATACATTAATCCACCCGTCAAACTGTTTGGTAATGCCATAGACAGTAGAAAGCCCAAGGCCGGTTCCCTGCCCCTTAGCCTTGGTGGTAAAAAACGGTTCGAAGATATGTTCCATAGTTACCTTATTCATACCGGTACCGGTGTCCATAATTGAAAGACGAACAAATTGCCCGGGTTTCGCATCCGTAATAAAGGTAACGTCTTTCTCACCCAGGGCTACGTTTTCAGTTCTTACTGTGATTTTACCTTCGCCAGACATGGCGTCACTAGCATTTATTACAATGTTCATGATAACCTGCTCAATGCTTCCCCTGTCAGCCTTAATAGAATCAAGCTCCGGCTCAAGAATCGTCTCCAGTGGGATATTTTCACCAATAAGACGGCGTAACATCTTATCCATGTCATTTATGATGGAATTGACATCTAGGTCCCTTAGCTCCACCACCTGCCGGCGGCTAAAAGTAAGAAGCTGACGTGTCAGTGAGGTTGCTCTTTCGGCGGCTTTCTGTATCTCTTCGACATCCTGGCGTTTCGGGTCGTCTTTGCCAAGGTCGCTAAGTAGCATCTCACTACCAACTGTAATTGCCGTCAGGACATTATTGAAATCATGAGCGACTCCACCTGCTAGCCGGCCTACCGCTTCCATTTTTTGTGATTCCCGAAGTTGAAATTGTATCTTTCCCTTTTCCTCCTCAGCCTGGTCGCGCTCCTTACTTCGCCGAACAATGGTCCTCCACCCTCCCCAGACAATACCCACCAGTGATCCGTATAGCAGTAAAAACCCTGCCATTGCCGAGAGTAAAACTCTACGCTGCAGATTGGCTATCAATTGCGCTGTAGGCTCGTAATATTGGTAAATTTCAAAGGCTCCCTGCGGCTCCGTGGAATCTGAGAAAATTATGGGGGCATAGACTTCTATCAGGGTACCCAGAAACCTCTCGCGTTCGTTCTCCGGGGCTTCAGGTATCTTGATTTCCGTAGCGACATCGCCACGCAGTGCTGCCAGCAGGTTTTCATTATCGGGAAATTTCTCCCCTACTGACTCGGGGTCGTTGGAATAGATTACCGTGCCATCTTTGGACCAGAGTTTTATCCGGGCGGTTCGTTCGGAGACTATGGAATCCTGCACGAACTTATGGAACTTTGCATACCGCTCGCCGGTCATCGGAATTTCAAGGTCAGCAGGCGTGATTGCTCCTAGAAGGCGACCCTTGGAATCAGCTATGGCTTCTTCAGCAAGGGCATCAACAGCGTGTGATTGAACTATATTAGATAGGAAGACAACAAGAGTCACCGCGATGATAGCTATCACGATAAAGCTGACAACTGAGAACTGAAGGAGCAGATTCTCTTTCAGTAACTTCATCTTTTGGTCATAGCCATCCACTATCTGTGGACTTATAGCCAATACTATGAATTAGTCACGGACAGTTGTCAATAATAAGCTGAGGTTAGGAGTTACCCTGTCCCATTAAGTAAGTATGAAAGAGCTGCTAATAAACGATTCATCAAAAAATGGGGTGTTCACAAAAAGTAGACGAAGGTTTAACGAAAGTTCAAAGAAAGTAGCGGGGGTTGGATTCGAACCAACGACCTCCGGGTTATGAGCCCGACGAGCTGCCACTGCTCTACCCCGCGCTGTAATTATATTATAGCCTTTTAGCATCCATAGTGTCAAAGCATCTGCTTTTTGCCATTGCTAATGTTATGTCTCGAAGAAAAATTTTGGGAAAGTACCAAATTATTTCGACAATTTGGCTGGAATACTTGTCATCAATAGGTATAAAGCTGATATAATGACTATGTTAAAATTAGTGACAGGGCAATAATAGTCCTCCGCTGCCCCCGGAAAGGTGCCGTATCCCAGAGAACATGGCTGAAGAACCGATAGATAAACTCTGTATTAATACCATCCGCTTCTTGGCGGTGGATGCCATAGAGAAAGCAAAATCCGGCCATCCCGGCATGCCGATGGGAGCTGCTCCTATGGCTTATGTCCTGTGGGACAGGTTTCTCAAGCACAGTCCCGGTGACCCGAAATGGCCAGACCGGGACCGCTTTGTCCTCTCCGCCGGTCATGGCTCTATGCTGCTCTATGCTTTGCTTTTTCTCACCGGCTATAATCTGACCCTGAATGATATTAAACTATTCCGCCAGTGGGGAAGCAGAACCCCGGGTCATCCGGAATACGGGCTTGTCCCCGGAGCGGAGGCAACCACCGGACCACTGGGACAGGGCTTTGCCAACGGAGTGGGCATGGCTATCGCCGAAAGGTGGCTGGCTCAGCACTACAACCGCCCCGAGCATGAGATAATCAACCATCATACCTATGCCATAGCCTCCGACGGAGATATTCAGGAGGGGATTTCCTCAGAGGCGGCCTCCCTGGCCGGTACGCTCAAGCTGGGTAAGCTTATCTACCTCTATGATGATAACGGCATCTCTATCGAAGGTAAGACAAGCATCGCCTTCGCTGAAAATGTCCCCCAGCGTTTCCAGGCTTACGGCTGGCAGGTCATCGGTCCTATCGACGGTATGAATCTGTCCGCGGTGGATTCAGCCATACGTAAAGCTCAGGCAGAAACTCACCGTCCAAGCCTGATTGTTTGCCGCACGGTTATCGGTTATGGCAGCCCGAATAAAGGAGGAACCGCCGCCACACATGGAGAACCTCTGGGTGAGGAAGAAACACGCCTGGCTAAGGAGAACCTGAAATGGCACTACCAGGAGCCTTTTACCGTCCCTCCAGAGGTGCTGGCTCATATGCGCTGGGCAGAGGAGCGGGGCAGCCAGTGGCAGCGGCAGTGGCAAGCCAGGCTTGAAGCCTACCGTAAAGCCTACCCCCGGGAAGCCGAGCAACTGGAGAAAGATTTGCGGGGAGACCTGCCCAACGGGTGGGACTATGAATTAAATACTCTTTTTAGAGAATCGAACAAACCGATTGCCACCCGCAGCGCTTCCGGACAGGTAATGAATGCCATTGCCCAAAGGGTACATTCTTTTGCGGGAGGCTCGGCAGACCTGGCTCCATCCACCAAGACCACCCTGACAGAACGCTTTGACGGACTCGAGGCAGATTACAACCATAACATGCATTTTGGTATTCGCGAGCATGCTATGGGAGCTATTGCCAATGGTATGGCTCTGCACGGGGGCATTATACCCTACACTGGAACTTTCCTTGTTTTCTATGACTATATGCGACCACCGGTGCGCCTGGCGGCGCTTATGGGAATAAGGGTGATTTTCATCTTCAGCCATGACTCGGTTGGCCTGGGCGAGGACGGCCCAACTCACCAGCCCATTGAGCAGCTTATGGGGCTGCGAACCGTGCCGGACCTGGTAACTATCCGTCCGGCCGATGCCACTGAGACTGTAGAGGCATGGAAAGTAGCTATGGAGAATCGTGATGGTCCGACCGCCCTGGTCTTCAGCCGCCAGGACATGCCGGTACTTGACCGCTCGACCCTGGCTCCAGCCAGCGGTTTGCGCCGCGGTGGTTATATACTGTGGCAGGCATCGCCGGCACCAGATATCATTATCATCGGCACCGGCTCTGAAGTCCACATCGCCCTTGAGGCAGGGAAGCTGCTTCAAGATAAAGGGATAAAGGCTCGGGTTGTTTCTCTGCCTTCCTGGGAGCTGTTTGATGCTCAGCCACGGGAATACCAGGATGAAGTTTTGCCCCCCAAGGTTCGGACTCGTATTTCTATTGAGGCGGCATCCTCGATTGGCTGGGAGCACTATGTGGGCCTGGATGGAGTGGCCATAGGCATCTCTCGCTTCGGTGCTTCAGCTCCGGGCAAGGTAATCTACGAGAGACTGGGGTTAACGGCTCAACGGCTCGTCATTGAAGCCCTTCAGCTTTTGGCGGAGCGGAAAACTTGAAACTTCGGGGAAAGGTTCTATTTGTATCTGGTTGATTTCGTTTGTCATTGCGAGGAGAGCAGCGACGAAGCAATCTCAAAGATTTGTACAGATTGCCACGCCTTCACTCTGACCTCGGTCCTCGGACTGAAGGCTCGGCCTGAAGTCTGAACTCGGCCTGAAGACGATAACTCGTTACCGAACCTCGCTACAGGTAACCTGCTCCGAGCTTGTTCACTCTGACATATCGGAACGAGTCGAGGCAAGTCGGAACGAGTCGCTCGCAATGACAGGTAGACGAGGGAAGGTGGCTTTGACACCCCGGTCAGCCAAAGATTATACTGTGGTTACAGCGCGGGGTAGAGCAGTGGCAGCTCGTCGGGCTCATAACCCGGAGGTCGTTGGTTCGAATCCAACCCCCGCTACCAGCGGATTAGAACAAAGCTCAGCTAAAAAGCTGGGCTTTTTGTTTTGCGCCCCTGGTCCCCACCCGCACCACCCCACCCTGGGATTCCGTGCCTGCACGCTAGAATGCGTTACGGCACAAAGACATCTCAAGTCCGGAATGACAATGATAAATGATGTGCCGGTTTCCGTTTTAAGCTACCACTGCATGGGCAGGCGAAGAAATCCTGCGCAGTGTCTCGGCGACCAAGTTATTGTTGTGTAGTGCTATTGAGATATCTGCTAAAGATATCATCCCGACAAGTTCGCCTGCCTCCACCACCGGTAAACGGCGTATTTGCTCCTGCCCCATTAGCTTGGCTGCCTCTTCCATGTCCGTATCCGGTGTGACCGTGATTGGGTTGGCAGTCATAAACTCTCTGGCTAAGCATTCCTTCGGGTTCATATCAGCAGCCATACTGCCAATCACAAGGTCCCGGTCAGTTAGTACGCCCAGCAGCTTCTTTCCCTCACACACGGGGATTACACCCACATTGTGCCGCTTCATCATGGAAGCAATCTCACTCAGGTTCGTTGACGGGTCTGCGCAATGCATCTCTTTTATTCCTATCTCTCTGACTTTCATCGCTCGCTTCCTCCTTCCGGTGTAATGAGAATATTTTACAAAGTAATTAATAAAAAAGTCATAAAACAGTGAGAAAAAATATTACAATACTATTACACTTGGGGGAAGCCGTGCGGCAAAGTGGTAACAAAATCGGGTTCAGTCCGTTCTTATAAATGTTAATGAGGAATGGATGCTCTGCGGCCTATCGCAGGTAAGAATTTGTAAAATTCTTGCTGAGGTGAAATAATGGGGAAAATTTTCAAAATTAGCAGCGCAGTGTTGGGTTGTAGATGCATCAGCAAGAGCCGGACAGCTCGTTAATTTACCGAGCGAGCAAAAGGGAAAAAACTGCCTTTGCCGCCCTTTATGACAGGTACATGGAGCGGGTATACCGCTATGTCCACTACCGGGTACTGAACCAGGCAGATGCTGAGGATATTACTCAAGAGGTTTTTGCCAGGGCATGGAATGTTATCCATAAGTATGAGAGGACACTGGCGCCTTTCTCAGCCTGGTTGATAACTATTGCCCGTAATCTGGTAATGGACCATTTCAGGAGCAAGAAGAAGCTGGTACCCCTGAAGAATGCGGAAGCTCTCAACGCTGAAGGTAAAGATAATCCTGCTTCCGTCAGCGAAAGCAATTGGGATAAAGCGTATATCAGAGATGCTGTCTCAAAGCTGAAGGGAGATAAGCGCGCCGTCATACTAATGAGGTTTATTGATGGTTACAGTTATGCTGAGATTGCCAAAATATTACATAAGAAGGAAGGGGCAGTCAGAGTAATTCAGTACCGGGCTTTGAAGGAACTAAAGCGTATTGTAACGCAAGACGAAGAGGATTATGAAAGAGACCATAGTTACCAGTTGCATAGACGGGATACTGGCCGGCAAGCTTACTTTGGAAGAATGCCTGGAAAAGTATCCCGAGATAGCTGACGAGCTGCACGCATTTCTTGGATTAGCTGCTGAAGTTCAGGCTCAAAGAGCGGTTCCTTCTGCGGAGTTCAAGAGCCGCTCCCGGCTCTACCTCTCTCTGGAGATGGATAAGTCTTCCCGGGGAAAAAGCGGCAGTGTTCGGGGCTGGTTAAAGCCGCTGGTTGTGGTTAGTAGACCGGTTTTTATTCTCTCAATTATTGCCTGCATTATACTTGTCAGCGGTACCTCAGTCCTGGCTGCTCAGAGCAGTCTCCCCGGAGAACCGCTTTATCCGGTGAAGACGTTTACGGAGAATGTTCAGCTGGTTTTAGCAGTCAGTCCGGAAGCAAGAGCTAAGAAAAATCTTGAATTGGCAGAAAAAAGAGTTGAGGAAATGGTCACATTATCAAAGCAGGGTAAGGCGGTTAATTCAACCATACCTCAAAGTGTAGCCAGGTACATGGATGCTGCAATCAGAGAAATACAGGATGTTGACGAGGAAACCTCCAGAGCTTTAATCAGTCAGCTTTCCCAATCAACCATCTATCAACAGGTTACCCTCGGACAAGTACTGGCTGAACTACCCGGGCAGGCCGGAGGAGGGATTTCGGGAGGGGCTGTTGGGACTCCTCAAATTGAGACTCAGGAAGTCTTGAAAAAGGCAGCGGAGGTTTCTCTCCGCGGAAATCTGGTTGCCCAGGTTGCCTATACCAACCAGGATTTCCTGAGCAGTCCTCCTTCTCTAGCAGATGATGAACTGGAAAAGAGCCATTTCAAAGTGGAGGGCATTCTTCTGGGCATTGAAGACAATAACTGGAATATTTCCGGAGTGACAATCGGTAATATTCGGACAGACGAGGAAGTCCCCTCTATAGGGGAGGGGGTGGAGATAGAAGGCTTACGCCGTGGCGATACGATATTTATCACGAAGGTTAAATTCCACGAAGACGACGGAAGGGGCGAACTCAAAATCGAGGGGGTCTTTGGCGGCGTTGGTTCTGACGGGAATACCTGGTATATGGGGGGAATTCCTATCATTGCTCCGAAAAATATCGGTCTGCCGGCTGAGTCTGCCAGGGTTAAACTTGAGGGTATGGTCAAGGATGGCGTCTTTATAGTGACCAGCACCAAAATACATGACGGTAACGCAAGGGTTGAAATTAGCGGGAGGCTGGTAAAGCTGGACCAGGACGCCGGGACGGTAACCATTGAGGTTGCCGGCTCGCAAATTCTGGCTGATATTAGCAAAGCTAAAATCGAAAACGAAGAGGGGCAGCAATTGAAAATGTCAGACCTGGATTCCCTGCTCGGTAGGGAAATTCGTCTGGGTGACCTTCGCATGGAAGATGGACTAATCTACCCCAGGGAGGTCTATGCTGATATTGAAAAAGAATCGGCAGCAACCGAAGAAGAAAAGCAGCCGAAGGGCAAGTCAAAAGATGGCGAGGAAGAGGGAGTGGGTAGGCGGGGTAAGCCTTAAATGGTTGTTTAGTTATCAACCATACCGACGAAAATCGGTATCCAGAATGCAGCATACCATTGACACCAGCCTCATTTTATTACTACAATAACTTTTGCGCCGAGATAGCTCAGGAGGTAGAGCAGCGGACTGAAAATCCGCGTGTCCCCAGTTCGATTCTGGGTCTCGGCACCAGCCCAGAATGGGCATAATGAAGAGCGGAAGTAGTTCAGCGGTAGAACGCCTCCTTGCCAAGGAGGAGGTCGCGAGTTCGAATCTCGTCTTCCGCTCCAATAAGGCAAGGCGCCCGGGTAAGTAGCTAACCTTCGTCAAACCGCAAGGTCAGATACTAGTTTTTACTCGTGGCTCTTTTTCACATATACCTTGATTTCGTCGCCTTGCTCTTCAATGCCCAGGAACTCGTGGCCGGTGGCTTCGCACCAGGCCGGCATATCTTCCTTGATGCCTTTATCATCAGCCAGTACCTCCAGGATTTCTCCTGTTTTTAGCTGCTTAATCTTCTCCGCGGTTTTGACTATGGGCATCGGGCAATACAGCCCCATACAGTCCAAACTCTGGTCTGATTTCATCTTCTCCTCCCTGATTTAGCTTAGTATATGTCCTGTTAGATGAAAAGGGTTACCTTCGATTTGCGTGCCTGGTTCAAGAAATAGGCAGCGCCGGATAAGGTATTAACTTCACTGCGGAAAGTATCCTCTTCTGGAGCTAAGCCCATCACCCCACAGGTAGTGGTACAGCCAATAAGCTCTACACCCATATCTTTAGCCATGGTGATGAAATCGTCAATGGAGGGCATATTGGTCTCCTTCATCAGCCGCTTCATCATCCAGGTACCCAGACCGAACATATGGAACCTGGATAGTTTTAATCTTTTGGAGCCGCCCCGGTTGATAAGATTCAGCATCTTCCTCATCAGCCCTTTACTTTTGAGGCCACCTTCATTTTTCTTAATGATATTCAGCCCCCAGAAGGTGAAGAACATGCTGACTTCCATTCCCATGCTGGCGCCGGTAGTAGCCAGCATAAAAGCGGCTAAAGCTCGTTCCAGGTCACCGCTCAAGACGGCTATGGTTAGCTTTTCCCTTTCCGCTTCTGCCATTCGCTTTGCCTCCTTGAATACCTTCAGTCTTTAATCTCAGTCCCGCAATAAATACAGACCTTTTTGTCCCGGGGTAGAGGTTTTTCACACTCAGAGCAGTAGATTATGGTGACTTTGCACATCTGACAAAAAGGTAAATTGGCAGACATTAACTCCTCATCGCAGTAGGGACAGAAACAGCGCATCTCTTGCCCTTTTTGTTCCGTCATTATTTTCCGCCTCCTCTCCTCTTCTTTTTCAAATAATTCTCAATAGCTTTGTTCAGTGCCTGTGCTCCCAGATTAGAGCAGTGCAATTTTTGCTTGGGTAAGCCTTCAAGCTCATTTGCTACTAACTGGGGGGTAATCTTCATCGCTTCCTCGAGAGTCTTACCCATAGCCATCTCGCTGGCTATACTGGAGACAGCAATGGCTGCCCCGCAGCCGAAAGTTTTGAATTTTACATCCTCCAGGTGGTTATTCTTGACTTTGATGTAGAAGGTCATCATATCCCCGCAGACGGGATTGCCTACCTCGCCGACGCCATCGGCGTTTTCAATCTCGCCGACATTACGCGGGTTCATAAAGTGGTCCATTACCTTTTGACTGTAGACTGGCATATTACTTACCCCTCTGGCGGGCTTTAATAAATTTGTCGTAAAGTGGCGACATCTGTCGCAGTTTATCAATGATAGGAGGCAGCACTTCAAGAACATAGTCTATGTCTTCATTGGTGTTATCCAGTCCAAAGCTGAAGAGGAGAGAGCCCTGAGCTATAGCGTGGGTCAGTCCCATAGCAATGAGCACATGCGAAGCTTTCAAGGCTCTCGAGGTACAGGCTGAACCGCTGGTAACCGCCACCCCCTGGCTGTTTAGCATCATCAGCATGGCTTCACCTTCAATAAACTCCACGCAGAAGCTGGCGTTTCCGGGGAGACGGCTCCGGGGGTGGCCGGTAACTATTACATGTTCAACCTTGTCCGGCAGCTCGGTCAGCAGGCGGTCACGAAGAGTCGTCAGATGGTTGATTCTGGAGCTCATGTCAGCCATAGCCAGTTCGGCTGCCTTACCCAGACCGACGATAGCCGGCACATTCTCAGTTCCGGCTCGCTTGCCTCCTTCCTGGACTCCTCCATCGAGAAGGGGTATAATGCGGACTCCTTTGCGCACCCAGAGTGCTCCTACTCCCTTCGGACCATAAAACTGGTTTCCCGCCAGGCTCAAGGCATCTATTCCAAGTTCCCTGACATCAACAGGGATGGTTCCGACGGTAGCTATGGCATCAGTGTGAAAGACCACGCCCTTTGCTCTGGTAACCCGGGCAATTTCCTTTATTGGTTCTATTGTGCCCACTTCGCTATTAGCCTGCATTACCGAAACCAGCACGGTATCTTTCCTCAGAGCTTTTTCGACGTCTTCAGGATTAACCGTGCCGTATTTATCTACCGGAACCAGGCTTACCTCAAATCCCCATTTCTCCAGTGTCTTGGCTGAGTGAAGCACTGAGAAATGCTCAATTGCCGAGATTACAATATGCTTGCCCTTATTTTGGTGAGCCAGTGCCAGCCCTTTAACGGCAAAATTGTTGCTCTCGGTGCCGCTGCCGGTAAAGATTATCTCCTCGTCGTTAGCCCCGATAAGCTCTGCCACCTGGGCCCGGGCAGCATCCATAGCATCCAGGGCGCTATCTCCCCAATCATGGAGACAGGACGGATTACCGAAGTGTTCTGCCAGATAAGGCAGCATTGCTTCACGAACTTCAGGGAGAAGAGGAGTGGTGGCAGTATTGTCCAGGTAAACTTTTCTCAAATCGGCACCTCAATACTTATGGTTATATTCAATTATCATTGAAATAGATAAATTAGGTATATGACTTATGTCGCATACACTAGCGTACACATGTTCTCCCCTTATTATAAGACTTGTGTCAAAAATTTGGAAATAATGAAAATGTGGTATACAGATGCCCTAGAGGGCAATAATTATGTTATAATTTAGCTGTGAAAAAAGAGCTTATGGATATCCTGGCTTGCCCGGTGTGCAAGAGAGAGCTTGAACTTAATGCGGTAGAGGAGGATGAAGGAGAAGTAATCAGCGGTTCTCTCCATTGCCCCAGGTGCGATAGGCTCTATCCAATTATTGATTCTATCCCCAATCTATTACCTCCGGAACAGCCTGACTAACCGGGGCTATAAGCCGCCGAGCTATCAGGAGATTCCCAGGCTTCCACAAGGGATAAAGCAAAAGGGGCTTCAGTCATCCTGGCGTTAAGCTCATCATAAATTGTTGCAGCGATATTCTCCGCAGAGGGATTTATTTCGTTAAAGGGAGGCACATCATTGAGGCAGGTATGGTCGTAGCGGGATAAAATATCAGCCAGCCACCCTTTTAGCTCCGTGAAATCACAGGCCAAGCCGATTTCGTTCAGGCGGGCGGCTTTTACTTTCGCCACTATCTCATAGCGGTGCCCGTGTAATGCCTCGCATTTACCCTGGTAGTATCTCAGGTAATGGGCGGCATCAAAATGTTGCTTGACAGATACCTCATACATTAGTTTCTCCCTCGTCCCACTTGAGGACACTTTGTCTTTTATCCACTTCTTCCAGCAGTTCTCTGGCAGTCTTGCCTTCTACCGGATGTTTCAGGTCGGGAGCAATCTCAGCCAGGGGAATAAGAACAAAAGCTCTTTCTATCAGTCTGGGGTGAGGAATTTCAAGCTCTTCAGTTTTAATCACCCGGTCATTATAGAAGAGGATGTCTATGTCAATGGGTCGGGGGGCATTGGAAGTGCCGGGTTTTCTGCCCAGCTTAGATTCAATGCCCTTGGCTAGAGCCAGCAGCTCCTCCGGTGATAAAGAAGTATGAACCTGGCACACCAGATTTAAAAAACGTGGTTGAGCAGTGTTACCTATCGGTTCAGTGTCGTATATCGATGAAACCTGGCCCATCTCTAGACTCCGGGAGAGAAGCTGTATTGCCTCGCCCAGGTTTCTCTGGCGGTTACCCATATTGGAGCCGAGGCTAAGATATACCCTTGCCGGTTCAGAACTTTCTTGACCCATTTCCTGTAATTATTTCAGGTATTATATCACGCTGGATTATTCTTGACTAACTTTTTGAGGGTAAGTATAATCATAAAATTAATTTCAGATTACTATCAATCTTGAAAGAAGACATTAAAGTAATGTAACATTATAAATCTCGACAAATCTTGACTAATGTTGGCAGGAGAGTAAAATATAGTAGAAATTTTGAAAGGAGGCAACATGATTCCACCAATTGTACAGGTAGCCAGGGGTATCTTCGCCATAGGGCCGATAGATACCGAGTCGAAGAGCACCGCCAATACTCCCTTTCTTGTGGTAGGTGATCGGTGCGCTGTCGTAGAGATAGGGGAAAACTCACAGGCGCGTCATTTTCTGGAAGGGGTTCAGGAAGTAGGTATTGAGTTCGACCGCATTGATTACCTTATTCCTACCCACATTCATACCCATCATGTTACCGCGGCGAATGGTCTGCTGGAAGCCCTCCCCAACGCCAAGCTGGTAGTCCATAAGAATGCAGTGCGACATGTAATGGACCCTACCAGGCTTAATGAAAGCACTATCCAGGTATGGGGCGATGGGGTATGTTCATACCTGAATCCTGTGGCTGAGGGCAGGATAATAGGGGTAAGTGGTGGTGAGGTCTTTGACCTCGGTGGTCGGAGACTGGAAGTTTATGACGCCGGAGGTCATGCCACCCATCATCTCACTATTTTTGACACTCTCAGCAGAGGTGCCTGGCTTGGTGATAATTGCAGCTTTAACAGCCCCGGGCAAAAACGAGGTCGCCTGGGTGTTGCCGCTCCCTTCTTCGATATGGAAATGGGTATTGCCGCCTTGCGCAAGGCGAAGGAGCTAAAACCCGAGATGCTCTTTTCCTGGCAGGGTGCGATTGCCCACTACCCATCGGATTACTATCTGGACACGGCTATAGAGGACGGTCTTAAAGAAGAAGAGATTATCCTTGATGGTCTGAAGCGGAAACTGACGGCTCCGGAAATAGGTGAAAAACTGGAGGCGTACCACAAGGAGGTAGGCCTTGAGATGTCGGAGCAGGACGAGCTGGAAGCACGGGCCAATGTGCCCGTCGGTTTGATTAACTATCTCAAGAAGAAATACCCTGAGCTGGGTCTGGAGACACCACAGGGACTGAAGTTCCGGCAGAGATAGACATTAGGCCTTATCAAGATAGAGCCGTGATAACGGCGTCAAAAGCAGGAAGACAGATGCTTATTCTGCCAGGGTCAGGCAAAATAGGCTCTGTCTTTCTCTAGTGTCCTGTCAGGCTAATCACTGACTCATTTCCCATTGTCATTCCGGACTTGTTCCGGAATCCAGGTAGGGTGGTGCGGCTGGATTCCCGCTTTCGCGGGAATGACACATTATTTACCTGACGCGACACTAGTTATTCTGGTCAGGGAAAGTGCAATAATTTAATTTTGGAAGGAGCTAAACAAGATGGTTGATACAGCTGATAAACGTGATAGAACGGTGAGGTGGCCCATTACCAGAGAAGGTAAAGAGGTTATCCCAATATCACAGGTGGCTCAGGGTATCTACGCAGTAGGCCCGCTGCAGAGTTTCCCGCTGTCGCCTAACGCACCCTACCTGGTAGTGGGCAACGAGTGGTGCGCTATCGTTGAGCCGGGGGATGCCCACCAACCACATACTTTACTGGAGGCGATCAAAGAGATAGGTGTGGACCAGAATTGCATTCGCTATATTATCCCTTCTCACATCCATATACACCATTGCTCGGCAATAAATGTGCTGCTGAAAGAGATTCCCGATTCCAAAGTGGTGGTTCACCCAACAGCTGTGCGTAACCTGATGGACCCCACCAAGCTTAACCAGAGCACCAAGGGAATATTTGGCGTAAGGACATGTCCAACTCTGGACCCTGTCCCCGAAGACAGAATAATGCCGGTAAGAGACGGCACAGTTCTTGACCTCGGGGGACGGGAGCTGGAAATTTTTCACGCCCCCGGCCACGCCACTCACCATATAGCTATCTTTGACCATCTTACAAGAGCCCTCTGGCCTGGAGATAACATCAGCTTTAACAACGTAGCTACCAAGCGGGGGCGCGTGGGTATAGCGGCTCCCATGTTCGATGCTGACGCGGCGGTGGAAACCTTCCGGCGTTTACGGGCTCTTCATCCTTCGATGCTGCTTTCCTGGCAGGGTTCTTTAGCCTTCTACCCGGCAGACCATTACCTGCACACGGCTGAGGATGACCTTATTGCTACCACAGATATTATCCATGAAGGTATGAAGCAGAAGAAAACAGCCGAGGAAATACAAGCCGATATCAAGGCGTATCACGACTCGCTTGGCATCGTCATTACAGAGCAGGAAGAATATGAGCAGCAGGGCAGAATACCGGTTGGTCTGGTTAACTGGCTTAAGAAGAAATACCCTGAGCTGGAAGCGCCCGCAGGAATGAAGGGGGATACAACGAGGGAAAGGAACCAGCAGGCGATAAGCGGGGAAACCTCGGCAGCATAGTGCCGTAAGAACGGCTTCAAGAAGGCAAGTGCCGCATTACTGAAGAAGTTAGGTGAAGAGGTCCTCTCTTTCGAGGTCGTTTGGTAACAATATGTCATTGTGAGGAGTCCTCCAGGAGAAGGACGACGTGCCTGCACGCCAGAGTGCGTTATGGCGCGCAGGCGGGCTATCTTTACCACTGTCATTGCGAGCCATCCCTATGATTTTTGAGATTGCCACTTCCTTCTGAGAAGGACTCGCAATGACAAAGGAGTTGTTAAACGTTCTCCTCTTTCAGAGTTGATACTTTCAGAGAAAGTATAATATAATAATAAAATAATAAGTTTTAAGGAGGAACCAAGATGACCATACGACCAGGAGAAGGAGGGTTAGTCCCGGATGCGCCCCACGCCTTGAGAAGTGATTTACCCCCAACAATCCCCCAGATAGCGGAGGGCTTTTACGCCCCAGGTCCATTCGAGACCGATACCATGAGCTCGGCTAACTCCAAATTCATTGTAGTAGGTGAGAAGGAGGTAGCTATACTGGAGCCGGGAGAACCAGCGCAGGTTGCTCCACTCCTGCACTGTGTCAGAGAACTGGGAATAGATTTTAAGCGCATTACCTATATTATCCCTACCCATGTTCATACCCACCACTCTTCGGCAATACCGCTGCTGCTGAAAGAGCTTCCCAACGCCATGGCGGTGGTTCATAAGCGAGCCATCCCCCATATGATTGACCCTACCAAGCTTAATGCCAGCACCAAGCAGATATGGGGTGATAAAGTGTGTGCCGACCAGGAGCCTGTGCCCGCAGACAGGCTAATTGGTGTAGAAGGAGGCGAGATTTTTGATTTGGGGGGAAGAAAACTGGAAATAGTTAATACCGAAGGTCATGCTTCCCACCATATTGCTATCTTTGACCACCTTACCAGGACCGCAGTTGTAGGCGATGCCGTCAGTATGGGCCCATCTCACGCTGGAGGCCGCATCGGTATGACCCCGCCAATGTTCCATGTAGAAAAATCTATAGCGGGTCTGCGCCGTCTTAAGGAGCTCAATCCGATAAGAATATGTGACTGGCAGGGAGCAATCGCCTACTACCAGGCAGTTCAACGTCTGGATGCTGCCATTGAGGACGCTCTTGCTACCGAGCGGATTGTCCTTAAGGCAATGAGAGAGAAGCAGCCGGCTAAAGAAATAGCCCGCAGGCTGAAGGAATATGACAAAGAGGTAGGAATGACCGGCCTATCACCAGCCGAGCAGGCTCCGCAGGAAAGAGAAGAGGCTGAGGAGAGAGGACCGGTGGCTCTATACCGCTACCTCATCATGAAATACCCTGAACTGGAGATGCCGGAAGGAGCTATCAAGGAAGGAGGCGGACCGGAAAGAGACAGGATTCCCGGGCAGCCGAGATAACCAGAAACCAGATGAAAACTGGGGAGGATCTGTTGGAGCATGACCCTCAACTAAAGCATCGCCGCTTCTTTTGGGAACTTTGGACCATCTGGAAGTAGGGAAATACCGCTTCTCCCGCAAAGCTCTTGTCCTATCCAAGTGCCCTTGCGAAGTGCGACGTGCCCCCTTTATTGGGCGACCATAATGAATATGCCTTAAAGAATCTTCTCAGTATGTCGGATGATAAGATTGCCAGTTGGTGATTGAGGGGGTTGTTGAGTAGGCAATAGTGGTGCTTTGTCAGTTCGTCCCGTTGCCAGGCTTTTCCTTTGTTGGCGTATACGACTCTTCCAGCAGCCGGTAAAGGTGCTTGCGCATGCGTCTCATGATGGCGTTGAGATTAGCTAGGTCGTCTTGGCTAAGGCAGGCAAACGCGGTACGGGCGACATCAGCCAGTCTCGGCACGCAGGAACTTATTCCTACCCTCCCCTTCTCTGTAAGGCGAATTAGCCTTGACCGGCCATCAGCCGGGTTCACCACCGTTTCGACAAAACCTTTATATTGCAAGGTATGAACCAGCGAAGTAACGGAGTGCTGAGTGCGGAATAGTAGTTTACTTAGAGCGGTAGGCGTCATCTCACCACCATGATTAAGCAGAGCCATCAACAGTCCGAAACGTGTGGAGCTATGTCCCATTTTCCTCTGGTGGAGTTCCATATACCTGGTGAACATATCTGCGGTGCGCATAAACGCTATGAGTGAGTATATCTCATCATCAGTATGCCTTTTTGTGTCCATTGTGACGTCCTCCTAGAACTGTCTTTTCTGGTGATTTCTGGCTACTCCTTAATGATAAATAAATTATAAGTTATTTCGCCAAAGTTGGCTAGCGGTGGCATTCTTTCTCGAGCCCGATCAAAAGGATAGGATAGCCGTAGCACTGGGAAGTATCATGGCAAAGAAGCGTCGTGAAAGAATTCTTCGATTTGACAATTTCTATTAAGCGTGATAACCTGTAATACTTCGAGTTGACAATTTGACAAGGCGGAGGCAGTGCTTAAGCGTTAAAACTGGGAGGTTGGTGAAGTGTTTACCGGAGAGAGTGGGATAGAAGACATAACCGAACTGCCACGGACGCCTGGGCTCATTTGGGAGGTAAAGGTACCTTATATCAAGTTATTATTTAAAATTAGTTACAAGTTTGGGAAGGAGGGCAGTATGGTTTTCTATCTAAGAGGTAGGGGGATAAAAATGGGGCTGGTGACGAGTTGTTTAATGGCGGCTCTGTTGCTCGTTGTTTCTTGCAGTCCGGCGGAAGGGGAGGTGGAAAAGGGAGAGACTATCAAATGGACAGGGACGAGGCTGGATGGGACGGTGGTGGAAAAACAGTTAGAAAAGCCTCAGTACGGCGGGACCTATACCGTAGCTGTAGATGGGTCGCCAAGCCAGTTTGATGATATCAGGGGAATCAAGGCTGGCTTTGGTGTTCTGAACTGGATAAGTAATCCTGTCCAGGAGACAATAATGACCCGTGACTGGCTGAGGGGGCCGGTCGGCAGCGAGGAGTGGGACCCTCAAAATTCCTCACCCGTGGCTGAGGTGACAGCCGGCCTGGTGGTGGAAAGCTGGGAGCTGGTGGAACCTGACATCTTCGCTTTGCACGTCCGTAAAGGTATTCACTGGCAGAACATACCGCCGCTAAACGGCAGGGAGCTTACCCCGGAAGATGTTGTCTACAGTCTGAGGCGCATCTGGAAAATCGGCTATTACGCTGTTGCTTATTCCAGCTATTTAGCCGATGAAAATAATGTGGAAAATTCAATATATATCTCCCCCGATGATAGCTGGACTGTTTATCTAAAATACAAACCGGGGATGGCAGGAGCGGTTGCCGATGTCCTTGCCGCCGGCATGTTCCATGTAGTTGCCCCCGAATTGTTTAACGGGGAGTTTGAGAGCTTTCTTACCGCTACTGACTGGCAGAAAATCATTGGCACCGGGCCGTATACCATAGAAGACTATGTTCCGGATACCTCTATAACCTACCGGAGGAACCCTGACTACTGGAGAAAAGACCCCTTCTTCCCGGAGAACCAGCTACCATATCCGGACACCCTTAAATTCCTTATCATTCCCGATAAATCAACCCGTCTTTCAGCCCTGCGCACTGGTGACATTGATAGCCTGCGCGACCTGAAGTGGGAAGACCGAGAAGATTTTCTGAAAACCAATCCTGAGATAGAGTGGTCCTGGACTACCGGGCCGGGTATGGCTGTCCATATGAGGAATGATACCGGGCCTTTTAATGACATCAAGGTGAGGCAGGCATTAATGCTGGCTGTAGACCAGGGAGAAATACTGAACGAATACTACGGGGGCAATGCGGCACTCTTCGCTTTCCCGATTGCTCCTTTACCGGAGCTGGCCCATATTTATGTGCCGCTTGAGGAAATGCCGAAGTCAGTCCAGGAGCTTTATGAATATCATCCGGACAAGGCAAAACAGCTTCTGACTGAGGCTGGCTATCCCGACGGTTTTGAGACCACGGTAATTACCGATAATGACCTGGAGCGGCAGGACCTGCTGGCTATAGTTAAAGACTACTGGGCAAAGATAGGCGTTGACCTGAAAATTGATGTTAAAGAAGGTGGTGCCTTCACCGGAGCACGAATGGGTCAGCTCTATACACAAATGATTATCTACGAAGCCACCGGCGAAAACCCGTTTACTCTAGCCACCCTGGCCACCGGAGGCGGCAGAAACTACAGCATCGTTTCCGACGAAGAGATAGATGAGTCGCTCGAGCAGATTAGGGCGAGCTACTTTGACCGGGAGGCGCTGAGCAAAATCTGGCGTGAGCCAACAGCAACGCGGCCCGGTTTAAGCGAATATATCACCGAGCAGGCTTTTTCGGTATACCTGCCCACAGCCTACTTCTATGTTGGCTGGCAGCCCTGGCTGAAGGGTTACGGCGGAGTTACCCGGGCAACGAAACTTGCCGACTATAGCTATGTTCCCTACATCTGGATTGACCAGCAACTGAAACAGACTATGGGGCATTAGGGGTTTGCCCTGGGTTGTGGCATAGCGATAAAAGAAGGGGGGGTGATGAGTATTCATCACCCCCCCTAATTATTTAAATACTTAAATCTTCTTAACAGATTCCAGCCACTCGCGGGCAGAGGGGGTCGGGAACCTGGAAATCTCCCTTGAGGAAGTAGCCCCGGGCATAGCAGCCTCCCCGGCATTCTTCATTAAGCGAGCAATCGGGGCAGAGGGAAGCCTGTGCCGGGTCCTGCAGAGTTTGCATCAGGGGGGCGGCATTTTGTTTTTCCCAGGCGGGGCCCAGTCCGTTTTCACAGATATTGGCCACGGCAATATCAAGCATGTGGCACAGGACGGCGTCTCCGGTGGGGGTAATGCTCATTTCGTCCTGTTCGGCTCGGCAGGATTGGGAAATGAGGTAGCGGGACCGGGTAATCAGTTTGGCGAAAGGCACGCACTGCAGGGATGTCGGCAACTGGAGTCTTTCGGTGACTTTATCGGCGGTCTGGATGACACCCAGCATTTCTTTCGGGTCAAGAAGCATTTCCGTTGTAGCTCTTCCGGTGGGGATGACCGGTTTGAGGCAGGCCCGGGTAGCTCCCCAGTCCTGGACCATGGCGAGGTAATCTGCCACTTCCCGGTAATTGATTTTGTTTACCGCCATTTCCACGAAGATGCGATTGCCGACCCGGCGCATTCTTTCCACTGCCTTGAGAACAAAGTCCCAGCTGCCTTTGCCCCTGATTTTCTCGTGGGTTTCCCGGTTGGCACCATCGATGCTGACTATGGTGGAAGCATTACATTTAGCCAGTTCGGTCAGCGCCTCTTCGGTATATGTCGAGCCGTTGCTGGCTATAGTGCACCTTATCCCCAGTTCGTCAGCCAGCCGGACCAGGTCCAGGGCATCCTGGCGCAGGAGAGGTTCCCCGCCGCAAAAGACGATGTGCTTTGTCCCCGCTTCTGCCGCTTCCCGGAACATCCGGGTGGCTCCGTTTTCGTCGAGCTCTCCCTTGTCCAGAAATCTGGCGGCGCAGCAGTGAATGCAGGACAGGTTACATCTGGAGGTTGGGAACCAGACGATATTCCGCAGACCTGACTTTGCCCGCTGTTCGGCTGACCTCAGCCAGGGGTCATTTCTAACTTGCATCCTTTCCTCCTGAATAGAAATAAGTCTTTTACTGCCAGTTATTCCGGGAATAGTGCAAATCCGTAAAGTATCATTTTAGCTTTTTCTAATAATGTTAGTCAAGAAAACCGGCCATAGCTGTTGTTACTATTTAAGTTTTCGGGTTATTCAATAACTCCGGCTATTACCAGCTCGGCGAGCTCGGCATCCGACATGCCGAGGAGCTTCTTCAGGACAGGCTCGTTGTGCTCTCCCAGTAGAGGGGCGGGACGCAGTTCACCGGGGCACCTGGAGAGGACAAAGGCTTGACGGGAAACGCGGTATTTGCCTACTTCGGGATGGTCAAGCTCCCGGAAGAAGCGTCGGTGCTTTAGCTGGGGGTCATACTCCAGCAGGTCTTCCCCGGTGGCTACCACCCCGGCAGCCACCCCCGCCGCCTGTATCAGAGTCATTACCTCTTCTGCCGAATGGTTGATTGTCCATTCCCCGACCAGTTTATCCAGTTCATCCTCGTTTTCCTTCCTGCCCTGAAGAGTGCCGAACTTCGCCTCCTGTGTCCAGGCAGGATTACCGATGACTCGGCTGAAGCTCCGCCACTCCTCATCGGTAAAGACGGCAATAACGCACCAGCGGTCTTCGCCGCGGCAGGGGTAGGCGCCGTGGGGGGCGGCGTAAGATAAGCGATTGCCCATTCTCATCGCTACCCGCCGGTTTACCCCATAATCCAGAATAAGGGGGGCGAGGCAGTGGAGGCTGGCTTCATAGTGGGAGACATCGATAAACTGTCCCTCTCCGGTACGCTTCCTGTGGTCGAGAGCCGCCAGGATAGCCAGGGCATTAAAGTAGGGGATAAGATAATCGGTATAGGCGCCGAACTCCAGAGGCTCCCGGTCGGACCATCCAGCAATATAGCTGAAACCGGCCAGGGCAATCAGGTGGACGCCCATCCCGGCGTGCCTGGCGTGGGGTCCCGTTTGCCCCTGCATTGAAGCGCTGAGCATGATAATATCCGGCTTCACCTTCTTCAGTTCCCCGTAGCCCAGTCCCATCCTGTCCATTACTCCCCCGGCGAAGTTTTCCACCACCACATCCGCCCGGGCAGCCAGCTTTTTGACTATCTCCACCCCGCCGGGCTGGGCGAGATTAAGGGCGACGCTGAGCTTGCCCGTGTTATCCTGGTTAAAATTACCGCTGCGATTTAACCCGGGAATGTCGTCTTTGAAAGGAGGGCGCCCCCGCCAGAAATCAAAGCGGGTCCTGCCCTCTATCTTAATCACCTCGGCACCGAACTCGGCAAGGATTTTGCCGGTTATCGGGCCTACTGCCTGGGTGCCGAAATCGAGAACCTTTATTCCCTCAAGCGGTTTTTTCTCCGGCTTCCCCACCTCGGCTTGACTTAATTCCTGTTCCTCTCCGGAAAGAGCCAGCTCATGTTCATAAATCTCCCGATTGTGCTCGCCGATAAGAGGTGCCCGCCGCCGGATACGGGGAGGTGCTCCTGAAGCTTTGGCGAAAGCACCGGGGTAGGTTATCGTTGTTTTCAATTCGGGGTGTTCAATCTTCACCCAGAAGTCCCGGGCAGCAAGCTGGACGCTCTCCATGATATCTCTGGTGCTGGATACCGGGTAAAGCATAAAACGGCGCTTCACCGCCTCTTCCAGAAGCTCGGCTTTGGTGTGGTTCATAAGAAATTTACCCGTCGGAGCAGCTATGCGCTCCAGCATATCCTGGCTTGCCATAGCAAAGTTAAAGGTATCCCAGTCGATTCCTTTTAGAAACTCATCCGCCATTCCTTCCTCATCCATCCAGTGTATGAAAGGCAGGTTGTGGCGGTTTGCCTGCGCCCCACCGTGGTAGAAGAAAAGGACATAGCCGTCTTTACAGGTCCATATCCGTCTCTGGCTCTGCAGGCGTAGCCAGCCTCCTCCTCCCCGCCGGCTGATAACCTTCCTCATATCCCAGTTGAGTGTGCCGGTATCACCGCTGCGGACCACCGCTTCCTGGATGGAGACATCCACCTGCTGCCCTTCCCCGGTCTGCTGCCGGTGGCGGAGGGCAATCAGTGCTCCCCCTGCCGCCTGGAGGGCAGCGTGAAGATAAGCCTGGGAGTGGTGGCTGACGTGGAGCGGGGGGCGGTCGGCATCGCCATAGGGATACATATGACCACCCATTGCCCAGGCAATGAGGTCGGAGGTCTTATAATCCTTGTAGGGTCCCGTCTGACCGAAAGGGGTGATAGAAACCAGGATTATCCCGGGATTTGTTTTCTCAAGAGACGGGTAGCTCAGACCAAGTTTGTCCATGTATCCCGGTGGAAAGGACTCGATGACGAAATCAGCCGTTTTGACCAGTCTCCTGAAGAGCTCTTGCCCCTCGGTGGTTTCAATATCCAGTGTGATGCCTCTCTTGTTGGTATTGAAGGCAAACCAGAAAAGGCTCTTTTCCGGGTCAGCCTCGTCATGATAGAAGGGTCCTATCTTTCTGGCCGGGTCGCCCCCGGGTTTTTCCACCTTGATAACATCGGCACCCAGGTCAGCAAGGAGCTTGCCGCAAAAAAGCCCTTTCTCGTCGGTTAGGTCTAAAACCCGATAGGGGCTGAGCATACCGGTAACTTCTTTTATCTTCGAGGTCTCCTTCAGCAATGAGCAGTCTGCCAGATATATTTATACCACCCTTTACTCTGCCTCCGCAACTCCGTCAGTTTAGATTGTTTAGCAACTATTCTGTCATTGCGAGGGCTTTAGCCCGTGGCAATCTCTTTCCACTTAAGTAGACAAACGGGGGGTGGGGAAGTTATAATGTTGGAGGGTTTATCCGGGAAAGAATTTACACCGGGCTTGAGATTAAGGCAAGATAAGGTAATGCCTACCCTCTATGTTGTGGCTACCCCTATTGGCAATCTGGAGGATGTTTCGCTGCGTGCTCTCCGTGTCCTGCGCGAAGTGGGGCTCATTGCTGCCGAGGATACCCGTAAAACGAAACGGCTTCTTGCCGCCTATGATATTAAGACGCTGATGACCAGTTACCACGAACATAATAAGTTGACCAAGCTGGACTACATCCTGAATTATCTTGAAGAGGGTGATGTTGCCCTTGTTTCCGAAGCCGGAACACCGGGCATGTCTGACCCTGGCTATGAGCTGATTACGGCGGCTGTCCGGAGGGAGATACTGGTTGTTCCCGTTCCCGGACCTTCGGCGGTTATTGCCGCACTTACTATCTCCGGGCTACCTACGGACAGGTTCACCTATCTGGGTTTTCTTCCCCGGAAGGCGGGCAGCCGGCGTAAGATTCTAGAATCTGTAGCTGACCGTCCCGGTACTATTATTATCCTGGAAGCTCCCCACCGTCTCCCGGCTACTTTGAAAGATATGCTTGTCAGTCTCGGTGACAGAAGAATAGCTGTCTGCCGTGAGCTAACTAAGATTCACGAAGAGGTCTTTCGGGGAAAAATAAGCCAGGCGATAGAGCATTTTACCCAACCCAGGGGCGAGTTTACCCTGGTCATTGAAGGTAATACCGGGGTGAATAAAGCGCCATTGACAGAAGCTATAGAACAAGAGTTGAACCAGATGCGCCTGGCTGGAGTAACTGCTAAAGAAGCCATAGCTAAAGTGGCTGGAGAAACAGGTCTATCAAGGAAAGAGCTTTACCGTGCCTGGCTTAATTAAGGCTCGGGTTACAAAAAAGTTAGGAGGCTGAAAAAATGCGTCGTGGATGTATTTCTTTAGGGGAAATCCAGTGTGATAGCTGCCATCGCCAGATACCTCACGCCGGGCGTTATCTGGCTATTGATGAGGAGGATGGGGTTGAGGTGGAAGAGGGGAAGACAGTCCACTACTGTGTTGAATGCGCCCTGCAAAAGGGCTATGCTTCATATCAGGAAGAAAAAAAGGAACGGATACTCACCTTCCGGTGATTTAGCTCCTGGTGACCGGTAATGGTAAAGTATTGAGTAAAATGAGCGAGAAAATTCTTATTGGCGTTGCCTGGCCCTATGCTAACGGTCCCCTGCACCTGGGACATATCGCCGGAGCCTATCTGCCCGCCGACATCTTTGCCCGCTATCACCGCCTTAAGGGGAATGAAGTATTGATGGTATCAGGTTCAGACCAGCACGGCACACCGATAACAATCAAGGCTGAGCAGGAGGGGAAAAAACCGGGCGAAGTTGTTGGCGAGTATTACCGGCAGTTCCTTGATTCCTGGCAGAAGCTGGGTATTTCCTTTGACCTGTTTACTACTACCGGCACTGCCAATCATGCCGAGGTAGCTCAGGATATTTTCCTTACCCTGCTTGATAGAGGCTATATTTATAAATCTACCATGTCACAGCCCTTCTGCCCTAACTGCCAGCGTTTTCTGCCCGACCGCTATGTCGAGGGCACCTGCCCTTACTGTCAATCCCCGGGTGCCCGTGGCGACCAGTGTGATAAGTGCGGCAAACCGATGACTGTTGAGGAACTGATTAACCCGCACTGTCGTATTTGTGGCAGCACTCCCGAGTTCAGGGACTCAGAGCATTTCTTTCTGAAACTCAGTGCCTTTGAGGACAGGCTGGCTGCCTGGGTGGAAAAGCAAGACCAGTGGCGTCCTAATGTCCTTAACCTTACCCGTCGCTATCTGAAGGAAGGATTAAGGGACAGGGCGATTACCCGTGATATAAACTGGGGAGTGCCGGTACCCGTGGAAGGCTTTGAGAACAAGCGCCTCTATGTCTGGTTTGAGGCAGTCATCGGCTACCTCTCGGCAAGCAAGGAGTGGGCAAGGTCTACCGGCGACAGTGAAAAGTGGCGCTCTTTCTGGCAGGGATATGCTAAAGGATATTATTTTATCGGCAAAGACAATATTCCCTTCCATACCCTTATCTGGCCGGCGATGCTGATGGGCTATGGTGACCTTAATCTTCCTTATGATGTGCCGGCTAACGAGTTTCTGACCATTGAGGGCAGGAAGCTTTCTACCAGCCAGAACTGGGCGGTCTGGGTGCCTGACTATCTCTCGCGCTATGACCCGGACCCGCTGCGTTACCTGCTGTCAATCAATATGCCGGAAACAGGGGATACCGATTTTTCCTGGCGTGAGTTTATTCGCCGCAACAACGATGAGCTGGTGGCAACCTACGGCAATCTGGTCAACCGGGTGCTCACCTTTACTTACCGCAACTTTGATGGGCATGTGCCCGAGCACAGCAGGTACGGTGAGATTCGTAAATATCTGGACATCAACGAAGATTTAGACACGACAGGAATGAGGAATATCGTAGATAGAAACAGCTTTGATATAATCGAAAATGCTAAAGAATTTCTTTTCCTGGAAGCAGGAGACCTCATTAGCAAATGCAATTTTAAACAGGCACTGCTGAAGATTATGATGGTTGCTCGTGATACAAATCAGTATCTTGACGGGAAGTCGCCCTGGAAAATAATTAAGGAAGATAAGCAGGCAGCCGCCGATTCACTCTATGTGGCTCTTTATGTAATTTCTTGTCTGAAAACAGCGCTTTACCCCTTTTTACCCTTTAGCTCGCAGAAAGTGCATGAATATCTGGGCTTTGAGGGTAAGGTTGAAGATTATGGCTGGCGACCAACCGTGCCGGAACCGGGGCAAAAGTTGCTTTTCCCCAAGCCTCTGTTTGTCAAGCTGGATGAAAAGCTGGCTGAGGAGGAAAGCAGGCGGCTGGGGCATGCTCTCCATAAGTAGATTTGCAATTATATTATCTAATAAGGAGAATCTTGAATGAAAACCTTGAACCTAAGCACAATTTATGAATCTGTTCAGGAAGACCTGGATAAGGTAGAGGAAATGCTGAGGTTGATGAGTCAGGAAAGTGTCCTCGGCCTGTCAGACCTGTTGGAGTATAGCCTGGAGAGCAGCGGCAAAAGAATTCGCCCTTTCCTTACTTTGCTGGCAGGCAAGTTCTATGACTACAACCTTGATAATCTTCTACCTATGGCTACGGCTGTTGAGGTGATGCATACGGCTACCCTGGTTCACGATGATGCTATTGATAACTCTCTGGTCCGCCGGGGTAAGCCAACAGTTAATAAGTTGTGGGGAAAGAAGAAGGCGGTGCTTCTAGGTGATTACCTCTTTGCCGAAGCCGGCGCTCTCACCGCCAGCACCAACAATCTGCGAGCAATAAAGCTGTTCGCCGAGACCCTTAAAATTATCTCCAGCGGAGAATTAAACCAGGCTCACCACGCTTTTAGTCTGGAGCAGACCCGCCAGCAGTATTTCCAGAGGGTTGCCCAGAAAACTGCCGCTCTCTTCTCTATGGCTACTGAGACGGGCGCCGTCTTAAGCCAGGCTCCGGAAAAATCAATCCAGATTCTAATTGAGTATGGCTGTAACCTCGGCATCGCTTTTCAAATAGTGGATGACATCCTGGATTTTATCGGCACTGAAGAAGAACTGGGTAAGCCGGTAGCCTCAGATTTAATTCAGGGGACCCTTACCTTGCCCTCAATACTTATTCTGGAGCGTTATCCCGATGATAACCCGGTAAAACGGTTGTTTCAGAATGGAAACAGTGAAGCCGAAGTAATGCAGGCGATAGAACTGGTGAGCGACTCTTCGATTATTGAAGAGTGCTATGAAATTGCCTCGGCTTTTTGCTCTAAAGGCTGCCGTAACCTCGGGCAATTACCGGATAGTGATAGCGGTCAGCCATTGATTGATTTAGCCGATTATGTTACTCGCCGAAGGAAGTAGTTATTTCCCGGGATTAGTCCATTGCCGGGGCTTGCTTGGGTAGAGTGCCGGGGATAATCGGAGCCTTCTTGGCTTTGCGGCTGGATTTGGATTTTTCAGATGTAGCGGTGGCTGCTGCTGGTACAGGACCCGGTTCTTGCGGACTTTCCTTTGCTTCTACCGGCTCATTAAATAGAGCTTCTAAATCATCACCCTCCAGAGATTCCACAGCGATGAGCCTGGCTGCGATTTGCATCAGTTTCAGCTTATTTTCGGTCATTATCCTTTTAGCGGTGTCATAACCTTCTTTGATTAGTTTATTAATTTCCCGGTCAATTTCAAGGGCGAACCTTTCACTGTAGTCCTTCTGCTCGGCGATTTCACGGCCGAGAAAGACCATCTCCTGCTTATCACCAAAAGTGCGTGGGCCCAGTTCATCACTCATACCAAAATCACTTACCATTCTGCGGGCATATTCGGTCACCCGTTTGATGTCATTGTGCGGCCCCGTTGTCCTTTCATGAAAGATTATTTCTTCGGCGGCATGACCGGCCAGCAGGGTAGCCAGGGTATCTTTCAGCTGGGAACGGGTGTGTATGGTGCGGTCTTCCTCCAGGAAACGAGTATAACCTCCTGCCATACCCCGGGGGATTATGGTTATTTTCCGCACCGGGTCAGCATTGGGTAACATTCGGGCAACCAGGGCGTGTCCTGCCTCATGATAAGCAGTAATTTCCTTTTCTCTGGGGCTAATCCGTCGGCTCTTTCTCTCCGGTCCGGCAATCACTTTGTCTACGGACTCGTTAAGTTCCTCCATGCTGATGCTTGTCTTGCCTCGTTTAGCCGCCAGAATAGCTGCTTCATTGAGGAGATTTGCTAAGTCAGCCCCGCTGAAACCGGCCGTCTGTTTTGCCAGTATCTCAAGGTCGACTGCCTTATCCAGAGGCTTGCCTTCGCTGTGAACCTTGAGGATAGCAGTTCGCCCTTGGACATCCGGGCGGTCAAGGATTACCCGCCGGTCAAAGCGGCCGGGACGGAGAAGGGCCGGGTCAAGTATGTCGGGGCGGTTAGTCGCCGCCAAGATGATTACATTGGTGCTGGAGTCAAAGCCGTCCATCTCGGTTAGAATCTGGTTCAGGGTTTGTTCCCTCTCATCATGACCTCCACCGAGTCCGGCGCCCCGGTGACGCCCTACAGCATCAATCTCATCGATAAAGATAATACAGGGAGTATGGTGTTTCGCCTGGTCAAAGAGGTCCCGTACTCTGGAGGCACCAACACCGACGAACATCTCAACGAATTCACTGCCGCTAATGGAGAAAAAGGGTACCCCGGCTTCCCCGGCTACTGCCTTGGCCAGCAGTGTCTTTCCGGTGCCGGGTGCTCCAACCAGCAGTACTCCTTTTGGAATACGGGCTCCCAGGCTTTGAAACTTCTCCCGTGACTTGAGAAATTCTACTACTTCCTGCAGTTCCTGCTTGGCTTCATCTACACCAGCCACATTGTCAAAAGTGACCGAGGGCTTATCCGGTGAGAGAAGTCGGGCACGACTGCGACCGAAACTTAGGGCTTGATTATTAGCTCCCCGGGCTCGGAAGAAGATAAAGAAGAGTAAACCGCCAAATAAGAGGAGGGGTAAGAAGCCGAGCAAGATACTGCCCCAATCAAGGCCGGCAGGTTTTATCTCGTATTCTATTTCACTATTAAGCCCCAGCTCTCGCAGGTCATTGCGATTAAGATTACCTATGTTGGCTTTCAGCTTTTCATCACCGGTAGTTGTAATGTTTAGTATTCCACCCTCCTCCACAATCTTCTCTATCTTATTGTCCTGTGACATAGCAATCACCTGACTCAAAGAGACTTCGGTTGTCTTCTGTGGTGTGGAGAAGAGCAGGGTAACCAGGACTATTACGCCGAGCAAAACGGCTAGATACATTAAGGTGCTATTTTTCCACTTCATTCCATCTGTCCCCTCTGAAGAACAAAATTCTCCATTAACTCACTTTCATTATACCAGATAATGCTGAATTAAGGAAATCAATAGATTTGGAAGCTGTTTGGTTTGTCATTGCGAGGGTTCGCCAGAACCTGTGGCAATCTGGGTGGAGGGGCAGGAGGCAAGTCCCCCAACCCTGACCCGAGATTCTTCGCGGAGTTTACACTGAGCTCGTTCCGACTTGCCTCGACAAGCTTGGAGCAGGTTATCGTCAGAGTGAACGTAGCGAATGTGCTCAGAATGACAAGCGAAGGGTTCAGAGACAATTCAAATTGTTAAACAGTCTTGAAATTTAGGGTTTACTGATATTGGCATCAGCCTGCCTTTGTCAGGCTGTTGTAAGTTTGTTGCAGCAGCAGTGCGTCCTCTTCTAGATTTGGACTTTCACAGATGAGCATACCTTTGACCTGGTAATCTTTCAGGGCTTTAATAAGTTCAACGAAATTTAAATCCGAATCTTTCAGATTTAAATGTTTTATTTCGCCTTTCTTGCCGAAAGCGATGCCGGAGGTATGAATATGCATATTATCTAAAGCCTTTCTGCCCAGGCGCTCTTCGATTTGCTTTAAGACGGAAGCAAATTCCTCATAAGAGTTATTGGTCCCGCGCCTGGCATGCCAGTGAGCAAAATCCAGGCAGGGAGCCAAGCCTTCCAGTTCGGTAGATAGAGCCAGTATTTCCTCCACGGTGCCAAACTGGCTGTCTCTGCCCATAACTTCCGGTCTGAGCCACAGCCGAATATTCTCTTTTTTAAGCTGCTCCAGCACTTCTTTCAGGTATTTCTTCACCGTGTCATAAGCTTTTTCCGGTGGGTCACCAAGGTAAAAAGCGGGATGGAAAACAACACTTTGCCCCCCGCACAGAGAGGTAATTCGGGCTGTCTGAAGTAACCTCTCCTGGCTGGCTGTTATCTTCTCCGGCTCGTGGGCATTAAAGTTGATGAAATAGGGGGCGTGAACTGACAGTTTTATCCCTGTCTCGGCGGCTACCTCCGCTACCAGGCGGGCCCCGGCTTCGCTCATTCTTACTCCCTGGACAAACTCCAGCTCCATACAGCCCAGCCCGAGTTCAGCAATACGTCTAATCCCATCTATACTGGTGTTCGTCTTGGAGCTATGGGGAACGCCGGCAGTGCCAAAAAGAAGCTCGCTCATCTTCTTGTCCCTCCAATCATTATAGTTTAGCTAATGCTATCTCTAGATTTCAAGTATAGGGAAGCGAGGCAGTTTAGCATCAATATGTCATTGCGAGGAACGTAGTGATGTGGTAATCTCTATAGATTATTCATATAGATTACTTCGTTGCTATCGCTCCTCGTAATGACAGGGTAGGGTCGCTTCGCCCTCGGGACTTCGGCGTTCACTCTGACATATCGGAACGAGTGAGCTCAGTCGAACGCTGAACTCGGGCCTCGGACTGAAGGCTCGGCCTGAAGGCTGAAGCCTTCTGCGAATGGTTCGTAATGACAAAGGAATTATTAGACAATCTCAGGGAGCTTGTGAGGTTAATTAGTCTGGTGTTAAAATTGATGAGGAAGCCTGATGGTTTGGGTATTGTCATTCCTGACTTGGTCCGGAATCCAGGCGGGAGCAAGTGATTAGATTCCGGCTTCCGCCGGAATGACAGTTTCCCTATTTTCGGAGCAACCGCCTATAATGTGACATAATATTAGACTTATTTGGGGAGAGGACTTGGCTTTTACGAAACTACTCAGCCTGATTGATGAGATGCCTGCCTACCGTTGGCTTATAGACGAGCTGGCAGAGAAAAGGGGTAGTGTCAGGGTGCTGGTGCTTGGTGCCGCCAAGCCATATCTCATTGCCGCTCTGCACCGGCACCTGTCAATACCTATGCTTATCGTTACCGCCCGGTCGGAAGAGAGTAAAAGATTTTACGAGCAGCTATCAAGGTGGCATCCTGGTGCCGAGATACGACTTTTCCCCGAGCCTGAGGCTTTACCCTACGAGCGTATTGCTTCGGATACCTCCGCTGAACTGGAGAGAATCCAGGCGTTGTCGTCTCTGTCCGGCATAGCCGGAGATGACAGCACAGCTGCGGCTCCTCCTTTGATTATTGCCTCACCGGCAGCCTTCATCCAGAAAGTGGCTCCCTATACTGACTTCACCGCCGCCGGTCACCGCGTAAGCCGGGGGATGGAAGTGGAGCCTTTTCATCTGCTGAGCCGGTGGCAGGCTATGGGCTACCGCTGGGAAGGGATAGTGGAAATACCGGGCACAATAAGTCACCGGGGTGGTATCGTGGATGTTTATCCGCCTGCCAGTGAATTGCCTGCCAGGCTGGAGTTCTTTGGTAATGCCATAGAGAGTATTCGCTTCTTTGACCCGGTAAGCCAGCGTTCGCTGCGGGAAGTCTCGTCACTGACTATCGGTCCGGCTACGGAACTGCTGGTGTCTTCTTTAGATAAAAAACTGGAAGTGGAAACAAAGCTAAGCAGCATCGACCTGGCCGGCTTGACCGGTGAAGCTAGAGAGCAGTTTCAGCAGGAAGTAACCATGCTGCTCAATAGAGAAAGCTTTCCCGATATCCGGTTTTATGCCCCATTCTTTCACCGGGACTGCTTGCTGGATTACCTGCCTAAAGATGGTCTGCTGATTCTAGATGAGCCTCAGAGTATCAAGCTGGCTGTCGAAGACCTGGAGGCTAAAGCTGAGGGATTGCGTGCTGAGAAGATGGAGCAAGGGGAGCTACCCCGTAATTTCCCCAGACCTTATTTTAGCTGGGACGAGGTGGATTCTGCAATGGAAAACAGGCAATGTTTAAGGCTTACTGCCTGGGATATTGCCGGGAAAGAGCCGCGGCAGGAATTAAACTTTACCGCTGCTCCCAGTTACTCCGGACAGCTCCCCGCCTTTATCAAGAAGACCGGGGAGATGCTGGAGCAGAGAAAGCGGATTATCCTGGTCAGTCATCAGGCAAGCCGTTTATCGGAGTTACTCGGTGAGGAAGATATCATTGCTGCTCCTCTTGATGAAATCAAGCAGGTGCCTCCCCCCGGCTCCCTGACCCTGGTTCAGGGTTTGCTGGCTGAGGGCTGGGTTATGAATGGCGAGACTTACCTGCTGACGGACACTGAAATCTTCGGTTTTATCAAGCAGCGGCGTCTTCTCAAGAAACGCCCGGTGCCGCACCATAAGCTCTTCGTTGACATAACTCCGGGCGACTATGTGGTGCATATTGAGCACGGTATTGCCCGCTTTGCTGGTCTGACCACGATGCGGGTTGATAGCGAAGAGGGAGAGAAGGAATATCTGGTCCTGGAATACGCCGCCGGAGATAAACTTTATGTCCCTGCCGACCAGATAGACCGGGTCAGCCGCTATGTCGGAGCCGGGGAGCAGTCGCCGGTATTGAGTCGGCTGGGCACCCAGGAATGGTCACGGACCAAGCAGAAAGTTAAGGATTCGGTAGCCGATATCGCTCAGGACTTGATTGCCCTTTATGCCTCACGGGAGATAGTGCCCGGCTTTACCTTTTCTCCGGATACCGTCTGGCAGCAGGAGGTTGAGGCGGCCTTCCCCTATGTTGAGACTCCTGACCAGATAGAGGTGCAGCGGCAGGTAAAAGAGGATATGGAGCAGGCTAAACCTATGGATAGGCTGGTCTGTGGGGATGTGGGCTACGGTAAGACGGAGGTGGCTATCCGTGCCGCCTTCAAGGCGGTGATGGATAATAAACAGGTGGCGGTGCTGGTGCCGACCACGGTTCTTGCCGAACAGCACTTCTCTACCTTTAGCCAGAGGCTGAATGCCTTTCCGATAAGGATTGAAGTGTTGAGCCGCTTTCGTTCGGCTAAAGAGCAGCAGGCTATCATTGAGGGGCTGACTGACGGCAGCGTGGACATCTGTATCGGTACCCATCGACTGCTGCAAAAGGATGTGGTCTTCAAAAACCTCGGCCTGTTAATCATTGATGAAGAGCAGCGCTTCGGCGTTGCTCACAAGGAATACCTCAAGCAGATGAGAAAAGAGGTGGATGTGCTTACCCTAAGTGCCACCCCCATCCCCCGCACTCTCCATATGTCTCTGGTGGGGGTGAGGGATATGAGTGTTATGGAGACGCCTCCCGAGGAACGCCTGCCTATCAAGACCTATGTTGCCGAATATAACGACCACCTGGTGAGAGAAGCCATACTCAGGGAACTGGAACGGAATGGGCAGGTCTTCTTTGTCCATAACCGGGTTCAGAGCATCAACTTTGTTGCCGCTAAACTCCAGGCTCTGGTGCCGGAAGCCAGGATAGCTGTCGGCCACGGCCAGATGCCGGAGGGGGAGCTGGAGAAGGTGATGGCTGACTTTATTCAGGGCAAGAGCGATATCCTGGTCTGCTCCAGCATTATTCAGTCGGGGCTGGATATGCCCAATGTCAATACCCTGATTGTCAACCAGGCGGATAAATTCGGGCTTACCCAGCTATACCAATTGCGGGGCAGGGTGGGCCGCGGTGCCGAGCTGGCTTATGCCTATTTTCTTTTTGACAAGGGCAAACGGCTGACACCACTTGCCGAGAAGCGCCTGAGGACTATCGTTGAAGCTACCAAGCTCGGCTCCGGTTTCGGCATCGCTATGAAAGACCTGGAAATCAGGGGCGCCGGCACTTTGCTGGGGATGAGGCAGAGCGGGCACATCAGCGCAGTCGGCTTCAACCTCTACTGCCAGCTCCTGGCACAGGCGGTGGAGGAGCAGAAGGCAAAGCGGGCCGGTATTTCCGAGGAGAAGATAAAGTCTTCCCGCCTCCCTCCTCCCTCCGTAGATTTACCCCTGCCCGCCTTTATCCCTGAAGACTATGTCTCCGACCTGCTTACCCGGCTGGGACTTTACCAGAAGCTGGTCAAGGTGGACAGCATTGAGCAGCTGGAGCCGGTAGCCCGGGAGTTCAGAGACCGCTTTGGTACTCCGCCCCCTGAGGTAGAGAACCTACTCTATGCCGTTAAGATAAAAATCCTGGCGACCGGGACCTTCATCCAGTCCATCTCCACCCAGCGCGGGGAAATAGTCATCATCCCCTTTGATGGTCTGCGCTTTGATAAGCAGAAGCTAGTGCCTATGTTGAAGGATGGTGTCAGGTTTCACCCCTTTCACCTCCGCCTCGATATCAGGCAGGCCGGTAAAAGCTGGCAAAAAGTGCTGGAGGAAGTGGTGGAGCGGGTGGGTGATATAATATCGGGATAACGGTGCTGATAAAAAAACAGGGATATTATGGCTGAGGGAGGGCAAACAAGAATAGTGGTTTATGTCCAGCCCAATGCCGGGCAGAACCAGGTGCTTGATTTCAAAGACGGGGTGCTCCGTGTCAAAATTGCCGCCCCTCCGCTAAAGGGCAAAGCTAACCGGGAGCTAATCAAGTTCCTCAGTGATATTCTGGGGGTAGCCAGGAGCAGCCTGACCATCGAAAAAGGCGCCACCGCCAGAAAAAAACTCATTGCCATAAACGGCTTGACTGAAGAGCAGGTCATAAGCAACCTGCTGAGGTAATCGTCATAAAGTTGGTATGATTTGCTCAGGTTAGCCGTAAATTTTAGATGGCAAGGGAGGTAACACTGGATATGAGAAATGAGGAGACATCAGCTGGTATCCCCGGAGGGGTAGCCCGGGTCTTAAGACTCGTTGAATTAGCCGATTATCAAGAGGGTTCTATAGTTAGCCGGACAATAGTTGAAAAGAAGACCGGGACGGTAACTCTTTTTGCTTTTGATGAAGGGCAGGGGCTGAGCGAACACACGGCACCGTTTGAGGCACTGGTCTACCTTCTTGATGGTGAAGCCGAAATTTCCATCTCCGGTCAGGCTTTTCACCTGAAGGCAGGGGAAATGGTTATTATGCCAGCCAATAAACCCCACTCTCTGAAAGCGACAAAGAGGTTCAAGATGATACTGACGATGATAAGGTGAGATGAAAAGGATTTTATTCTCAGTGGTGCTGGTTGTCATCGGGCTGGTGACCGCCTGTTCCCCGGCGCCCGCCGTCCCTGGCCGCCTGGAAGGTGAGGTGACCATCGGCCCTATATGGCCCGTGGAGAGGGAGGGGGATGTCAGGGAGATTCCATGCGAGGTATACCAGGCGAGAAAGATAATGGTCTATGATAAAGGCGGTAAACGGCTGATTGAGCAGGTGGACATTGATTGCAACGGTCATTATAGCGTTGAGCTGGCTCCTGGAAGTTATCTGGTTGACATAAATCAGCTCGGTATTGACCACAGCAGCCAGGTGCCGAAGACGCTGGAGATAAGCTCGGGCGAGACGCTCAGGCTGGATATTGATATTGATACCGGCATCCGCTAGTTCCCTCTTTTTCTTAATACCGGGGTCTTGTATCAAATGTCATTCTGACGAGCGAACTCGTTCCGATTATTCGTCAGAGTGAAGCGACGAAGCCCCGTATTTAATACGGGGTAGGCGTGGGGCTGGTGGTGAATCGCTAGTCCCCCCACACTTAGGCCCTTTGCTAAGTTTACACTGAGCTCGTTCCGACTTGCCTCGACTCGTTCCGATATGTCAGAGTGAACAAGCTCGGAGCAGGTTATCGTCAGAGTGAACGGAGCGAATGTGCTCAGGGTGACATGAAGGAACTCACTTTTGATACAAAGCGCCATACGGGAGATAATCTGCTATACTAGGTTAGTTTGAATTTTGTTTGGAAGGTGGATTAAATGGAACTGTCAGCTACTACCCGGGAAGTTCTAGGTAAAAAGGTCAGGTTTCTGAGGCGTCAGGGGATTACCCCGGCGAATCTCTTCGGTCATAATGTTGAGTCTGTTGCCCTGCAGTGTGATACGGCGGAGCTTAATCGTCTCCTGCCTCGGACGGGCAAAACGGGGATTGTCAACCTCAAAATTGACAGGACGAGAAAACCAAGAAATGTGATGGTTCGTGAAGTCCAGAGAGAACCACGGACCGGTGAGTTGCTTCATGTAGACCTTTATCAGGTGAGTATGGAAGAGAAAATAAGGGTGGAGGTGCCTATCGTTCCGGTGGGAGAAGCACCGGCTTTGAAATTAAAAGAGAACTTCTTTGCCCAGGAACTCCACAATCTAAATATTGAATGTCTCCCTGATAAGGTTCCCGGCAGGATAGAGCTTGACATAAGTGCCCTCGATGAGGCGGACCAGGCGCTTCATGTGAGAGATATCGTGCTGGACGATGATATAACTATCCTGGATAACCCGGAACGGCTGGTGGCGAAGATTAGTACCCGGTTTGTAGAGAAGGAAAGGGAAGAAGAGAAAGTTAAAGCTGAGGTCGCAGCTAAAGCTCCTGAAGCAGAACCGAAGGGCAGGTCTTCGGAGAGCTAAGAAAAAAATAGTAAATCCTAGTCCTAAACGAATACCAAATGACAAAGCTCAAATGCTCAAAACAGCGGAAAGGAAATTTCTTGACATTTGGATTTTGACATTTTAGTTTGTTTGGCATTTGAGATTTGGTGCTATATATAATATATAAAGGAAGCAGATTTGATAAACGCCGAGAAAACCCTGGTGCAGTGTGATTTTGATGGCACCATCACTGAAAAAGATGTCAGCTTTATGATGCTGGATGCTTATGCTGACGGCAACTGGCGGCAGCTGCTGAAAGAATATCAGGAAGGCAAAATGAATGTCGGAGACTTCAATACGAGAGCCTTTTCCATGGTAACAGTAGGCCGCGAAACTCTGCTGGAATTAGCCAGGAAAAGAACGAAGCTAAGGCCCGGCTTTCTGGAACTGGTGGACTACTGTCAGCAAAATGGCTTCCGCTTTGTCATTGTCAGTAACGGGCTGGACTTTTACATTGAAGAAATTTTAAAAAGTATCCCCATGAATGGCATTGAGGTACACGCTGCCGAAACGCGTTTCCACCCTGGTGGTCTAAAGGTGCAATACATAGGGCCCGACGGACTTCCCCGGAATGCCGATTTCAAGTTAGCCTATACTGATTCATTCCTTGATGAAGGCTATCGCGTTATCTATATCGGCAACGGCACCTCAGATTTCCCACCGGCACAAAAGAGCTGCCATGTCTTTGCTACCGAATCGCTGCTGGCTCATTGCCAGAAGGCAAATCTTGACTGCACCCCTTTCACTGACCTTAACGAGGTACTGAGAGTCCTGCAATCTCTGTAATTGAGAGGTCGTTTGGCAGAGATTGTTTAAATAATTCCTTTGTCAGTGCGAGCCCTTTCTTGGAAGGACGAAGCAATCTATATGAATTAATCTATAGAGATTGCCACGCTTTCACTCTGACCTCGGTCCTCGGACTGAAGGCTCGGCCTGAAGTCTGAACTCGGTCTGAAGACGATAACTCGTTACCGAACCTCGCTACAGGTAACCTGCTCCGAGCTTGTTCACTCTGACATATCGGAACGAGTCGAGGCAAGTCGGAACGAGTCGCTCGCAATGACAGTTGTAGGCAGTTAAAAGGGTAGAGTTTGCCTATATCTGCTGGAGCCGCCTGGTGGGTTCCTCCGGTCTGGTTATGTTGCAGACAGTTCCTGGTGGACAGCTTTCACACCTCTCGCATTCCAGCTGGAAAGTAGTGTGGGCGATGTTGAACTGCTGGCTCAATTTGCGGTTCGCCTTGTCCACAATTTCAGCGCTGCCACTGACGCTCTGGTCCTCAATAATCAGATGGGCACTCATGGCGTATATGCCTGAAGTGATAGTCCAGATATGAATGTCGTGAACCTCTTTTACTCCGGGAATACCCTTGAGCATTTTGGTAACCTCGTCAACCGGGATATGCTTGGGTGCCGCTTCCAGGAGAATATCCCCTGATTCTTTGACCAGCCGCACCGCCCCCCAGAGGACAATGAAGCCGATAATAACAGCGATGATGGGGTCGACAATACCCAGGCCGGTAACTGAGATGATGATACCGCCGATAATCACACCCACTGAAGATACGGTGTCGCCGAGAATGTGCCAGAAGGCGCCTTTGATATTAAGGTTTCTGTGGCTGTCTTTTCTCAGCAGCAATACTCCGGCGAGATTGGCCACCAGGCCGATGGTAGCTATTAATAGCATAAGTGGAGCCTTAACTTCAGGCGGTTCCAGGAATCTCTGATAGGCTTCATAGAAAATATAGGCAGCAACTACAACCAGGGTGACACCATTAGCCAGAGCCGCCATGATTTCCACTCGGTGGTAACCATAGGTCTTGCTTTCTGTTGCCGGTTTTGCCGCTATGGTCAGGGCAAACAGGCTCAGCCCTAGAGCTAGAGCATCGACGAGCATATGCCCGGCATCACTAAGTAAAGCCAGGCTGTTGCTAAGAATGCCACCTATTATTTCAGCCACCATGATGATAACTACGATAGCAAGGGTAATCTTCAATCGGTTTTTACCCGCAGCATTTTGGTGCTCGGCTTCGTGGCTATGCTCAATCATCTTCTAAATCACCAGCCTCATTTATATATTTATATTACCTGATGTTGAGGTGTAAGGCAAACAATTAGTCTTAGTCAGACTGCTGAAATAGTCATTTTGAACCCCCTAAATCCCCCAGTTTTGGGGGATTTTATGTCTGGGGGACACCCCCAGACCCCCGAAAGGAGGTATCCTTTACCTCTTTTTCGGCAATCTCTTAGTGGAATAATTGGGAAGAGTCGTGCTAGAATAAATTAGCCTGTGTAGCTCTGGTTATGATATGAATAAGAGGCATTAGAAATGGTTGTTGATGCCGAGTTTCTGCAGTCTATACCCTACTTTAACGGCTTGAGTTCTGCCGAGCTTGAATCAATCAGCCAGCTCGTCTCCGAGAGGAAGGTTGAGCGGGGAGAGATAATTCTGTATGAGGACGAGCCGGCTGAAGGTCTGTTTCTTGTCGTCTCCGGCGCGGTGAAGGTGTTTAAGACATCAGCCGGAGGCAAGGAGCAAATTCTGAGTATTGTGCGTCCGGGAGAATCATTTAATGATGTCCCAATCTTTGACGATGGCCTGAATCCAGCCAGCGCCCAGGCTATGGGAGAGGTGGTTCTTTATGAGCTGAAGAAGAGCAATCTGAAAGCTCTCCTTCAGACTTACCCGCAGGTAGCTCTTAATGTTATTAAGGTGCTGGCAGGGCAGGTGCGTAATCTGGTTTCACTGGTCGAAGACCTGTCCTTCAGGCATGTTATCGGCAGGGTGGCCCGAATATTGGTGGAGCATGCCGGCGACGGTACTAACCCCGGGCAGAAACTTACCCAGCAGAATATGGCAGCTATGGCCGGTACTGCCCGTGAGGTAGTCGGCAGGTCACTTAAGGCTCTTGAAGATGAGGGAATGATTAGAATGGACCGCCATCGCATTGTGATTACAAATAAAGAGGCTCTCAAAGAAATGATAGACTCGTCTCTTTGAGACAAAAGTTACATACAAAGACTATTTTTCTAACTTAAATTAACTATGTAAGGAAACGGAGGCAAGGGTGTGGTTGAAATGCCAGTGGTAGAACCGGGGAAGTGTGATGGATGTGGACTGTGTATCAATGTCTGTTCATGTGGTGCCCTGGTGCTGGTTGACGGTTTCATAATGGTCGTTGCTACGGAAGGATGTGGCTGGTGTCTACAGTGTGAAATCGTCTGCCCGACTGGAGCTATAACCTGCCCCTTTGAAATAGTTAGCGAAGAAATAAAGATGTAGCGAAAGCCCGTTTACCGATTGGTTTATCGCTGTTTATACTTTTGGACTTTTTATATCCTCATTATAACCATTCTCCAAAATCCTTTCTTTATCATCCCTAGTAATGCGACAAAAATCACAGACAGAGCTATTTTCCCTGTATAAAATAACCATTGAAGAATGTTTAGGTCGGAAAGGGGGAGGTAGAGATGGTAATGTGGAGATTAAAGGGTTGCCCCCGCTGCGGGGGTGATTTTTATGTTAGTTGTGATATGGATGGCTGGTTTGAGCAGTGTCTCCAGTGTTCTTATCGGATTGAGTTAAAATCGCTGGTTGAGTTTAAAGAGCCGGTCTTATCCGGAGGAGGAGACCGTGCCGGGAAGGCAAAGAAAGTAAAGAGTAAATAATTGCGGCTCCCCGAGGCTGAAGAAGCCGAAGTCAGGCATATCGATATTAAAGTCAGGTAAGGTTGGGTGGAAGAAGGCAAAGAGCCGAGGCTTAGCCTCGGCTCTTTGTTTTTGCTTTAGACCCTGAGCTGGCTTCGTGCTATAATTTTTCCGTATGAAGGTTTCAGAACTGGGTGAGTTCGGGCTGATTGACCTCCTTAGCGGGATAGTTTATCAGGCTCAGGACAAAGAGACAGCCGCCTGGCAGGAGCTGATTCTTGGTATGGGTGACGATGCTGCCGCCTGGCGGGGTGATACTTCAATTCAACTGGCTACTCTTGATTCGCTGGTTCAGGGTGTTCACTTTACCCTGGAAACAACTTCCTGGGAGGAACTGGGGTGGAAGGCGATGGCGGTCAACCTGAGTGATATTGCGGCTATGGGCGGCTTACCTTGTTATGCTCTGGTGTCTTTATCCTTGCCTGGCAATACCGAGGTAGAAGATGTTACTGCCCTTTATAGAGGAATGATTAAACTGGGGCAGCAGTTTGAAGTAGCTATTATCGGGGGCAATATGAGCAGTTCTCCCCTGGTGAGTATCGATATTGTCGTTTTGGGCAGCACCGGAAGTGAGGAATATATCCTCACCCGTTCGGCAGCTAAAGTCGGTGAGGAGATAGCGGTTACCGGCTATCTGGGCGCTTCTGCTGCCGGGCTGGAAATGCTCACCAAAAATCTCTCTTTTACGGCTGAAGCTGCGGCTGGTTTGAAAAAAGCTTTTCTTCAGCCCTATCCCCGGATAGTGGAAGGGCGGATGCTGGTAGAACACGGGGTGCGCTCAGCCATTGATATCAGCGATGGACTGCTCTCAGACCTGCGTCATATCTGTCAGGCGAGTAAGGTTGGAGCCCGGGTAGAAATCAATAGAGTACCTGTTCAGCCTGCGGTTAAGGATAATTTTGGTGATAGAGCTCTTGAGCTGGCGCTATCGGGAGGAGAGGACTATGAGCTCTTGTTCACCGCCAGCAGTGAGGTTATTGACCGGGTGAGGAAAGCTGTCTCCTGCCCGGTGACGGTGATTGGTGAAGTTACGGGCAAGGCCGGGGAGATAACCCTGGTTGATGGGAAAGGAAATCCGGTTGACCTGCCTGAGACAGGGTGGGAACACTTCACCGGGAAATAAATTATGGCTAGTCTTGAGTTGGTCAGCCGTAGTCCGGAGCAAACCCGGACATTAGGGGTGCGCATTGGTGAGTTAGCCCTGGCCGGTGATGTTTTCCTTCTCGTTGGAGAGCTGGGGGCGGGGAAGACCTGCCTGACCCAGGGTATTGCCTGGGGGCTGGGGATAAAGGAATATGCCTTGAGTCCTTCCTTTGTCATAATGAGAGAACTCCACGGACGGCTGCCTTTGTACCATATTGACCTTTACCGGCTTGCCCATATGGAAGAGATTGCTGATTTGGGTCTGGACGAGTATTTTTATGGACAGGGAATCTGCGTGGTAGAGTGGGCGGACAAGGCACTGACAATATTGCCGGAGAAGCACCTGATGATTAAGATAAGCTATCTTTCTGAAACCGAGCGTAATATTAAAATGGAGCCCAGCGGTCAGCGTTATCTGGAACTGGCCGCCGCACTGGGTGGGATTAAAAAATGCAAGTGGCGATAGATACTTCCACTGATATTGCCAGCCTGGCTCTGATACAGGATGGCAAGGTGATGGCTGAACTGACCTGGCGCTGCGGGCAGAACCATACCATCCAGCTGTTGCCCAGCCTGGCTCATCTGCTGGAGCAGGCTGGTTTGAATCTAAAATCAGCCGAGGGCATTATCGTGGCTAAAGGGCCGGGGAGTTACAACGGGCTGCGAGTAGGAATCAGTACTGCCAAGGGGCTTGCCTTTAGCCTGGGTATTCCGTTAGCCGGTATCAGCACCCTCGAAGCGGAGGCATATCAGTATGCTGAGGCGGGCTTGCCTGTATGTCCCATTTTTAATGCCGGCAGGGAAGAGATTGCCACGGCTGTATACCAGAAAAAAGGTGAACGCTGGCTTCAGCTTACGGCTGAGCACCTGACCACCATTGATGTTCTCTGCTCTGAGATAACTACAAGAACCATCTTCTGTGGTGAATTTGTCTCCTCGATAGCTGATAAGTTAAAAGCCGGGCTTAAAGACAAAGCAATAATCACATCTCCGGTTACCGGCTTGAGAAGGGCCGGTTTTCTGGCTGAGCTGGGGCTAAAACGGCTGGAAGCCGGTGACTATGATAACCAGGCTACTTTACAGCCGCTGTATTTCCGGGGGCCATCGATTACCAGACCCGGACCTGGTAAAAAGTAGAAAAAGCTATTTGAAGGCTGTTTAGTAATTCAACGTGTGTCATTGCGAGTCTTTCTTAGAAGGACGTGGCGACCTATACAGATTATTCATATAGATTGCTTCGTCATCCTTCTAAAGGAAGGACTCCTCGCAATGACAATTAAACGGTCTTAGTTTGAAAAAGGAGGAATATGGAAAGGTCTTTGGTTCTTATTAAACCTGATGCCATGCAAAGGGAGTTGGCTGGTACTATCTTGAGCCGATTTCAGCAGGAGGGGTTGAGGCTGGCGGCTCTCAAAATGCTTCATATTGATAGAGACCTGGCTGAGCGGCATTATGCTGTTCATGCCGGGAAGCCCTTTTTTAATGACTTAATAAAATATATTACTTCTACACCCGTTGTTGCTGCCGTTCTTGAAGGGGAGAAAGCCGTAGAAAGAATCAGAAAGATAATGGGGGCAACTGACCCCGCCCGGGCAGAGGCAGGGACTATCCGGAAAGATTTTGGTCTGGATATTCAACAAAATGCGGTCCACGGCTCTGATTCCGTTGAGACCGCCGAAAAAGAAATCAAGCTCTACTTTGCCGGAGACGAAATCTTTGACTACTGAATCCGGAGCATCGGGGTAGCTTTGCCCCAGAGTTCATCCAGCTGGTAGTATTCCCGTTCGGGAGGAGCAAAAATGTGGATGATAACATCTCCAAAATCAATTAATAGCCAACCCGAATCCGCCGTCCCCTCATGGTGGTGGGGTAGAACTCCATCTTTCTTGAGGTCCTGCTCAATTTCCTCGTAGATGGCTTTCATCTGCCTCTCACTATCAGCACTGCAGATGACAAAATAATCGGCAAAGCTGCATATACTCCGCACATTGAGCAAGACGATATCACTGGCCTGCTTATCGCTGGCCGCTTCTACTGCTTTACGTGCTACCTCTGACGCTTCCAGAGCTTGAGCCTCCGCAGTTAACACTAAAATAAATTATATCATAGTTATGCCAGTCTCGGTAACATTTCTCTGTCGTTCTGAGCACATTCGCTACGTTCACTCTGACGATAACTCGTTACCGAACCTCGCTACAGGTAATCGGAACGAGCTCAGTGTAAACTCCGCGAAGAATCTCGGGGTCAGGGTTCGGGTCTTGACTTCTACACCTTCCCAGATTCTTCGGCCTTCCTTCCTGCAACGGCAGGACTCCTTCAGAATGACATTACCAAACGGCCTCAAATTGATATGGACAGGAAGAAAGAGGACAAAAGAGTCACGCTGAGGTAGAAGGTGATTTTTATGAGGACAAGACTTTTGAGGATGGGTCACCGGGCTTCTCCATTTCTTTAAGAAGGTGTATAATCATAGAGGTTTTATTCTGCACCTGGTTGTCAGCCGGCCAAGGAATAAGGAGGATTAGAGTGTTCAGGTTTTCCTTTATGCCCCACGAGGAGAAGTTTTTTGAGCTGTTTGAGGCAGGTTCCCGGAATATAGTAAAAGCGGCTCATATGTTGAAAGAGATGCTTGATAAATGGGAGGATGTGGAAAAGAAAGTAAGCGAAATAAGTGAGCTAGAGCATGAGGGAGACACCATTATTCATCAAATAATGGAGTTGTCCCACCGCACCTTTGTTACCCCCTTTGACAGAGAGGATATAGCCCTTCTTGCCCATAGCCTGGATGATGTCATTGATTTTATCCAGGCTGCAGCTGAAGGGATGCTTATGTATAAGATAAGTCAGCCTACTGAGAAAGCCAGACAGCTGGCTGAGACGATAGTCCAGTCGGCAGAAGAGATTGAAAAGGCAATGCCGAAACTGCGTCACCGTGCCAGGTTGAAGCTGGTGCTTGAGCAATGTGTGGAAATTAACCGTCTTGAGAATACCGCCGATGACATATACCGTTCAGCAATAGCTGAACTTTTTTGTGATAGTATGCCCATTCTGGAGGTTGTCAAGTGGCGCGAAATTTACGAGCAGATGGAAAGCGCTACTGATAGGTGTGAAGATGTATCCGATGTGCTGGAGGGGGTAGCCCTCAAGCATGGCTGAGTCCTCTTTGTTTCTCTTCCTGGCGGTAGTAGCTGTTGCCCTTATTTATGATTTCAGTAATGGCTTGAATGATGCGGCTAACGCTATCGCTACTGTAATCAGCACCCGGGTATTATCTCCCCTCGCTGCCCTCGGTATGTCCGCCTTTTTCAACTTTGCCGGGGCGATGCTCGGGCTGGAAGTCGCCCGGACAGTGGGTAAGGGAATTGTTTCTCCAGAAGAAATAACCCAACTGACTGTGGTAGCTGGGGCTCTGGGGGGGGCACTTTGGGTCTTTCTAGCCACTCGCTATGGGCTGCCCCTCAGCGTTACCCATTCCTTAATCGGCGGGCTTATCGGAGCCGGTATAGCTACTGCCGGCTTTGAAGCTATCCTCTGGCCCAAGCTCACCGGGGTGCTACTTTCCATAGTCATTGCTCCTGTGCTGGGTTTCGCTGGTGGTTTTGTCATCAGGACAGCACTTGCCTGGATACTGCGAAAGTCTACACCCTACCGGGTTGAGAGCATCTTCGGCAAGCTGCAGATTCTTTCCGCCGCCTTTATGTCTTTCAGCCACGGTCGGAATGACGCCCAGAATGCCCGGGGGCTTATTATGCTCGGCCTGGTTGTTTATTCCGGGCAGATGAGCTACTGGGACAGCCCGCCGTGGTGGGTTTATGTGGTCCCGGCTCTGGTCATGATGCTGGGGACAGCCTGGGGTGGGTGGCGGGTAATCAGGACACTGGGAGTAAGAGTTACCAACCTGCGTCCCGTAGACGGTTTTTCCGCAGAAACTGCCGGTGCCCTGGTTATTGAAGTGGCATCACAGTTAGGGATACCGGTGAGCACTACTCATTGCATTACCGGAGCCATTATGGGAACCGGGTCGACCAAGCGTTTTTCGGCAGTGCGCTGGGGAGTGGGCAGAACCATAGCCGCCGCCTGGATAATAACTATTCCAATCTGTGCTCTGCTAGGTTATTTGTTAACTTTTCTAATTAATCTGGCGGTTTAGGCATAATTTCCTCTCTGGTTACCCGGCATTTTTCCGCGGTAATAATCGCCTTAATCTCAGCTACCGCCAGGTCAATTTCACCACTCCGGTTGACTATGGCATAATCAAACCGGCTTAGCTGCTTCATTTCTTTCTCTGCCGTCTTCAGACGTAAGTCCAGGTCAAAGGATAACTCGGTACGGCGTCGCTTGAGCCGGGCAAGCAGTTCCTCCAGTGAAGGAGGCATAAGAAAGATGGTTATCGCCTGGGGGATGATTTTTTTGATTGACTCCGCCCCTTGAATGTCAACTTTTACCATTACATCCTGCCCCTCTCTTAGCGCCTGTATGGCTGCCTCTTTAGGTACGCCATACCAGTTGCCATACACCTCCGCCCACTCTAATAGCTGATTTTTTTCTTTCATCTCCTTAAACTTTTCTGTCGAGACGAAATGGTAATCTACGTTGTTTTTTTCCTTAGCTCGTGGGGGGCGTGTGGTTAAAGTGGTAATGTATTTTAGTGGATAGCCCGTTTCTTTGATTCTGTTCAGGACCGCATCCTTACCTACTCCTGAGGGACCGGAGAGGATTACGAACAGCGGCCTCGCTGGTAAGCTGAACAGGGGTTGGCTATCTGAAGTTGCCTTTTCCATTACTTTCTCTGGTTCAGAGCTGGACTGGTTCACTCAGGGCAGTCTTTGCCCCGACTTGCCTGCAACGGGAGGCAATCGTTTCCGGAGCAAGAGCAGATAAAATTATGTGTTTGCTATCGGTTACTACAACCGCTTTGGTTCTTCTGCCATTAGTCAGGTCAATTAACAAGCCATTGTTTTTGTATTCCTGAATGAGGCGCTTGGTAGGGGCTGAATTTGGTGCGGCAATAGCAATCACTCTGTTTATGGCGATTATATTAGTAAACCCGATATGAACCAGTTCTGTATCCATACTTTGATTACCTCCAGAACTAAATTATGCGTCTAAATTGTATACCCATAATGTTAAATTAGCAAGGAAGGAGATTGCCCGGTAGTTCAAGCGGTCATTGTGAGAAGTCCCGGACAAAGCGGGGTCGGTGGTAATTTATCTTACCATTTGACACTTAGTGCCTTACTGGATAAACTTACTGGATAAATTTCTTTACCAGAGAAAGTGTCTGACGGGTTTTGAATTTACGGAACAGAGTAAGATATTGAAAAGCGATGAAAACGATGAAAGTTGAGCCAGTAAGACCCAGTACCATTTCAGTTATCATACGGTCGGCTAATCCAATTTTCATCCTTCTGGCAATGGGACTGCCGATTGGTGTCTTAATCTATGCCCTTAACTTTGGCTCTCTAACCAGTCTAAACTTCGTTCATATTATGACCGGTGCTCTCTGGACGGGGATTGATTTGTTCATGGGATTTGTTCTTGGCCCGGTTCTGGGTGGGATGGAGCCTAGAGACCGTGCCGGTGTGTTCAAGCGTTTGGTGCCGAAAATGACTTTTCTCATGCCGGCGTTGGCTACAGTTACGATAATGTCAGGGATTGAACTTGCCGAACGTCTCAGGATTGCCTCGCTCGCCAATTTGTCCGCCTCTCTGGCGAATCCTTGGATTCTGAGTGCTGTTGTTATTGCCGGCATACTGACCGTTCAAGGTTTTGGTCTGCTTCTTCCCAACGAAATTCGTGTCTTCAGGCAGTTACTTGCAGAGACACCGGACATCGGGAAAATCTCGCGACTAGGTATGATGAACGCCAAGCTTGGTGGCGTACAGGGGATACTTCAACTTGCTGTTATCTTTGTTATGGCAAACCTGAGATTCTAGTCGGTTGACATAAATATGATGTTGTTAAATAAAATAATGCTCTGGGTATTTTTGCTGGTGACCTGGTTGTTGCTGGTTTCCTGCGGGAGCGAAGCACCGCCTGTGGTAGCTCCCGAGGCTGAGCCTTCATCACAAACACCAGTTCCTTCCTTGACAGATGTCAATGCTCTATATGCTGACAGGTGCGCTATATGCCACGGGGAAAAGCGCCAGGGGCGCTATGGTCAGGGCGGAGCTTTAACTCCGGAGAGCCTGGCAGGAAAGAGTGACACCGTGATAAGGGAGGTTATATCCGAAGGGATACCATATACCAATATGCCCGCCTGGAATGGTCGCCTTAGTGCTGAAGAAATCAATGCCGTAGTCCAGTTTATCAAATATACATCGCCTTAGACGGCAGAAGGAGGTTTAAGATGTAAAGAAAGCATTGATTCCCCTGAAGATTGTCTCAAGTTTAGTTAAGGAGGTTTTAGAATGCAGGTAGAAGCAACTGATAAGCGTTTGGTGAAGTTTATTGTCGCCTCAGTCCTGTACTTCGCCTGGAATGTAATTCAGGGAGCAGTCCAGGCTCAGGCAGCACCCCATGAGTTCATCTCTCAGGGGCCAGCTGGCATTATAGTAGGCGCTCATGTTCATGTCGGCACCCTCGGGTGGATATCTCTGGCGCTGGCGGCACTGATTTACTATCTAGTACCGAGAATTACTAACAAGCCCATAACTGCCCCCGGCCTGATTAACTGGCTCTTCTGGGTTTTTGTCGTTGCCTTCACCATAAACTCTATCTTAATGATTACAGTTGGCATCCGTGCGGGCAATGCTTTTCTTGCCGGAGTAGCTGGTCCTCAGCTAGGGGCGATTATGGACCCCTATATGATGGCTATTGGCATCCTCAGCATCATCTGTGGGCTTATCTGGCTGATTTTCGCGGGGCAGATACTGGTCAGTATTGCTCGAAAGGCAAGCTAGGCTGAAATAATCTGTTTGTCTCTCGGCTATAGGTGGTAAGACACCGCTTTTTTATTTTTCTGAGAGTCTTGCCACCTTTCTGTTGCGCCGAAAAGCTATAAAATAATTTTCCGGTTAAATTGATTTAAGGCGGGTGATGAGGTAAAATTAAAAAAATAAATAGGAGCTAGCCAATGAAGTGTCCTGTTTGCAGAAAGGATGCCCGGGCCCATATCTATTACTGTGCCAGGTGTGCTGTTTATGTCCATGAGAAATGCTGGCCAGAGCATGCGGCCCAGGCTCACCAGGAATAACCGAGATAATGCCAGCCGACCTGATTTTGCTTCATTCGCCCAGTGTCTATGATTTCCGTCAGAAAACTATCCTTTACGGTCCGGTTAGTGACCTGATTCCTCCTTCCCCTGTTTTCGAGATGTATCCCATAGGCTTGACCAGCATTGCCGAATATCTAGAGCGTGCCGGTTACCGGGTGCGTATTGTTAATCTCGCCGTCCGTATGCTAAGGGACAGGAGTTTTAATGCCGAGGCAATGATAAAGGGCTTAAAAGCACCGGTCTTCGGCATTGATTTGCACTGGATGGTGCACTGCCACGGGGCTATCGAGATAGCCAGGCTGGTAAAAAAATATCACCCCGAATCAAAATTGCTCTTCGGCGGTTTTTCCTCCTCCTATTTTTACAAGGAGTTGATTGACTATCCTGAGATAGATTACATAATAAGGGGAGACTCCACCGAAGAACCTATCCGCCAGCTAATGGACTCTCTAAGGGAAAGAAAAGAGCCTGAAAAAGTGCCTAACCTTGTCTGGCGAGATAGCCTGGGTAAGGTACAGGAAAATCCTTTCTCTAATGTTCCCTCGGACCTCAGTGATGTTATGCTCCGGCACTATGATGGTGTGATGCGTTCTGTCCTCCGCTACCGTGACCTTATCAGCTACCTCCCCTTCAAGGACTGGCTTCGCTATCCCATTACGGCGGTAATCACTTGCCGTGGCTGCACCCACAACTGCATCATCTGTGGCGGTTCGGCAGCCGCTTTCAGGCGCATTCATCAACGCGATAAACCCGCCTTTCGGACTCCGGAAGCGGTTGCCAGAGATGTCAGGCAGATTGAGCGCTTCAGCCGCGGGCCCATCTTTATCCTGGGAGACCTGCTTCAGGCGGGAGAAGACTATGCCTGCCAGATTTTGGATTTGCTCCAGAAAAACAGGGTGAAGAATCAAATCATCTTTGAGCTTTTCTCTCCCGCCCCATCAGACTTTCTCCATCAAATGGGTCTTGCCAGTCCTAACTTTTGCCTTGAGATTTCTCCCGAATCCCACGACCCCGAGATAAGGAAGGCTATCGGCAGGAACTACTCTAACGAGGCGCTGGAGCAAACGCTGGGTGATGCTCTTGATGCCGGCTGTGGTAGGGTGGATGTATTTTTTATGACCGGGCTAACAAAACAGACCCCGCAGTCAGTGATGGATACCGTCGACTACTGCGGCTACCTGATGAAAAAATTCAAGGGGGATAAAAGGCTTTCCCTTTTTATTGCCCCTATTTCGCCTTTCCTTGACCCGGGCAGCCTTGCCTTTGAACAGCCGGAGCGCTACGGCTACAAGGTGCTCTTTCGGACACTGGAAGAGCACCGCCAGGCACTGGCATCACCGAGCTGGAAATATTCCCTCAATTATGAGACCGAGTGGATGGACCGACAGCAAATTGCTGAGACCGGCTATGAAGCTATAGGGCGCCTCATACGCCTTAAGGAGAAGTATGGGGTTATTTCCAGAGAGATGGCGGAAATCGGGGTCAGGCGCATGGAAGCCGGCCGGGAAATGATGCACCGCCTTGACGGGGTGCTCTCAAATGACAACTGCGAGGAAGAACTGCTCCGTCTAAAACCCGAGGTGGACAGGCTCAATGCCTTTCCGGTGAGCGAGAAAATACAGCTGGAGCTACCTGTCGGGCTGGTTAAGCTGAGACCCTGGCGCCTCCTCTGGTCATGGGCAACGGGGAGATAAACTTGTTATCGCTTCCTTCTCCACACCGTTCCCTGGGGGGTATCTTCAAGGGCAATACCCAGTTCATCCAGTTTAGTTCTTATCTCGTCGGCAAGCCGAAATTGCTTGGCCCTACGCAAGTCGTCACGAAAATCTGTTAACCATTGGATGTAAGCATAAACCTCGACCTGACTGTCTGTGTCTTGCCTCTTCGATACAGCCTCCACTTTTTCAATCAGCCCGTCCAGCTTGGCATAATGAACTTTGGCGATTATTGACTTCTGCAAACTCATAAAGTCTTCAGCATTAAGAGGAAGTTCTTTAGTTTCTGGTTCTGGGATAACTAAGCCCAATACGTTAGCCAACTTTATAAATATCTTGCGGTGTTCATCGACTTTATCCTCATGCCCGAGATTAACCGCGTGATTAATCCCTTGTGCTAAATTAAAAAGGGTAGCTATTGCCTGTGCCGTGTTGAAATCGTCATCCATAGCTGAAATAAATCGGTTACGGTATATTTCAGCAGGTGTAATATCATCAGTCTTAATGCCTTGGGCTTCTAATATAGAACGATTCATCTCACTATAGCGTTCGCTTAATTTCCACTTAGCATCGCTAAAAGCTCTAAGTGCCACTCCCCTAGCTTCTAAAGTTATTTCATCATAAGTAAGCGGACTGCGGTAGTGGGAGCTGAGGACGAAGATACGGATGGCATCGGCGCTGTATTTTTCCAGGATTTGCTTTATCGTGATGAGGTTGCCCAGGGACTTGCTCATCTTCTCCCCGCCAAACTGCAAAAAACCGTTGTGCATCCAGTACTTAACAAACGGCTTTACTCCGGTGAAGCTCTCCGACTGGGCTATCTCATTCTCATGGTGGGGGAAGACCAGGTCCTGCCCGCCGCCGTGAATGTCAATAGCCTCTCCCAGGTATCTCAGGGACATGGCACTGCACTCGATATGCCAGCCGGGTCTCCCCTTTCCCCATGGACTCTCCCATGACGGCTCGCCCGGCTTGGCTGCCTTCCAAAGGACAAAGTCCATCGGGTGTTCCTTCTCTTCGGCGCCGATGGCGCCTTCCGCTGACATCATCGATTCCAGGCTGCGGTGAGACAGCTTACCGTAGTCAGAAACCTTGCTTACCCTGAAATAGACGCTGCCCTGTTCACTCTGACGATTAATCGGAACGAGTTCACTCTGATTCGTCACCGAACCTCGCCACAGGTGACGATTAATCGGAACGAGTGCCGGGTAGGCAAATCCCTTATCTATCAAGCCCTGTATCACCTCAATCATCCTGGGAATTTCTTCTGTAGCCCGGGGATAAACATCCGCCCGTTTGATATTCAGGGCGTCCATATCTTCAAAGAAGCTGCTGGAATACTTTCCCGCCAGCTCTTGTGTTGAAATGCCGAGCCGGTTCGCCCGGTCGATAATCTTGTCGTCGATGTCAGTTATATTCTGCACATACTTTACCTTGTAGCCGCGGTACTTCAGGTAGCGCCGGACAACGTCAAAGATGATATAGCTCATAGCGTGTCCGATATGAGCCTCGTCATAAGGGGTAACCCCGCAGACATACATTTTTACTTCATCGCCCCGGGGCAGGAAATCCTCTTTTTGTCCGGAAATGGTATTGTATACTTTCATTACTTTATCTCGTTACTTTATCTCGTTACTTTATCTCGTTACTTTATCTCGTTACTTTATCTCGTTACTTTATCTCGTTACTTTATCTCGTTACTTTATCTCGTTACTTTATCTCGTTACTTTATCTCGTTTATCAGCGCCACCGCCTGGGCAGCCATACCTTCACCCTGACCGATAAAACCGAGCTGGTTCGTGGTGCTGGCTTTCACGCTTACCTGACTTAGGGTAATATCAAGTGTCTGGCTCAGCTTCTCCCGCATCCGGTCGATAAAATCTCTGAGCCTGGGTTTTTCAGCCACTATGGTAGCATCAACATTCTCTATCTGCCATCTCTCTTCAGCGAGTTTATCCTTCACCATTTTCAGCAGTATCAGGCTGGAAATATCCTTGTATTCCGGGTCGCCGGGCGGGAAATGGCTGCCGATGTCTCCCAGAGCGGCCGCCCCGAGCAGGGCGTCAATGATGGCATGGGTCAGGACATCGGCATCGCTCCAGCCGTCGAGTCCCCTGTCAAAAGGGATATCAACGCCGCCCAGCACCAGCCGGCGTCCCGGTATCAGGGGGTGGACATCAAAACCGGTACCAATGTGCACCTTATCTGCCATGTTTTCGCCACAAAATCTCAGCCAGAGCCAGGTCCTCGGGGGTGGTTATTTTTATGTTTTCATAAGCACCCATATAGAGCTTAACTTTATAGCCCAGTTGCTCGACCGCTCCGGCATCATCGGTTACCTCATCCTTCAGCCGGCGGTAGGCTTCAGTTATTATATCAAATCGGAACACCTGCGGCGTCTGCACTGCCCACAGGTTTTGCCTCGGGGGTGTCTCCCGCACAATGCGGTCGTTTCCTGCTACTTTGATGGTATCGGTGACCGGGACGGCCGCCGCCGCCGCTCCCGTTTCCTGAGCCGTTTTCAATCCCTGCTCAATCAGGTCTTCGGTTACCAGCGGCCGTGCCCCGTCGTGGATTACCACCCAGTTGCAGTTCGAAAGTCGTTTAAGCCCGGCGAGCACTGAGTCCTGGCGTCGCTCGCCGCCGGGGCAAACATCGGTTACCTTTGCCCAGCCTTGCTCAGCCACCAGTTGCTCTCCCTGCTTCAGGTTTGGCTTGCTGAGGACGACAACAATCTGCTCAATAGCCTGGCACTTTTGAAAGGTATCAACCACCCTGACAAGGACAGGATTACCGCCGAGTAGAGCGAACATCTTGTCCACTCCACCCATCCGCTGCCCCGAGCCGCCGGCGGCAATAACTGCTGCTACCTTTAGTTGTTCGTCCCTCTTTATTTTCTTCTCTATTCCTCTATAAGCGGGCTTTCTTCCTGGTCAAACTCGGTCTGGCAGTAGGGGCATAATAACTTTATTTTCTTATGCCTTAAGTCCTGGTAGTCGCATTGAAATTTGCCTTTACAGTGGGGGCAGACCACATTGAATATCCGTGCCATTTTCCTTACCTCTGATTTCTATTTTGCCAAGTATTTTGGGTTTACTGCATTTACAGCCTCTTGAGGCACATTTACTCTGGCGGCATAGGGCCGGTCTATAGGTCTGGTAGCATCGATAATCATCTTGGCTGTTAATATTTCGCCTTTAAGAGAAGGGTCAAGGGTATTCCCCTTTATTTTCTTGAGGATGTCAATATCCTCGTCAGCCTGTACCCGTGTTGCCACACTCCACATTACCTGCTCTTCATTAAAAGCATCTATGTCGGCATCTACCACTATTACATTCTTGAGGAAATCGCATTCACCCAGGGCTATCAGGGCTGCCTGTTTGCTATCACCTTCGGTCTTTTTATCCAGGGAAATATAGCAGTTAAAACGCCCGCATCCTGAATTGGGCAGATGCACCGCCTTAACTGTCGGAACGATTGCTTTAATCCGGTTATAAATAGTCCCTTCCTTCGGGATTGCCCCCAGAATCCAGTTGTCACGGTGACCGACGAAGATATCCTGATATATGGCATTCTTACGGTGGGTAATGGCTTTGACATCTATAACCCAGCGGTACCGCTGGGGGCCATAGTAGCCGGTGAATTCTCCAAACGGCGCTTCCACCTCTTTAACATTTGCCAGTACTTCTCCCTCTATCAAAATATCGGCATCGGCCGGGACCATAAAATTTTTCCCCCAGGTTTCTGACGCTGTCAGGCGCATGGGCTTTCCCATAATGGAGCCAATCGCTTCATAGTCATCCGTTTCAAAAGGAGCGATGTTGAGAGCTGCCAGGTAGAAGGAAGGATGATGGCTTACCACGATAACAACGGGTGTGTTTCTGCCTTCGGCGTCATTGCGGCGGACGATTTCCCAGTTGTGCCGTGGAGACATATGAAGTCCGAGTTTACGGGGGCCTTTATACATATTGCGTAGAAAAGCCACGTTGTATTTCCCGGTTTCAGGGTCTCGCATTATCGGGGTCATGTCTATGTATGTTCCCGCATCCATCTCGTGATGGCGGACGATGGGGAACTCTCTCAGGTCGGCCTCGTCTCCGGTTTTGACCACCTCTTTGACCGGGGCGCCGGACGCCGGTATTTCCTGCGGGGGTAATAGTCGCGCTTCACGCCTGGCATATTCCAGGCTCAATGGTAGCTCGCACTGGTTGATGTCTACGCCCATTGCAACGGCACATCGCTCTCTGGCAGCAAACACATTGGTCGCTACAGGGAATCTGGATACTTCGCCTTTAAGGTTCAGAGGCCGGGTAAAATATACCAGGGGGTATTTGCCGGCGTTTTCCAGCTTCTGGAGGATGGCAGTTACCTCAAAACTGGCAGGATTGACTTCATCCTCTATTACCAGTACCTGCTCGGGATGGAGTTTCTTAAGGGAGTCTAAATAGCTATTCACAGTTAACATAGTTTTTCACCTTCCCAAATCCCTTTTCCCCGGGATTCTAGCTCATATTATAGTTACCCTCTCGCGGTGTCAAGAGCTTTCCGGGCTTTTCTTCTCCACCAGCCCTACTCCAATTGCCTCTCTCAGGGTGGTGGCGGAGATAACTTCAATATCTTTATGGGGTGGGGTGACCGTGGTGCCGGTTTTGGGCACCAGGCAGCGCTTGAAGCCGAGCCGGGCGGCTTCGTTCACCCGTCTGTCCAGCTGGGGGACAGTCCGTAGCTCACCGCTCAGTCCTATCTCCCCAACCACCGCCAGTGCCGGGTCAACAGCCGCATCACGAAAGCTGGAGGCAATTGCCAGGGCAATACCCAAATCGGCCGCCGGCTCGTCTATTTTCAGCCCGCCGGCGACATTGACCATAATATCCTGGTTGCCGAGCTTCAAGCCGAGACGCCGGGTCAGCACGGCGGTAATCATCAGCAGGCGGTTAAAGTCAACCCCGTTGGCGGTGCGGCGGGGTAAGCCAAAGCTGGTGGGGCTGGTCAGGGCTTGAATCTCCACCAGCAGGGGGCGGCTGCCTTCGAGGACAGGCACCACTGCCGAGCCTATAGCCTCGCCCCAGCGCTGGGACAGGAATGCCTTTGACGGGTTATCTACCTCAACCAGACCCTGCTCCTTCATCTCAAAGACGCCTATCTCGTTGGTCGAGCCGAAGCGGTTTTTGACACAGCGCAGCAAGCGGTAGGCACTGAAAGATTCGCCCTCAAGGTAGAGCACCACATCCACGATGTGCTCCAGCACCCGGGGACCGGCAATAGCACCATCCTTGGTGACATGCCCGACGATAAATACCGGGACGGCGCTGAGCTTTGCCAGGTTCATCAGCCTCATGGTGCACTCCCGTACCTGGGTGATGCTGCCCGGGGCGGCTGCCACTTCAGGAAGATAGACTGCCTGAATGGAGTCAATAACCACCAGAGCGGGGGAAAGCTCCGCTACCTGGTCCAGGATGGTCTCCAGGTCGTTTTCTGCCAGCAGGTAAAGGTTCTCACCTTTTATTCCCAGGCGCCCTGCCCTGAGCTTGGTCTGGTGCAGGGTTTCCTCACCGGAGACATAGGCTACCTTGCCCCAGGTATGGGCTGCCAGGGCGGAAACCTGGAGCAGGAGGGTAGATTTACCGATACCCGGGTCACCACCGATGAGCATGAGAGAGCCGGGTACCAGCCCTCCCCCCAGCACCCGGTTGAACTCGGTCAGGGGAAGGGGAAACCGCTCGGATGCTTTAAAGACGGCCCCGGATAACTCCTGGGGTGGGTTGAGTGGAGGGGTGGACTTAAAGGAGGGTGCAGGAGCTGCTGTTGCTTCGACGAAGCTGTTCCACTCCTGACAGTTAGGACAGCGTCCCAGCCATCTCAGGCTCTCCTTGCCGCACTGCTGGCAAACAAAGATAGTCCCCCTGCCGGATTTATCCCTTCTAGCCACAGATTGACTTTACCTGATTTCGAGCAGTAAAGCAAGGGTAATCTGCGTTAAGAATAGCTTAGAATGGCGAAGATTTGCTGGTCTAGCCAAGCATACCGAGAAATACTCCGGCGGCAACAGCGGTGCCGATTACGCCGGCAATATTGGGCCCCATGGCGTGCATCAGCAGGAAGCTTCTTGGATTAGCTTGTTGTCCCATCCTCTGGATTACTCTGGCTGACATGGGGACTGCCGAGACGCCAGCCCCGCCTATCATAGGGTTAATCTTCTCCTTGAGAAAGAGGTTCATGACCTTGGCCAGAATCACACCGAAGGCAGTGGAAGCAGCGAAGGCAATAATACCCAGAGCAAAGACTACTAGACTCTCAGGCTTGAGGAAGTTCTCGGCGCTCATAAAGGCACCTACAGATAAACCAAGCAGGATAGTGAGGATATTCATAAAGGCATTCCCTGCCGTATCCGCCAGCCGGTCAGTAACCCCGCATTCTTTAAGCAAGTTACCAAACATGAGCATGCCCATGAGCGGGGCTGACTTTGGTACCAGCAAGATGATAACAAGTGCCGCCACTAACGGGAAGAAGATTTTTTCCCGCTTGGAGACCGTTCTTAGCTGGGGCTTCATGTATATTGCCCGCTCCTTTTTGGTGGTAAGCAGTTTTATTACCGGAGGCTGGATTATCGGTACCATTGCCATGTAGGTATAGGCGGCTACGGCGGTGGCGCCAATAAAATGAGGTGCCAGTTTGCTGGTCAAGTAAATAGTAGTTGGACCATCAGCACCGCCAATGATGCCAATTGAGGCGGCTTCTTTGACGCCGATGTGTAAAGTATCGGGAAAAGCACTGCCCAGAAAGAGGGCGATGAAAAAGGCAAAATAGACGCCGAACTGGGCTCCAGCACCTAGCAGTAAGGTCTTAGGGTTAGCTATCAGGGGACCAAAGTCGGTCAGTGCCCCTAAACCAAGAAAGATAAAGACGGGTATTATGTCCAAAACAAGACCAAAGTAAAATACGCGGGACAGTACACCAGCCGGCTCACCATCGATGACATAAGATTCAACTACCCTGCCCTCAACGATGGATTCCATCAAGCCGCCAAAAGGCAGATTGACCAGGATTACCCCGAAGCCAATCGGCACCAGCAGCAGAGGTTCCATTTTTTTGGCGATGCCGAGATATAAAAGAACTCCGCCAATGATAATCATTACCACGGAGCCCCAGGTAATGCCACTGAACCCAGTTTCAAAAAGTCCGAACATTAGTTACTTAGCCTTTCTGGTTTTTCAAATATGGCTATTCATACTCAATGGTAGCCATGACACTGGATGTCTCAACTACCTGTCCCGGAGCAACTTTTAAATCGGCAATTTTACCAGCCAGCGGAGCCAGTATGGGGTTCTCCATTTTCATTGATTCGAGATAACAGATTACATCACCTTCGTTAACTGTGTCTCCCACTTTAACTTCCACGCTGATTATCTTGCCAGCTATAGGTGCTTCAATGATTTCCTGTGCCAATTTTAAGCTCCTTTCTGATTCTTATCAGTAGTTTGGTCCGCAGCATTACCGATTTTACTAAATACCCGTCCCATTAGCCACATTGCCAGCGTCAGGATGATTAGCACTATAAAGACAGTGCCGAAGCCTATTCCACCAATCTGCCCGGCAAAACCCCAGTCTACTGTCACTTTTCCTGTTTACTCCTGTTTCTGTGTTAAATAAAGTAAAAGAGCGAGAAATTTGCCAATTCGGGCTTCCCGCTCTTTTACTGCCTACTCTTTTGACTGTTCGTCATAATGAACTACGGTTTGGCATCTCCGAGCAAGGCTTCTATACCCCCTGCCTGGACGGTAATCTCTTCTCCCTCGCGGTCAACCACAGCAGTGTCTCCTGAACGGAACTGGCTGCGGAGTAAAGCGTCGGAGAGTTTATCCTCAACCATCTCTTGAATTGTCCGGCGTAATGGTCGGGCTCCGTAGACTTCGTCATAGCCTTTTTCAGCGAGTAACTCTTTGGCAGCATCGGTCACTTCAAGTTTTATTTCCTTTTCTGCCAGTTGCTTGGTTACTTCAGAGAGCATCAAGTCCACTATTTTGCGAATGTGTTCGTTATTCAGGGTATGGAACACTACCACACTGTCAACACGGTTGAGAAACTCGGGCTTGAAAAGCTTCTTTAACTCAGCCTGAAGCTTGTCTTTCATCCGGTCATAATCCATCTGCTGAGCCTTAGCTTCGTCAGAGCGTGAGACAAAACCTATTGAACCGCTTTTCCTGATAAGTTCGGCACCGATGTTGCTGGTCATAACAACAATACTGTTGCGGAAATCTACCCGGCGCCCTCTGGCATCGGTCAGGTGCCCGTCATCAAAAATTTGTAACAGGATATTAAAAACATCAGGGTGAGCTTTTTCTATCTCATCGAGGAGAATGCAGCAGTACGATTTGCGTCTGACGGCCTCGGTCAACTGTCCACCTTCATCGTGACCAATATATCCTGGAGGTGCTCCGACCAGGCGAGATACCGTGTGTCTTTCCTGATACTCTGACATATCAAGTCTGATGAGACTATCCTCGGTACCGAACATAAATTCAGCTAAAGCTCTAACCAGCTCGGTTTTGCCAACGCCTGTTGGGCCGAGGAAGATGAACTTGCCTATGGGGTGTCTCGGGTCTTTCAGTCCGGCCCTGGCTCGTCTCACTGCTCGGGCTATTGTTACGATAGCCTCATCCTGGCCGATGATGCGCTTGTGTAGTTCCTCTTCCATGTGCAGCAAGCGGGTCGTCTCTTCGCCGGTCAGCTGCACTACCGGGATACCTGTCCACATGCTGACCACTTCAGCAATGTTTTCCGCCGTAACCACCGGTTTTTCCTGCTCCAGTTCCGTGCGCCACTTTTCTTCCAGCTGCTTTATTTTCTCTTCAACCTGGAGTTCTTCCTGGCGGAGTTCAGCGGCATAATCATATTTTCGGGTTGCCAGAGCCGCCTCTTTATCTTTACGCAGGCTGTCTTCTGCCTGTTTCTCCTCTTTTAAACTGGCGGGCATAGTATAGTGTTTTATCCTGACCCTTGAAGATGCTTCATCAATCAGGTCAATAGCTTTATCGGGCAGAAAACGGTCAGGTATATATCTGGCCGCCAGTGTTGCTGCGGCGCTCAAGGCTTCATCACTTATTATTAGCTTGTGGTGCTCTTCGTAACGTTCCTTGATGCCCTTCAGAATTTCCAGAGTTTGCTCTACGGAGGGCTCCTCTACCATTACCGGCTGAAATCGGCGCTCCAGAGCCGCATCCCGTTCCACATACTTGCGGTAATCGCTAAGGGTAGTGGCCCCGATGCACTGTAATTCTCCCCTGGCCAGCGCCGGTTTGAGAATACTTGCCGCATCTATCGCTCCCTCAGCTGCCCCGGCACCGACAAGGGTATGAAATTCATCGATAAAGAGGACACAGTTTCCTGAGGTTTTTATCTCGTTAACGATTTTCTTCAGCCGTTCTTCAAATTCGCCCCGATATTTTGTTCCGGCTACTACGGCGGCGATATCAAGGGTTACCAGCCTTTTATCCTGCAATGTTTCCGGGACATCACCCGAAGTGATACGGTGGGCCAGTCCTTCAACAATTGCTGTCTTGCCTACGCCCGGTTCACCGGTGAGAGCCGGATTGTTCTTGGTACGGCGGCTGAGAATCTGAATTACCCGCTCTATTTCTTTGACCCGTCCGATAACCGGGTCCAGCTTGCCACTGGCCGCGGCTGCCGTCAGGTCAACACTCAACTGGTCCAGCACCGGAGTCCGGCTCGGAGTGCGGGCCGTCCTGCCTCTAGCCGGCACCTGGCTGAGAAGACGAGTTGCTTCGGAGCGAGTCCGTTCCAGGGTAACGCCGAAACTATCTAGAACGCTGGCAGCTACTCCTTCTCCTTCATGCAATAAGCCGAGGAGAAGATGCTCGGTGCCAATGTAGTTGTGACCAAGTTGACGGGCCTCATCTATAGCCAGCTCAATAACTCGCTTGGCTCTGGGGGTAAGCCCGATTTCCCCGCTGCGGGCTTTCTCACCACGCCCGATAATAAATTCCACTGCCGAACGAACCTTGCTCAAGCTGATACCAAGGTTAGCGAGTACCCTGGCTGCCATTCCATCCTCTTCCCGTATTAAGCCAAGCAGGATGTGTTCAGTGCCAATATAGTTATGGTTAAGATTCTGGGCCTCTTCTTGAGCTGAGGTGAGGACTCTACGGGCTCGTTCGGAAAATTTCTCGAATCGGCTAGCCATTTCTTCTTCTTAGAACCTCCCCTTCACACCTAAACTCATTATAACCTAACTAATAATAAAGGTCAAGAAGGCTAACCTAAAAGCGTAAGTTCTTCTTAACCTTGATTCTTAATGCTGGTCTCCTGGCAGTGGCATATTTTCCACAAGGGGTTGCCCCCTCAGTATCGTCTGTGCTGGGGCGTTTCACTTCCGTGTTCGGGATGGGAACGGGTGGGTCCACCCCGCTAAAACCACCAGGAGACCTAGCAATTTGAATTCTAACATACTATTTTTTAAAAGAAAAGCCCTTTTTTGTCCATTAAGAGGCTTTATTTTCAGCCCGAAATCTGTTATCATTGATGGCGGTATTATTGATGAAAGGAAGGAGGGGGCAGGTATGGATTTTAGCTTTACTCAGGAACAGGATAGGTTCAGGCAAGAGGTCAGGGATTTCCTGGAAGATGAGCTGAAGCAAGGGACTTTTAAGCCGAGTTGTGATGCATGGATACAGGGCTACTCTCCGGAGTTTACTAAGAAGCTGGCTAAAAAGGGATGGATAGGCTTGACCTGGCCGAAAGAGTATGGCGGGCAGGGGCGGGGTCATATGGACAGGCTCATCCTCACTGAAGAGATACTCCGTTACGGAGCTCCGGCGGCCTGCCACTGGTTTGCCGACCGCCAGATAGGGGGCGGTATTCTGCGCTATGGCACTGAAGAGCAGAAAAAGGAGCTGCTGCCTAAGATTATCGCCGGGGAAGCTTATGTAGGCTTGGGTATGAGTGAGCCGGAGGCTGGTTCCGACCTGGCGTCACTCCGCACCAAAGCCACCGAGGATGGTGATGACTATATAATTGACGGACAGAAGATGTGGACCAGCTGCGGTATGTTTATGAACTATATCTACCTGGTAGCCAGGACAGACCTTAACCCTGAGACACCCAAGCACCGGGGTATCAGTGAATTTGTTTTCCCGACAGACTTGTCAGGTATTACGATTACTCCGACCATAGATATTACCGGCAGTACTGCCTGGGCTGAGGTCTTCTTTGATGGAGTCCGTGTCCCCAAGAAGTACCTGATTGGAGAGAAGAACCGGGGCTTCTATCAGGTGGTCAACGCTCTCGATTATGAGAGAGCCGGGCTGGAGCGGCTAATGGGTAACTATCCCCTCTTTGATGCCATTGTTAAGTTTACCAAAGAGACCAAACGGAATGGCAAGCCTATGGCTCAGGAGCCACAAATTCGTCAGAGGCTGGCTCAGCTTGAAACTGAATTTGAAATCGGGCGTTTGCTTACCTACAGGGTAGTGATGGTTATGGAAGAAGGTAAAGCTCCAAATGTGGAGGCGGCTACAGCTAAGGCATATAGCACCGCTTTTGAGCAGCACCTGGCCAGCCTGGCCATGGATATTCTGGGGCCTTACGGGCAGCTCTTAGGTGATTCCAAGCGGGCGCCGGTGCTGGGAATGGCACCCCATTCCTATCTTGGCTCTACCGGCTACAGTCTCCAGGCCGGGACCTCGGAAGTGTTAAGAAACATTATTGCCCTGAGAGGGCTGGGCTTACCCACCAGTTGAGGAAAAAGTAAAGGAAAGGAAACGGACAATGGATTTTACTCTTTCTGAAGAACAGGAAATGCTGAGGACGATGGCTCGCGATTTTCTGACTGATAAATGTCCTAAAACACTGGTTAAAGAGATGGAAGAGGATGAGAAGGGCTACTCACCGGAACTGTGGAAGGAAATGGTGGACCTGGGCTGGATGGGGTTGGTAATCCCGGAAGAGTACGGGGGCAGCGGGATGAGCTTTCTTGACCTGTCAATCCTGCTGGAGGAAATGGGACGAGCCTGTCTGCCCGGCCCTTTTTTTTCTACGGTGGTTCTCGGTGGCTTACCCATCCTGGAAGCCGGGAATGATGACCAGAAGCAGACATACCTGACCAGGATAGCCAGTGGTGAAGCCATTTTCAGCCTCGCCTTAACTGAAGCCGATGCTCAATATGGGCCTGCTTCAATAGCGGTTAAGGCTGCTGCTGATAATGATGGCTACACTATCAATGGCACCAAGCTCTTCGTTCCGGATGCTCATATTGCTGATTATTTGCTCTGCGTGGCTAGAACTGATGAAAAGGCGGAAGCTGAAAAGGGGCTTACCGTCTTTATTGTCGATGCCAAAAGCCCCGGCATCAGCTGTACCGTCTTAAAAACCATTGCCGGCGACAAACTGTGTGAGGTGGTTTTTGAGGGGGTTAAAGTTCCGAAAGAGAATATTCTGGGTGAGTTAAACCGGGGCTGGGAGGTGGTGCAAAGGATTATCCAGCAGGCGGCAGTGGCTAAATGCTCTGCTATGGTAGGGGCGCTGCAGCGAATGCTGGAGATGACTGTTGATTACGCTAAAGAAAGGGTACAGTATGACCACCCGATTGGCAGCCTTCAGGTGATACAGCATTACTGCGCTAATATGGCAACCGATGTTGACGGCTCAAGGTTCAGTACTTACCAGGCCGCCTGGAGACTTAGTGAAGGCCTGCCTGCTCGCAAAGAGGCGGCTATTGCCAAGGCGTGGCTGAGTGAAGCCGGGGGGCGTGTCATTGCCTTAGCCCACCAGATACACGGTGCCATTGGCTGTACCATTGACCATGATTTGCAATACTACACCCGGAGAGCTAAAGCAGCTCAGCTCAGTTTCGGTGATGCTGATTTCTTCCGGGAAGCAGTGGCCCAGGAAATGGGACTATAATTTATTTCAAAATAATGTCCGGTCTAAACAAGGAGGGTCTTCAAAATGGCGACAACCAAAGAACTGATTGAGGAATACCAGCAGAAGAGAGAGAAAATAAAGGAGATGGGGGGCGTTGAACCCATCGAAAAGCGCCATAAAGGGGGGCAGTGGACAGCCAGAGAAAGAATAGAATATTTCTTTGACCCGGGCACTTTCACTGAGATAGGTCTTTTCGTCAAGCACCGCACAACTCACTTTGGTATGGACAAGCGGGAAGTGCCGGCGGAAGGAGTGGTCACCGGTTACGGGCTGGTAAATGGCAGACCGGTTGTTGCCTTTGCCGAAGATTTTATGGCTATGGCCGGGACTTTCGGTGAATATCACGGCTTGAAAGAAATCCGGGCTATCAACTTCGCCAAGGAAATGGGCTGGCCGCTGGTCGGTATGAATGATTCCGGCGGTGCCCGTCTCCAGGAAGGAATGGATACCCTGGAAATGTACGGCCAGCTATTCCGTGCCCAGATTCAGGCGTCAGGTATCATCCCGCAAATAGCTTTGCTGATGGGTCCCTGCCTGGGTGGGCAGGCTTACCACCCGATAATGCAGGACTTCCTTATTCAATGCAAAGATACCGGCTTTATGGGTATCGCTGGTCCTGCTTTTGTTGAGACGCAGACAGGTGTAAAAATCACCCTTGATGAACTCTCCGGCTGGAAAGCCCACGCCGTTAAATCCGGGCAGACACACATTGTCGCCAATGACGAAAAAGACGCTCTGGATAAGACTAAAGAGCTTCTATCACTCTTACCATCAAATAACATGGAAAATGCCCCCTGTATTGAGACCGGGGACGACCCGGAAAGAACAGCCCCTGAACTTGATACCATCATCCCTGACAGCCCGAGACGGCCATATGATATGTATAAAGTTATCAGGGCGATAAGTGACAATGGCTATTTCTTCGAGACCTTGAAGGAACATGCAAAGACGGTAATAACCGGCTTTGCCCGTTTCAATGGCCGGACGGTGGGTATCTGGGCTAATCAACCGATGGTTGCTTCGGGAACAATTGATATTAATGCTTCTGACAAAGGGGCAAGGTTCATCAGAACCTGTGACCTGTTTAATATTCCGGTGGTTGCTCTTGGCGACTGCCCCGGCTATATGATAGGTCCCGAGCAGGACTGGAAGGGCATTTTGCGCCACGGGGCTAAATTGCTTTTTGCATGGGCTGATGCCAGCGTGCCTTTAATATCAATCATACTGAGGAAGTCCTACGCCGGTGCTCACTACGGCATGCTGGATAAAGGTATCGGCGCTGACCTGGTCTTTGCCTGGCCCACCGCTCAGATTACCATTGTCGGGGCTGAGACTGCTGCCAGTGTTATCTTCGCCAGGGAGATAAGGGAATCGGAGAATCCGGAAGAGACAAGAGCGAAGAGAATACAGGAGTATGCTGATATCTATGAGAACGCCTATTTCAGCGCTGAGCGGATGTGCAACGACGATGTTATCATGCCCAGCGAGACCAGGAAAGTCATCAATCGGGCGCTGGATATGCTGGGAAATAAGGACAAAGACCATAAAGCGTTTAAAGCCAGACCATGGCGCAAGTATTCAAATATTAACCTCTGATATTCGGAGTGCCCCGGCGGATGGAGAATAAAAGTAAACAAATTGCCGTACTGACCAGCGGTGGTGATGCTCCCGGGATGAATGCCGCCATCAGGGCAGTGGTGCGCACCGGCATTGATAAGGGGTGGAGTGTCTGCGGAGTCCGTCATGGTTATGCCGGACTTATCGATGGTGATTTCGTGGGCCTGGGAGCTAGAAGTGTTGGCGGCATAATTCAGCAGGGAGGCACTATACTGGGGAGTAGCCGCTGCCCCGAATTCAAGACTGAAGAGGGGCGCCTCAAAGCGGTAAATAATCTCCGCCATCAGGGTATTGACGCTCTGGTGGTTATTGGTGGTGGTGGCTCTCAAACGGGAGCCTATGAGCTGTCCAGGCTGGATTATCCCGTGGTAGGTGTCGCTTCTACGATAGATAACGACCTTTACGGTACGGACATATCTATCGGTGTGGATACTGCTCTGAACATCGCTCTGGAGGCAATCGACCGTCTCAAGACTACTGCTTCAGCACATCATCGTGCCTTTGTTGTTGAGGTGATGGGGCGGGACTGCGGTTACCTGGCTCTGATGGCTGGAATTGCCGGTGGTGCCGAGTTTGTGGTCATTCCTGAAATGGAGACTGACCCTGAGACCGTGGCAAGGCGATTGCGATTTGACTACCGGAAAGGTAAAGCACATGCTTTAGTTGTTGTTGCTGAAGGTGCTAACTACAATGCTCAGAGATTACATCAATACTTTTTGGAGCACAAGGAACGGCTTGGATTCGAGCTAAGGGTAACTATTATCGGACATGTACAGCGGGGCGGTGCCCCGAGTGCCTTTGACCGCTTGCTGGCCACTCGCCTGGCAGCGACAGCTACGGAATGCCTGGCGCGAGGTGAGAGCGGAGTAATGGTGGGATTAATCAACGGCCGAACTGCCACCACACCCCTCGCCGAAATTGCTACCGGCAAAAAAGAGTTAGACCTGAGTCTGCTGGATTTAGCCCGGTCGTTGAACAAATAAAAATGGTCAGAGAAAGCGGGTGTAACTCAGCGGTAGAGTGCTTGCTTCCCAAGCAAGACGTCGTGGGTTCGAATCCCATCACCCGCTCCAGGTCTTGTGTCAAATGTCATTCTTCGTCGTCCTTCCAAAAGGAAGGACGACGAAGAATCTGGATGTGGGGCGAGGAATGTTTGGAGGTAATTAACCAGCCATATTTACCCTGCCTTGACAGCCTCTAAATCTAACTACATAATTAAGTAGGTATTATTTGGTTGGGGCTTCAGATGGCGATTTCAAATTTAATACCTTTAATTGCGGCACTTGTTTACGTTCTCCTGCTTCTGGTCGTGCTTATCAGCCGCCCGTGGCAGAAGATGCACCAGCTTTTTGTCCTCTACCTGGCGGCGGCTACGCTTTGGGGCTTCAGCACCTTTCTTCTCCTCAGCCCCTTCTTTATAGAGTATAAACTCTATTTGTTCCGTCTTGTCATCCTTAGTTCAGCCTGGTGGGTGGTGCAGCTCTATCACTTTGCCAGGTTCTTCCTTCGTCTGCCCGGTGGGGGTGGGGTTTGGTTTGGTTATACCTCGTTACTACTGCTGATGACTCTGGCTGCACTGGGTTTTGCCCCGCCAAGTATCATCATTGCAGACGGAGCATTCGTCGGTCCCAGCTATGGGTGGTGGTATGTTTTCTACATTGCACCTCTTGTTAGTCTGGCTGTTATGGGTATTTATTCCCTGGTGAGAAGGCTCCGGATTTTGACTGACCCTGAGGAGCGCAACAAAATATCTTATCTCATTGCGGCTGTGCTTGCCCTGGCTGTTTTTGGTTTTGTCGGTATCTCACCGCTGGCTCTGGTGGCGGGATTGCCCTGGGCTCATGTTGGTGGTTTGGCTTCCGCCTGTATTTTTGCCTACGCCATAATGAAACATGAACTGGTAAGTATAAATACCATTCTGCGCCGCGGCCTGGGATGGGCAAGCTTGCTGTCTTTAAGTGCTGGTGCTTATCTGGTTCTTTTTTACCTCTTCCACCTGCTGTTTGGCTTCACACTGGAAGCTGTCGTCGTGGCTTTAGCAACCGTGGGGGCAGTAGGGTTGGCTTTACTGGTTTACTGGCTGCGTCCGGTCTTTCTGGTGATAGTAGACCAGTTGTTTTACCGGGGTACCTATCCCTATCGCCAGACACTATTCATTCTCAATACTAAAATGGCAAACATGATTAATCTGAGTGAACTGGCTGACCAGATGTTACCTGCCATAAGTAAAGCTTTACGTATCTCTAGAGCCAGATTATTGTTTGAAGATGCCAGCACTGGTGATTTCACCACCCAGTTTACCTATCCGAAGACAAGAGATATTCCGCAAGATACGCTGAAATTTAGTTTTGACAGCCCAATTATTGACTGGCTGGAAACAGAGAATGTCCCTCTTGACCTGAAGCAAATTGATAGTATACCCCAGTTTAAGGGATTGTGGCAGATAGAACGGGAGAGGCTGGCTGCCTCCAATTTAGAACTTCTTTGCCCCATTAAGAGCCGGGGTAAGCTGATTGGCATTTTAGCCCTGAGTAAAAAGCAGTCAGGCAACCTTTATTCCCATGATGACATAGAAGTGCTGATGAGCATGGTCAGCCAGGCCGGTATTGTCATTGAAAACGCCCGGATGTTTGACAAGCTGAAAAAGCAGCAGCAGCAAATGGAGCAGCTCCTGAACCAAATCGTAATGGCTCAGGAGACTGAACGGCAGCGTATTTCCATTGACCTTCACGATAGTGTTGCCCAGTGGCTGGCTGCCACCTCATATCGTGCCCAAACCGCCAGCCGACTGCTTAAAGGAAATGGAGATGAAAGAGTTCAAACGGAGCTTGCCAATGTGGAAAGCACCATTGATAAAAGCCTCAAGGAGTTACGGCGGGTGCTGATAGGTCTGCGCCCTCCCGCTTTGGACGAACTGGGACTTACCCATGCTCTGCAGCAGAGTCTGGAAGAATTGAAAGCTGACGGCATACTCTGCCAGTTTAGTGAAATGGGGACGCCGGTCAGGCTTGCCTCAAGCACAGAGATAGCTGTTTACCGCATAGTTCAGGAAGCGCTGGCTAATATCCGGAAGCACGCTGATGCTAGTAAGGTAAATCTCCGTCTCTTTTTTGAGAAAGGAAAACTGGTGACGGAGATTCGGGACGATGGGCGGGGCTTTGACCTTTCCCAGACCCTGGATAGTGCCGTGGTGGTGGGGCGCATGGGTTTACTGGGTATGAAACAGAGAGTAGAAATGCTGGGCGGGGAAATCAGGATAAAAACAGCTGAAGGGTCTGGAACTGCTATTATCTTGAGTCTCCCCATTCAATCTCGAGAAGAGGGAGGGTAGAAAAAATGGATACAATCCGAATTCTTTTGGTTGATGACCACCCGGTGGTACGGGAGGGGCTGCGACGGATGCTGGAGATTGAGGACGATTTTCAAATAGTGGGTGAGGCTGCGGGGGATAAAGAGGTGCTCTCTCAGGTAGAATCTTTTTCTCCGGATGTTATTCTGATGGATATTAAAATGCCCGGAGTGGATGGAATTGAGCTTACCCGGATGATAAAAGAAAGGCATCCTGATTGCCATATCATCATGCTGACCCTCTATGATGAATATCTGCCCCGGGCTATTGAAGCGGGGGCAGCCGGTTATCTTCTGAAGGATATTAGACGAGAGGAACTTACCCGGGCTATTCGGGCTGTCCGTGAAGGCCGCGCTCCGCTTAATTTATCTCTGGGGCAGGACCGCCTGGCTGAGTTGACCCCTTCAGCACGGCGTGAACAGTATCATCTATCAGAGCGGGAATCAGCAATCCTTCGGCTGATTGCTGATGGTATCACCACTGAAAATATTGCTCGCCAGCTCTTTTTGAGTGAGGCTTCGATAAAACGAAGCGTGCGTCTCATCTTTGAAAAACTCGGCGTTCATAACCGCTCCGAGGCTGTATCAGAAGCCTATAAGAGGGGACTGATTTAATACCTCGTGTCCTTTTATAAAGGGCTGGGTTTTTTCTCTTCAATAAATGGCTTTTTGCCTCCGTGAACCTTTAGTTCGCCAAGCTGACCCTTTTAGCTCGCTGGATTACCCCTTTTGAGACTTACGAAGCCGGTTGTAAAAGGATAAAATTAAGTTTGCTTATTTTCTTTAGCGCTAGCGGTAAGTTTGCCAGGAAGGGAGTCTGAGATGGGGAAAAGTATCCGAGTTCTTGTTGTTGATGACCACCAGGTGGTGCGTGAGGGGTTGCGGCGTTTACTGGAGCAGGAAGAAGGTATAGAGCTTGTTGGTGAAGGGGCTAATAATAAAGAGGCTCTGTTAAAGATAGAATTGCTCTCCCCGGATGTAGTGCTGATGGATATTAAAATGCCTGGTGGAGATGGCATTGAGCTTACTCGCCAGGTAATAGAGAAACATCCCGCTGTCAAGGTCATGATGCTGACCCTGTATGATGCATACCTGAACGAAGCGATGAAGGCAGGGGCAAAAGGTTACTTGCTTAAAGATATTAAGCACGAGGAACTAACCCGGGCTATCAAGCGGATTTACCTTGGTGAGGTGGTAATCAGTGAGAGCATCGCTCTTAAGGCGGGGCCGGATAATGTTGGGGGAGCTGGTGATAAGGCAGGGGGACTTCCTGCGGGCATGTTTGAAGAGGTACAGGTGGTTATACCACCACCGGTTGAGGCTGAGCAGCTAATGAAATTTTCTGCCAGGCTGGAAGAGGCACTTAACTCCCGCCTGCTCCAGGTGGTTGGTTCCTGGGAGGAGGGTACCGTTATGACCATCGTCTTAAACGAAGCAAGGTCAGAGGCGGATATTATGGGTAGATTTGGGAACATCTCCGGCGTTGGAGCGAGCGAAGAAAAACCATCGGCCGGGAAGAGTGCCTTCAGCCTTATCAAGCAGGCTGCCAGCGTACCCAGATTAAAGAACCGGGCCAGGAAGACTATCTTTGTCACTTTTGAAAAACCAGGACAGGAGAGCCAATCCAGAGAATCAGTAATGAACTGATGTCGGCTCTATCTCTTAGTTGAAGTAATGAGCAGGTCCCGATTATTGGTGTAGGTTTCCTTTACCGAGATGACGCTAAAGCCGGTTCTGGTCAGTATTTCCTTTAGTCTGCTTTCGTTCCAGTAATGGTAAAGACCGGACCTCAGTTTCTTGCCCAGGGCTACATTAAATAACCCAAGAATAAACAGGTGGTAGAAGACATTAATAGCTTCGCTCCAGCCATTTCTGTTTATCGCTTCCTCGATGACCGGTTTTATTTCAATTGGCTGCTGTAATTCTGACAAAACAAAAACACCGCCGGGAGAGAGTAGCCGGTGATATTCCTTTAGGGTCCCCTCCGGGTCTCTCATCGTGTAGAGAGTATGAACTGAGATTATGCCGCTAAAGTAGTTATCAGGAAAGGCCAGCCTTTCTCCCAAATCCGATTTAAGCAGCCGTAAATTGCTGATACCGTTCTGCTTGCTCCTGGCTCTGTTAAGCATACCATCCGCATTATCTATTCCTATAACATCATAACCTCTTTTAGCCAGGGCGACAGAAAAGTTGCCCGTTCCACACCCGGCATCTAATACGGTGCCTTTGCTGGAGTACTTGTCCACCTCCTCAACTACCTGTTGCACCAGTTTCTGGTAGGGTTGAAAGTGATTTGGCAGTGAATCGTATACTGTGGCGTATAAATTCCAGAAGGCAAGCATATTTTGCAGAACCTCCCCCGCTTCATTCGGGTTTCTGAACGCTTTATACCTGGTTCGGAGCTAGCTGCTTACCGCAACCTCTTCCTTGACTGTGTCTCCCACCTCAGCTTTCAGCCGCGAAAGAACTTCCTCTGAGGGGTTGATGTGAGGTATTCTCAGGTGAATCAGGTCAGCACCTTCAGCCTGGCGCCGGCGTTTGTAGTTAGCCGAAGTGCCCGCAGGCAGCAGAGTGACTTCTACCGGTTTGAACCCGATGAGCTTCTCCAGGCTGGACAGGTCACGGTAGATATATAAGCCGTCATCTGATTTCTTAATCTGGTCATATACGGCCGCAGCTATATCTTGCTCATTGGCAATGTAATTATCACCCAGTTCAATATAGAGGTGCAGCCTGGGCATTCCCCTGATTTCTTTGTGGGCTGTCCAGTCGCGGTAAGGTATTTTGGTGTTCTCAATTGCCTGCCAGAGCATCCTTTCGGTCAGGCGCATAAAGCCCAGGTCAATAAGGTCATCAGCCCGTCTTTCGAAGACCATCTGGGGGATATCTATGTCAAGGTTTTCGTTCCGCAGAGCTGTTATCTTAATCATATCGCCCACTCTATATCTGACCATAGCCCCGCCGTGAAAGTTGGTAATAACCAGTTCATAGTTTTTCCCTGTTTTTACCTCATCCAGGAGCACTGTTTTCGGCTGATAGGCGTGGTCAATCTGCCACTTAAAGTGTTCATCTTCCGGTATAAATTCAAGGAAGTTAAGGTTAGGGAAAAAGACCATACCATCATAATCCCAGGTCTGGGTGGCTACTACCGTAGTTTCGCTATTGCCGTATACCTCCAGGGGGGTTCTGCCCCACAGGTCTTTGATTCTCTCTTTATAAACAGTGCAATCCGTCCCCATAGATGATATTACCTTTAGCGACCACAGGTCCTTGGGCAGCAGCGGGCGCCCGGCCAGCCGGCTTCTAAGCAGGCCCTTAGCCAGTCTGAATAGTATCTTTGGCTGTGATAATAATTCAGAAAAGTCTGTGCCGTTAGAGCCCTGTTTGAATTTTTCGCCGATTGCCACCAGGATACCTGCTAAGCCAAAAAAGCCGGTCATGCCTTCAGATAAAGCCATCTTAAAACCTTTTTCAGCTCTCTCTTCAAAGGACATTCCCTCTGATTCTTGAAGGGACGGTAGGTACTCGAAGCCAAATTCCTCTTCAAGCTTGCGGGCAACAGCTCCGGTTAGATAGGGTGGCTGGGCTACGGCATGGAGCAGTTTGAGGTGGTTTTTGAATGGGACGTCCCCTCTCTCTTTGCAGGCACCGAAAATGGCGATGGCGCTGAAATTCAGCCCGGCTTCCTGCCAGAATCTGGGGCTGATGGGAACCCATTTGTGCGGGTATTCACCTGACCTGCCTGAAGTTTGTACCCATAAAATGGGCTTAATCGGCAGAATGTCCTCACGCTGTTCTAGAAGCTCAGGGCAATAATCCACATAGGTAGTCATTGGCACCTGATTTCGGAAGTCTTCCAGAGAGTGAACCTCAGCCCCGTTCATAAGGCGGTGGCCCAGGTTACATCTCTTCAGTAGTTCTATCTCTTCCAGAAGAAGGCGCCTCTGGATTTTCATAAAGTCCTCAAGGCTCAGGTCAATAAAACCGCAGCACCTCCGCCATAGCTCTTCTGTTCTGCCTTCTTTTAGAAGCTCAATTGCCCTTACCATCAACCACCTCCCGGAATACGGCTACTACAGATAGGCTATAGTGCTGATGAAGAGTTGGGAAGTGATTGTGTTATAGAAAATAGTTCTAGTGAAGAGGGCAGTTGGGCGGAATCACGCTGCTTGTGCGGTGAAGTGAGGCTTGGTGGGGTGTTATTTTTTCTTACCGTAAGAGCTGATGGCTTGCAGGGTCTGGTTCAGTTCTTGAAAGGCATCATCTGCTGGTTGCTTCCCCAGTTCCATGCCATAGCTGACAAAGAAGTCAAGGAAGTTTCGTAATAGCTCCTTTGTTCCCTCCTGGAACTGAAGGAATTCTTCTTTGGTTATATAGTTTGGTTTCTCAGTCTCAGAGTTTGTCTCCAAACAGCTGTCAATGAGGAAACTGACGAAGTCTGACCGGGTCAAATCACCGCGGTTTTCCTCGACTTTTCTGGCTACTTCGGCATCAACTATTAGCATTCTTTTTTCTGTCACGGGACGCTCCTTCTAAAACTGATAAAAATTGACTTTTTCATACTTTTAATAGCAGCACTCCAAAACAATGGAACTTGAAAGGTGGTCACTTCTCAAGCCAACCAAGTAGCTCCGTTACACTGTCAATATTTTTAAGCAGTTTTGAGCCTAGCTTGGTCACTTGGTATTTCACTGATGGATTACCCACCTCAATTTTATCAATAAAACGGTGCTTCACCAGAAAGCTGAGGTACTTCTGTATCTGGTAGTAGCTCATGTTGGCGCTGTACATAATTTCTGTCTTACCGGCACCATTTTCGCCCACTCTCAACATATCAGCGATTATCTCAATGTTAGAGCGCCTTTTATTCATCCCCATTGCTCAGACCCTTTTACCCCCCATTATTGCCTGACCCATCCACCTCTGTTTCAGTAAGACCACTAAAATGATACTTAAGCTACCCCTAAAATGATTCCTTTGGCTCACTGAAGCGCCCTTATGATACTATTGCATTCAACCTTTGTCAACGGCCCGTGATATCTGTAAATTTTAATAAAATTTACACTAATTTTTTATGAGGTTATTTATTTTGCCATCCTAAAATGAAAGAGTGAATAACACAATACAATAAGATAACTAAACATGCTCTTTATTGACTTTTGCCGTCTGGCGAATTAGAATTGCAGGCGAGTAGAAATAATTGAAGGGGGGTGTGTAGTATGTTTGAGTGGCTTACCGGGCGAACTGATAAAAAGATAAGCCTTAAGTGGGGAAGAGAATTCAGAACGGTAAAAAGGGGACTTGATGAAGAGCAGGTAACCGCTTTGGTTGAGGATTTGCTTGCCGAGCAGAAAGCTTCAAGGGAAGCTCTGGAGACTTCACTCCGTTCGGTGTTTGATACGGCAGCGAGCGATGCCGTCCAGATGGCAGCCGATATTAAGATGAAAGCAAGAGCTGGAGCTGAAGCCGAAGCGGGCAGGATTATTGGCCAGGCTAATGAGGAAGTAAAAGAGATAAGGAGAAAGGCGGAAGCGACCGCCCGTAACGAGGCAGAAGATATCCTTTCGGCGGCGAACAGAGAGGCGGAAATCACTGGAGTAGAAGTAAAGCAGAAAGCGTTACTATTTCTGCTCAGGGCAAGGGAGGAGATTGAGAAAGCGGTAAAAGAAGAGTATAAACAGGCTCATTCTCGATTATCCCAATCTTTGCAAAACCTGACTGATGAAGGGCAAAATATCATCGCCGAGCTGCAGGAAAAAACAAAACTGCTCTGGGAGAATAAAAGCTTTGAGTTAAAGGAATTTAAAACAGCAGAAAAAGAAATGGAGCTGAGCAATATTTTTGAGACACCCGTTGCTCAGCCGGAGTCAGAGGCATCTCCAGAGGCTGAGGTGGAACCTGATATAACCGGCCAGGAACATATTGAGGAGCCCACCCGCTCCGGGGAGGAAACTGCTGAGCAGTCGCAGGAATTATCAGCTCTGCTCAATGATGCTGGTGAAAAGGAGATGACAGAGCCTGTCAAAGCTGAAGCTAAGGCAGCGGATTATGAGGTAAGAGCGGAGGCAGAAGAGTCATCTGAGCAACTTCCAGGGGAGGAAAAGGCTGAGCGGGGAGAAAGTTCAGTTCAATTAGATTTGGATAGGGAAGAGCTTTATGTAGGCGAGATAGAGCTGGCTATAGCGGTACCGCTGGACCCGGCGGCGGCTTCAAAATTTTATGACCGCTTGCAAACTACTCCCGAGCTTAAGATTGTTAGAACCACCGGCACCTGGGACGAGGGCAGCACCATAAAAGTGTCACTGGAGAAACCTATGCCCTTAATCCGCTGGCTAGAAGAGACGCCGGGTATTGAAGTGATACCGGAGACTCTTGAGCAGGTGGTTAAGAAGGGGAAATCCGGCTCGCTAGCAAGAAATGCCGGGGGGCAAGAAGTGAAAAGACTCAAGATAACTCTGAAAGAAAAGTAACCGGCTTTCCGGCAGGAGGACGATGACAGTGGCTATCAAAGTAATAGTGGTTGATGGTCATGAGCTTATCCGGCGTGGGCTACGGAGTATACTGGAGGCGGAAGAAAATATAGAGGTAGTGGGTGAGTGTACCACTGCCGAGGAAGTCTTGCTTCAGGTAAGACGGCTCTCCCCAAATATCGTGCTTATGGATGTTCGTCTCTCCGAAATAGACGGTATTGAGGCTACCCGCCGTTTGAAAGAGCAATACCGTGAACTTGATGTCATCATACTAGCCGAAAATAGTAACCGCCGGAGTGAGGCTTTCACCGCCGGAGCATCTGCCTTCCTTCTCAAAGATGACCTGTCGAGTGCCGCTCTTGCTCAAACCATCAGTCAGGTCTTTCAGGATAACCCCTCGCTTAAGGATGATAAAAGTTTAGTTAGTGAGGTTGAGCTGACTATTCCTCCAACTGCTGACGCTGTTCAGATAATGCGGTTCCTCAGCCAGTTAGATGAGATGCTGAAGGAGAGTAAGTCTGATGTCCGGCAGATGGTTGGCTCCTGGGACCGGGGCACTGTTCTCGCTGTCGAGCTATTCAATAACCCGCTGCCGAATTTCCTGGATAAGCTCAGGAACATGCCCGAAGTCGAAAAAGTGGAGGAGGTATCAACATCAACCAGGAGCGACTTTTTAAGCTATCTCAGACGCTCCGGGGCTCGTCGGGGATTGAGGCCTAGCTCCGGGGCAAACTTTCAGGTAGTCCTGAAAGAAGTGGTGGCTTAGAAAAATTATGCCATGAGGGGGCCCTGATTTTTGGTTATGACACTGGGAGGTCAAAATGCAGGATAGCTGGACAGAAACTGAGAAACTGACCGCTATTGGCACAATGGCTGCCGGCATTGCCCACGAGTTGCTTAATCCGCTAATGGGCATACTCAACTTTACCCAGTACTGTCTGGAGAAGACCGCCGCAGACGACCCGAGATTTTCTGTCCTGCAGGATATTGAGCGTGAAACAAAGCGATGTGCCGGTATTGTTCAGAATCTTACCACCTTTTCCCGTATAGAGAAGCGAAGTGAGGAAGAATATCATAAGCAAAGTCTGCCTGAGATTATTGAGCGGCTTGTCCAGCTGTTATCCTACCGCATTGAAAAAGAGGGCGTCCGGTTTACCTGGCATGTTGCTGAAGACATTCCTGAAGTATGGATAAGAGTGGATGGTATACATCAGGTGTTGCTTAATCTGGTCACTAATGCTCTGGATGCGGTCGCAGTGAGTGCCAAAAAAGAGATTAGTATCGAAGGATACCGCCGGGGTAACTTTATTGAGGTGACAATTACCGATAGTGGCAAAGGCATTTCTCCTGCGAATTTGAGCCGGATATTTGACCCCTTTTTCACTACCAAGCCTGTCGGGCAGGGTACTGGCATGGGGCTAACGGTAAGCCGCAATATTATCCTGGAACACGGCGGAGATATTACCTGCCGGAGTGAACCCGGTGGGGGCACGGTCTTTGAAATTCGCTTGCCCCTGGCAGCAAAAGGAGGGCCTGGATGAGCATACGGATACTGGTGATTGATGACGAAGAAGTAATTCGCAAGTCTTTTCTCAGGGCACTTGAAGATACTGACTATGAGGTGGAAACAGCGGAAACGGGCGAGAAGGGTATCCTGAAGGCACGGGAAAACAAGTTTGATTTGATTTTCCTTGACCTTAAAATGCCCGGTTTGAACGGAGTGGAAACATTACGGGAACTGTGGAAAATAGGACAGACTGTGCCTATCTACATTGTTACTGCTTTTTATGATGACTTTCGTGAGCAACTGGAAAGAGCCGCTGATGACAAGATTAGTTTTTACCTCCTGAAAAAACCGGTAGACCTGGATGAAATTCGTTCCCTTGCCAGGGTTGTCGCCGAGCGCCAGGTCCGCTTTTAATATGGGTGGTGCGGTGGAGTAAGGTTTTGACACTTTGATGTGGGGCGGCTTATAATTTTCTTCAACTAAGCGTGGAGAGACGGAGGAAATGGAGGCAACTAAAACAAATCTGGCTAAGGACCTGGGGCAGCTCCTGGTTGAGGCGAAGCTGATTACCGAGGAGCAGCTGCGCCATGTTAAGGAGCTCCAGCTTAAGCGTGGTGACAAGTTTGAGCGGATTTTGCTGCAGGAGCGGTTGGTCACTCCCCAGCAGTTGGCTTTCTTTAACAGCTTGCAACTGCGGCTGCCCTTTGTGAACCTGAGAAAAGAAGGGGTTGAATCCGGTGCCATTGCTCTGGTGCCCGAGGATGTAGCCAGAAAACTCAATGTTATCCCGGTGGTGGCTACTGGCGATAGCGTGGTAATAGCTATGGAGGACCCCAGGGATATCAAAGCCATTGAGGAGCTGGCTGCCCTGACCAGGAAAAGAATCGAGCCGGTAATCAGCAGTGCTCAGGATATTCAGGAGATGATTGACCTTAACTATCGGGCTGGTGGGGAGATTAGAGAACAGTTCAGTCAGATTCCCATTCGCTATCAAAGAGGCAGGGTTGCTCCGGCCCGGCTCTCTTCAGAGACAGTTACTCAAGCTCCTATTGTTCGGGCTCTGGACCTTATGATTAAGCAGGCGGTGAGAGACCGTGCCTCTGATATACATATTGAACCTCAAGAGGATAGATTACGGATTCGTTACCGTATTGACGGTATCCTCCATGAAATTATGTCTCTGCCATTGAATGTCCATCCGCCCTTGCTTTCCCGGTTGAAAATAATGAGCGGCTTGAATATAGCTGAGCGCCGCCGTCCCCAGGATGGTCAAATAACCTTTGATGTTGGGGAGAAGGAGATTGATATTCGGGTGGCTACCTCAAATACCGTTTACGGAGAAATGGCGGTGCTACGAATTCTGGATAAGACCTTTGCTTTTCTGCCGCTACCCGAAATAGGCTTTCTGCCTGATTCTTTAGAGATGTACCTAAGGATGGTGAAGAGTCCCTTTGGTATGATATTAATCAGTGGTCCTACCGGCTCTGGCAAAACCACCACCCAGTATGCCACAGTTAATCAGCTTGATGCTGTCGGACGCAATATTCTAACCATTGAGGACCCGGTAGAGTATCGCTTCGCCAATATTAATCAAATGCAGGTCAATCCTACTGCCGGGATAACCTTTGCCACCGGACTAAGAGCTTGTATGCGGCTTGACCCCAATGTCATTCTGGTCGGGGAGATACGGGATGCTGAGACTGCTCAGATAGGTGTTCAGGCATCCCTTACCGGCCATCTGGTGCTCTCTTCGGTTCATGCCAATGACACAGTGAGCACTATTTTCAGAATGATAGACCTGGGGGTGGAACCATTCCTTCTCACTTCGGCACTGATTGGTATTACTGCCCAGCGAATGGTGCGTCGTGTTTGTCCATACTGTTCACAACCCACCAAAGTCCCTCCTGATGAGCAAGAGGCTTACGAAAAGGAGATGGGTGAGAAGCGGTCGGAATTCCTTATCGGTACCGGCTGTAATTTCTGTGCCGGTACTGGATATCTGGGGCGAACCGGAATCTTTGAGGTATTGGTGATGGGCGAGGAAATAAGAAGGTTAGTTCTTTCAGGTGCTGGCTCTGATGCAATTAAAGCTCAGGCAGCCAAAGCAGGTACCGTCTCATTATGGCATGACGGAATGCTGAAGGTAAAACTTGGCATTACTACCCCTTATGAAGTGATACGCAACGTTTACTCTATCAGTTAAGGAGTTACTATGGCAAGAGTCCTTAACAGCGAGGCAGAGAAAAAAAAGCTCATGTCTTACCGCTATGAAGCTACCACCAGCCAGGGCAGACTGGTGAAAGGCACTATTAAAGCCATGGGCGAAATTGAGGCTGAACGCCTCCTGATTCAGCGAGGCTACGCTCCCGTGAATGTAGAGGTTGCACCCTCTATGTTCACTTTAGAGGAAGCATTCCCTACCCTTTTCAAAGTTAAGACACAGGATGTGAGTCTTTTTTCCCGCCAGCTGGCGACTCTACTGAAGGCAGGTATTTCACTTCTCCCGGCTCTGGATATTCTTCAAGAGCAGGCAACAACAGGACGAGGCTTCAGGAAAATCCTGGAATCTATTAGTACTGACCTTCGCTCCGGTGGCTCTTTTTCCCAAGCTATTTCCAAACATAGTACGGCTTTTAGTGAAATATACTGTAGAACGATTGCTGTGGGGGAACAGACCGGCAGCCTGGAAGTGGTTCTGAATCAAATGGCTGATTTTCTTGAAAAACAGGGCCAAACAGCTAAAAAAGTGGGTAAGGCTTTAAGCTATCCCATGCTAATTATGGGCGTTGGTGTGGTAGTGATTATCATCCTGATGACGGTGGTTATGCCTAATCTTATCGGCATGTTCACTTCTTTGAATGTGGAGCTTCCTCTGCCCACCAGGATTCTCATTAGCGTATCAAATTTCCTCACCAGCTATCCGCTTTATTTGCTGATAGGCGGGGTGTTAATAGCTGCCCTGGTGCTCTGGCTGATGAAACAGTCTACTGGAAGGCGGCTGCTTGACCGGATAAAGCTGGTTGCTCCTCTGATTGGGACTCCTAACCTATTGACCGAATTAGCCCGCTTCAGCCGGACTATGGCAGTGCTGGTTAATGCCGGACTGAGCTTGCAGGAAATAATGGATTTGCTACCCCAGACCAGCAACAACACGGTCATCGGGGATGCTTTGAACCGGGTTAGAGGGGGGCTTCTCCTGGGAGAGGGGCTATCAGGCCCAATGGCACACGAAAGGATATTTCCACCTCTCCTGGTGCAGATGGTAGCTGTAGGTGAGATGAGTAATACTCTCGATTTCACCATGGGAGTCGTTGCTGATTTCTATGAAACTACCGCCGAAGACAAGGTTAATACCATGGTGGGGATGTTGACTCCCATCAGCACCATCGGCATAGCTCTGCTGGTTGGCTTCATTGCCATATCGGTGCTAATGCCGATGTACACTCTTACCGGAGCCTTCTAGGATAAGCAGGTTGGTGATATAATGAGAATGCTGGGGAAAAAGATAGCCGGTTTCTTTTGTGGACAAAGAGGGTTTAGCCTCCTAGAAGTAATCGTTGCTGTTTCAATCCTCGGTTTCATCGGGGTAGGTATGGCCAAAGCGCTAGATACAAACTATAGAGCTACACGTATCCTCGATGAGCAGGTGACAGCGACAAATCTGGCAACCGCGTATATTGAGAACATTAAACAGATTCCTTATGCTGCCAGTTACCCGGGTGTCGGAGATAATATAACTCTCCCTTCTCAATACAATGTGAGTGTCAAAATCCAAGCTTCAAGTGACAGCGTTGAATTTCATACGCCTACTGGCAACGAGGATGAGACCTTCCAGAAAATCACTGTATCCGTATCTTACGGGGGGAAGCAAGTCCTTTCAATGTGTGCCTACAGGACTAAATGATGGGACAAAAAGGGTTTACTCTGGTAGAATTGCTCCTTGCACTTGCCATCGGTAGCGTGATAACGATGGGAACTATGGTAAGCATCCAGCAGGTCCTGATAGGCACTGACCGCAGCAATAGCCAGGTCGTGGCGCTGGCAGACGTAAACCGGGCTGTTATGGCAATCAAGAAAGACCTTATGCTGACCCAGAGTGCCAACATTACTGACATACCCCAGAGTTCGGTCAGATTAAGCTGGATTGACTACACTGGGTTTAGCTCAGACAACTGGACCTCTCATTCCAGCACCTATATTCTATCGGGTACTAACCTACAGCGCACTTATGACGGCGTAACGAGCATTATCGGCAGACACATCAAGTCGGTTGGCTTTACCAAGAACGGCAGGGTTATCAGTGTTGTCATTACGGCTGCTGGTTCGGGAGCTTCAAAGAGGGAAAAGACCATCGAATTCAGCGCTTATATACGCTCAGAGGGATTACAGGAATGAGGAGTAAACAGGCCGGACAGGCGTTCGTGCTGGTTTTGATACTGCTGGCAATTGGAACCTTGATAACGGTGCCAACGCTCAGGTTCACCAGTACGGCACTAAAAAACAGCGTGGTCCCGGTGCAACGAACGAAGGTATTGTATGCCTTAGATGGAGCACAGGAGCTTGTCCTCTGGCAACTAAAATATAATACCTACGGGGCTCAATTCGATGAGAACGGGGAATCGAGGAGTGACCTGAGTTTGGATGCTTGTGGTATACCTGTGAATATCACTGTAATTATGCGGGCAGTGCCTGGTAAAGGGGGAATTGCTCTTGCTACTGATGATACCATCAGACCGACGAAGACGGTTACCGCTAGCACCCCTGTGCCTGGTACAACTGACCACGTGCTCAACGGCTCTCTGCAGATATTCACTTACATAATCCGCCTTGAGCAGCTCAGCTCCAACACCACCCAGGGGCTTGACGCCATTTATGACATCCTGCCCACGGCATTAGGCACCGGTAATTATGTAGCCGGCTCCAGCGCCATTAGAGACGAGGGTGGCCAGTGGGACTATTCGATTGGAGACCCTTCACGTCCAGGTCAAGGGAGCAACCCATCTCCATCTGGAAGCTATAGCGGACAAGAACGGCTGCGGTGGCCGTATTCAGGTAACTTCCCTTCACCGATTAGGGATTTCAGCGTCAGGCAGGTAAAGGAGCTTAAATTCCAGGTAAGCGTAACCTTACCAAGCAACGCCAAAGACAGCATACTGACAAACTATGTTGTCCTGAAGGTAGGTGATGTTACCACATTCAGCGGCCCTCAAGCTTATATTACGGTGGGTGATGGGAGCAAACTGGGCCAGGAAGGGATGCTCACCGTAACCAAGGCCTCAGAGCCAAGCATCATCCCACCCCAAACCGAAGTGGACATCAAATATACCATCATTATGAACAGTCAAGACACTGATGTCATCAAGATTTCAAAGATAATTGATATTCTGCCGCCCGGGTTTTACTATACAGATAACTCAACCAGCGGCAGCTTTACTACTAATGAGCCTACGAAGACACCCAAAGAGTTCGATGGTGTCGAACGTCAAGAATTGGCTTGGAATTTCGTTCCTCAAGCCTCGCTTGGCTCTGGAACATCCGCAAACCTGACCTTCTGGGCAAGGACCAGCAAGGATGTATCTGGCAGTTATTATAACGAAGTTCTCTTGGAATCCGATTTCAATTTGCCAGACATATTTGAAGACGTCGGTGTTACGGCGTCGGATTATGTAAGTGGCTATAGCTGGAACTCTGGGAGCGTTACGGTGCCGACGTATGATTCAGAAGCGGAGTCGGAGGGAGTAATTTTAGATGCCAACATGTCACTGGTGGCAGGGGGTGTATCAATCACCTCTTATCATCTCAGGTGAGATAGAAAAATACCTCATTGTGGTAAGGTAGAAACTAAGGAGGGAGACTATGGCTGAAACTGAACTTCCTGAGCAAATAAGTCCGGAAATGGAACGCACAGCTGCCCGGAGGGCAACGGATAGAGCTATGGCAGCCAGGTGGGACCTTAATATCGCCATATTCCTGTTTGCGGTGCTGATTCTGGTCATAATCCTGGTTGCCTATACCAGAGCGGGGCTTGGAATCGTGTCACCGGTCGCCATCTTCGGGCTGGCTATGGTCTGGCTGGTGGGTTGGCGGCGGGGAAAGCAGCTATACCAGCGTTTCTACGATGAAGAGCTATTACACCTGGAGCAGGAGTCAAAAAAGGCGATTAAAGAAGCGATTAAGGAATCAGTAGAGGAAACAATAGAGGCGAAGGTTCAGAAGGCACTGCGGGAAAGGTGGAAGTAGCTGGTCGCTTCACTCTGACGATAATCGGAACGAGTTCGCTCCAAATCCAAATGACAAAATCCAAATGTCAAAATAGTTTTGAGCTTTGTTATTTGACATTACATAAAACATGGAAGCCATCAAAGAACTGATACTCAGACTGCGCCAAATGGGACTTCTCCTGCTGATTGGTCTCATACTGATTGTCTATATTTCCTTTGGGCTTCTCTACTGGCAGCAGGGCATGCAGCAGCGTAAACTTGAGGAGCAGATTGCCAGTTTAAGCCGGATTATGGCTCAGCCACTGGGCAGTGATGAAGAATTGCAATCAGAATATGAGAAAGTCAACAAAGTTCTCGCCCCAATAACCGCCAGCACCGCCATTGCCATGCTTGTTGACATAGCCGGTAAAAATGGGATTGATGTTAGTGTGGAGAGTGGTAAGCTCAAGGTTCCTTCAGCCTCATTCAGCCAGACAAAAGTGGGTGGAACTACCTTTCAGCTTATTTCCTTCAGGAATATCCATGTGCAGGGTGACTATGATGATATTATGGCTCTCATTTCCAATCTCGATTCGGGTACCATCTTCAGCGTAGTACTAAATAGAGAAGTTGTTGCGGTACTAAAAAGGGTGTCAACCAACTGGGTTGAAGTGAGTAGGCCCGGTGATGCCGCTAGAAGAGCGGAATTCAGTCAGGTGCAGGCGGCAGTGACCGCCATGATGAAAGCTAATAATCTGTCAGAAATACCCAATCCGGTGAGTTTTTACAAAGGTGTAGCCACTAATGTAATGGGGGTTGACTCTGAGGAACCGCTGAGGATTCTGGGTTTCCCGGATATCACTACCACGGCTGCCGATAGGGGCTATACCGGGACCGGCTCTCCAAGAAAAGGGTATGTGCTTTACGGGCACGATAAAATTTCTACGGCTAATACCACCCTGTTTGAGACTGTGAACTATATTGGCGTGCCCGCTACCGAGTATTATTACACCAGCGAAGATGATGGGACGGTGCGCCAGTTTGACGGAGTTAATATAGGCAATTCCACAGAACATTTCAATAGTGAAGAGTTTAAGACTGAGACTAAAATCAGCGTGGATGTTGATATCTATATTAAGCCTTAGCGAAAGTCTTAGTTGTTGATAGTTTGAGGAGAAGGCAGTTTTGAGAACGGTAACCCTTGAAATGGATAATTCTACGCTCCAGCTTATGGAGGTAAGAGATGGGAAGGCGGTGAAATGGGCTAGCCACTCTCTTAACCTGATGGAGGCAGAAGACGGTGACTTTATCGAGCCGGAGGCTCTGGGTGCTGTTGTCAAGGAGCTGGTTACCTCGAGCGGTATCAGGCTGGACAATGTGATAGTGGGCATTAGCGGTCAATATTCGGTGAGCCGTTTGCTGAAGGTGGTGCAGCAGCCGGGCTTTACTACTGAAGAAGCAGTAATGGCGGCGGCGAATGAGGTAATGTCTCTGGCTAGTGATGCTCTCTATCTCTACTGGCAGACCGTCGCCGCCGGTGATGGTTACCAGCAGGTGCTGTTCATCGGCATCCCCAGGGATATGCTCGATACCCAGATGAGAGCTTTGAAGGCTGCCGGTATCAATCCCGGCATAGTGGATTTCAAGCCTCTGGCGCTCGCCAGGGCGGTGAGCAGGAAGCAGGCTCTTATTCTCAATGTTGACTTCTCTACCTTTGATATTATTATCGTGACCAATGGCATACCCGAAGTGATGCACACCACCTCCTGGCGTGCGGATGACCTTACTAATGAAGAGAAGGCAGAGCACCTGGCGACACACTTGAGGCTGACCGTGGATTTTTATAAAGAGGAATCTCCTGAGATTCCCTTTGATTCAGCCACTCCCTTTTTCATTACCGGTCAGATGAGCGCCAACCAGGATATGGTAGAAAAGCTGTCAGACAAGGTAGTTTATCCGGTTGAGCCGCTGGCACCACTGCTGGAGTTCCCGACGCATCTGCCATTTGGCCAGTATGCTGTCAACATCGGGCTAGCTCTGAGGGAATCGGCGGCAGCTGAAAATAATGGCGCAGACGGGCTTTCGCTTCCCAATATCAATTTCCTACCCCAGGCTTATAAGCCCTGGAGGCCCTCAGCCAGACAGATATTCTCCTCCTTAGCCGTAATTGCTGCCATAGTCCTGCTTGTTCCCCTGTATCAGCTAACCTCCGGCAATATGGCTGAGACTAATGCCCTGGAGAGAAAACTTGAAAGCGTCAATAGCTTAGTGGAATTGAGGAAGGCGGAGCTTGCCAAGCGCCTGCCGCTGAAAAATGCTATTACCGATTATATGACTGTTGTCAACCTGGGCGGCGACATTACCGAAGACCTGGGGGTTATCATCAGTGAGGCTGAGGAGCTTGGAGTTGAGCTGCTGTCCATTACCCGCGATACCGGCAGTATAACCATTGTCTGCCAGGCGGATAGCTACATCGCCTTCAGGAGCTATTTAACTGCCCTGGAAGAGAGCGGCCGCTTTTCCACCCCCATCCCACCTCCGGAGGGCTATCCCTATATCAAAGGCGGGGTTATCAAGCTGGAGCCCAAGCCCGCTAAATAAGAGCCTGAGAAGCAGGGTGTTAAAGAGGGCAAAACCTGCTTAATAATGGGGTGCTTAAGAGGGGCGAAGCCCCTCTTCATAAAATAAACTCCCCTTCCCCTTGGTAAGGGGAAGGGGATACAGGGGATAGGATTACCAATCCTCAGATACTGGCGGTAACCCTGAGGTTGTAGAGTTCAATATAGCCGCACTGGGGACAGGAATAAAGAGAGACGGGGATGCCTGCGGAAGATTCGGCACCTGCCATGCCTTTTCTGGTTAGCTCAAAAGCACCCTCTTTTTGCTGTAGCGGCGCTTTACAGCGGGGACATATCTTGGTCAGATAGTTCATTTCCTTGCTTCCTTGCCGTCTCCCGAATTCCTGAACTCCGCTCCGGAAACGAGAGGTGCCCTTATTTGCCTCGGACACCTCTCGTTATTTCCCTGTGGTCAATATATCTTACAGATTACTGGATTACTCCCCAGTAGTGTCAGTATGTCCAGTAGCAGTATGCTGGATTATCGTTCCCTGGGCATCGACAGTGTACCAGTAGGAAGTAGTCTGCGTGGCGACATAGTTGCTCAGGTTGCCAGTGGCACTGTCGTCAGCAACTCTATCGTGCTGGTAGAGAATAAACCCGGCCTTGTCGGTGGCGGTATA
>JAUYHA010000128.1 GCA_030690265.1 Dehalococcoidales bacterium | reverse complement strand
AGTTATGGTATTCCAGGACGGGGCGAAGCTAGCTTACGTATTTAAAAAGCCAGTATCCCAACTTGAATTCTTTGCAGCCCTGGGAGAGGCGTTCGGAAAGATGGGGATAGATATGCCCGAACTGGAGATACCGGAGCAAACGCCCCCGCCGGTGATAGAGATTGGCAAAATTTCACCTTTCGAAAATTCCTGGAAGGAAATGAAGCAGAATATGTTCTAAAAATCTGAGACGAAATGGAGATGTGTATGGGCACTACTTGCAACCACACTATACCCAAGAGAGCTAAATACATTCGGCCATACTATGACGATCCTTTCCAAAATGTATATAAAGACCCCTCGCCGGAGGAAATAAATAAATACCGACTTTATAGATGCACTTGCAAACGTTGGGTCTCGGTGCTTGGCGCTGTAGCTGTAAAACATTAACGCCTCCAGGCCCCCCGGTGATGGTTTAGTACCACCCGGGGCGCCAGAGGGGCAAGTTTGAAAAGGAGGGTAAGGAAAATTGAGTGACGTAATCACCATGACGAAAGAAGACTGGCTTGCAAAGGGGACTAAGCTCTTTGGTCCGGACATGATGACGTGGAGGTTTGTTTGTCCGGCCTGTAAACATATTGCCAGCGTTGAGGACTTCAAAAAATACAAAGACGCTGGTGCATCCCCTGACTCCGCCACCACTCGTTGCATAGGCCGGTTTGATGGTCACATGGATGTTGATATGGGAGCAGGTCAGCCATGTAATTATACAGGGTACGGGCTATTTAACCTGTGTCCGGTCAAGGTCATGGATGGCGAGAAAGAACTCAGAAGTTTTGCTTTTGATGAATCGGGAACGTCGGGACATTAAGGCCCAAGCCTAAAATTCTGACGCCTCCAGGCCATCGGGTGATGGTTTACTACCACCCGGAGCGCCAGAGGGCACTTTTGAAAAGGAGAAATTTGGAAAAAACACGAATAAATCAAATAATCCCGGCTACAGGGTGGCTGGCAGTCTACTTAATAGATGAACCACCTTTTTACTGTACATCCCCGCTAGTATGTTGGGGCTTGGGCGAAACAGAGACCGAGGACGGGGAAGTCTTTCCCAATATCGTTGTTGGCTTTAGTAATGCATATGACATGATCGAGCTATGCGAAGAAGTTAGTAACTTCGAAGCATACATACGAGAAACCAACCTTAGAGAGGAGGAACAGAAGGCGTTCAGCGACCGGGGTAGAACCGCTATGGAGAAAAAGCGCTCAGAAAAGAAAATCTAACGCCTCCAGGCCCACCGGTGATGGTTTAGTACCACCCGGGGCGCCAGAGGGCGCTTTTGAAAAGGAGGTACCGGATGAAACTGAAATCGTTAACCAACGCGCAGGTAAAACAAAGCATTAAGATCAGACCCAGTGTAAGGGCTGGCTATTTCATTATTGAATATCGTATAGGCAATATACTGATGGCTAAAATATACCCTTTGGAAGACCACATTGAAGTAGAGACTGGTTTGCAAATCATTAAAATCTGACGCCTCCTGGCCCCTTGGTGATGGTTTAGTATCACCCTGGGCGCCAGAGGCTAAGTTTGAAAAGGAGGGTGACCGGCTGATGAAAGTTGTACTATCAAAAAGGGCTAAGGAATTATTGCTCATCATAGATAAAAGAACCGATAGAGATTTTACGACCGGGGCAATTAGTATCTATTTTGTCCCTCTTGGGGCTGGAAATGACAATGTTTGGGGAGCTGGTGATGCAAGGTCCTTGAACAGCCTTGAGAGGAAAGGGCTAATCCAGCGGATGCCAGTAGCGGAATATTCTTTCGCTATCACTGAAGAAGGTAGACTTATAGCTCAAACTTTGGGCTAAGCCGGGCATTAAGCCCCTCTCCAGATACAACCCAGATATAGATAACCCTCAACACTACATAATAACCACTGTGCGAACCACATTTTAACACATTGAAGCTCAATAACTTTATTGCTTAAAACCCTTGACATCGTTACAAGACTTTGCTATACTGCAAGCCAATAGCCTGTGACTCAGAAATTTAGCACTACAGGCTAAAATGTCACTGAGAGGGGTAAAATGTCAAAAACTATCCAAATTGATGACGACACATATGAATTTTTGGTGAACAAAACTCGCAAAAAAGAGTCGTTTGCACAGACGTTGAGGCGAATCCTTCGTCTTAGGTCAGAGGAGGAGCCTGCCAAGCCTGGAGGGGATGCGCCTCCAACCCTTGTAAACTTGGTGCGGGCCAGGCCATACGATCCTCTCCAGGCAATGCGAGACGCCGGCATCGAAGTCATACAGTCCCGGCCAGATACTCCCCCATCAGATGGCGAGGGCCTGAATGAAACCGCGTAGGATTTCACCCGCCTACTTCGCCCGCATCGAAAACGAACTCCACTCGACGATAAAGCCCAACCCCGAGTTCTTCGACGGCGCAGAGAAGGAAAAGCTCCTGGAGGCCCAGGCCAAAGGCCAGTCGGTCGAGGTCCGCGTCATGCTGACGCATAAAAAAGAGATTGACGAGACCTTCATCCGCATCATAGCGCTCGAGGACGAGGGGATAAGGAAGCTAAAGAGGGAGTAGCCAAAGGAAGGTGTAATATGACACACTGGATAGATTCTTGGGGGACGCTGAACCCGACACCCTGTCAGGAGTCAATAGACTGGGCCAAAACCCAGCCAGATTGGCAGACCGCGTGGAATAATTGCGAGCGGGGGGACTGGATGTTGCACCGACTTGCTCGCAATATGGGAGAGTGGGGGAGTCCCGCCCACCGAAAACTGGTGCTCGCTGCGTGCCAATGCGCCAGGTTAGCGCTGCCCTATGTGGCCGAGGGGGAGAAACGGCCCCTCTTGGCAATTGAGCTAGCGGAGAGGTGGGCAAAAGGCGAGGCTATTTCGCGGGAGCAATTACGTAACGCCGCCGACGCCGCCTACACCTCCGACGCCGCCTACGCCGCCTACGCCGCCTACGCCTCCGCCACCGCCGACGCCGCCCATAAGAAACCATTGAAAGAGTGTGCGGATATTATCAGAAAAGCATACCCAGAAGCCCCCTGATAACGGGAGGGAGAGAAGGAGTAAAACGTGCTTAAAGAACGCAAATGTAGACTTTGTGGCTGCACGGAGCTTGAAGCGTGCATAACCAAGGAGGGCCCTTGCCACTGGGTTACCTTAGACCTGTGCAGCGCCTGCTGCCTGGTACTGGAAGAGCGACAATTACTTATTGCAAAAAACTGTGCTTCCTGCGCTCATCTCAGCTACATGGAACGCAGGTCTTTCACTTGTTTTAAGGGCCGCTTCGACGGCCCCGATATAAATCCGCCGGCCCACCAGTGGCTTGCCTGGAGCGGGCTAAGACGCCCTAATAAAACGGTAGCAAAGGCTCAGCGGCATTGCCCGCTCTGGAAGGCGGCACCTTTAGAGGAATTGGAAAGGCGTGGAGAGCTGCGAAACCATCCTAAGGGACTTCAACTTCCTATGGGCGCCATGCCCGGCGAGGAACGCGAGCCAGGAGCTGACCTGCCAAACTATTAAAGGAGTGATAGTCAATGGAAACAGACGAAAGGGGTCTCTTAACTGAATCAGCCTTAAGAGAAATATACGGGGAAAAAGATGACAGAATATTCAACCCTTATTTTCTAAAGATGCTAGTAGCAATTATGCACCAGCACCAGGCCGACGTTGACGCCGCGAGAGGGGCTAAGAATCCCTATAAGCCTGCTTATCACCAACATGCCAAGATAGACTGGCTGGCCTATGAGCAAGCTCGCCAGGATATCCTCTTAGCCATGGGAGCGGATATTAATGAGGGAGGTACCAATGTCCCTGCTTAACTATACAACCACCGTGGAGGCCGCGAAGACCGTGATGGAGATCCAGGGAATCCTGGTCAAACACGGCGCCCGGAGCCTACTGCTGGATTACCTAAAAGACGGGAGCATAGGGGCGCTTACGTTTAGCGTCCCCACAACTAGAGGTGACCTCTCGTTCAAGCTCCCTGTCAACACTGAGGCAGTATTTAAAGTACTTCAGAAACGACATCCTAACATAGCGTTTCACAGCATAACTACTGCTAAGGACCGCGCCCAGGCAGCGCGGGTGGCCTGGAGAATCATAAAGGACTGGGTAGAGGCGCAGATGGCCCTGATAGAGCTGGGCATGGTCAAGCTCGAGGAGGTCTTCCTGCCCTACGCCCTACTCCCTTCAGGGGAGACCTATTTCCAGGCCCTGGAGCGCTCTGGGTTTAAGATGCTGGGGATGCTTGGGGCTGGATAAAGCGGCCAAATGCTGGAAGAAGTAAAAATAAAGGAGAAACTATGACCAACTTTCCAACAATCATAGAGTCCAAAGTTCAAAGTCTACCCCAGGCCCCGGCAAACCTACCCGCCAGGATCAGTGCTCAGGCGCTGGCAATTATGGAGGAGAACATAACCTTACTGGAAACCTTCGTACAGAACTCACTGATCCCGGATGTCGACTATGGCTCCGTCAAGGGTATCCCCGACCCCTTTCTTCAGGATCCTGGCAGCCAGAAAATTATCAACGCATTCTCCTGCTACTTCGAGCCTGAGATACTGCAATACACCATAGACCCGGACAAAGACCTCATCACGTACATTGTCCGGGTCAAAGTTATTGAAAGAGGTACGAATACTGTGAAGGCTGAGGGGATGGGTGTAGCCTCTACACTCGAGCAGAAATACGGCAAGCGATGGGTGAAGAATCCGGAGGACTACGGCATTGATAAAGAGGGACTCCGCACCAGGACGGGCAAATACCCCGACAAGGAGACCGGTGAGCTTCCGACTGAATGGCAGATACCATCGCCAGACTGGGGTGACATGGTAAACACCCTTTTGGCGATGGCCACCAAAAGAGCGGAGATGGATGCCGCCAAGGCAATGCCCGGCGTGTCCTCGGCGCTACGGATTATATTTATGGGGGAGACAGTCCCGCAGTGGAAGGCATTTTGGCAAAAGATGCGCTCTCTCAATATATCGAGTGAGCAGGTACATAGCACCCTGCATGTGCCCTCTCTGAAGGACTGGCTCGACAACGGTCGCACCCTGGGCCAGGCTGAGGCTGAGTTGATACGTAAATTCTCCAAGCAGCAGGGCGCCGGCGGCTCACCTCCACCTGGTGGCGCACAATCCAATACTATCAACATGACCTTGGCCCAGTACAAGTTTATGGTGGAAATAGCCACAAAGGCCGGTTGGGATGAGAAGGGCCTGCTGGGATGGCTGGCACAGAAAGTGAAAAAGCCTATAGAGGAACTTAGCAAGGATGTTTGCAAAGCGATAACGATAGCCCAGGCCAGCGACCTTATCGAGCAGTTGAAGAAAGAGGTTTAACGTGTGGCCCAGAAAGAAAATCCAAATAGTCTGCCACAACTGCACTGGGAGCTGCGACTGGCCGGGTTGCCCGGTGATAATAGCTAAGGAGAAGGGAAAAAGTGAGGTAAAGAAGTATGGAAAGAACCGCAATAATCGAAGGTAACTATCGCTATGAGCTGGGAAGGGTTTGGGACGAGAAGCTCCCCACTATAGGGTTCATAATGCACAATCCTTCCACTGCTAACGACGTGAAAGATGACCCTACAATCAGGAAGTGTATTGGTTTTGCACGCCTATGGGGGTACGGCGGCCTCCTGGCGTGGAACCTGTGGAACCGCATAGGGGCTAACCAAAAGGACCTAGACTACTTAGATTGGAACGAATTACAGGGAGATAAGCAGCAAGCTAGTAGAATATTTAATACGGTGGAAAGTATTCCAAAGTTAATCTGCGCTTGGGGTGAACTTAAGAACCTTACTGATAAACTACGCGCCGTTGAAGTACTCCATGAACTCAGCAGTAACAGGCACAAAATCTACTGCCTGGGCGTGAACAAATCAGGGCAGCCCAAACACCCCTTGTATATCCCTTCGACATTTCTACCCAGGCCATATACGGAGAAGATATGACAATAAGAATAAAGTTTTATGAGTCCCGTTGGAATCATACGGATGTCCCGACGCGACAGGCAGCATTAAAAACCATAGGTATCAATGTTGCAATGGCTACCTATGAATGGTGTGATGTTCCAAAAAGTTGTCGGGGTAAAATCCAAGCGGCAATCAAAAGTCTTTTAATTAGTAACATTCTACATGCAATCGGAGCTTAACAAACGATAGGAGGAGGTATTTTGAACAACGTCAAATTCAAAGTGGAGTTATCGGAAGAAGAATCATTAGCAAGGTTGGAGAGGCTGAGGAAGCATATAAAAAAATCTTTCATCCATCTTTACATCCTTTTATTTATAAGCATAGTCGGTTTAATTGCCTCCGGTATACTATTTGTCCTTACGGTTTTAAAGGTGGACTGTTAATATGTTGTGTCTATCACTCCAACAACCCTACGCTTCGTTGGTTCTCTGGCGGGCATATGAAGATGATCCCAAGAAGCCGTTAAAGCCTATTGAGAACCGGGACTGGCCGCTGCCGAAATCGTTTAAGGTTCCCCAGCGGGTGTTGATACAGGCCAGCCTGACGTGGTACCCGGGAGCAAGGTTGGAAGACCTGCAGTTGCTGATGATGCCGAGTCAATGGGCGCGCGTGCAAGAGGAACTGTGTGTAATGTTTGGCGTCTGGCAGAGAGACAAGAGCCGACCAGCGGACATCAAGCAATCCAAGTACTTCGGTCACATTCTTGGAAGCGTGGTCATCACTGGACAGGTGACCGAAAGCGATGACCCATGGTTCTTCGGGCCATTTGGTTTCACCTGTGAATACCCCGAGCTGCTACCTAAGCCTATCCCCTACAAGGGCTATTTCAAGTTCTTTGAGGTGGCGCTGCCAGCATGACCAGGCCACCTGACTCTATGGTCGACGCAAAAGGGCATGTCTGGGAAATCTGCGTCGCTTTTTGCCCAGTGTGCAAGATTGATGGCTATACCTGGAAGCGGCCTCTCAACCAACCGGGATATGAGCCCGCGATGAAGGCTTATCAATGTGACGCTTGCAACAATTGTTGGTACGAGGTGCCAAACGAAAAGGAGAGAAATGTTATCTAAGGGGAAAATAACGGAGCTTGAGACCAAGTATGGTCCGCACAACTTTTGTTACCAGTGTGGAAATCCTGTACTAGTATACGAAGGGCTTGCGGAAGGCTATAGCTGCCCTAAATGTGGCAGTTCTGATGACGATGAGACCTGAAGTTGATGAAAAGACCGGCTGGCCGCTGAAGCCTGAGCATCCCTGTCCGAAGGGGGATAAGGTCTGCTTCTTGAAGCTAACGGCCGGCCCGATAGTTTGCTGTTACAAGCCTCAGGAATGTCCGTTCTACGGAAGGATGCCCGACACGTCTAAGAATGTGCCGGAGAAAAAGAATCCGGAACAAATGTCTTTTAGGGAGGAAAACAATTGAAGAAACAACAGCAGCAAAGCCTATTCCCTGACGAAGCGCCAACGTTCAAGAAAGAGATACCCCTGGCCGAGGCGCAAGCGGTAGCGGAGGAACTCAGAAAAGAGCTTGAACAATACTGCCTGGATATAGTTGTGGCCGGCAGCATACGCCGGCGGCGTCCAGTAGTGCATGACATAGATATGGTCTGCCTGCCTGAAAACCTTATAAAATTTATCCTGAAGCTGAAGGCGATGGACTGTAGCTACGGCGGTAAGAAGCTGGCCAGGTTTGTCTATAAAGAGGTTCCGGTCGACCTTTATTTTGCGACCCCGCAGACCATGGCCACCCTGGTGCTAATAAGGACTGGGTCTGCGCAAAATAACATCCGTTTGTGCACTATTGCCCGAAACAACGGCATGAAGCTCCACGCTGACGGCTCCGGGCTTTTCAGAATTGAGGCCCAGGGCTGTGAGGGCAAAGAGGTTCTCATCGCTCGGTCAAGCGAAGCTGCGCTATTTGAGGCACTGGAGATTCCCTACCAGGAACCAGAAGAAAGAGAGGTGAAATGACCGACACCAACGATATGGCCATACTACTCAGGGCCTATCAGCTCGAGAGCAACCCTAAGAACGGTGAGAAGTGGAAAATGCAAGGTTGGTCTTCCTTAAGGATCGGTGCCAGCACATCTGACTTAAACCGGTTGATGGACGAGCATCTGATTCAGTTATGCAATCAAGCCGGCCGCTTTCGGAGCTACAGTCTCTCTGAAAAGGGCCTGGGAGTTGTGGCCAGGACCGCCATGGAGGCAAGACCCCATGTTACCGCGGCGGAGTTGATGGAAGCTTTCGCTGATATAGAGATGTGGGATGACCTGAAGGCAATGATAGCTGAAACCTTGGAGGCAGGGAAGCGTGTCCACTTTTTGCTGGAGGGCCCACCGGCTTGTGGAAAGTCACTTTTCCTGGAGGGCATCCGCCAGGTGGCGCCCTTTGCAGCTCTGGCCTTTGGATCCAGGACATCCGCTGCAGGACTATCCGCCCTCTTTTTCGCAGAACAACCTACTATATTGCTTCTAGATGAGGCGGATAAGATGGACCACTGGACGCTGCCGGTGCTCCTTGGCGTTATGGAAACCGGTGAGCTGGTTTCGACCAAGAGCGGCAATACCAGGGGGGTACATCTCGAAACCACTGTGATCGCAGCCTGCAACTCTTCGGCCAAGATGACACCGGAATTCCTTTCCCGCTTCGGGATGCACGCCCACTTTCCCGAATATACACGGGATGAGTTCATCAGGGTCTGCAGGAGCTTCCTGGTAAAAAGGCATGGAGCCGAAGCACCACTGGCAGCGCTAATAGCAAAGACCGTGTACGATAAGTGTCTTGGTGATGTAAGGAAGGCCAGGGATATCCTGAAATTAATGCATGATCCAACACCCGAAGAACTGGAGAGGGTGGTCGGGGTTATGATTAACTACGCCGGCCAGGTAAGGCCCAAACAACGTTCTCCAGGACTTAATGGAAGGCTGGCAGGGCTGTAGAGGATTGACGCCGGCGAAAAGGTCTGTTAAACTCTTGGAAGTTTCTCCCGCCTGAAACACCAAGCCCCCCGGTGTTAGCCGAGGGCGGTGCGGGCCTTCAGTTCAAGAAGGGACTGTCTTCATGAACCTAATAATAAATATTATACATAATCGAATAAGTTTGTCAAGAGAGGGAGTTCCGCTATGTCGGGATTCTCTCTCTTTGTTTTGAGAAGGAGAGGGCGGCTATGAGACCAACATCCACAGAATACTCTCAAAAGCTCAAGGACCCACGATGGCAAAAGAAACGCCTAGAAATCTTTGCTCGTGACCTTTGGGCTTGCCAAAGCTGCTATGACATGGCACA
>JAUYHA010000127.1 GCA_030690265.1 Dehalococcoidales bacterium | reverse complement strand
CCGGAGGCCAGTGCTCTATCCTCTGAGCTACAGGGGCCAGCCTGAATACCCTTGATCCAGAAGGCGTTACTGCCCGGTAGGCGTAACCCTGCCCTTCTGATTAATTAGTATAGCAGAAGACCCGCTGAACAGCCACAGGGCGCATTGACTTATAATAAAAGTTACCAAAAGGGTGGTAGTTGCGTCAAAATTAAAGTTACTGAAGGAGGTAACAGTGACAAGACGCAGCATATTGGAATACGCGGAGGCACAAAGAGACCGATATTTTAGGGCATCGAAAGAAGGGAAGAGCAAGATGCTGGATGAATTTACCAGGGTTACAGGTTTTCATCGTAAGGCGGCCATCAGGCTATTGAATCGAGCAAACCAGTCTGCCCCTGGCAAACGGCGAGGCAGGAAGCGTAAATACGGTTCAGAAGTGGCGGAGGCGCTGAAAGGAGTCTGGGAAGCCAGTGACCGTCTATGCTCCAAGCGACTAAATCCATTCCTACCGGAGATGGTGAGGGTACTTAGACAACACGGGGAGCAGCGTATTGACAGTTCCGTAGAGGCGCAACTTTGCCGTATGAGTCCATCAACCATAGACCGATTATTACGACCCTACCGCAAGCTTGTTGGTCGGAAGGGACTTTCCACTACCAGACCGGGAAGTCTGCTGAAGAATGCTGTACCCATCAGGACTTTTGCCGACTGGGAAGAGGACCAGACTGGATTCATGGAAACAGACCTGGTGGCTCACTGTGGAGAGAGTACGGAGGGTTTTTACCTGAACACCCTCTGTGCTGTGGATGTTGCCAGTGGCTGGACGGAATGCCTGCCGGTCTGGGGCAAATGGCAGGTAAGGGTGCGTCAGACGGTACACCACATGCGTAAGCGTCTGCCTTTTCCTTTACTCGGCATAGACTCGGACAACGGCAGCGAGTTTCTCAATAAGTGCTTCTACGAATACTGCCGGGATGAGAAGATTACATTTACCAGGTCTCGTGCCTACAAGAAGAATGATAGCTGTCACGTGGAACAGAAAAACGGTAATATTGTGCGCCGTTTTGTGGGTTATGAGCGGTACGCTTCCAAAGCCTCTTTTGAGTGTCTTGGAAGGGTATATGACCTGGTACGCCTGTATATTAATTTCTTCCAGCCGACCATGAAGCTTGTATCCAAGACCAGGCACGGTGCGAAAGTCCACAAAGTCTATGATACTGCACAGACTCCGTACCAGCGCCTGACCAAAGCGGGTGTACTCACCGAGGCTAAGAAGGCCGAACTGGCAGCCACTTACCATGGGTTGAATCCGGTTAAGCTCCTTGAACAGATAAATAATAACCTGGAGCAGTTATGGCGCATGGCTAAACGCCCCTCCCCGGTAACCAGAATTATGAAGCAATAAGTAAGTGTTCGGTAACAGTTTTATTTGACGCAATACGCAGACTGTGATATGTTGGTGCCTTCCAATCTCCCAGTAAAAAGTTTCCAAAAGTATTTTTTATTACTTAATCGCCGTTTCATTATTATTAAGAGCAGATATTTAATCCGGGACTCTTAAAGG
>JAUYHA010000126.1 GCA_030690265.1 Dehalococcoidales bacterium | reverse complement strand
GACTGTGGCCGACCCGAAATGGCGTGAGCACTGGCTAAGGGATGCCCCGGAACGTGAACGGCGGGCTAAAGGCAAGCTTGAGCAAAGAATGGCTCCTCGTTTTCTGAGTCCCGAAGGACAGATATTTACCGAGGACGAACTCAGAAAATATCTCAATAAGCAGTATAAAGACCAGCAACAGGCGGAGTGGTTAAAAGCAAAACAGATACAGGCTGACGAGTACATAAAGGCACAACAGAAGGCTGATGCGGCATGGAAGCAATACCAGAACGACCAGTCGTATGATTTGTTTATCGCTAATCAGGAAGCGCAGGAAGCACAGGATGAGGCATTCAGGCAGGCACAGCAGGACGCTATCAATGCGGCTAACCCAGATGCCCGTGTATTTATACGACCCCCAAAGAAAGAACCTGACCTTGTATTGCCAGAGGGTGAATTGCCACCGGCTGAACTTCCAGGGGACTTATTGCCTCCACTGGCAGAACAGCCTGATAAACAGCCATGGGAGTTAGACATTGATGAACGAGACCAATGGAAGAAGCAGTACAAGGCAGAATATCCGCTTACAACCGATGGGGAACTGGATTTCATACTCATGTCCCCTTCCATGCGGAAGAATTATATAGATGCCGTACGCAATGCAGGACGTACCCCTGAGACTGAAGACTTCGTAAGGGGAATACTTCCATCGGCAACTGAGCAAGACTTTGTGGAATTTTTTAAGAAATCACCGAATGAAATTATAGAACCGTTATACCACAAGGCATTCCCTGGTAGTAGCAATAGCGATTATGTGGCCTTTATCAACTCATGGCAAAGCAATCCTGACAAGTTCGTGGATACCATTAGAACAGGGGGTAGGACTAAAGAGAAACAGGACTTGCTTCGTGCGATGGATTACACATGGGACAACATCAACCTCCTATTCTCAGTCCAGAAGTTGGAAGTACCCGTAGATGGCGAAATGAAACTTGTCAATATTGACATGGTGCACAACAAGGTCTACAACGATAATGGCACATGGATGGGGACGTGGAGTCCAGCGACAAGGGAGTTCGAGAAACTACCGGAAGAGGGTGTGTTTAAGGATGCTATGGACGCTGTTGCCGTGGCTTCTTTCGGCCTCCTGCACGACCTCAGACAGACTACCGTGGACTTACTGCCCAAGGTGCTGTTCCGTGACGCCTCGGCCATAGAGCGTAAGCTATTTGGTGATGACTACGCCGATAAGATGACCTACCAGAACCGCGGTGCAAGAGCCGAGTTCTCCAAGATATACGGCAGTAACCAGGTAGTTTACGATGACTTCATAGCAGACCATCCAGAGTGGGCGCCCAAGCCCAAGTTTGAAGAAGGCGTAATGAAACACCCTGACCTGGCTAAAGACCCGGCTTATTGGCTATTCTCCGCTGCTCGTGCGGCACCGTTTATGATAGCGGCTATGGGCGCCATCGCAACTGGTGGTTGGTTATCTGGTTTGGGATTAGTCACCGGACTGATGTATCAGAATACCAAGAATATCCTGTTGGAGAACGGGGCGACACCAGGGGAAATTAACGTGCTGGCACTCCCATTGACTATAGCGATTGCAGGAGTGGAAACCATTGGGGATATGCTGATACTGAAGAATCTCGCACCGGGTATATTCAAGGGATTTCAGAAGACACTACAGAAAGAATTGGCCAAGGGCGTTATTAAAGGACTTCGTGCCCGTACCGTCGGCGGGAAGATAATCGGCGGACTCCAGAACACAGCCAACCAAGTACTTCAAGAGGATGTGCAGGAGATTGTCACCAATGCAGGGGTAAGGTTCATCAATGAGAATCAAGGTCTGTTTGAGGGACTGGCCGAGACTACTATAGAAAGTACCATCGCCTTCGGCCCCATGACACTTGCGGGTTCGATGCTGGCAGGTGGCAAGGCAATGACTCGTGTACCCCCATCGGAACTGGGGGAACTCAGCCGTAACAGGATGATAGAATTGGGATGGCGACAGGACGATAAGAACGGAAACTGGTATCGTCCCATGACCTTCGGCAGTCAGAAGGGCTTCATAAAGATACCTGGCGGTAAGAAGGGCGAAGGTGAAGCAGAGTTGCCACCCAAAGTTGCGCCAAGACCAGTAAGACCAGAAGGTATTCCCTTCATGATAACAAGGAAGATGGAGAGTGACCTCAAGGCCAAGGGGTTCACCCAGGACGCCATTGACGATATGACACCTCGGCAGGCATGGGATAACCTGCAAAAAGAAGAAGTAATAACACCCAAGGCGGAGCCTCTTTTGGCTGAACAGTTTATTGGGCCACGGATGAAGGAAAAGATTGCAGTGTTGGATGCGAGAGGAGCGCCAGATTTAGAATACATGTCGCTCACACGTGGTTTGTCTGGCAGACAATGGGATACTCCTTTGAAGAAGGGCGAGACATGGCGTGGCAGGGCAGTGGAGCAGTCAGAAAAGTATATAGCACGGTATCCCGTTTCACCTCCGCCTGTGGCAACTGGTGTCAAGCCGTCGCCAGTTGAACCGCCAGTAGCCCCATCTGGTGTAGTAGAAGTAAAGCCAGCATCCAAAGCAACCCTTACTGACCAAGTAAGACAGATGAAAAGCGAACTCGAAGCTGATGTTAATATCACTCGCAAGAAGATAGCGGACATTAAGACACCGATACCTACTCAGGGGGCCGATGTCCAGTTCGCACGATGGGCTTTGAATAATGCAGATAAACTCCTTAAAAGAGTGAGTACACTGACAGACAGGATAGAACGTGGGCAAGAAGTATCACAGGATGAGATTGACTTCCTTAATGATAAGATAGCCAGTCTCAAGGACTTCTACGAGTTTGAAGCAGAGACAAAAGCCGGTGAATACAAGACCGAACTGGAGAGGCAAAAGGCTGAAGCTAAGGGCAAGGCTGCGGGAATAGTTGCAACCAAGAAGACACTAACTAATTATCTCCGCAAGTTTCTCCCGGTGGCTCAACAGGGGAAATTACTTACTGCTGTAAGGGATGCCAAGACAGATAAGGATTTGTTTGAGGTTATTAAAAGGGCTGATGAAATCGGAGAGCAGGCAGAGCAGAGGAGACTCAAAGGTGAAATTAATACCCTTATAGCCAAGACCAAGGTTAAAAAGGTGGCAGGTGTGCCAGTAGGTAAGTTCATCCCCGGAGCACAGGACTTACTTGATATTATCAGGGGCAATCTCAAGGGGGACAGACTTAAAGCCAAAGAGGGAATAGCCAACAACATACAGGCATACAATGACGGGAAATTGTCTTATGATGAGATGCTCAATGCCAACGAACTTCTTGGTGTGACCGGCCTGAACGAAATGACCTCCGACGAGATGCAGACACTAAAAGATGATATTGAATCCATTATTCTTACTGGCAGAACGCTCAGGGCTGAAAAGGATGCTGCTTACAATGAGAAGATGGATGCAGTCAAGGCCGATGTGCAGGATGTCCTCACTGGCGGAAAGGGGTTAAAGCCTGGTGGCACCACGGTATCTTCCAGGGAATTAGAGGCTGCTTCCTCTTGGGCTGATAGGTTTATCAACTGGCAGTACAACTGGGATAATTTGATGGATAAACTTAGCAAGTTTACGAAAGCCGCACCTTACAAAAGTGCAATCAGTAAGTTTGGGAACGCTGTTCACCGGGCCAGAAACAATGAATATGCAGGTGTTCAGAAAGCACAAAAAGAAGTTAGAGACGCTTTCTACCGTATAGCTGGGGTCAAGACAAAGCGAGAAGCCAATACACTCCTGAACCAGTGGCATGATGAGGTAATAGACCTTGGGGAATTCAAGAATACTGATGGGGAAACTGTGCGATTAAGAATGACCCGTGGGCAAATGCAGAAGAAATACATGGAGATGCAGGACACAACCCTTGATAGGACGTTTAGGGAGGGTATGAAGTGGACTGATAAGATGGTGAATGCCGTGGGTGAGGCTATGACTGATACTGACATAGCCTGGGCTGATTGGCAGATGAATTACTATCAGGAATACTACAAAGGTGTGGATGAAATCTACTCTGATATCTATGGAACACATCTTCCACATAATGAATTCTACTCACCCATTAACCGTGACCTTGCAGACGATATAGACGAAAGTATTTTGTTCTACCAGGACTTGTCTCGCTATGCCTCGGTTAAGAATGGCAGTCTTAAATCCCGTGTTGGTAGCATCAAGCCCCTGAAGTTCAGTGATGCCAATGACACACTGATAAATCACATTACACAAATGGAGCATTTCAAGGCATGGGCGCATACTATCCGTGACTTGAGAAAAGTATTCGGAAGCAGTGATATTCAGACTGCTATCAGGCAATATCACGGGAAACCGATACTGCAACTTATTGAAAAATACATTAACGGTATGGCACGGGATGGCAGAGAAAAATCCTTCATGGGGGCACAGGCTGACTGGCTCAGGAGGAACTTCACTAAATCTGTACTGGCCATTAAACCGTCAGTTGCCATGAGACAGGTGCCGTCTGTATTTGCCTATACTGTTGAAATGGGGGGCAAGGACTTCTTCGGGGGCGTTGCGGACTTCTGGAAGAATCCAATTAAGAACTACCGGGAACTATTGGAAAAATCGGCTTATGCACGGCAGAGGTTCGGCAGCGGGTTTGAACGTGACATTAGTTTTGCATTAAAGGGAAAGGCGACACAAGCCATATCGGGCAAGGGTAACTTTACAGATGTCTTCATGGAGCTTATCAGGATGGGTGATAAACTGGCAGTTGCACAGGGTATGTGGGCAAAATATCAGCAGGGGTTGAAACAAGGATTGACCAAAGAAGAGGCGATGGCCGGTGCCGAGGATTTAACAAACAGAACACAGCCAGCCTTTGATTATGAGAATCTATCAGTTCTCCAGAACAGCAACCCGTGGTTGAAACTCACCAATATGTTCCAGAATCAGCCAGGGCAATACTTCAGAATTATGGCATCAAGTCTCAGAAACCTGCAATATGGCAGAGGTAGTAAAGTAAAGAATATCTCAAACCTTGCCCTTGTCTGGATTGCCATGCCAACAATCTTCTGGTGGATGGCTGCGGGGTTTAAATACCGTGAAGAGGAGCAACTCAAGAAAGTATTATTAGCACCGTTGAACTATATGCTTACCTTCGGCCAGATGGTAGACTCTGTAGCGGGTTGGATATCCGGAGAACCTTACGACTATCAGGCGAGTCCGATATTCGCTACTGCTCAGGATGCCAAGAACGGTATTTCTAAAATCAGGAAGATGGTGGCGGCAGGACAAGACCCATACAAGGACGTAAGTATGGATGACTTCATCGCTGCGGTAGAGTTCTTTGCCAAAGCCGGGGGACAGATAATGGGATACCCAACGCCGTATCTTGTGCAGGCAGAACGTGGTTTAAGAGAGGGTGAACCAAGGGAACTCATTTTCAGCCGGTACGCTTTGAGGGAGACTAATAAGGATGATAAGTCCAAGGCAACGGAAATGGTGGAATTCCTTGGCAAGAGGGAGATAGACGTAAGACTTGAAAGCAAGGATGTGGATGTGAAGAAAAAGGCACAGGAAGAACTCGCTGATTACAACAAACGCAGGAAGGAAGGCGAGACCATCAAACCGTTGCCGGAATACAATCTCAAAGACCTGAATAGCGATTACAATAAAATCTTCGATAGTATTCTGCCACAGGACATTATTGATGGTAGATTTAATAAAGAGGCAAAGGCGTGGGCGCAAAAGGAGATAGCCTCTATGGAGGCCGACAGTGTACCGCCAGTGGCTTTGTATGAGATTAACACCGACCAAGATGAAGGTGAAACTATTGTCCAATACTACAAGCAATGGAAGGCGAGACAGAAGATAACTAACTTATCACAACTCAAGGAATTCGATAAGATGAATCCTAATGCCAAACTGGGCAATGTAACCCGTCAACAGTACGACCTGTTGGTGAAGTACATGAACGCACCCGATGAGAAGAAACCACAGTTCGTCAAAGACCATCTTGAACTAAAGGTCAATCCCCGTGACGAATGGCTCAAGGTAAATCCGATTGAGAATGCGCAACTTGCACTCTGGGGTCAGGCGCAGATACTTTCACTTGAAGCTTATAAAGAAGTGAAAAGACTCATCAGTACCCTGGACGTGACTGATGGTATGCTGCCAGATAAAACCCTACCGCCGGATGCGTCTGTAGAAAACTATTTCAATTACCTTGAGACAGGGAAAGAACATGGTTGGAACAGTTGGGAGACACAACTTGCAGTGGCTGCGGATGATGACCTGCGAGAGTTCCTTGGCCGTGAACTCATTGATACTCCTGTAGAAAGTCTTGAACTGAAAGTCAAGAACAGGGCTACCACGGAACTTATTGAGAGTTATAGTGACAAGGAATCGCCTAACTACATTGAGGATGAGGACAAGCGTAGGGAACAAACAAAGGCTACCAAGTTGCTGAACATGGATTATGTCAAGGATATGGCTCGTTCAGATATGCTTGATAAAAAAATTACTGATACAACGGTGCTGGATGAGTATTCCGCCCATCAGGTTATTGCCCTGCAGGAAGGCCCGATGAGTGTGAAGGCAAAGTTGAATAGACTCGACCACCCCGGAATGAATGCCGTGGCCGTTAGTATCGGGATATGGAAGGACGACCTGTCTGATGAGGTTATAGAGGGACTTAGGATAAGGGATAACTGGGCGGAGGAGTTTGAGGCGGTTAAGGCCATTAAAACTCCTGCTGGCAAGAAGGCGTACTATGCAGAACACATGGAATTCAGCGATGACCGGCGCAGACTCCAGATGTATACCGAGGGTGCAGACCCCAAAGATACCAAGTTAATCGAAGCCTTCGTAGAACGAGGCCACCTGATTGACGAATTCAGCGCCAATAGTCCAGAGGTAAAACTTTACAACTATAAACACTCCGGACTGCAAGACTTTGGGGATGAGGAAGATACCTTTAACTGGAAGGATATTGACGTTAAGAAAGTTCCCATCTGGGAGATTCAGGCCAAGTGGAGGCCGGAGACTGAAGAACGTGCCGCACTTCTGGAGAAGAAGGATAAAGTTGCCTTAAAAGCATGGGATAAGAGCCACACTGAATACAGGGCTGACATGAGAAGGGCACAGATTTATAACCTTGGTGCTGACCCGAAGGATAAAAAACTCGTAGAAGCCTTTGTCGAAAGGGGCAAACTGGTGGATGTATATGGCGGTGGTAGTGCTACAGTAAAACTGTTTAATTCTAAACACCCGGAACTTCAGGACTTCGGTGATGAAGAGGACACATTCGACTGG
>JAUYHA010000122.1 GCA_030690265.1 Dehalococcoidales bacterium | reverse complement strand
CGCACCCCGGCGGGCCGTGGAGCAGCACCCCTTTTGGCGGGTCTATCCCCAGCCGTTCGAATACCTGGGGATACTTCAGTGGGAGCTCAATCATCTCCCTGACCCGTTGCAGTTCCTTCCCCAGTCCACCGATATCTTCATAGGAAACCTTGAACGTTTTAGCTTTGGCTTCACCCTTTGCCGCAACCTCAACTTTGGTTCTGGCATGGATCAGCACCGCTCCTTTGGGAACAGTGCCGATAACCGTAAAATCCTGGCTGCGGGTGCCGAAAAGATTGGCCCTTATGGTATCCCCCTCGACCATCACCAGTCCGTCCAGCAGAGTGCCGATATACCTGGTGTCCCTCTCCCTGCTGATTGACCTGGTCAGTGTCAAGGGGCTCAATATTATTTTGTCAGCTGGCAAGCAGCTGGTTTTTTGCACATTTACTTTCTCATCCAGAGACACCTGGGCGTTGTTTCGTAAAAGCCCGTCAATCTGGATGAGAGACTTCCCCCGGTCTTCGGAATAAGCCGGCATAACTTTGGCAACCGTCTTTCGTTTCCCTTCAATCAGCACGACCTCTCCCACCTGGAGTCCGAGTTTGTCCAGGTCCTGCGGGTCGATGCGGGCTATACCGCGACCTACATCCTTCGTTTTCGCTTCACTTACGCGAAGAGTTAATGAAACTGCATTCTTCTCGGTCATCTCTCTTTTTCAAGCCTGATTTCCAATATTCCGTTCTTGTAGCTGCGCTTTAGCGACGCGGGTTTCACCTTAGTGGGGAGCAGAATTTCCTTGGCATATTTCCGGTCGGTATCTGAGGCGGTGATATTCAGAATGTCCCCGGCTACTTCAACTTTGATTCCTTCTTCAGATACACCGGGAAGCTCAGCGATGACCAGAATGTGGTCTTCCTCATCAAATACATCAACAATCGGCTCTCGAACCTCCTCCTCCACCGGACCCTTGGCTGTTTCACGGATATTGCCGAAACTCTCAACAACCGGCTTACCGGCCATAGACCTGATGCTCAAGCCGTATACCCCCTTTGCCCCCTTCGGTAAACCTCCTATCTCG
>JAUYHA010000101.1 GCA_030690265.1 Dehalococcoidales bacterium | reverse complement strand
GATCATGTCGACGCGGCGCGCGGGTGATGCGGGACGTTAGGCGGCAATTATAAATCGGTGGGCAGACCCCAGTGTAATGTATTACAAATGCCTTTACATTCTCTGTTATTCCGGGCCTGATACAGAATCCATGCTTCTATCTGGATTCCCGCTTGCGCGGGAATGACAGTAACAAACATATGTCAAGATACTTACGAGACAGTACACCAGCCAGTTATTTGTACCAACTGTGATAATCGATAATAAGTCTGATTCTTCACCCAGACTAATGCTTCGTTGCATAAGTTAGCCCAACTTCCGCAGTTTCGAATCTGAAGTGAGTTTTTACAAACGGAAAGTTTACACTACATTTCGTAGATTTTCAGACGCTGGGGGAGGTGTAACTGGAGCTTTTGTAATAGGGTAGCCTGAGCCTTGGTGGGTTGAGCGATGCATCGCTTGCGAATTTTTACACCCTGTTTGGTTGGCAGGACTACATCTACCACCTTGATCTGTGCGATCTCATCGAAGACCTTTCTGGTCTCATCTCCCAGACCAGCCCTCTTGGATATCTGCCCAATCATCTTCCACAGGACATAGGCCAGGAAGCAGACCAGGATATGTGCGTTTACTCTTTCCGTCTTTTGATGCCATATCGGTCTTATACGCAAGTCTCCTTTCTGTATCCGGAAGGCTGCTTCCGCCTCGGTCAGTTGGATGTAGGCTTGCCAGAGCTGTTCGGCATCCCAGTCGGAGATATTGCTACGCAGCATATAGCATCCTTCACTCAACTGGGCCCACTGCCGCCATGCTTCGACTTTCTCCCATACAACAGCAGTTCGTCCGTCCTCACTTGTGGTTACTTTTACCCTGAATAGACCGGCGGCACGACTGTTGGCTCCCAGTAGTCTGCCTACCCGCCGCTCCACTACTCCCACCTTCGGCTTCTTCTTCAGGCAACTCTCAGTAAGCTTGGTCAATCCCTTCTCCAGACGCCTCTCAAATCGCTCATGGATCTGTTTTTCCTTTATCTTGCGAGAACTGCTGCGACAAAGAATGAAGGTTTCTCCAGCATCTGGAGAAGGACACAACTTTACATCAAGCCCTTCCCGGACCTTCTGCCAGTCCTCGGTCAATAACTCACGTTCAAACCGCTTCAACTGGCTTTTGGGGGTACCCACGATGTACCGCCGACCACCGGCCCTCAAATACTCCAGATTCTTCTCGGATACTATCCCCCGGTCCATCACCCAGATACGCCCAGCTGTACCATACTGCCTCTCGATCTTCTCGACTATCTCCTTCACTGTCGTTACGTCATTACGATTACCGGCAAATACTTCATAACCCAGGGGGATACCCTCACGGCTGACCACCAGGGCTATGCATATTTGTTTACAATCAGGGTGGTGGTCCCTGGAATAACCAGGCAGGGCTTGCTCGTTGGAGGCGCTCTGCCCCTCAAAATAAGTCGAGGTCACATCATACAGGAGCAGGTCATATTCGATATTAAACAACTGCCCCAGACGCTCTTTCAGGTGCTTCTCTAATTCGCTCTTATGGGGCAACAAGCTGTCCAGGGCTCGATACAACCGGTCATCATTTACCTTGTCAGCCGGTATCCCCAGCAGATCGTCAAGGGCGCTCCGCTCATATAAGTGCTCTGCCATCCGTAACTCGCTGGCGGGCTCGCAAAGCCGCATCAATACCAGAATCATGGCCGTCATCGACCAGGGAATTTCCTCCCGCCCGTGAGCCATCGAATCGAGAAGAGATATTAGACCAAGCTGTTCCGAGGCTTGTAGACCTAGCCAATAACCACCAAAGTCGCGCACCCGCTCGACACGCACTCGCCTGGTATCTACCTCCATCCACTCCGGTTTGGGGCCTTCATCAAAGAGGCGGCTTTGCCAACCCACGCGCTCTGTCGCTATCTGTTCCACTCCAATCCGCTCAGCTTCACCCACATCCCCAAGGTAGGCAACCACCCGTTGGCGAGGACCACGTTCGGTCCGGTAGGACTCGACCAGTTCCCAGTACATATGGTCCTTTTTACACTTGGTCGGCCGGCAACGTCTCAGATACATACCAGCATTATACCGCCTTGCGCCAGAGAAGAATGTTTACACTACATGGGATATCACGACTTGCCCAAATTTGGAAAACCAGACCCCAACCACAAAGTGCCGCGCAACCCTATCTGAAAAAATTCTCCCAAAATTCTTTTCACCTTAAACTGCGGAAGTTGGGCTAACAAACGCTGAGACTGTCATACCCACCGGCAACTCAAGACAACTGAGCTACTTGCGGAAGCTCAGCACCGGACCTATGGACTGATTACCAGTCCCGCTAAACTGCCCGATGCAGACACTA